>NZ_JBIWJU010000013.1:0-312527 GCF_044765285.1 Streptomyces sp. NPDC102490
GAACCGGCCGGCCGCGAAGCGGACCAGGGACATGTTCATCTCGATCAGCGTGTTGCGCGCGTACTGGTACTCGGGCGTGCCCTCCTCCAGGACCGCCAGCTGCTCGAAGAACAGCTTCGACAACTCCCGCGCGTCCCTGGGCGCCACCTTGGACGGGTCCGCGATCTCCGGCATGCCCGTCGCGGTGTGTGCCGTCGTCTGCGCGGCCGTGGTCGTCATGATTGTGCCCTCCCAGTCGTCAACGCCCGTCGGGCGCCGATGGCTACGAGAGCCGCGTACCCTGCATGGCGACGTCCATTCCTGTGCACTCAGGCCGCGCTCGCCTCGCTCCGCGGGACGGGGACCGGGGTCCAGCGGATACGGGTGCTGCACAGGGCGACGGCGCCCGCCGACGCGGCCACGGCGCCCATGCCCCACGCCAGGTTGCTCGCACCGGCGATGAAGCCGATGAGCGGCGGACCGGCCAGCAGCCCCGTGGTGCCCATGGCGGCGACCAGCGTCAGCGCGTCCGAGCCCTGCCGGGCGGCGGCGGCGTAGACGCAGGGGGTCACGGCCGCGATGCCCAGGCCCATGCAGGCGAACCCGGCGAGCGCCGGTGCGATGCCGCCGCTGACCAGGGCGACGGCGAGACCGGTACCGGCCACGGCGCTGCCCAGCAGAACGACCCGTCCGTCGCCCCAGCGGCCGCGCCAGCCGTCGGCGAAGAGGCGGGCGACGACCATCATCCCGGACACCACGGCGATGCCGAGCGGGGCGAGTTCCGCCGACGCCTCGGCGACGTCCTTCAGGTAGAGCGCGGACCAGTCGTTCATGGCGCCCTCGGCGACCGTGCCGAAGACCATGGCGCAGCACATCCACAGGGTCAGGCGCGAGGGGACGGTCCAGCGGCGGCGGGCCGCCGGTGCCGGGTCGGCGGGGGCCGGTGCGTCGGCGGGGGCTCCCGCGTCGGCCGGGGCGGCGTCCTCGTCGAGGAGTCCGGTGCGTGCCGCGGCGCCCAGTGCGGCGAGGAGGACGACGGCGACGCCGAAGTGTGCCGCGACCGATCCGGTGGCGGCGGTCATGCCGGAGGCGAGCAGGGCCGCGAGGAGCGATCCGGCGCTGAAGACGGCGTGCAGCTTCGCCATGGTGTGGCGTTCGTGCCGTGCCTCCAGGGCCGCGCCCTGCGCGTTCATGGCCACGTTCAGGCAGCCCACGAGGACACCGTCGGCGCACATCACCAGCAGGGCCACCGGGTAGTTCGGCGCCGCCGCCAGGGCGAGCAGCAGCAACGCCAGGCCCAGCTGGGACAGCAGGGCGAGGCGCCGCGAGCCCATCCGGCGCATCAGCCACGCCACCGCCGGGAAGGACACCGCGGCGCCGACCCCCGCGGCCATCAGGAGCACCCCCACCTGGGCCGCGCTCAGGCCGAGGTCGGCCTTGACGGCGGGGATCCGCGCGGCCCAGGTGGCGTACTGGAAGCCGAGGGACAGGAACAGCGCGGCGATCGCCAGCTGGCCGCGCCGGAAGGGGTCGTGGAGAGGGGACACGCGCCATCAGCTCACTTCGCGCAGGGTGGGGGCGGGCGGGGGGAGGGACGGGCGGGCCCGGGTCTGCCGGGCGGCCGCGACCGGCCTGGACATGTAGACGGCGCCGTCGCCGTACGCGCCGGTGGGCACCACCCCCGGCTCGGCCACGAAGCCGCGCGCCGACCAGAACCGCTCGGTGCCGCCCACGGCGACCAGCGAGATCCGCTCGTCGCCGCGCGCCCGTGCGGTGGCGGTGAGGTGGTGCAGGAGGTGCCGCGCGAGCCCCCTGCGGCGCAGCCCGGGTGCGACGACGATGTCGTGGAGGTGGAGGTTCCCGGACTCGACCGCGCCCCGGGCCGTCTCCGTCCGCGTCAGGTCCGGGTAGCGGTGCGGCGGGTAGGGCAGCGCGAGCAGATAGCCGGCCGTACGGGCGCCGACGTCCACGACGAAGCAGGTGTCCGGCGACGCCGCCGCCCTGGACTGGAGCGCGGCCCGGCCCTCCGACAGGCCGAGGCCGGTGTAGGCGTCCCGCTCCAGTGCCACGACCGCGTCCCAGTCCCCGTCGGCGAGGGTGCGCACCCGCACGCTCTCAGCCATCGGCGCCGCTCCCCCGCGGGCCGCCCGCGAAGGCGTACGGGAGGGGGGCGAAGCCGTTGAAGCCCTGGGTGGTGTAGCTGGTCGCGTAGGCGCCGCTGGACAGCACCCAGACCGGGTCGCCCGAGGCCAGTGCCGCCGGCACCGGGACCAGTCCCTCCTCGTGGGAGTAGGCGTCGTCGCTGTCGCAGGTGGGACCGGCGACGACGGCCGGGACGTACGGGCCGTCGGGGTGGCCCGGGAAGACCAGCCGGTATTGCAGGGCGTCCATCTCGTAGAGGCCGTTGAACTTGCCGCAGCTCAGGTAGAGCCAGTGCCGCCGTTCGCCGTTCGCCGCCCGGCGTTCGGTGAGGCGGGCGACGTGGGCGCGGATCGCGCCGTGGTCGGCGACGAGGTGCCGTCCGGGTTCGATGACGAAGTCCAGGGGGCCGCCGTGGACCCGGCGCAGTTCGTCCATGCCCTCCCGGATCACCGCGAAGATCTTGTCCAGCGGTGGGTCGAGGGGGGTGCCGCGCCGGTCGCGGTAGCCGAGCGCGGGCAGGCCGCCGCCGAGGTTGACGTGGTCGACGCGGATGCCGCGCCGGCCGAGTGCGCGCAGCACCTCGCCCAGGTCCTCCAGGGCCCCGTGCCACGCCTCGCCCGTCATCTGCTGGGAGCCGACGTGCACGGACAGGCCCGCCGGTACCAGCCCGGCGTCCCGGGCGGCGGCCAGCACGCGGACGGCGTCGCCGGGCGGGCAGCCGAACTTGTCGCTCAGCCCCCACACCGCGCCCGCCCCGCCGGTCGCCACCCGGCAGAACACGCGGGCGCCGGGCGCGTGGGCGGCGAGGGCGGCCACGTCCTGGAGGCTGTCGGTGGCGAAGGTGCGCACGCCGAGCCGGTACGCCTCGGCGATGTTCCGGTCGGACTTGACGGTGTTGCCGTAGTGCACGCGGCCGGCCGGCACCCCGGCCCGCAGCGCCTGCGCGACCTCGCCGGGGCTCGCCGCGTCGGCACCGGCGCCCCGGCGGGCCAGGACGGCGAGGACCTCGTCGACCGGGCAGGCCTTCATGGCGAACCGCACCTGTACGCCGGGCAGTTCGCGGCGCAGCGTGTCGTGGCGGCCCTCGATGCCGGCCAGGTCGTACACGAGCCGGTCCTCGGTGGCGGCGGCGAGGGCGGCGGCCAGGGGTGCGCCGAGGTCCGCGCCCGTCACCGCACTCACCGCGGCTGTCCCGCGGCCGGCGGGACGGGGGTGGCCCGGGCCGCGGCCACCAGCGGCTCCCACGCCTCCGTCAGCAACGCGAAGTCCGCCATGTCGCCGCGTGCCTCGTCGAGGAGGCGGGCGCGGCGGCCGGCCAGCAGGTCGGCGAAGTCGGCGTACCGGCCGCCGAGGCGGCGGTAGGCGGCGTCGAGGGCGTCGAGCCGGCGGACGTTCTCCGCGGGGTCGAGGCCGGTGCTCTCGCGGGCCAGGGCGGCCACCGCGGCGGGGCGGGCCCGGCCCCGCTCGTCCAGCAGTGCGTCGCCCGCCTCGGCCATGCGGTCGTAGACGTGGTGGAAGTAGAGCATCGACAGCAGGAACTTGGCGAAGCGCGTCTGGTAGGCGAGGAAGCCGGGGCCGGTGCGGCGTTCGCCGGTGTAGTAGTTGACGATGTTGCGGTTGTGCAGCACGCCCGGCAGCCGGGCGTCGTGCACGAGGTGGATGAGGAAGTAGTCGCTGCCGATGGTGTCCCGGGCGGGCGGCAGCGGCACGCGTTCGCTGACCGTCGCGCCGTGGAAGGCGATGTTGCACATGTCCACGCGCATGGGGTCGACCACGGTCAGCAGCGAGTGGTCCGCGGTGAAGGGTTCCGTGCCCGCGCCGGTGAAGGACTCCTCGGCCAGGGCGCGTTTCCGCTCGGCGGACCAGCCCTCCGGCGCCCACAGGGAGACGACGTCGCGGTAGACACCGGGGTCGGCGTCCCGTATCTGCGCGATGTCGACGGAGAGTTCGCCCACGAAGGAGCTGCCCACCATGGCGACCCGCCGCTCCAGCAGGCGCTCCGGCAGCGTCGACTCGGTCACGGCCGCCACCGCGTCGGCGGCGCGTTCGCCCAGCGACAGCAGTTCGTGGTGGACGGGGAAGACCGTACGGCCGTCCACGCGCTGGTAGCGGCTGTCGGAGTCCCGGCGGTGGACGGACGCGCAGCCGAGCGCGGCGGCGATCAGGAAGGCGCGGTTGGTGCAGGCGCCGTAGGACAGCCCGTCGGGGAGCATCAGGTCGAGGAGCAGTTCGGGCTTGGTGCTGCCGGAGCGTGCCGTGACGTGGGTCAGGAAGTCGCGCTGGGCGGCCTCGTCGAGGTGGTGGGCCGTGATCCGGGGGTGCGCCGGCAGGCGCCGCAGCGCGGCGGCGTGGGCGGCGCGGTCGGCGGGCGGGCAGGAGTCGAGGACCAGGAGGTGGACATCGATGTCGAAGTGGTCGGCCGCGTAGGCGGCTTCCTCGCCGAGGGCCGTGACGGTGTCCGGGCAGTGCCGGTTGGTGGGGAGGGTCAGGCAGATGCTGCGCATGCGCCGTCCCCGGTGGCCTGGTGCTCGTCGCTGGCGTCGGTGCCGGGGCCGGGGTGCCAGGACTTCAGGCCCAGCAGCCTGGCGCCGAGTTCGGTCAGTTCGGCGGGGCCGTAGCGCTCGGACTCGGGCCGGTGGGCGTCGCCGAGCAGGGTGGCGTTCCAGTCGGGGGTGGCGAGGGTGCGCCAGGAGTCGATCCGGGAGTCGCGCAGGGTGCGGTGGGTCTCCAGCGCGGGCATCATCGACAGGTACTGCACCGCGCGCACGCCCTCGCCGGAGACGTTGGGGGCGACGCCGTGGGCCAGCAGGCCGTTCCAGATGAGCAGGTCGCCGGCCTCCAGGTCGGGCCGTACGACGGGCATGTCCGCGCGGTCGATCGCGGGCCGGATGGGGTCGCGGTCGTCGGGCTGGAGGGCCTTCCAGCGGTCGAAGCGGCGGAACAGCTCGGGGCAGCACTGGAAGCCGCCGTGGTCGGGCTTGGTGTCGTTGAGGGCGATGATGCCCTGGACGCGCTGCGGCAGGACGCCGAGGGAGGTGTCCACGTCCCAGTGCAGCTCGATGTCGAAGCCGCGGTCCGGCTTGTCGATCAGGGCGCGGTCGCGGTTGCCCACGTTGGGCGGGTTGAGGTTGAGCCGGTCCAGGGTGACCCACAGCTCCTCGCAGTCCCACACGTCGACGAAGGCGTCGTAGACGCGCTGCGTCTGGCGGCTGTCCCAGATGAGCTGGTGGTGGTAGGCCTCGACGAAGCCGTAGATGTGCAGCTCCCGGTCCAGGTCGGAGCGGTACTCGCGGTCCTGGTACCAGGTGTCGGGGCGTTCGGGGTCGAGCCCCTGGAACTCCCAGGCGAAGTCGAGCAGTCGGCGCGCGGAGTCGGCGGGTATCGCCTCCTTCACGACGACGTAGCCGTACGTCTGCCAGTGGGCGAAGTCCTCCTCGGACAGCACCCGCAGCGGGCGGGTCTTGTCGAGGTCGCGCAGCTGGGTGCGGGCCAGGTAGGTGTCGGCGTCCGCGCTGAAGTAGGGCAGGGGGGACGGGGCTCGGTGGAGGTAGGAATCAGGCGTCGCCATGTGGTGCTCCAGATCCTCGCCGTCGCCCCGTGCGGGCAACGGCGGTGTGCACGACGGTGGTCGAGCCGTCGCACATGAGGTCGGGTGGTGGCAGCGGGGCCCGCTCGCGGCACGGGGCGGAGCGGGGCGAGGTCCGGGGTGGTCGTCACGGAAGTCGTCGTACGGAAGTCGGTGCCACGACGGCGGTCTTCGCAGTCCGGCCGCGGCAGGTGCCCGGCGCGGAAACTGGTGTCACATCCGTCCCTCGCCGAACTTGCGCCTCACAATGGACTAGACCAAGGCGGGGTGTCAACACCCCTTCCGACCAGTCGAGTTGTTACTTCCGAGTTCGGCGCGGGGCACCTTGACACGTCTGGTTAACCTGAACGCGCCACCTCCTTGGTCTATACCAAGCCACCATCCGAAAGGCGCGGCCGATGTCCTCGAGCAAGCACAGCAGCGAGTTGCGTCGGCTCGCGCTCTCCGTTCTGCAACCGGGTTTCGTGGGCACCGAGGCCCCCGACTGGCTCCTGCGCGACATCGGCGACGGGCTGGCCTCCGTCGTGCTCTTCTCCCGCAACATCGTCTCCGTCGAGCAGGTCGCCCGGCTGACCGCGCGGCTGCGCGCCGAGAACCCCGACCTGATCGTCGCGATCGACGAGGAGGCGGGCGACGTCACCCGCATCGAGTCCGCCACCGGGTCGTCCCGGCCGGGCAACTTCGCCCTCGGCACCGTCGACGACGCGGAGCTGACCGAGGCCGTCGCCGCCGACCTAGGCCGGCAGCTGCGCACCGCCGGGGTAAGCCTCGACTACGCGCCGAGCGCGGACGTCAACTCCAACCCGGACAACCCGGTCATCGGCGTGCGCTCCTTCGGCTCGGACCCCGAGGTGGTCTCGCGGCACACCGCCGCGTGGATCCGCGGCCTCCAGTCGTCCGGCGTCGCCGCCTGCGCCAAGCACTTCCCCGGCCACGGGGACGTCGCCGTCGACTCCCACCACGACCTGCCCGCGTACCCGGCCGGGCTCGACGAGATCGCCGCCCAGGCGCTGCCCCCGTTCCGGGCCGCCGTCGCGGCCGGTGTGCGCGCGGTGATGAGCGGCCACCTGCTGGTGCCCGCCTACGACCCCGACCTGCCGGCCACGCTGAGCCGGCGCATCCTGCACGGCCTGCTCCGCGAGGAGCTGGGCTTCGACGGCCTGGTCGTCAGCGACGCCATCGAAATGGGCGCCGTCACCCGCCGGTACGGCATCGACGGCGCCACCGTGAAGGCGGTCGCCGCCGGGGTGGACGCCGTCTGCGTGGGCGGCGAGAGCGCCGAGGAGGCCACCGTCGCGCAGCTGGTCGAGGCGCTGACCGCCGCGGTGACCGGCGGGGAGCTGTCCCGGGAGCGGCTGGCCGAGGCGGCGGGCCGGGTACGGGAGTTCGCCCGATGGTCGGCCGGGCTGCGGGCGGCCGGGGCCGCGGGGGACGCGGCCGGGGACGGCATCGGCCAGGTCGCCGCGCGCCGGGCCGTGCGGCTCACCGGCGCGGCGCGGGCCGCGCTGCCGCTGACCGCCGCGCCGCACGTGGTCGAGCTGGCCCCGGTGACCAACATGGCCATCGGCAGGGAGACCCCGTGGGGCGTGGCGAGACCGCTGCGGGAGCGGCTGCCCGGGACCACCTCCGTGCGGGTGCGCGGGCAGGAACTGGAGGAGGGGACGGTGGCGCTGGAACGCTGCGCCCTCGAACCGGCCGTGGGACGCCCACTGGTGATCGTCGCCCGCGACGCCGCCCGGCACACCTGGATGAGCCGCGCCGTGACCGGTCTGACCGCCGCCCGCCCGGACGCGATCGTGGTGGAGATGGGCCTGCCGGGCACCACCACCGTCGCGGCGGCCCAGATCTTCACCCACGGCGCGAGCGCGGCCTCCGGGGTGGCCGCGGCGGAGGTCCTGACGGCCGCGTCGGCGCTCTGAGCCACCCCCTCCGCGAGGGAGTGCGTCAGCCCGCGGTCTGGGTGTGGACGTACTCCACGAGGCGGGTCAGCGCGTCCGGGTCGGTGGTCGGCAGGACACCGTGGCCGAGGTTGAAGACGTGGCCCTCCAGGCCCGCCGCCGCGTCCAGGATCTCGCGGGTCTTGGTCTCGACCGCCTCCCGGCCGGCGAAGAGGACCGCCGGGTCCAGATTGCCCTGGAGCGCCTTGCCGGGGCCGACGCGGCGGGCCGCCTCGTCCAGCGGGACGCGCCAGTCGACGCCGACGACGTCCGCGCCGGCCTCGCCCATCAGCCCGAGCAGCTCGCCGGTGCCGACGCCGAAGTGGATGCGCGGCACGCCGTACCCGGAGACGGCCTCGAAGACCTTGCGGGAGGCGGGCAGCACCGAGCGGCGGTAGTCCGCGGGGGACAGCGCGCCGACCCAGGAGTCGAAGAGCTGGACGGCGCTCGCGCCCGCGTCGATCTGCACCTTGAGGAAGGCGGCCGTGATGGCGGCGAGGCGGTCCAGGAGGTCGGCCCACAGCTGCGGGTCGCCGTACATGAGGGCCTTGGTGTGCTCGTGGTTGCGGGACGGGCCGCCCTCCACGAGGTAGCTCGCGAGGGTGAACGGCGCGCCCGCGAAACCGATCAGCGGGGTGGCGCCCAGCTCGCGGGTGAGCAGGCCGAAGGCCTCGGTGACGTAGCCGACGTCCTCGGGGGTGAGGTCGCGCAGCTGTGCCAGGTCCGCGCGGGTGCGGATCGGGTTGGCGATGACCGGGCCGACGCCTGGCTTGATGTCGAGGTCGATGCCGATGGCCTTGAGCGGGATCACGATGTCGCTGAAGTAGACCGCCGCGTCCACCCCGTGCCGGCGCACCGGCTGGAGGGTGATCTCGGCGGCGAGTTCCGGCCGCATGCAGGACTCCAGCATCCCGATGCCCTCGCGCGCCTTCAGGTACTCCGGCAGTGAGCGCCCGGCCTGCCGCATGAACCACACGGGGGTGTGCGGCACCGGCTCACGCCTGCACGCCTTGAGGAACGCGGAGTCGTACGTGGCGGTCGGCTGCTGGCCCGCGGGGCTCTGGTTGGCACTCACAGGGGCAAGTTTCGCATGGCTCCCGGACAGCGCCGGACCACGGGTGGGGCCGCCACCGCCCACCCCGCCGAGCCGCGTGATCCGGACATCGCGCCCGCACGCGGGTGTCCCTCCCTGCGCCGGGCCGCCGTTCCGCTTAATGTTCCCCGCATGGCTGCGGCTCAGGGACGACTGTCGGACGGCGCTGGCGGAATGGACGACGCGAAGGGGACCGAGGAAGAGGCCCGGCACACGGGGGGTCACAACGGGAGTACCACACCGTCGGCCTTCACGGCCGCCGTGGAGGCGCTGCGCGCCGCGCGGCTGCGGCCGCAGATCGAGGTGGAGGCGACCCGCGCACCGCAGCGGCTCGCCCCGCACGCCTACGCGCTGGAGGCCGCGGTCGTCGACGGCGACGAGGACCTGGCGGACGGGCGGCTGGTGCTGCTGCACGACCCGGCCGGGCACGACGCCTGGCACGGGACCTTCCGCCTGGTGACGCTGGTCCGTGCCGAGCTGGAACCGGAGATGGCGGCGGACCCGCTGCTGCCGGACGTGTGCTGGTCCTGGCTGACCGGCGCGCTCCAGGCGCGCGGGCTGACGTACGGCGAGCCGAGCGGCACGGTCACACGTGCGAGTTCGCACTACTTCGGCGGACTCTCGGCGCGCCCGTCCGCCTCGCAGATCGAGATCCGGGCGTCCTGGACGCCGCGCGAGGGACTGGGCGGCGTCCCGGACACCGCGGCGCACCTGTCCTCGTGGTGCGATCTGCTGGCCCAGGTCGCGGGCCTGCCGCCGGCGGCGCCGGGCGACGCCTCGGTCGTGACGCTGCCGCAGCGGCGCGGCCCGCAGTCGCGCTGACGCCGCCGACCCTCTTTCATCCTTCCGGGCGAAGGGGCCCCCACGCTCGGAGGAGGTTCCGTCACTTTGTCGATACGGCCACTTTCGGGCTTGTATCGACAAAGTGTGAAACCGTTCGATCTTCGAATGATCGACAGCGTGTCCGAATTGCTCGGATTGTTACTCACCAGATCGTGATCATTCTCTAAAGGCGGACGCGTTCGGTGCCGAAGACGACTGTGACCTTGAAAGCACGGTTCGTCCCGGCTTCACCCCCATGAGCCGGCCCCGTCCCCGCACCCCAGGAGGCCTGGTGTCCGTTCTCCTCGAGCAGCCTGCAAGCCTGGTCGCCTACCGCCCGAACAAGCCGACCGCCATGGTGGTCGTGGCCGATCAGCGCGTCCGTTCCACCGTCACCCGCCACTTGTGGGCGCTCGGTGTGCGCGACGTCATCGAGGCCTCGTCCGTCGCGGAGGCTCGTCCCCGCATCGGCAACCCCCGCGACATCTGCGTCGCGGAAGTCCACCTCCCCGACGGCTCCGGCCTGACCCTGCTGTCGGAGACCCGTGCCGCGGGCTGGCCCAACGGGCTCGCCCTGTCCGCCGCCGACGACATCGGCGCCGTCCGCAACGCCCTGGCCGGCGGCGTCAAGGGCTACGTCGTCACCGGCACCCGTACCAACGTCGGGCTCCCCACCCGGCCGGGCGCCGCCCCCATCGGCGCCGCCGCCGCCCGCCTGCACCGCCGTCCCCCGGGCGCCCCGAGCCACCCGGGCGGCTACCGCGAGCTCTCCGGCCGCGAGGTGGAGGTGCTGCGGCTGGTCGCGGAGGGCCAGTCGAACAAGGCGATCGGCGTCTCGATGGGCCTGTCCGCCCTGACCGTCAAGAGCCACCTGGCCCGCATCGCGCGCAAGCTCGGCACGGGCGACCGCGCCGGGATGGTCGCGGTGGCCCTGCGCACCGGCATCATCCACTGACCCCCACCGCCCCGCTCCCGACGCCCCGCCCGCTCCCCCACACCCCCTGTTTCCCCTCCCCACCGACGCCCCGTACCGCGGGTCTTTCACCGACCTGACTGGTTTACGACCCCCCGAAGCCCGCCGACGGAACGTTCCGTCGGCGGGCTCGGTCGATCCACCGATACCCTTGACAGGTGACCGACGCCCACGAAACCGCAGCAGACCGTCCACTGCGAACCACCGGAGGCGCCCCTCCGGACGACGCCGGATCTTCTGCGAGTCAGGCGCCGATCCCCTTGCTCGAACCACGCGAGGGCATTCCGCCGGTGATCGCCGACGCGGACGCCCTCGCCGAGGTGACCGCCGCCTTCGCCGCCGGGAGCGGCCCCGTCGCCGTCGACGCCGAGCGTGCCTCCGGGTACCGCTACGGCCAGCGCGCGTACCTGGTGCAGCTGCGCCGCGCGGGCGCGGGCACGGCGCTGATCGACCCGGTGGCCTGCCCCGACCTCTCCGGCCTCGGCGCGGCGATCGCCGACGCGGAGTGGGTGCTGCACGCGGCCACCCAGGACCTGCCGTGCCTGCGGGACATAGGGATGGTGCCCACCCTCCTCTTCGACACCGAGCTGGCCGGGCGGCTCGCCGGGTTCCCGCGCGTCGGTCTGGGCGCGATGGTGGAGAACGTCCTGGGCTTCGTCCTGGAGAAGGGCCACTCGGCCGTCGACTGGTCCACGCGCCCGCTGCCCGAGCCCTGGCTGCGCTACGCCGCGCTCGACGTGGAGCTGCTGGTCGACCTGCGGGACGCCCTGGAGAAGGAGCTGGACCGCCAGGGCAAGCTGGAGTGGGCCCGGCAGGAGTTCCACGCGATCGCCTCGGCCCCGCCGGCCGAGCCGCGCAAGGACCCGTGGCGGCGTACGTCCGGCATGCACAAGGTGCGCAGGCGCCGTCAGCTCGCCGTGGTGCGGGAGCTGTGGCAGGCCCGGGACCGGATCGCCCAGCGCCGGGACGTCTCCCCCGGCAAGGTGCTCGGGGACGCGGCCATCGTCGAGGCCGCGCTCGCGCTGCCGGCCGACGCGCACGCGCTGGCCGCGCTGAACGGGTTCGGCCGGGTGAACCGCCGGCAGCTGGAGCAGTGGCAGATGTCGGTCGACCGGGCCAAGGCGCTGTCCGAGTCGCAGCTGCCGCAGCCCGGCCAGCCGGTGACCGGCCCTCCGCCGCCGCGGGCCTGGGCCGACAAGGACCCGGCCGCCGCGGCCCGGCTGACCGCGGCGCGCGCGGCGGTGACGGCGCTGGCCGAGCGCCTGGGCATGCCCCAGGAGAACCTGATCACGCCGGACACGGTGCGCCGGGTCTGCTGGGAACCGCCCGCGACGGTCGACGCCGAGTCGGTGGGCGCGGCCCTCGCCGGACACGGGGCCCGGCCCTGGCAGGTGGAGCAGGTGACACCGGTGCTGGTGGCGGCGCTGCGCCAGGACGCGTCGTAGCGGGACATCCGTAGCGGGACATCCGTGGGGGAACACGGTGTAGCGGGAGCGGCGGATTCCGGCCAAGATCCCGGGGCTCCCGGAGCGGGCTCCCGGAGCGGGTGCCCGGGTGATGCGGTCCTCCGGTGGTGTGACGGGCGGTGTGACCTTCGCCGCTCCCGCCGGGGGGACTGGGCAGCTACGTTACTCATAAGTAGCATGGGGGCTGAGCGCGCGCTCAGTACTTGCGTGCCGCAGCAGTGCCATCCCGCACCCTGGAGGAGAGCCATCGTGCCTCGTACCGTCAGGGACGTCGTCTTCGTCGACGGCGTCCGCACCCCGTTCGGCAAGGCGGGCCCGAAGGGCATCTACCACGAGACCCGCGCCGACGACCTGGTCGTGAAGGCGATCCGGGAGCTGCTGCGCCGCAACCCCGGTCTCGACCCCAAGAAGATCGACGAGGTCGCCGTCGCCGCGACCACGCAGATCGGTGACCAGGGCCTGACCATCGGCCGCACCGCCGGCATCCTGGCGGGCCTGCCCACCTCGGTCCCCGGCTACTCCATCGACCGCATGTGCGCGGGCGCCCTGACCGCCGTCACCACGGTGGCCGGCTCGGTCGCCTTCGGCGCGTACGACGTCGCGATCGCGGGCGGTGTCGAGCACATGGGCCGCCACCCGATGGGCGAGGGCGTGGACCCGAACCCGCGGTTCGTCAGCGAGAAGCTGGTCGACGAGTCCGCCCTGTTCATGGGCATGACCGCGGAGAACCTGCACGACCGCTACCCGAGCATCACCAAGCGACGCGCCGACGAGTACGCCGTGCGCTCGCAGGAGAAGGCCGCCAAGGCGTACGCCAACGGCCAGATCCAGGCCGACCTGGTGCCGGTCTCGGTGCGCCGCACCAACGAGGAGGCCGGCGAGACGGGCTGGGGCCTGGTCACCGCCGACGAGCCGATGCGCCCGGGCACCACGCTGGAGAACCTGGCGGGCCTGAAGACGCCGTTCCGCGTGCACGGCCGGGTCACCGCGGGCAACGCGGCCGGTCTGAACGACGGTGCGACCGCCTCCCTCATCGCGAGCGAGGACTTCGCCCGGGAGAACGGCCTGCCGGTCAAGATGCGCCTGGTCGCGTACTCCTTCGCGGGCGTCGAGCCGGAGGTCATGGGCTACGGCCCGATCCCGGCCACGGAGAAGGCCCTGGCCCAGGCCGGCCTGTCCATCGACGACATCGGCCTGTTCGAGATCAACGAGGCCTTCGCCGTCCAGGTCCTCGCCTTCCTGGAGCACTACGGCATCGCCGACGACGACGCGCGCGTCAACCAGTACGGCGGCGCCATCGCCTTCGGCCACCCGCTGGCCTCGTCGGGCGTCCGCCTGATGACGCAGCTGGCCCGCCAGTTCGAGGAACAGCCGCACGTCCGCTACGGCCTGACCACCATGTGCGTCGGCTTCGGCATGGGCGCGACGGTCATCTGGGAGAACCCGCACTTCGAGGGGGACAAGTGAGCACCACCGCAGAGCTGCTGAAGGGTGCGGCCGAGCTGTTCCCCGGCGAGGTCGTCACGCAGGCGCACGTACGCCACTTCGACCTGCCGTCGGGTGTCGGCCGTTTCGCCCTCATCACCCTGGACAACGGCCACGACCACACCAAGCCGACCACGCTCGGCCCGCAGTCGCTGGCGAACATCGACGCCGCCCTCGACCAGGTCGAGAAGGAGGCCGCGGACGGCGACATCGTCGGTGTCGGCGTCACCGGCAAGCCGTTCATCTTCGCCGTCGGCGCCGACCTCAAGGGCGTCGAGCTGCTGAAGCGGCACGAGGACGCGCTGGCCATCGGCAAGGGCGGCCACGACGTCCTCAAGCGCCTGTCCCAGCTGGCCGTGCCGACCTTCGCGTACTACAACGGCGCGGCCATGGGCGGCGGCGTGGAGATCGGCCTGCACTGCACCTACCGCACGGTGTCGGCGGCCCTCCCGGCCTTCTCCCTCCCCGAGGTCTTCCTCGGCCTGGTCCCCGGCTGGGGCGGCTGCACGCTGCTGCCGAACCTGATCGGCGCCGACAAGGCCGTCTCGGTGATCATCGAGAACAGCCTGAACCAGAACAAGCAGCTCAAGGGCGAGCAGGTCTACGCACTCGGCATCGCGGACGCGATCTTCGAGGGCGCGGACTTCCTGGAGCAGTCGCTGATCTGGACCGCGTCCGTCCTCAAGGGCGAGATCACCGTCGAGCGTCCGGCGATCGACCGCGGCGAGGCCTGGGACCAGGCCGTCGCGCGCGGCCGGTTCATCGCGGACTCCAAGGTGCACGGCGCGGCCCCGGCCGCCTACCGCGCCCTGGACATCGTCGCCGCCGCCAAGAACGGCGACCTCCAGCAGGGCTACGACGCCGAGGACCAGGCCCTCGCCGACCTCATCATGGGCGGCGAACTGCGCTCCGGCATCTACGCCTTCAACCTGGTGCAGAAGCGCGGCAAGCGCCCCGCGGGCGCCCCGGACAAGTCGCTGGCCCGCCCGGTCACCAAGGTGGGCGTCGTCGGCGCCGGCCTGATGGCCTCCCAGCTCGCGCTGCTCTTCCTGCGCCGCCTGGAGGTCCCGGTCGTCCTGACCGACATCGACCAGGAGCGCGTCGACAAGGGCGTGGGCTACGTCCACGCCGAGATCGACAAGCTGCTCGGCAAGGGCCGCGTCAACCAGGACAAGGCCAACCGCCTCAAGGCCCTGGTGACCGGCGTCCTGGACAAGGCCGAGGGCTTCGCGGACGCCGACTTCATCATCGAAGCGGTCTTCGAGGAGATGGGCGTCAAGCAGAAGGTGTTCGCGGAGGTCGAGGCGGTCGCCCCGGCGCACGCGATCCTCGCCACGAACACCTCCTCCCTCTCCGTCTCGGAGATGGCCTCCAAGCTCAAGCACCCCGAGCGGGTCGTCGGCTTCCACTTCTTCAACCCGGTCGCGATCCTCCCCCTGCTGGAGATCGTCCGCGGCGAGCAGACCGACGAGGCCTCGCTGGCCACGGCGTTCGGCGTCGCCAAGAAGCTGAAGAAGACCGCGGTCCTGGTCAAGGACGCCCCGGCGTTCGTGGTCAACCGCATCCTGACCCGCTTCATGGGCGAGATCCAGAACGTCATCGACGAGGGCACCCCGGTGCCGGTGGCGGAGAAGGCGGTGGAGCCCCTCGGCCTGCCGATGTCCCCGCTGGTCCTGCTGGAGCTGGTCGGCCCCGCGATCGGCCTGCACGTCTCGGAGACCCTCAACCGGGCCTTCCCCGAGCGCTTCACGGTCTCCCCGAACCTGAAGGCGGTCGTCGAGGCGGGCAAGCGCGGCTTCTACGTCTACGACAGCGGCAAGCCCGAGCTGGACCCGGAGGTCGCCGCGCTGCTGAAGCAGGGCGACACGGTCCTCACGGAGGAGCAGGTCCGCGCCCGCGTCCTGGACGCGGTGGCCCAGGAGATCGGCCTGATGCTCGACGAGGGCGTCGTCGCCGAGGCCCAGGACATCGACCTGTGCCTGATCACCGGCGCCGGCTGGCCCTTCCACCTGGGCGGCATCACGCCGTACCTGGACCGCGAGGGCGTCTCGGAGCGGGTGAACGGGAAGCGGTTCCTGGCGGCGGGGGTGGCGTCGGTTCCGGCGTGACGTCTCCCGCGACGGCGGACGGGCCGCACAGGTACTGCCTGTGCGGCCCGTCGGCCTTTCCGGCCCCGCGCGCGGGGTGGACGGCCGGCTACCAGTCACCCGTGAAGGGCCGGTGCTCGCAGACGTCGCCGCACGCGTGCCTCGACGCGCCGAGGGACCGGATGGGGCTCCCCTCCGGGATGCCGACGACCTTGAAGGTCGTGCTGGCCGGTGCCGACTCCGTCGCGCCGAACAACGCGATGACATCCACCGTGTGGGTACCGGAGCGCCAGGGATGCGCGTGGCTGAACGCCCATTCCCCCTTCTCGTTGACGCCGGTCGCTCCGACGAGGACCCCGTGCTCCATCAGCACCACCTTGGTGGTGCCGGGCTGGACCTTCCCCGAGAAGCGTGGCCGGGGCCCCGAGAAGGCTCCGTCGGTGGGAGACGAGACGACCGGCGGCGCCACCTCCGTCTGCACGGTGAAGCGGTGTTCCAGCACGGGAGAACACCCGTCGCCCCGCAGTCCGACACAGTGGATGACGCGCTCCCCGGCCTCCCAGTTGACGGAGCGGCGCCAGGTCCACTGGCCGGTGCCGCCCACCTGAGCGCCTCCCAGGTACTGCCCCTGCTCGAAGAAGAGAACGTAGTCGGTACCGGGCGAGGCCACACCGGAGAACTTCACCATGGGACCGGCGAGCCCGTGGGCCACGGGCTTGGAGATGGCGGGCGGCTCGCCCACCGGCTGGGCGTAGTGCAGCGCCGACTCGGGGGACTGAATGGTGAACTCGGTCGAGACCGGCGGCAGGGTCGGCGGAGTCATGAGCGCCGTGACGTCCACATCCGCCTTGTCGAGGACGCCGAGATTGCACAACCCGGCGACCACGATACGGGCGACTTCGTAGGCGCCGGTGTGATTCAGGTGGGTCGAGTCGATGACACCCTCGGGATGCAGCGGATGCTCGCCCGCGTCGGCCCAGCAGAAGTAGTGACGCAGACGCGTGGGACCCAGCTCGGCCCACAGCTCCATGGTGCGACTCGTCAGATCGACCACCGGCGCCCCGAGCTCCCGGGCGACCTCCAGCATGGCCTGCGGGTACGACCCCAGGGTGTTGAGTACCTCTCCCGCGCTGGAGAAGGCGTACCGCGCACACGGAGTGACCAGGACGGGCATCCCGCCCTCCGTGTGGACGTACTGGACGAACAACCGCAGGAACTCCTGGTACTCGGGTATCGGCACATAGCGCGTGCCGTTGTGGATCATGTGGTCCACACAGCCGAAGCCGATGAGCACCACGTCGCCGCGCCGCATGCGGTTCAGCATCGCCGGAAGACGCTCGGTGAAGTACTTCCGTGTGGTCATGGCGCTTCGGGCGTAGTTGGCCACGCCGACCGGCCCCACCAGGAGGTCCTCGATCTTCTGTCCCCAGCCCGCCATCGGGGCCTCTTGGTCCGTCCGCGGGGCGGGTACGGAGTCCCCGAGGACGAAGATGGTTCGGTTCACTGAATTCCCATTCCTAGCGGTCGACCACGTTCATGGCCATGGCTCCCGAAGCGGAGCAGTAGGGCCGCACCCACACCGGCCGGGCCGGATGCACCACGGCGAGCTCCGAGGCCCCGTCCCCTGCCAGCGGCACTGACGGGTACGCGTAGGCGCCCTTGACGTCCGGGAAGTCCTCGAGCAAGTGGCACACCCGCACCTTGCGCCGGTCGTGCGGGTCGGGTTGCAGCCACCAGTCCCAGTCCTCCCAGCGCTCCAGCCGGTGGTCGACGACGCGTCGCACCGGCACGTCCGCGCGGAACGCATGGCGGCCGAGAACCTGCACGGGCACGGTGAAGTTCTTTCCGTGCGCGCCACGGCGGCTCACGACGAACAGCGCCCCCGGCTCGATCCGGCGGCCCCCGCACAGGACGCCCCGCAGCGTGATGGCGCCGTCCCCCAACTCGACGGAGGCGCACTCGGCGTGCTCCTCGCGCAGCACCGTGCGCAGCATGAGCCGGCCGTTGGGCTGGGCGTAGGGGAGGTTCCAGGCGACCGGGCCGGCCGGGGGGCGGTCCACCCATTCGGCGCGCGCGTCGATCAGCGCCCGGGTGTCCCGGATGCCCGCCTTCATGTGCACCGTCTTCGACTTGGCCGAACGCATCGTCACCTGCCAGCGTCCGTCGCCCAGTTCCTCCAGCGCCGAGGGGCCCAACGCCGCGGTGTACCGGGTGCCACCGTTGTCGAGGCTGGTGCGGGAGGTTCGTACGGGTACGTCAGGACGCCGATCGCCGTCGGACGGCTTGTGCCGCAGCACGAACTGCCAGCGGTGGCGGCCGTCCCCCGGGCCTTCGGCGGTGAAGCGCAGCCAGCCCGCGCCGTCGGCGACGACGTCCACGGTCGCCGCGCCGATGCTCACGGGAGGAACGGTGGCCGGGGCCGCCGTCCGGCGGGCTCCGGCCGGCGCGCGGTATCCGCGGACGGCGGCGGCCCGGCGGCGGGCGGCGTCCTCGAAGAGCTTCACATAGCGGTCCGCGACGGCCGCCGGATCGTAGCGGGCGGCGTTGCGCAGCGCCGCCTCGCCCATGTCGCGCCGCAGCACCTCGTCGGCCATGAGACGCCGCAGGCCCCAAGCGATCCCCGCCACCTCGCCGTTGGGCACCAGGAACCCGTCCTCGCCGTCGCGGAGGATCTCCCGGGGCCCGACCGGGCAGTCGGTGGAAACCACGGGCAGTCCGCACCGCATCGCCTCCACCAGGGTCATGCCGAAGGACTCCGCGCTGGAGGTGACCGCGGCGATGGAGCCCTTCGCCCACTCGGAGTCGATCGGCGAGAAGCCGCCCATCAGCAGCACCCGGCCGGCCAGGTGGAGTTCGGTGACGAGCGCGCGCAGCTTTCCGGCCTCGCCACCGTCGCCGTAGATGCGCAGCTGCCAGTCGGGAAATTCGTCGGCCAGGCTGCCGAAGGCGCGGATCAGCAGGTCGTAGCGCTTGATGTGGTGCATGCGGCCGGCACTGACCACGATCTTGCGGGTGCCGTCGGAGGGCTGCACGGAGGGCTGGGGCACGCTGTTGGGAATGCCGACCACGGTGATGCCGGGGATCGGGGTGTTCTCCATGAAGGACTTGGCGTCTGCCTCGGTGACCGTCGTGATCGCGTCCAGCCGCGGGTAGACCCGGGCCATCTCGGCGCGCACCGCCGGCGGGATGGCGAGGTGCGTCATGTGCTCCTGGGCGACGCGCAGGGCGCCCTCCTTGGTGTGGGCGGCGACGAAGAGGTTGAGGCTGGGCCGGGTGCCGACCACCACGTCGGCGTCGGTCCTGCGCAGTTCCCGGATGATGCGTTCGTCGGTGAACCGGCTGTACTGGGCGAAGAACTCCTCCTGGCGCGGCACCACTTCGCTCGGTTCATCGGTGCCGGCGGCGCCCCGGTCGGACGAGCCGGGACGCAGGTCCACGAGGGCCCGGACGGTGATGCGCGGGGAGATCTCGAACTTGGTGGTGTTCGCGCGCCGGAAGACCGAGACGATCTCCACGTCGTGATGTACGGCCAGGGCCTCGGCGAGGTTGATGACGGTCCTGTTGGTGCCGCCGATGCCGTAGATGTTGTTGATCAGGAAGGAGATCTTCACCGGGCCTCGTGCTCCTTCCGCTCGAAGGGACTGGGTACCGGGTAGTAGGCGCGCAGGAACGTGCCGAGCATCTCCGTCTGCCGGTCGACGTCGTGACCGTCGGAGAGTGTGTCGTTGATGCAGAACGCCTGCCGGTCGCGGCGGGCCAGCAGGATGCCCAGCCGCCGGGCGACCTCCGGCCTGGCGAGGTCCAGGTAGGCGAACCGGATGTTGGACGGCACGGCACGGCCGGTGAAGTACGCGTAGTAGTGGTACAGCGACGACGGGATGGAGATGTCGGTGGCGCTGCGGAACCGGCTGTGCGAGGTCTGCCAGTGCGCTTCGGAGTACTCGCGTTCTATCTCGTCGAGCACACTGCGCCGCAGTGCGTAGGGCGCGTGCCGGAGTTTCTGGACGATGACCGAACCGAAGTTCTCCATGAGGAGCCGCCGGTTGTTCTTGCCGGCCGCGTCGACCGGACGGTCCACGGGGCTGGGACCCCAGCGGGGCACCTGGGACGGCGAGAAGAAGGTCCGGGTCATGCCGTTCGACAGGAAGAAGTCCTGCGGCGTGACGGGGCAGCCCAGGAACATGTCGTCGTTGAGGTAGAGGAAGTGCTCGGACAGGCCCTTGATGTGGTGCAGCCGGCTCTCGATGGCATGCGAGTTGAAGGTGGGCAGCGCGGCCGGATCGTCGAAGATCTCGGAGTGGTCGACGACGGTCAGACGGGGATGGCCGTCATTGAGCCAGGCCGGACGCTGCCCGTCCGTGACCAGGTAGACGTGCCTGACCCAGGGGGCGTTCTGTTCCAGAGCCCGCAGGGAATAGCGCAGTTCGTCGCGGCTGATGTAGCGGGCCGCGTTCGCCGACTCGGTGTGGTATCCACCGTCGTAGGCGCTGCGGCGCCGCTGCCACGCGGGGTCGTTGCCGTCGACCCACGTGTAGACGACGTCGATGGGGAAGCGCACGTCCTCGGGCAGCGCGTCGGCGCACGCCTGCACGGTGCGCACCGAGCGGGTCCGCCGGGTGTGCAGCGCGGCGAAGCCGGTCAGCCGGCTGACCGGCACGGTGACGCGGGCCTCGCGGAGCGACACGTCGTCCGTGACGCGGTTGGGGCGCGGCGCCACCAGACGTCCGGCCTCGGGCTTCCAGAACTCGATGTCGCAGCTGTGCTCGAGACCGAGGACCAGAGAGCCCGTGGGGTCGCTCCAGACCATGCCGATCTGGAGCACCGCGGCGTGCCGGGCCTGCTGCCGGCCACCGCGTGAGCCCGCCAGCATCGCTCGGGCCTGCGGTGTCTCGCCCCGGCACACGCGCACGTAGAGGGGGCTCTGACCGGCGCAGCGTTCGAGCGCCCTGGTCACCTGCTCGCGGTCGGACTCGGAGACGGCGAGGGCGGAACGGAAGTCGGACGTTCCGCGGATGGCGAAGTAGTCGACCCCCGCGTCCTCCAACGCGGTCACGACCAGTTCGAGGTTGGCCTCACGCAGACCGAGCGGCGAGACGGTGGGCCGGACCAGAGCGATCCGGTCCCCGTGTCCGGCGAGTGCGGCAAGCCGCTCCCCCTCGCGGAAGAGGTGCGGCCAGCGGCGGCGGGCCCGGAAGCCGCGGAACAGCCGGGAAGCCAGGGAGAGGGCGTGCAGTCGGCGAAGCACGTGCTTGAGCACCATGCGCAGCCGAATAGGGACCCGACGTGCGATACGGCGTCGGAGGCCGGCCGGGACCAGGCTGCGGTACGCCCCTACCGCGGCGGAAGCCTCGGGGTTGCCTGTGCTCACGAATGTCTGTCCGGCTCTGTGTCGGTCTGCGGGCGGTCGTCCTCGAAGACGCTGGGGACGGGGTAGTACTGGCGCAGGAAGCGCACGACGGCGTCGGTCCCTCCTCGGGACCTCGCCTCCTCGGTGCCGAGACCGAAGAACTGGATCTGCTGCGTGTCACGCCTGACGAGCAGCCGCTCCAGGTGGGTTCCGATGCCGGGCAGTGCCGCGTGCAGCGCCACTGATGCCTCCCCCGACGGATCGGCGAGACCGGCGACGTAGCCGAAGTGGTGGACCATGCCGTCCATGGGGTGGGTCCCCGGCACGCGGGCCAGCGTCTGGTCGTTCGCCAGGGGCAGGGGTCGCGCTCCTGCTTCTCCGAGCCGGGTCAAGGTGTCGGCCCGGTACGGCTGGGGCCCCGCCGCGTAGCCGTGCGCGGTGGCCCGGCCTGTGACGGAATAGGCCGCACGGACCCACTCCGCGAAGGACTCCGACGCGTTCCAGGGGCCGCGCCGCGGACGTGTTCCGCCACTCGGGGTGAAGTAGTCGAAGGGACGCACCGGTCGGCCGAGCAGGGCGCCGGGGCGCAGGAGCAGGAAGTGTTCGGCGACGTCGGGCAGCTGGTCGAGCCGCCACTCCGCCTCCGGCCCGGCGCGAACGACGCTGATCCGCTCGTCCGTCGTCAGCCAGGCCGGCGGTTCCGCCTGGGCCACCACGTGCACGACGTCGGTCCACGGCGCGTACTGATGCACGGAGCGCAGGGCCGCGCGCAGCAGTTCCTCACCCCACGGGGTGGGGTGCTGCCACAGCAGCACCGCGTCCACGGGGAAGGAGATCTCCTCCAGCCGTACGACGTCGAAGTTCTCAAGGGTGATCGTCGGTTCCATGTCGCCGTCGATGTCGCAGTAGCCGGACAGCCGGTCGAGGCCGATCTCGATGCCGGGTGCCTCGGCGGGCACGGCGCGCTGCACCCGGTTGGGGCGCGGGCCGATGAGCCGTTCGTGGGGCAGGTCGGTGTTGGCGGTCCAGAACTCGATCTCGATGCCCTGGTCCTCCCCCACCCACAGGTGCTCCGTGGGATCGGTACGGAGCCAGGTGAGGCGGATCACCTTGGCCTTGCCGTAGTGCTTCCACGCCTTCATGTGACTGCCCGGAATCTCCCGGGTGTCGGCCGCGGACGGGGACACGGAGACGACGTAGCCGGTGTGCTCCTCCAGCAGAGCGCGCAGCACCCGGCGCACGGTGCCCTTGTCGCGCACCTCCACGGCGATGCACAGACGGCGGTCGTCGAGGGCGGGCACCGCGAACCAGGGCACTTCGGCGGTGTCCAGCGCGTGCGTGACCAGGTCGTGGTCGAGCCGGCGGGCGAGGTCGACGGTCAGCCCGGTGTGCACGTGGCCGATCCGGCCGTCGGGCGCGTGGGTACGGCGCTCGGACTGTCCGAGGCTCGCGCGGCGGACCCGGCGCAGGGCCCTGCGGTGCAGGCGGGCCTCGCGGCGGCTCAGGGTGCGCGCGAGGCCGCCCTTCACCTTGCGCCGCACGCCTGCGGGCACCGTCGTGGCCGCCGCGGAGCGCACCGGCTGGGGGACGAACCTTCGGTAGACGTGAACCGCGGAACTCATCGACGTCGGATGGGACACGTCATGAACTCCGTCTCATCTTTCGAAGGGGCTGGGGGTGGGGAAGTACGAGGTGAAGAAGTCGTCCAGCAGTTCCTGCTGGGCCTCTGTGTCCTCGGGCGTCGAGAAGGCGTCGTTGAGGCAGAAGGAGTCCCGGTCCCGGCCGTCGAGCAGCCGTTGCAACCGGTCCGCCAGGTCGGGCACGGCCAACTGGATGTAGGTGAAGGGCATCGAGCCCGGCTGCGCCCGGCCGGTCAGCGCCGCGTAGTACAGGGCGAACGACGAGGTGGGCGAGAGGTCCGTCATCGCCCGGAACCTGCTGGCCGAGGTACGCGCCCACGCCTCGGAGAACTCCCGTTCGGCCTCTTCCATCGCCGAGCGCCGCAAGGCGTAGGGGATGTGCTCCATGGGCTGGGTGATGACCTTGCCGAAACGTTCGTGCAGGAGCGCCCTGTTGTTCTTGCACGCCGCGTCCACCGGGGTGTCGGTCTCGGCGACCGGTCCCTGCGGGATGCGATTGCGCGAGGGGAAGTAGCGTGCCGTCCCGCTCGGGGTGAAGAACGCGTGGGGGGCGACCGGGCGCCCCATGAACATGTCGTCGTTGAAGTACAGGAAGTGCTCGGCGAGCCCCTCGATGTGATGGAGCTGACTCTCGATCGAGTGCGAGTTGAAGGTGGGAAGGTCCTCCGGGTTGCGGAAGATCTCCCGGTGGGTGGCGATACGGGCCCCGGGCACGTCCTCGCGCATCCACTCCGGAACCTGGTCGTCGGTGACGACGTAGATGTTCCGGATCCACGGCGCGAACAGGTACAGCGAACGTATCGAGTACCGCAGCTCGTCACGGCTGATGAACCGGGCGTCGCTCGCCGACTCGGCGTGGTAGACCTCACCCTTGGCCTGCGCCTTGCGCTGCTTCCAGGCCGGGTCGTTGCCGTCGACCCAGGTGTAGACGGCGTCGACGGGAAAGGCGATGTCGTCGGCGCAGTTCACCAGGAACTCGGGCCGGGTCGGCAGCGCCGGCGCGAGGTGGGCCGGGGTCCAGTCCGACACGAAGCGGCTGAACAACCGGGCGGCGCCCAGGACGTTCTGCCCCGCGGTGGCCACCGCCCAGGTGGCGCGGTTGGCGCGCGGAGCGACGAGATGCGTGCCCTGCCGCTGCCAGAACTCCACGGCGCAGCCGTACTCGTGCCCGAGCAGCAGGTGCCGGCCGGGGTCGGTGCGGTACCAGCTGACCTGGAGGACCCGGGCACCGGCGACATCGCGCCAGGCCCGGGGGTCGCGCGAGGAGACCGGCTTGGCGGGCCGGGGCGCGTCCGGGTCCACCACGGTCAGGTGCCCCGGGTACCGGCCGAGGCCGCGGAACACCGCCTGGAGCACACGCTCCCGGTCCTCCTCGGCGACGCCCACGACCGTGCCGTGGTCGACCGTGCCGCGTACGGCGAAGTGGCCGACGCCAGCCTCGTCGAGCAGGGCGACGAGCGCCGAGCGGTTGGCCTCACGGGCGGCCAGCGGGGTGAGTCCCGGCTCGACGTAGACGTCGCCGTGCTCGTCGGTGAGCGTGGTCGGCCTGCTCGCGGCGGGGCGCCGCGGTACGGCGGCGATGTCCCGCTGGGCGGCGACGGTCGTAGCGGCCTGATGCGCCGTGAAGTCAGATACGGTCGTCACGCCACTGCCCCTCAAGGGACGACGCACGCAGCGGCACAGCCATCCACCCTCTCCTCACTCGAGCCATGCCGGAGTGAGTCATCAGTGACCGTGAGCCCTCGCGCCCCCCCGGGCTCGATGCACGGCCACACCTGGCACCGACCGACCGGCCGATGCCATCCACACCGAAACTTTAACGTTCACAGGACCGGCACATCTTCGCCAAGGGTCCTGATAGCTGTCAACAGCAGTCACTTATGACAGAAAATACACTGCTCTCCGACATGCACTTGAACATCGGACATCACGTGGATGTCCGGTGCCAGCGTCCGACTGGTCCGGCAATCGGTCTATAGTTCGGAAACGCTTCGGCGACCACCGCCGCGGCGGGGCCCGGCCTCTCCCCCCACTCGTGCCCTGCATTCACGTCCGGACAAGCGAGCCGGTTGACAAGAGAGGACCGTGGTCCATGACGCACGCCCCGACGGAGACGAGCCCCCGCCGGTCCAGGCGTGCGCCCACCGGCCGCCGGTCTGCCCGGCCACCGAAACGGCGCCGCGTCTGGCGCTGGGTCGGGCTGAGCCTCGTCCTGCTGCTCCTGATCGTGGCCGGTGTCGGGTACTGGTTGTACAGCGACCTCAACGGCAACCTCAAGGGCGTCGACATCAACGAGGCGATAGGCGGCGACCGCCCGGAGAAGCTGCCCACCTCCGGCCAGAACATCCTGGTCCTCGGGTCCGACTCGCGCGCCGGGGACAACGCCGAGCTGAACACCGGCAAGGTCGCCGGGGCACGCTCGGACACCGCGATGGTGATGCACATCCCGGAGGGCCGCACGGAGGCCGTGGCCGTGAGCATTCCGCGGGACACCCTGGTCACCCGTCCCGCGTGCAAGAAGCAGGACGGCGCCGACGTCGCCTCGGCGAAGCGCGTGATGTTCAACTCCATCTACTCGCAGGTCGGTCCGGCCTGCGTGGTCAAGACGGTGGAGCAGCTGTCGGGCATCCGCATGGACCACTACGTGGAGATCGACTTCGCCGGCTTCAAGGACCTGGTGGACGCCATAGGAGGCGTCACGGTCACCGTCGAGGAGGACATCCACGACCCGTCCAGCGGCCTCGATCTGACGGCGGGCAAGCACAAGCTGAACGGCACCGAGTCCCTCGCCTTCGTCCGCACCCGGCACGGCGTCGGTGACGGCAGCGACCTCGGCCGGATCGGTCTCCAGCAGCAGTTCATGCTCGCTCTGCTGAGCGAGATCAAGCGCCAGGACCTGCTCGGCAGCCCCACCAAGACCTACAAGATCGCCGACCAGCTCACCGCGGCGCTCACCACGGACTCCGATCTCGCCTCGCTCACCAAGCTGGCCGAGTTCGGCCGCAGCCTCAACGGCGTCGATCCGTCCAGCATGGAGACCATCATGCTGCCGGTCGCCTACGACACCCAGGACCCCAACCGGGTGGTGGCGGCCCAGCCGCAGGCCGACCAGCTGTGGCAGGCGCTCCGCAAGGACGCGGACATCCCGGAGTCGGCCAAGAAGTCCCCCGCCACGGGCGGCGGCTCCTCCTGAACTCTGGAGCAGAGCCTCCGAAATAGCCCGGCACGGCGACGACTCGATGCGTCACCGTGCCGGGCCGCCGACCGCGGCGACTCCCTCAGACCCGTACCGGTGGATCGAGTGCCAGCCCCGGCCCGGTGCCCTGCCGCGCGACGCACAGCGTTCCGTCGGTACCGATCGACGCCAGGACGATCCGGCCGTGTCCGTCCAGGGCCAGCGCGGGCGCGCCCACTCCCGCTCCCCCTGCGGGCGACCACCAGAGGCCCGCGCCCTCGTTCTCGGTGCCGCACGCGGCCACCATCACCTCGCCGTCGAGTCCGCGGTGGGCCAGCACCGTGCAGTCGTAGCCGTCGAGCACCGTGCGGAGCACCGCGATCCGGTCTCCGGTCGCCGCCCCGCCGAGGGGGATCACCCAGCCGCCGGGACGGTGGGCGACGAGCTGGCCGGTGTCCTCGTCGGCCCAGTAGTAGGTCGACCGGCCCGGCGCGGTCTCCAGCATCGAGGCGGTGGCGGGCGCCACGCGGACCGGAATGTTCGGTTCCCGCTCGAAGTCCCCGTCGGCCTTGGCCTGGGACCACCGCATCACGTGGTGCGCGTTGCCCGCGAACACCTCGATCCGTCCGGAGGCGTGGACCGCCGCGGGGAACCCGTCCCGCACACCGCTGCCCTTGAGGTCCAGCCAGGCGTCCCACTTGCCGCTCGGGTCCTCCCGACGGAGCATCAGCCCGCCTCCCGCGTTGCGCACGAGGACATGAACGCGTCCGGTCGTGCTCACCGCGGCCACCGGCGCGCCGAGTCGGGCGGCCTTCTCCCGCTGCGGATGCGGATTGCCCAACGACTTCCACTCGGTGACCGGGCGGGCGGTCTGATACTGAATGGCGTGCACGATGTCCACGGTGGGCAGGCCCTCGTCGCCCTCGCGGGCACGCCGCCCCAGGAAGTGGACGTAGGTGTCCGCCCCCTGGGTCACCGAGAGATGTGTGAGGTCCGGCGCCGGGATGCATTCCGGCTTCGACCAGTGCGGGCCGCCGGGCCTGGTCTCCGTCCAGCGCAGCAGGCCGGCACGGGAGCGGGCGTAGGCGGTCAGCCTGCCGTCCTTGCCCAGGACGAGCCAGCGACCGTCGAGACAGCTCTCGGCGACATGGTGCTCCGCCCCCGCCTCGACGACCCGAACGACCGATCTCCCGCGGGCGGCGCCGCGCCCGGATCTGGTCCGCATGACGTGACCTGCCCCTCCCGCCGCCGAATGCGGCTGACCCGCTCCCCTCCGCAGGACCTGCCCGGTGCGGAGGCTGAGCGCGAACCATCATAGATCGAACGTTCGACGAACATGATGTGACAACCTCGTGCACGACTTGCCGTGCGAGACGGCCGGACCGGCGCCGGTCGGACCGCCCCGGACTCACGCCCCCGGTCGGGACGGCCTCAGACCGCCGCCCACGCCCCCAGCGCCAGCCCCGCCTCGTCCTTCCGGCGGGTCAGCAGCAGCTGTCCGGTCGACGGGGACAGGGTCGCCGCCACCAGCCGGCCGTCGGCGTCCAGGGCCAGGGAGACGGTGGCGTCGGACGGCAGGGCGGGGCCCGACTCGGTCCAGGCCGCGCCCATCTCCTCCAGTTCCGTGGGGTACGCGGCGAAGGCGACGCGGCCGCTGTCCGCCGCACGCTGGGCGAGCAGCGTGCAGTCGTGGCCGTCTATGACGGTGCGGACGGCGGACACGGGGCCGGGGCCGGCGGCGGGCAGCAGGGGAACCGGTTTCCCGCCGGGGCGCCAGGCGCACAGCTCACCCGTGCCGGCGTCGGTGAAGAAGACCGTGGTGTGCTCCGCGGAGGTCGCCAGGGCGCGCAGGGTGCCGGGGCGGACGGCCGCGTCGAGTCGCTCGCCCAGCACCGGTCGCGCGCCGGGTTTGTCCTGGCTCCAGTGCAGGATGCCGCCCTCGACGGGCGCGTACAGCGCGACCAGGCCGGAGTCGGCCGTCACGGCGGCGGGCGCCTCCTGGACGCCGCGGCCCTTCAGGTCCCGCCAGGGCTCCCAGCCGCCCTTCTCCTGCTGGGCCACCATGCTCATGCCGCCGCCGCCGTTGCGGACGAAGACATGGGCGCGTCCCTGCGCGTCGACGGCGACGGCGGGGGTTCCGGTGCGGCCGCCCTGCTTGTTGGGGTGGCCGGCCGGCTGCCAGTCGAGGGGGGCGAGCAGGGGCCGGAAGTGCGTGGTGTGCACCAGGGCGCAGCGGTCGGCACCGGTCGGGCGCCAGGCGACCAGGTGGGCGTAGCCGTCGGGGCCCCGGCCGGCCGCGAGGCCGCCCGGGTGCAGGTCCTGGTCGCCGCCGATGCGGCGCGGGGCCTCCCAGGGGCCCGCGGGCGCGCGTTCGGCGCGCCACAGGGCGGCGTCGTCGGACGGGAGGTACACACTGAGGCGGCCGTCGCGGCCGAGGAGAAGCCAGTCGCCGTTCACCGCATCACTCTAAGCGGGGGCGTCCGCTCCGTGTCGGTCGGGTACGGCCCGTCCACGGGCCGGGGCGGTGTGGCGGCGGGCCGGGGCGGCGGTGCGGCGGCCGGCCCGTGCGACCCTGGCGGGATGGAAGACAACGCTTCCCTGCTCGTGGTCGTCGACGCCGCGAACGTGGTCGGTTCGGTGCCCGACGGCTGGTGGCGGGACCGGCGCGGGGCCGCGGAGCGGTTGCGGGACCGGCTGGCGGCGGACGGGGTGCCGGGGCGGGCCGGGCCGCTGGAGGTCGTGCTCGTCGTCGAGGGCGCGGCCCGCGGGGTGGAGTCCGTGGCCGGCGTCCGGGTGGAGTCCGCGCCCGGCAGCGGGGACGACCACATCGTCGAGCTGGTCGCGCGGACGGCGGGCGGCCGGCCCGTCCTGGTCGTGACGGCCGACCGCGGGCTGCGCCGCCGGGTGACGGAGCTGGGCGCGGAGGTCGCGGGGCCGAGGACGGTGCGGCCCGTGTGACGCGCCGGAGCGCGCACACGGGCCGACGACGCGCGCGCTCCGCCGCGTCACACGGTCCTGCGCCGGGCTACGGGCCCTTCGGGGCGGGCGGCTCGGCCGGCGCCTCCTCGCCGCGGGCCAGGCGGCTGTGGGTGCGGCCGTAGAGGAAGTACACGACGAAGCCGATCGCCATCCAGACGGCGAAGCGGACCCAGGTCTCGGCGGGCAGGTTCAGCATCAGCCACAGCGAGGCGGCCACGGACACGATGGGCAGCAGCGGGACCAGCGGGGTGCGGAAGGCGCGGGGCAGGTCGGGCCGGGTCCGGCGCAGGATGATCACGCTGATCGCGACGATGACGAAGGCGAAGAGCGTGCCGATGTTCACCAGTTCGGCCAGTTCGCTGAGGCTGGTGAAACCGGCGACGATCGCGATGACCACGCCGAGCAGGATGGTCGGCCGGTAGGGGGTGCGGAACTTCGGGTGGACGTGGGAGAAGAAGCGGGGCAGCAGTCCGTCGCGGCTCATCGCGAAGAACACCCGGCTCTGGCCCAGGAGCAGGATCATGCAGACCGTGGTCAGGCCGACGGCGGCGCCGAAGCTGATCACGCCGGAGAAGAAGGGATGCCCCGTGGCCTTGAACGCGTCCGCGAGCGGGGCGTCCACGGAGAGCTTGGTGTAGTGCTGCATGCCGGTGACGACGATCGAGACCGCGACGTACAGGATGGTGCAGATGATCAGGGAGCCGAGGATGCCGCGGGGCATGTCGCGCTGCGGGTTCCTGGTCTCCTCGGCGGCGGTGGCGACGATGTCGAAGCCGATGAAGGCGAAGAAGACCACCGAGGCGGCGGTGAAGATGCCCATCACGCCGAAGTTGGCGGGCGCCCAGCCGAACATCAGCTGGATCAGTGGTGAGTGCAGTCCCCCGCCCGCCTCGACGGGCTGCGACTTCGGGATGAAGGGGTCGTAGTTGGCGCCCTTGACGAAGAAGGCGCCCGCGATGATCACGATGAGGACGACCGCCACCTTGATGGCGACGACGAGCGAGGTGATCCGCGCCGACAGCTTCATGCCGAGCACCAGGATGGCGGTGAGCACCAGCACCAGGGCCGCGGCGAGGATGTCGAAGCCGAAGCCCTCGGCGCCGTCCCTGCCGCCGAGCGACGCGGGCATGTGCCAGCCCGCGTTGTCCAGCAGCGAGCGGATGTAGCCCGACCAGCCGACGGCCACCACCGCCGTGCCGAGCGCGAACTCCAGGACCAGGTCCCAGCCGATGATCCAGGCGGGCAGTTCGCCCAGCGAGGCGTAGGAGAAGGTGTACGCGGAGCCGGCCACCGGGACGGTGGAGGCGAACTCGGCGTAGCACAGCGCGGCGAGCGCGCAGACGACTCCGGCGACGACGAACGCCAGGGCCACGGAGGGCCCGGCGTTGTTCTTGGCGACCGTGCCGGTCAGTACGAAGATGCCGGTGCCGATGACGACGCCGATACCGAAGACGGTCAGGTCCAGCGCCGACAGGGATTTCTTGAGCGCGTGCTCGGGCTCCTCCGTGTCACGGATGGACTGCTCGATCTTCTTGGTCCTGAAGAGGGTGTTGCTCACGGGGACCTCCCACGCTTGTCGTCCTCGACATGATCGAGAGGGGGCGTACTGCGTGTGCCCCGGCGTAGGCGATTTCACGCGGATGGGCCGGTTGCGCCCCTGCAACGAGTGGCGGAACCGGCCCATCCGGCCCAGTGCGGAGTGCGCGGCGTCAGTCGCGCGCGGCCTCCACCTGGTCCACCTCGGCGCCCGCGCGGTCGTACCGGCCGTCGAGCTTGGCGACCAGGCCGGTCACCTGGCGCGCGATGTCGGGCGCGGTGAGCCCGATCTCGGCCAGCACCTCGGCGCGGGAGGCGTGGTCGAGGAAGCGCGGCGGGATGCCGAAGTCGCGCAGCGGTACGTCGACGCCGGCGTCGCGCAGGGCCTGGGCGACGGCGGAGCCGACACCGCCGACGCGGGAGTTGTCCTCGACGGTGACGACGACGCGGTGACGCTCGGCGAGCGGGGCCATGGCCTCGTCGACGGGCTTGACCCAGCGCGGGTCGACCACGGTGGTGGAGATGCCCTGCTTGTTCAGCAGGTCGGCGACCTCCAGGCACATCGGCGCGAGGGCGCCGACGGAGACCAGGAGCACGTCGGGCGTGTCGGTGCCGGGGGCGCGCAGCACGTCCATGCCGCCGACGCGGCCGACGGCGGGGACGGCGGGGCCGACGGCGCCCTTGGAGAAGCGGACCACGGTCGGCGCGTCGTCCACCGCGACGGCCTCGCGCAGCTGGGCGCGGACCTGGTCGGCGTCGCGCGGGGCGGCGAGCCTGAGGCCGGGGACGACCTGGAGGATCGACATGTCCCACATGCCGTTGTGGGAGGCGCCGTCGGTGCCGGTGACGCCGGCCCGGTCCAGCACGAAGGTCACGCCGCACTTGTGCAGGGCCACGTCCATCAAAACCTGGTCGAAGGCGCGGTTCAGGAAGGTCGCGTACACGGCGAAGACCGGGTGGACGCCGCCGTGCGCCAGGCCGGCCGCGGAGACCGCGCCGTGCTGCTCGGCGATGCCGACGTCGTAGACGCGGTCCGGGAAGGCCTTGGCGAACTTGTCGAGGCCGACCGGCTGGAGCATGGCCGCGGTGATGGCGACGACGTCCGCGCGCTCCTTGCCGAGCTCGAGCATCTCGTCGCCGAAGACGCTGGTCCAGTCGGCGCCGGAGGTGGAGATGGGCAGGCCCGTGTCGGGATGGATCTTGCCGACGGCGTGGAAGCGGTCGGCCTCGTCCTGGAGCGCGGGCTGGTAGCCGCGGCCCTTCTCGGTGAGGCAGTGCACGATCACCGGGCCGCCGAAGCGCTTGGCCCGGGTGAGGGCGGACTCCAGGGCCTCCAGGTCGTGGCCGTCGATCGGGCCGACGTACTTGAGGCCGAGGTCCTCGAACATGCCCTGCGGGGCGATGAAGTCCTTCAGGCCCTTCTTGGCGCCGTGCAGGGTGTCGTAGAGGGGGCGCCCGACGACCGGGGTGCGCTCCAGGACCTCCTTGGTGCGGGCCAGGAAGCGCTCGTAGCCGTCGGTGGTACGCAGGGTCGCCAGGTGGTTGGCGAGGCCGCCGATGGTGGGCGCGTAGGAGCGCTCGTTGTCGTTGACGACGATGACCAGGGGGCGGTCCTTGGCGGCGGCGATGTTGTTCAGCGCCTCCCAGGCCATGCCGCCGGTGAGGGCTCCGTCACCGATGACGGCGACGACGTGGTCGTCGCGCTCCAGGACCTGGTTGGCCTTGGCGATGCCGTCGGCCCAGCCGAGGACCGTGGAGGCGTGGCTGTTCTCGATGACGTCGTGCTCGGACTCGGCCTGCGAGGGGTAGCCGGACAGGCCGCCCTTCATCTTGAGCTTGGAGAAGTCCTGGCGGCCGGTGAGCAGCTTGTGCACGTAGGACTGGTGGCCCGTGTCCCAGAGCACCTTGTCCTTCGGCGAGTCGAAGACCCGGTGCAGGGCGAGGGTGAGTTCCACCACGCCGAGGTTGGGGCCGAGGTGGCCGCCGGTCTTGGAGACGGCGTCGACGAGGAAGGTACGGATCTCCTCGGCCAGCTGAGTCAGCTCTTCCAGGCTGAGCCGGTCCAGATCGCGCGGTCCCGTGATGCGGGTCAGCAGCGGCACCCGTGCCTCCTTGCAGTAGAGCTGTTGCCGGGCTCGTCGAGTCTAATGTTCCGCTCCGGCGGAACGTGTCCGGGCGGTGCGTCGTACGTCACGCGTCGGCCGTGCCCGGGGGCGGGCCGTCCTGCGTCTTCCCGGCGGGCGTCCTCGGGCACGCCGCCGTCCGGCCTTGGGGACACCTTTACCCGGGTGGTCCAGTCCACCGGGCGCGCGGTGTGCAGGCCCGGTGGTCTCCGGCCCGTCCGATTGGTCTAGTCCCATTCTGGTCCAGACCATTGCGTCCCCCGGTGCCCCGGCGATATCCCCGTACCCGGCAACACCCCAGCACGGCACGGGAATCGACGCTCCACCCCACACACACCGGGACTGACATGAGACGCATGCGTTCCATTCGCGCGGCCCTCACCGCGGCCGCCACCACCCTGGCCGCCGCGGGCCTCGCCCTGTCCGGCACCGGCCCGGCCCAGGCGGCGACCCCGCTGCCGGACCGGGTCTTCGCCCCGTACTTCGAGGCCTGGACCGGCGAGAGCCCGGCCGCGCTGGCCGCGCAGTCGGGTGCCAAGCACCTGACCATGGCCTTCCTCCAGACGGCGACCCCGGGCTCCTGCACGCCGTACTGGAACGGCGACACGTCGATGCCGGTCGCGCAGTCGACCTTCGGCGCCGACGTCGACACCATCCAGGCGAACGGGGGCGACGTCATCCCCTCGTTCGGCGGCTACACGGCCGACACCACCGGCACCGAGATCGCCGACAGCTGCACCGACGTCCAGCAGATCGCCGCGGCCTACGAGAAGGTCATCACGACCTACGACGTCTCCCGGCTCGACATGGACATCGAGATCGACGCGCTGGACAACACCGCGGGCATCGACCGCCGCAACAAGGCCATCAAGCTGGTCCAGGACTGGGCCGCGGGCAACGGCCGCGACCTCGAGATCTCCTACACGCTGCCCACCACCACCCGCGGCCTCGCGAGCAACGGCGTCGCCCTGCTCGAGAACGCCGTCAAGAACGGCACCAAGGTCGACGTCGTCAACCTGATGACGTTCGACTACTACGACAACCAGCCGCACGACATGGCCCGGGACACGCAAACCGCGACCCAGGGCCTGCACGACGTGCTGGCCCGGCTCTACCCGGGCACGTCCTCGGCCGACCTCTGGCACATGATCGGCGTCATCGAGATGATCGGCGTCGACGACTTCGGACCGGCGGAGACCTTCACCCTGGCCAACGCCCGCACGGTCTACGACTGGGCCCTGAAGCAGGGCATCAACACGCTGTCCTTCTGGGCGCTCCAGCGGGACAACGGCGGCTGCGCCGGTGGCGCCGCGGCCGACAACTGCTCGGGCATCCAGCAGAACACCTGGGACTTCTCGCACATCTTCGCGCCCTTCACCAGCGGCGGCACCACCCCGGCGAACGACTTCTCCCTGTCCGCCGCCCCGGCCTCCGGCACGGTGACCGCGGGCGCCTCGGCCACCACCACGGTGAAGACCGCGGTGAAGACCGGTGCGGCGGAGACGGTGCAGCTCAAGGCGAGCGGGGTCCCGGCGGGAGTCACCGCGTCGTTCAGCCCCGGCTCGGTCACGGCGGGCGGCCAGTCGACGCTCACCCTCGCCACCACCGGCCAGGCCGCCTCGGGGACCTACACCGTCACCGTCACGGGCACCAGCCCGTCCGGCAGCCACAGCACCACGTACGCGCTGACCGTCACCGGCGGCAACGGCGGCCAGTGCACCGCCGCCCCGTGGAAGTCGGGGACGGTCTACACCGGCGGGCAGCAGGTCTCCCACAAGGGGCACACCTGGAAGGCCAAGTGGTGGACGACCGGCGAGGAGCCCGGGACCACCGGCCAGTGGGGCGTCTGGCAGGACCTCGGCGCCTGCTGACAGCCACGGAGAAGGACCCGTACGACGAAAGCGGTCCGCCCGCCGGCCCAGGGCTCAGCTGGGCGGGCGGGCGGACCGTCGTCGGCCGTGCGGGACGCCAGGGGACGTCGTTCGGATCTTGCCGGGGTCGCGGGGTCTGGCACGCACACCAGACCCCACTCGGGTCGGCAACAAGGCGCCGACAACCGGAGCCGGCCTGATCCAGACGACACCCCCTAGGCGCGGCCGGCCGTCTTCTGCGTCTTGCGGGTGATCGCGTCGATGACGACGGTCGCCAGCAGCACGCCACCGGTGATCATGTACTGGACCGGCGAGGCGATGCCCTCCAGGGCCAGGCCGTACTGGATCGAGACGATGACCATCACACCGAGCAGCGCGTCCCAGGTGCGGCCGCGGCCGCCGAACAGGGACGTGCCGCCGATCACGGCCGCGGCGATGACGTTCATCAGGAACTCACCGGTGCCCGCGCCCTGGTTGGCGGAGGCGATCTTCGACGCCACGAAGAGGCCGCCGATCGCCGCGAAACCGCCGGCGATCGCGAAGACCGAGATCCGGACCAGCTCCACGTTGATACCGGCACGGCGGGAGGCCTCGACGCTGCCACCGAGCGCGAAGATCTTGCGACCGTAGGCGGTGCGGCGCAGCACGAAGTCCGTGAGCAGCAGGAACGCCAGGAAGATCACCACGGCCAGCGGCAGGCCCTTGTACTGGTTGAAGACGATCGCCACGGCGAAGGCCAGGACCGCGAGCAGCACCGTGCGCACGATGATCTCGTTCAGCGGCCGGGACGGCACCCCGGCGGCCTCGCGGCGGCGGTTGTCGAAGAACGCGGCGAGGAAGTACCCCGCGGTCACCACGACCGCCAGGCCGTAGGCGGCGGCCACGTCGCTGAAGTAGTAGCTCGTCAGCTTGACGACGACGCCCTCGGAGTCGAGGTTGATCGTGCCGTTGTCGCCCAGGATCTGGAGCATGAAGCCCTGCCAGAACAGCAGTCCGGCGAGCGTCACGGCGAAGGCCGGGACACCGATGCGGGCGAAGACGAAGCCGTGGATGGCACCGGCGACGGTACCGGTGAGGATCGCCAGCAGCAGGGCGAGCCACTCGTTCATCCCGTGCGTGACGCTCAGCACCGCGAAGGTGGCGCCCGCGACACCGCTGACCGAGCCGACCGACAGGTCGATCTCGCCGAGCAGCAGGACGAAGACGATACCGACGGCGATCATGCCGGTGCCGACCATGGCGACCGACATGTCGGAGAAGTTGCCGGCGGTGAGGAAGTTGGAGTTCAGGCTGGTGAAGATGGCCCAGATGATCAGCAGACCGACGACGACCGGTATGGACCCGAGGTCACCGGCCTTCATCTTCCGCTTGAACTCGCCGACGTAACCGGCGAGGCCCTGCTCACGCACCAGCAGCCGGGGGTCGACGGCCGTGACGGCGGCGGCCGCGGCGTCGGTGTTCTCCACCGCGCTGTCCGCGGCGGGGGTGGAGGTCTTGTCGATGCTCACTTCTTGATCTCCCCATTTGCGCGTGCCGCACGACGGGTCACGGCGTTCTCCGTGGCGCCCGTGATGGCGGAGATGATCTCTTCCTGCGAGGTCGACTTGACCTCGAAGACGCCGTTGTTGCGCCCGAGGCGCAGGACGGCGACCTTGTCGGCGACCGCCTTGACATCGGCCATGTTGTGGCTGATGAGGATGACCGCGTGGCCGCGCTCGCGCAGCCGCTCCACGAGGTCGAGGACCTGCGCGGTCTGCTCGACACCGAGGGCGGCGGTGGGCTCGTCCAGGATGACCAGCTTGGGCTCGCCGAGCATGGACCGGGCGATCGCCACGACCTGGCGCTGACCGCCGGAGAGGGAGGCGATCGGGATGCGGACGCTCGGGATGCGGATGGACAGCGTGTCGAGGAGCTCGCGGGAGCGGCGCTCCATCTCCACCTCGTCCAGGACGCCGCGACGGCGGATCTCCCGGCCCAGGAAGAGGTTGCCGACGACGTCGATGTTGTCGCACAGCGCGAGGTCCTGGTAGACCGTCGCGATGCCGAGGTTCTGGGCGTCGTGCGGCCTGTTGATCGAGACGGCCTTGCCGTCCCACTCGATGGCGCCCTCATCGATGGGGTGCACGCCGGCGATCGTCTTGACCAGCGTGGACTTTCCGGCTCCGTTGTCGCCCACCAGGGCGACCACCTCACCGGCGTGGACCTCAAGCTCTACCTCGGTGAGCGCCTGGACGGCACCGAATCGCTTGGAGACCCCGCGCAACGCCAGCACGGGCGTAGCGGACACGTGAACCATCTCCTTCGCCGCCTGACCCGGCGGGAGGTTGTGCAGAAAAGTATGGGGGGGGTGTTCCGTCCGGCGCCCCGCGTAGCTTGCGGGGCTGATGAGTGCGGGGCGCCGGAGGAGCTGGGGCGGCCGGTCCCGGGCGGCTCAGCCGGCCCTGGACGCGGGTCCGCTTACTTGAGGCCGATCTTGTCGCAGGCGGCCTTGTACTTGTCGGTGCAGATCTCGTCGACCGTGTAGAAGCCGTCCTTGATGACGGTCTCCTTGATGTTGTCCTTGGTCAGCGAGACGACCGGGACGATCACCGCGGGGATGTCCTTGGCGGTGGCGGAGTCGACCTTGTCGTTGGCGATGGAGTCGAGCGACTCGCCCTTGGCGAGCGCGACGGCCATCTCGGCCGCGGTCTCGGCCTCCTTCGGGTACGACTTGAACACGCTCATGTACTGCTCACCGGTGACGATGCGCTGCACACCCGCGAGTTCGGCGTCCTGGCCGGTGACCGGGACGTTGGAGATGCCGGCCGCCTTCAGGGCGGTGATGATGCCGCCCGCCATGCCGTCGTTGGCGGAGTAGACGCCCTGGATCTTGCCCTTGCCGAGGGCGGAGATGGCGCCCTCCATGTTGGCGTTGGCGTTCTCCGGCTTCCACTCCTTGGTGTCGTACTCGCGGCCGACCTTCACCTTGCCGTCGAGGGCGGCGTGCGCGCCCTGCTTGAACTGGGCGGCGTTCGGGTCGGTGGAGGAGCCGTTCATCATGACGATCTGGGCGTCCTTGGCCTTGTCGCCCAGCGCCTCGAGGAGCGCCTCGCCCTGCGTCTTGCCGACGGTGACGTTGTCGAACGAGGTGTAGGCGTCGATGGGGCCCTCGGCCAGGCGGTCGAAGGCGACGACCTTGATGCCGGCGTCCTTGGCCTTCTTCACCGAGCCCGCGATGGCCTTGTAGTCCACCGCGTCCACGATCAGCACGTCGACCTTGTTGGTCACCATCGTGTCGACCTGCTGGTTCTGCAGGCTGGCGTCCTGCTTGGCGTTGGCGTAGACGACCTCGCCCTTGTTGTTCGTGAGCTCCTTGACCTTCTTCTCGATCATGGGCTTGTCGAACTTCTCGTACCGCGCGGTCTGGTTCTCCGGAAGGAGCAGGCCGACCTTGATGTCGTCGCCCTTCTTCGCGGCCGAGTCGGACGAGTCGTTGCTGTCGCCGGATTCCTTGGCACTGCCACAGGCGGCGAGCGAGACGGCCATGGCGCCGGCGGCGATGGCAACGGCGGCACGACGCATACGCGTGTTCACTTCACAAACCTCCCTGACGAGGCCGCGTCGTTGCGGCCGAGGTGGCTGGAAGTCAACTCGGCCACACGTGCGACGTCAAGAAGTAAATCCTTAACGAGATGACAACGGTGCCATCCGTGCTCTAAGTGAAGGCAGGGGTGGCCGCCGGCAGGGCGCCGGTCGCAGACCCGTCCAAGAGCGTCGAATCGCCCATCTCGCTGAGCGCGAGGGCGAGGGCTCCCAGCACCTCCGCGCGGCCCCCAAGTGCCCCGGGAAGCACCGAGAGTTGCCGCGCGGCGCTGGGGATGGCGTAACGCCCGACGGACTCCCTTATCGGCCCGAGCACCAGCTCCCCGGCCTCGGCGAGATCGCCGCCGAGGACGACTCGGCTCGGGTTGAGCAGATTGCAGAGGTTGGCGACTCCACTGCCGATGTGGCGGCCGACGTCGGCGATCACCCGACGGCAGCCCGGGTCACCGTCCCGCGCCAGCCGCACGACGCCCTCCATCGTCAGATCGGTGCCGTGGCCCGGCTGGAGGAGCGGAAGCACATAGCGTGCTGCCGCGAAGGTCTCCAGGCAACCCCGGTTGCCGCACCGGCAGACGGGACCGGCTTCATCGAGGGTGATATGCCCGATTTCACCCGCGGTGCCGCCGGGTCCGCGGTAGATCTTCCCGTTGATCACCAGACCGGCGCCCACGCCGCTGGCGACCTTGATGTACGCCAGGTCCCGCACCCCCCGGCCGCTGCCCCAGACCAGCTCGCCCAGGGCGCCCAGGTTGGCGTCGTTGTCCACGTGCACCGGCACGCCGAGCCGCCCCCGCAGCTCCTCGGCGGGCCGGGTGCCGCCCCAGCCGGGCAGGATCGCGGTCGAGCCGAGCGTCCCCGACTCCACGTCGATCGGTCCCGGCACGCCCAGGCCCACCCCGGCGATCTTGGCGCGGTCCACGCCGGTGGCCGCGATCAGCCGGCTGACCAGCTGTTCCGCCCGGTCGAAGCCCTGGTCCGAGGAGGCGTCGACGTCCAGCGGCTCGGACTCCTCGGCGAGCACCTGGTGGGCGAGGTTGCCCAGGGCGACGCGCAGGTGGGTGTGACCGAAGTCCACGCCGATGACGATGCCGGCGTCCCCGCTCAGCGAGACGCTGCGGGCCCGGCGGCCGCCCGCGGAGGTGGGCGTGACCTCGACGGTCCCGCCGTCCTTCAGTTCCCGGACGATGTTCGAGACCGTGGCCGCGGACAGGCCCGTCGTCCTCGCGATCTCCGCCTGCGTGAGCGAACCGGCGAGCCGTACCGCCCGTACGACGCGTTCCAGGTTGGCTCGGTGCAGCGACGACTGCGACCCCGGAGTCTCCACGACGACCTCCTGCGCGCGGGGCCGCTTCGATGAGGCCCCTTCCATGTCCAACTAGTGAACTCTAAGCTGAGCCGTTCGGGTCACCTCCCGTCAAGAGGTTGAACCGCATCCGGGTCTCCTCCGGGGTCGTCCCCGCCCAGACGAGCATGCCGCCCCCGGTCGTCGGGAGCGGCATGCGTGCGGTGTCCGGTGCGCTACTTCAGGGCGCCCGCCGTGAGGCCCTGGACCACCTGGCGCTGGAAGATGATGTACGCGGCCAGCACCGGCAGCATCGCCATGACCAGGCCGGCGAACAGGCCCGACCAGTCGCCCTTGTACCCCTGGCTGACCGCCAGCTGCACCAGGCCCTGGGTGAGGACGTGCTTGTCCGGGTCCGTGTTCAGCACGGTCGGCAGCATGTACTGGTTCCACTGGCCTAGGAAGTTGAAGATTCCCACGCTGATCAGACCGGGCTTGGCCATCGGCAGCATGACCTGGAAGAAGGTCCTCGAATGGGAGGCGCCGTCCACGAAAGCGGCCTCCGCCACCGACGTGGGCAAGGTGCGGAAGAACCCGGTCAGGAAGAACACCGTGAAGGGCAGCGAATAGGCGATGTAGACCAGGATCAGCCCGTGGATGGTGTTCAGCAGTCCCATGTTGTCCACCACGTAGAACAACGGGACCAGGGCGAGCATGATCGGGAAACTCATGCCGGCGATGAACAAGTAATAGATGAACCGGTTGCCCGGAAAGTCGAACCGGGCCAGCACATAGGCCGCCATGGACCCCAGCACCAGGGTGCCGACGAGCGAACCGCCGACCACCAGCACGGTGTTGAGGAAATAGTCGCTCATGTGCGCCTGGGACCAGGCCCGCGACCAGTTGTCGAAGTGCAGCTTGTCGGGCAGCGCCCAGGGCGAGCCGAAGATGGAGGCGTCGTCCTTGAAGGAGGTCATCACCGCCCACACCAGCGGCAGGCTGACCATGATCGCCCAGATGACGAGGACGCCGTGGGAGAAGACGTTGAGGGCGGTGCCCTCCTTCTTCCCCTCCTTCAGTCCGCCGGGGGCGGCCTGGGCCTTGATGACGGGCGTACCGGGTTCGGCCGGTACGGGGGCGGGGGTCTCGGTCGTCTTCATTGATCAGTACTCCAGCCGCTCGCGCCGGCCCAGCCGCAGCACGACGGCGGCGAAGGCCAGCGTGACGAGGAGCAGGGCGACGCCGATGGTGGTGGCGTAGGCGGCCTGACCGTCACGGAACGCCTTCTGGTACACGTACAGGACCATGACGGTGGTCGAGTAGTCGGGTCCGCCGGGGCCGGTCGTCATGATCTGCACGACCGCGAACGACTCGGCGCCCAGCGCGAGGATGCCCATGTAGACCCAGCCGGACTGCACGGTGTCCCACAGCAGCGGCAGGGTCACCTTGAAGAAGGTGGCGGCGCGGTTCGCGCCGTCCAGCAGCGCGGCCTCGTACAGCTCCGCCGGGATGGAGGCCATGCCCGCGGAGAAGAGCACCACGAAGAAGCCGACCGTCGACCAGACGAGCACCGCCATCACGCACCACAGGGCGATGTCGGGGTCGCCGAGCCACAGCGGCTGGACGGAGCCCAGGCCGATCCCGCGCAGCAGCGAGTTGATCGCGCCGCTGTCCGGGTTGTACGCGAACTGGAACAGCAGGGCGACGATCGCGATCGACAGCACCTGCGGGAAGAAGTAGACGATCTTGTAGAAGGCGGAGCCGCGCACACCGGTGATCGCCGGGCCGCCGCGGCGGCGCCGTCCGCCCACGTTGATCATGAAGGCGAAGAAGAGCGCCAGGCCAAGTGTCACCAGCGGCACCAGCAGCGCGAACATCACGCTGTGTTGCAACGACTTCCAGAAGATGTCGTCGTCGAGCATCCGCGAGTAGTTGTCGAAGCCGACCATCTTGAACTCGGGACTCAGCCCCGTCCAGTCCGTGAACGAGTAGTAGATGGACTGGATGAACGGCCAGACGACGAAGAGCGCGTACAGTCCCAGGGGAACCGCCAGGAACCCCACGATGAACCGGTACTTGCCGTGCTGCATTGCTACCGACCCCGATCTGCGCGCGGGTGGCGCCGCCAGGGCCCGCCCGGCGCGGTGGCGCCGGACAGGCCCTGGTGACGCGTCCTCACTGGTGCTTGTAGTGCTTGATCGACGAGTCCTTGGCGGCTTCGTCGGCGTAGCCCTGGATCTTCTTGATGGTCTCGGCCGGGGTCATCCGGCCCGCCATCATCTCGCCCAGGCAGGAGACGCCGATCTTCTCCTTCTGGAGCTGCACGTACCAGTCCTGCATGCGCGGGTTCACCACGTTGTCGCCGGCCAGTTCCAGCGCCTCGACACCGGACTTGAGGCCCGGGGTCAGCTCGATGCCGTCGGTGCCGCCGTTGTAGGCGCTCAGGGACTTCACCTTGCTGGTGAAGTTCTTGGAGGACGCCTCGCTGAGCATGATGCGCAGCTGCTCCATGCCGCCGGCGCCGTTGGCCGCCTTGGCCGGGACGATGAAGGGCTCACCGCCGGACGCCCAGATGGTGCCGAAGGGCATCTTGTCGGAGTCGTCGATGCCGGGCGGCGCGGAGACGGCGAGGTCGAAGTCGGCGGGGATGACCTTGGCCGACTCGTTCTCCACCCAGGAGCCGTTGGGGAGGAACAGGGCCTTGCCCTTGGCCCACGCGGTCTGCGACTGGATGTGGTCCAGGCCCGGGGTGCCCTTGAGGATGTAGCCCTTCTTGTACAGCTCGTACCAGGCCTCGAAGACCGTCTTGACCGCCGGGTGCTTCCAGGCGTTCGGCTCCAGGTTGTCGATCGCGTCGAGCACCTCGCGGCCGCCGACCTTGGCGATCATCGGGGACATCGAGAAGGGGATGTAGTACGGGTACTTGCCGGCGTAGGTCCAGCCGGCCATGCCCTTCTTCTTGGCCTTCTCGCAGACCGCGAGCATCTCGTCCCAGGTCTTGGGGTACTCCGCGTCCAGGGAGTCCAGGGCCTTGCGGGAGTACCAGTTGCCGTACACCGTGTACGCGTAGTACATGATCCAGACCGGGTCGCCGTCGAACTGGCCCATCTCCACGATGCCGGGGCGCAGCGTGTCGCGGACCTTCTTGTTCGGGTCGTCGTAGGACGGTGCGTCGAGCAGCGGGGTGAGGTCGGCGAGCTGCTTCTTGCCGACCAGGACGCCCATGTCCATCTGCTCGGCGCCGGAGTTGTCGACGAGGTCGGGCGGGTTGCCGCCGTTGAAGCGCGGCTGGAGGGTGGACTGGATCTTCTGGGTGGCGGCGAACTTCACCTTGGCCTTCGGGAAGGCCTTCTCGTACAGCTTCACGGCGTCCTCGGCGTACTCCTTGCCGAAGCCCCCGTCGAAGAGGACGAATTCCATCTGGGCGCTGTCGTTGACCGCGAGCGGGTTCTTGGCGGACTTCTCGCCCGCCTCGGCCTTCTCCTGGTCGTCCCCGCCGCCGCTCGCGCAGGCGGACAGGAAGCTCATCGTGGGTACGGAGATCAGGCCGAGCGCGGCGGACCGCTTGATCAGATCGCGGCGGCCGACGCCCGTACCGTTGTTCTCGGCGGAAGTGGATCCCATGCTCAAGTCCTCGCCTTCTCCAGGACTCAGGCGGTGAACCGGATCCTCCCGGCACCGCGATCGGGTCACGCTGGGTCGTGCAGGAAATGCGGGTACTGCTGTGCGGTCACAGATACTGTCACCGCTGTTCGGGCGCCTTGGACGGTTCCTCGTCGCGGTTCCCCCCGTATCCCCCGGTGGCCGACAGGTATAGTCCACTTTCCGTCGGCGGAGCAAGATCGAATGCAAGGTTGGCGGTACGTCTTTTCCGAGTTGAGACCTCCCGGAAATATGAGCGGCCGGTGTGCCGCGTGCCGTAGGAATCCCTGCCATAAGCCCCGAACGCCACATCCAACACCCTTGACATCACATGCCACTTGACCCCTACTGGTCCTTGCGCAGTTGATTTGACAACGTTGTCCCACGCGCAGGGAGGGTGGCCAGGACATGCAGTACAGAGTTCGGCACAGATGGGGTCCGGCGGTCGTCATGACGACCGCCTTCGCCTTGGCGGTGGGGTCCCAGGGGGCGGCGGTCGCACTGCCCGACGCGCCCGCCAAGGCCGACCGGGAGTTCGCGTCGTCCTTCGAGAGCGACGACCCGGCTCCGGACTGGACCGACACCGTGGACACCGGCGCGGACGGCGGCAAGCGGGCCTCCGGCGTGGACGGCGGCTACAGCACCGGCATACCCGGCAACGTCACCGAGCACGTCACCGGCGTGCGTGCCAGCGCCGAGAACACGGGCGGCCGGGAGGTGAAGGAGAACCTCGTCGACAACGAGCCGGCCACCAAGTGGCTCACCTTCGCGCCGACCGGCTGGGTCGAGTTCGACCTCGACGCGCCGACGAAGATCGCCAAGTACGCCCTCACCTCGGCCAACGACCACGACGAACGCGACCCGCTGGACTGGACCCTGAAGGGGTCGGCCGACGGCGAGAACTGGCAGACGCTGGACACCCGTTCCGGCGAGCACTTCGCCGAGCGCTTCCAGACGAAAACGTACGAACTCGCCGAGAGCGCCGAGTTCCGGCACTTCCGGCTGGAGATCACCAAGAACAACGGGGCCGGCGACGCACTCCAGCTCGCCGACGTGCAGCTGGCCACCAGCGCCACCGAGGTCCCCACGCCCGAGGACATGCTCTCCTTCGTCGACGAGGGCCCGGTGGGCTCGCCGACCGCGAAGGCGAACGCCGGGTTCACCGGGACCCACGCGCTGCGCTACGCGGGCCGGCACACCGCGGACGGCCGGGCGTACTCGTACAACAAGGTCTTCGACGTGAACGTCGAGGTCGACCGGCGCACCGAGCTGTCGTACAAGATCTTCCCGTCGATGGCGGACGGCGACCTCGACTACGACGCCACGAACGTCTCCGTCGACCTCGCCTTCACCGACGGCACCTACCTGAGCGACCTCAAGGCCACCGACCAGCACGGGTTCCCGCTGACGCCGCGCGGTCAGGGCGACGCCAAGGTCCTCTACGTGAACCAGTGGAACAGCGTGAAGTCCGGGATCGGTTCGGTCGCGGCCGGCAAGACCGTCGACCGGATCCTGGTGGCGTACGACTCCCCCAAGGGCCCGGCGAAGTTCCGCGGCTGGCTGGACGACGTGGAGATCGAGCGGGCCGCGCCCGAGCGTCCCAAGGCGCACCTGTCGGACTACGCGCTCACCACCCGCGGCACCAACTCCAGCGGCAGCTTCTCGCGCGGCAACAACTTCCCCGCGACCGCCGTGCCGCACGGCTTCAACTTCTGGACGCCGGTGACCAACGCCGGTTCGCTCAGCTGGATCTACGAGTACGCGAGCGGCAACAACGACAACAACCTGCCCACCGTGCAGGCGTTCTCCGCGAGCCACGAGCCGAGCCCCTGGATGGGCGACCGGCAGACCTTCCAGGTGATGCCCTCGGCCGCCTCCGGCACCCCGGACACCGGCCGCGACGCCCGCGAGCTGGCCTTCCGGCACGAGAACGAGACGGCCAGGCCGTACTACTACGGGGTGCGGTTCGAGAACGGCGTCAAGGCCGAGATGACGCCGACCGACCACGCGGCGATGATGCGCTTCACCTACCCCGGTGACGACGCGAGCGTGATCTTCGACAACGTCGAGGACAACGCCGGCCTGACGCTGGACAAGGAGAACGGCACCTTCACCGGCTACTCGGACGTCAAGTCCGGCGGCTCCGCCGGTGCCACCCGCCTCTTCGTCTACGGCGAGTTCGACAGCTTGGTCACCGGCGGCGACTCCAGCGGCGTCAAGGGCCACCTGCGCTTCGACGCCGGCCGGGACCGCGCGGTGACGCTGCGCATCGCCACCTCGCTGATCAGCGTCGACCAGGCCAAGGACAACCTGCGCCAGGAGCTCCCGAAGCGAGCCTCCTTCGACAAGGTCAAGCGGGACGCCCAGAAGCAGTGGGACGAGATCCTCGGCAAGGTCGAGGTCGAGGGCGCCACGCAGGACCAGCTGACCACGCTGTACTCCGGCCTCTACCGGCTGTACCTGTACCCGAACGCGGGCCACGAGAAGGTCGGCGGCAAGTACAAGTACGCCTCCCCGTTCTCCAAGGCGGTCAAGGAGAACACGCCGACCGAGACCGGCGCCAAGATCGTGGACGGCAAGGTCTACGTCAACAACGGCTTCTGGGACACGTACCGGACCGCCTGGCCCGCGTACTCCTTCCTCACCCCCTCCCAGGCCGGTGAGCTGGTCGACGGCTTCGTGCAGCAGTACAAGGACGGCGGCTGGACCTCGCGCTGGTCCTCCCCCGGCTACGCGGACCTGATGACCGGCACCTCCTCCGACGTGGCCTTCGCCGACGCCTACGTCAAGGGCGTCGACTTCGACGCGAAGGCGGCGTACGACGCGGCGGTCAAGAACGCCACCGTGGTGCCGCCGTCCTCGGGCGTGGGCCGCAAGGGCATGGCGACCTCGCCGTTCCTCGGCTACGCCGGTACCGAGACGCACGAGGGCCTGTCCTGGTCGCTGGAGGGCTACCTCAACGACTACGGCATCGCGAAGATGGGCGAGAAACTCTACAAGGAGACCGGCAAGAAGCGGTACAAGGACGAGTCCGCGTACTTCCTCAACCGCGCCCGGGACTACGTCAACCTCTTCGACGCCAAGGCCGGCTTCTTCCAGGGCAAGGACAACCAGGGCAACTGGCGCGTGGACTCCGAGAAGTACGACCCGCGCGTGTGGGGCTACGACTACACGGAGACCAACGGCTGGGGCTACGCCTTCACCGCCCCGCAGGACAGCCGGGGCCTGGCCAACCTCTACGGCGGCCGACGCGGCCTCGGCGACAAGCTCGACGCGTACCTCTCCACCCCGGAGACGGCCTCCCCGGACCTGAAGGGCTCCTACGGCGGGGTCATCCACGAGATGGTCGAGGCGCGGGACGTCCGCATGGGCATGTACGGGCACTCCAACCAGGTCGCCCACCACGCGCTGTACATGTACGACGCGGCCGGGCAGCCGTACAAGACGCAGAAGAACATCCGCGAGGTGCTCCAGCGGCTGTACACCGGCAGCGACATCGGCCAGGGCTACCACGGTGACGAGGACAACGGCGAGCAGTCGGCCTGGTTCCTCTTCTCCTCGCTCGGCTTCTACCCCCTGGTGATGGGCAGCGGCGAGTACGCCATCGGGTCCCCGTTGTTCACCAAGGCGACGGTGCACCTGGAGAACGGCCGCAAGCTCGTCGTCAAGGCGCCGAAGAACAGCACGAAGAACGTCTACGTGCAGGGTCTGAAGGTCAACGGCAAGCGCTGGAACTCCACTTCGCTCCCCCACGCGCTGATCGCGAAGGGCGGCGTCCTGGAGTTCGACATGGGCCCGAAGCCCTCCTCGTGGGGCACGGGCGAGAAGGCGGCGCCGCCGTCGATCACCCAGGACGACGAGGTGCCGACCCCGCGCACCGACGCGATCACGGGCCGGGGCGCGCTGTTCGACAACACCTCGGCGACCGACGCGAGCGTGACGTCGGTGGACCTGCCCGTGTCCGGCGAGGGCGCCAAGGCGGTCCAGTACACGCTCACCTCGTCCGCGGACCGCACCAAGGCCCCGGCCGGCTGGAAGCTCCAGGGCTCGGCCGACGGCACCACCTGGCGGACGCTGGACGAGCGCTCCGGCGAGTCCTTCGCCTGGGACCGGCAGACGCGCGCGTTCTCGGTGAAGTCGCCGGGCACGTACGCGAAGTACCGGCTGGTCCTGGACGGCGAGCACACGCTGGCGGAGGTGGAGTTGCTGGCCTGAACCCGAAGGTGAGCGTGGAATGACGCTGCGGGGTACGCCGGGTGACCGGCGTACCCCGCAAAAGGTTGTACGCCCCACGTTGCGCTTGCGTACCTGTTCTGTACCGCTCTCGTCCCCGGCCGTAAAACTGATTGACCTGTGAATGTCATGTGTAAGGATCACGAAGTCTCCCGGGATCCTGCGGACACACCCGTCCGTGGTCCCTTCCGCATGACCAAATGGAGGACCCACGTGGTCAAAAGCTCTGGCCTGAACACGCGTCGCACGCTGGCGCGTGCCACGGCTGCGGCGCTCACTGCCGCACTGGTGGCGACGGGTGCGAGCAGCGCCGTCGCCGCCGACGAACCGGGAGCCAGCGCTTCCCGGTCGCACCTCGACGTGAAGCCGTCGGGTGCCGAGAAGTACGGCACCTCCGCCGCACCCGGAGACGCGCCGATCAACCCGCTGTTCGGCGTGGACAGCGCGGGTGAGCTGTGGAGCTACGACCCCGACTTCGAGGGCGGGCTGGACGCTCGCTGGGACGCCGGATACGGCTGGCAGACGGCCCGCGCCATGACGCAGGTCGACCAGGACGCCGACGGATTCTCGGACGGCATCTGGCACGTCACGTCCGGGGGCCAGCTCTACTGGGCCCCCTGGAACAGCGAGGAGCACACCCTCGTCGGCAACGGCTGGAAGATCTACAACCAGCTGTTCTCCGGCGCCAACCTGGCCGGCGCCGGCGCCGACGACCTGCTCGCCCGCGACAGCTCCGGCAACCTGTACCTGTACCTGGGCTACGGCAACGGGAAGCTGACCCAGCGCTACAAGGTCGGCGGCGGGTGGAACGCCTACACCCACATCACCGGCAAGGGCGACCTGACCGGTGACGGCAAGGCCGACATCGTCGCCAAGGACAAGTCCGGCGTGCTGTGGCTCTACAAGGGCACCGGCAACTACAAGGCGCCGTTCACGTCCCGCACCCGCGTCGGCGGTGGCTGGAACACGTACAACAACATCGTCTCCGTCGGCGACATCGACATCGACGGCATCACCGACCTGGTCGCGCGCGACAAGAACGGTGCGCTGTACCTGTACAAGGGCACCGGCAACGCCGCTTCCCCGTTCAAGTCCCGCGTGAAGATCGGCAGCGGTGGCTGGAACACGTACCGCCTGATGTTCTGAGGCGAACGGACGCGAGGGCCGCACTCCCGGCGACGGGAGTGCGGCCCTCGGCTTGTGCGCGCCGCCGCCTACTTGCGGATCAGGCTGCGCAGCACGTACTGCAGGATGCCGCCGTTGCGGTAGTAGTCCGCCTCACCCGGGGTGTCGATGCGGACGACCGCGTCGAACTCGACGCCGGTGTCGGTGGTCACCTTCACCGTGCGCGGGGTGGTGCCGTCGTTCAGCTCGGTCACGCCGGAGACGGAGAAGGACTCCTCGCCGGTCAGACCGAGGGAGGCCGCGGTCTGGCCCTCCGGGAACTGGAGCGGCAGGACGCCCATGCCGATGAGGTTCGAGCGGTGGATGCGCTCGTAGGACTCGGCGATGACGGCCTTGACGCCGAGGAGCGCGGTGCCCTTGGCGGCCCAGTCGCGGGACGAGCCGGAGCCGTACTCCTTGCCGGCCAGGACGACGAGCGGGATGTTCTGCTCGATGTAGTTCCGGGAGGCGTCGTAGATGAACGCCACCGGACCGCCGTCCTGGGTGAAGTCGCGGGTGTAGCCGCCCTCGGTGCCCGGCGCGATCTGGTTGCGCAGACGGATGTTGGCGAAGGTGCCGCGGATCATGATCTCGTGGTTGCCGCGGCGCGAGCCGTAGCTGTTGAAGTCGCGGCGCTCGACGCCGTGCTCCGTCAGGTACTTGCCGGCCGGGGTGTCGGCCTTGATCGCGCCGGCCGGGGAGATGTGGTCGGTGGTGACCGAGTCGCCCAGCTTGGCGAGCACCCGGGCGCCGGAGATGTCCTCGACCGGGGCCGGCTCCATGCCCATGCCCTCGAAGTACGGGGGCTTGCGCACGTAGGTGGACTCGGTGTCCCACTCGAAGGTGTCGCCGGTCGGGATCGGCAGCGCCTGCCACTGGGCGTCGCCCGCGAAGACGTCGCTGTAGGACTTGGAGAACATGTCCTCGCCGATGGCGCTGGCGACGACCTCGTTGACCTCGGCCTCGGTGGGCCAGATGTCCTTGAGGTAGACCGGGTTGCCGTCCTGGTCGGCGCCCAGGGCCTCCTTGGTGATGTCCACCTTCATGGAGCCCGCGAGCGCGTAGGCGACCACCAGCGGCGGGGACGCCAGGTAGTTCATCTTGACGTCGGGGTTGATGCGGCCCTCGAAGTTGCGGTTGCCGGAGAGGACCGAGGTGACGGCGAGGTCGTGGTCGTTGACGGCCTTGGAGACCTCGTCCGGCAGCGGGCCGGAGTTGCCGATGCAGGTGGTGCAGCCGTAGCCGACGAGGTTGAAGCCGACCTTGTCGAGGTAGGGGGTCAGGCCCGCCTTCTCGAAGTAGTCGGTGACGACCTTGGAGCCCGGGGCGAGGGTGGTCTTGACCCACGGCTTGCGGGTCAGGCCCTTCTCGACCGCCTTCTTGGCCACCAGGGCGGCGGCGACCATGACGTACGGGTTGGAGGTGTTGGTGCAGGAGGTGATGGCCGCGACCGTCACCGCACCGTGGTCCAGCTCGTAGGTGGTGCCGTCGGGGGCGGTGACCGGGACCGGGTTGGACGGCACGCCGTTGGTGACGGCGGGGGCGTCGGAGGCCGGGAAGGACTCCTGGCCCGCCTCGTCCACGCTGTCGACGTAGTTGCGCACGTCCTGCTTGAACTGCTCGGCGGCGTTCGCGAGGACGATGCGGTCCTGCGGGCGCTTCGGGCCGGCGATGGAGGGCACGACCGTGGAGAGGTCGAGCTCCAGCTTCTCGGAGAAGTCCGGCTCGGCCTTCGGGTCCAGCCAGAGGCCCTGCTCCTTGGCGTACGCCTCGACGAGCGCGACCTGCTGGTCCGAGCGGCCGGTCAGGCGCATGTAGTTCAGCGTCTCGTCGTCGATCGGGAAGATCGCGGCGGTGGAGCCGAACTCCGGCGACATGTTGCCGATGGTGGCGCGGTTGGCCAGCGACGTGGCGGCGACGCCCTCGCCGTAGAACTCGACGAACTTGCCGACGACGCCGTGCTTGCGCAGCATCTCGGTGATCGTGAGGACCAGGTCGGTGGCGGTGGTGCCGGGGGTCAGCTCACCGGTGAGCTTGAAGCCGACGACGCGCGGGATGAGCATGGAGACCGGCTGGCCGAGCATGGCGGCCTCGGCCTCGATGCCGCCGACGCCCCAGCCGAGGACGCCGAGGCCGTTGACCATGGTGGTGTGCGAGTCGGTGCCGACCAGGGTGTCCGGGTAGGCCTTGCCGTCGCGGGTCATGACGACGCGGGCCAGGTGCTCGATGTTCACCTGGTGGACGATGCCGGTGCCGGGCGGGACGACCTTGAACTCGTCGAAGGCGGTCTGGCCCCAGCGCAGGAACTGGTAGCGCTCCTTGTTGCGGCCGTACTCCAGGTCGACGTTCTGCTTGAAGGCGTCGTTGGTGCCGAACTTGTCGGCGATGACGGAGTGGTCGATGACCAGCTCGGCCGGGGCCAGCGGGTTGATCTTCGCCGCGTCGCCGCCCAGCTCCTTGACGGCCTCCCGCATGGTGGCGAGGTCGACGACACAGGGCACGCCGGTGAAGTCCTGCATGATCACGCGGGCCGGCGTGAACTGGATCTCCTGCGACGGCTGGGCCTGCGAGTCCCAGCCGCCGAGGGCGCGGATGTGGTCGGCGGTGATGTTCGCGCCGTCCTCGGTGCGGAGCAGGTTCTCCAGCAGCACCTTCAGGCTGTAGGGAAGGCGCGCGGAGCCCTCGACCTTGTCCAGCCGGAAGATCTCGTAAGACTCGTCGCCCACCTGCAGTGTGCTGCGGGCGTCGAAGCTGTTCGCCGACACGACAGTCTCCTTCATTTATGTGCGCGTACCACCGCATCCTGCCGCCACGCCCGCTTGGCCGATCCGCTAAGGTAAGGCTAAGTTAGGTAACCCTTACCGCCAGACTCGGCAGCGGCGTGCGGCTGCGGTACGCCTCGGCAGATATCTCGATGTCGAGATAACTCTAGTACATGGGGGCGGCCCGGTCATGTCCGGGCGCCGTGTGGCGTACGCCCCATCCCGGGTGACCCGTGCGGCCATCAGTACGCCGAACGGGGGTATCCGATGCGTGCCGGACCGACCCGGCACGACTCGGAAGGGGGCACGATGCCACTCACGTTCCGCAAGAGCTTCCGGATCCTCCCCGGAGTGCGGCTGAACATCAACAAACGTTCGTGGTCCATCACGACCGGCGGCAAGAGCGGTCCGCGCCACACCCGCAGCAGCACCGGACGTCGTACGACATCGATGGACTTGCCGGGACCTTTCGGCTGGCGCCGCACGACGAGGAGCAGGCGCGGCTGAGCCGTCACCAGGGGTTTCTTGACGTCACGTCACCCGAACAGACCCCCCGAGAGGCGCGATCTCATATCTGAGATAGCCTCAACCCCATGGCAGACGACTACCTCGTACGCATCGGCAGGCTCATCCGTGACGCCCGGCAGCACCGCGGCTGGACGCAGTCACAGCTTGCGGAGGCGCTCAACACCAGTCAGAGCGCCGTCAACCGGATCGAGCGCGGCAACCAGAACATCAGCCTTGAGATGATCGCCCGGATCGGCGAAGCGCTGGACAGCGAAATCGTCTCCCTGGGCTACGCGGGTCCGATGCACCTGCGCGTGGTCGGCGGCCGTCGCCTGTCCGGCGCCATCGACGTCAAGACCAGCAAGAACGCCTGCGTGGCCCTGCTGTGCGCCTCGCTGCTCAACAAGGGGCGCACGGTGCTGCGCCGGGTCGCCCGCATCGAGGAGGTCTACCGCCTCCTGGAGGTGCTCAACTCCATCGGCGTGCGCACCCGCTGGATCAACGACGGCACCGACCTGGAGATCGTGCCGCCGGCCGAGCTGGACATGGAGGCCATCGACGCCGAGGCCGCCGTCCGCACCCGCTCCATCATCATGTTCCTCGGCCCGCTGCTGCACCGCATGGAACGCTTCCGGCTGCCCTACGCCGGCGGCTGCGACCTCGGCACCCGGACCATCGAGCCGCACATGATCGCGCTGCGCCGCTTCGGCCTGGACGTCGCCGCGACCGAGGGCCACTACCACGCGGTGGTCGACCGCGCCGTCCGCCCGGACCGCCCCATCGTCCTGACCGAACGGGGCGACACGGTCACGGAGAACGCGCTGCTGGCGGCCGCCCGGCACGACGGCGTCACCGTCATCCGCAACGCCTCCTCCAACTACATGGTCCAGGACCTCTGCTTCTTCCTCGAGGCCCTGGGCGTGCGGGTCGAGGGCATCGGCACCACCACCCTCACCGTGCACGGTATGCCGGTCATCGACGCCGACGTGGACTACTCCCCCTCCGAGGACCCGGTGGAGGCGATGAGCCTGCTGGCCGCCGCCGTGGTCACGGAGTCGGAGCTGACGGTCCGCCGGGTGCCGATCGAGTTCCTGGAGATCGAGCTGGCGGTCCTGGAGGAGATGGGCCTCGACCACGACCGCACGCCGGAGTACTTCGCCGACAACGGCCGCACCCGCCTGGTGGACCTCACCGTCCGCCCCTCCAAGCTCGAAGCCCCGATCGACAAGATCCACCCCATGCCCTTCCCGGGCCTGAACATCGACAACGTGCCCTTCTTCGCGGCCATCGCGGCCTCGGCCCAGGGCCAGACCCTCATCCACGACTGGGTCTACGACAACCGCGCCATCTACCTCACGGACCTGAACCGCCTCGGCGGCCGCCTCCAGCTCCTGGACCCGCACCGCGTCCTGGTCGAGGGCCCCACCCGCTGGCGCGCCGCCGAGATGATGTGCCCGCCGGCCCTGCGCCCCGCCGTGGTCGTCCTCCTGGCGATGATGGCCGCCGAGGGCACGTCGGTCCTGCGCAACGTGTACGTCATCAACCGCGGCTACGAGGACCTGGCCGAGCGGCTGAACTCGATCGGGGCGCAGATCGAGATCTTCCGGGACATCTGACACGACGGTGTTCGACGGTGCCGCCGCATCCTGGCCCGCCTGCTGCTCCACCGAGTAGACCGGGGCCGGGTGCGGCGGCGCTCGTGTGGGTTCCCCGGGCGCCGAGGCCAACGGATAAGCGGAATACATCATTCCTTCTTCTTCGAAACACATACTTCAGGCCATTCCTGTATCATCATTGACACTTATCTCACCCCCATGGAAACGTAAAGACTGATTTGTAACGGGGGAGTAAGGAATAGGCAGTCGACCTGCCGTCCCCCCTGCCGTCACCGCGCAGGAGGAGAATCGTGTCGAAGATCCACCGCTCACAGACCGCGGACCGCGGGACCACTACGGCCGAAAAGAGAAGATCCGCTATCCGCCCGCTCGGCTCGGTCCTGAGCCGCTCCGCTCGCACCGTCTCGTTGGACCGGGCTTGCTGACCCGGACACCGCATGCCCTCTCGTCCTCCCGGTACCTTGCCGTGGCCACGGGTCAGACCATGCGTTTCAAGATTCTCGGCCCGTTGCAGGTCTGCGGCGGAGTCGAGATAGCCTCACCCTTTCGGCGTGCGCTTCTCACGGCATTTCTGCTGATGGACGGCCGGGCAATAGGAGCGGCCGAACTCTCGGAATTACTGTGGGACGAGCCGCCCCGCTCGGCCACCGCGAATATCCGCACCCACCTGGCCGGTCTGCGTCGTGATCTCGACCGGGCCGAACCGGGGCTCAGCGACCGGCTGAAAACCGTCAGGGGTGCCCAGAGCGGATACGGGCTCAGCGCCGATCCCGTCGACGTCGACCTGTCGCGGTTCACCGCGGCCGTGTGTCGTGGACGGACCCGGCTCCTGCACCGCGAACTCGACGGGGCGATCGACTCGTTCGAGGAGGCCGTCGCCGTGTGGCGCGGTCCGTTCGGGCAGGATCTGCCCGCGACACGGTGGTTCAGCGCCCATGTGGCCGGTCTCAACAACGCGCGGCTCGACGCGTGCCAGGATCTCTTCGCCGCCTGCATCCTCGCCGGCCGCCTCGAGATGCTGTCGTACCGGATCGAGAGTGCCGTCGCCGAGGCGCCGTACCGGCAGCGCCTGTGGGAGCTGCTCGCCGCCGTGCACTGCGTCAACGGCGACGCGGTGAGTGCCCTGACCGTGATCAAACGCTGCCAGGAACTGCTCTCCGACGACCTGGGGCTGGATCTGCCGCCGAGTGTGGAGGCCATGCGTTCCGCCGCGCTGAACTGGGATCGGGAGCAGGCACTGCGCCTGGTGGCCCGGCAGGTCCCGGGCAGCGACCAGGTCGGCCCGCCGAGCAGGAGGGAGCACCCGTCAGTCTGAGCGGACAGGGCACGGCCGGGTGTTCCGGAAGGTGTTCCGGGACACCCGGCCTGCCCGGGCCGACGTCATGGGGAAGGCTCCCTAAGGGTCCCTCGTGCTGTCCCGGTGGGCCCTCAGGTCCTCGTGCAGGTGGGAGCGGTGCGGGCGCCGGGTGGCCAGCAGCCTGCGCCAGTCCGCACGGGTGTCGTGCATCAACTGCCGGTGGAAGTAGTTGACGTACTCGGCCCAGGCCAGCCCGTACAGGAGCAGGCCCGGCGTGACCTCGGCCGCCTCCGGCCGGCGCGCGACGGCCGCGCCCAGCACCACGGCGCCGGCGGCCAGGGCCGCCGCGCACGCGGGTCGCAGCCGTCGGAACAGTCCGATCAGCGGCGGACTCGGCAGCCTCAGCCGCAGTTGGCGAAGCTTGACCGCCCAGTACGCGGAGCCGGTGAGGAGCAGCACCGCCAGCAGGGCGTACCCCGTGGTGTTCGCGGCGCTCCGGGGCGCGTCGAAGGCGGCGAACACCACCCAGGCGATCCAGACGGTGTTCGCCGCCTCCAGCACGGCGAGGGTACGCAGACGGGCGGTGAGCGCGTGGCGTGGACGGTGCTTCACGGACGTCATGCCCCCGAGCATCGGGTACGGGCACGACCGCGTCGCAGGGACGCGGTCGGCTTTCGGTCGTGTCGTTCGTGTCGGTGTGTCGTTCGGGTCGGTCGGGTCAGTCGTGTCGGTCCGGTCCGTCGGGTCAGTCGTGTACGAGTTGCTGTCCGACCAGTTCGGCGTACGCGCCGCCGCGGGCGACCAGGTGGTCGTGGTCCCCCTCCTCGACGATGCGGCCGTGGTCGAGGACGAGGATCCGGTCGGCGTCGAGGACGGTGCTGAGCCGGTGGGCGATGACGATCCTCGTGCAGTCCAGCCCGGACAGGTTCTCGTTCACGACCGCCTCGGTCGTCGCGTCGAGGTGGCTGGTGGCCTCGTCCAGCACCAGCACCCGGGGCCGGTGCACGACGGCCCGGGCCAGGGCGATGCGCTGCCGCTGGCCCCCGGACAGGCCGCTGCCGCCTTCGCCGAGGATCGTCTCGTACCCCATCGGCATGCGCATGACGTCGTCGTGGATCGCCGCCAGGCGGGCGGCCGCGACGACGTCGTCCAGGGGCGCCTCGGGCTTCGCCAGGGCGATGTTGGTCAGCACCGATCCGCTGAAGATGTCGGCGTCCTGCGTGACCACGCCGCACTGGCGCCGCAGATGCCCCAGGTCGATGTCGGGCAGCGGCGTCGAACCGTAGCTGATCTCGCCGCCGGTGGGGTCGTAGAGGCCGAGGATGAGCCGTGCCAGGGTGGACTTCCCCGAGCCGCTGCCCCCGACGATGGCGATCTTCTCGCCCGGGGCGACGGTCAGGGAGATGCCCGAGAGCGCGTCGGGGCCGTCTCCGGAGTAGCGGAAGCTGACGTCGGCCAGGGTGATCGGCTCGTCCAGGGTCACCTTCTCGCTGCCCTGTCCGACGCTTTCGTCGGGCTCGTCGAGTACGTCGCGCAGCCGGTCGAGATGGACCCGGATCGTCTGGAACGTCTTGACGCTGCGGCCGAGTTGGGCCACCGGCGAGAGCGCGGCGCCGGCCAGGGAGATCAGGCCGAGCATCGTCCCGAGCGAGAGGCCGGCGCTGAACACGAGATACGCGCCGAGGACGAGCATGATCAGCGGGGACGCCGTGCCCAGCATGCCGAGCAGGCTGTCGATGACGTTGTCGAGCCTGCTGCGCCGCACCGACGATTCCAGCTGCTCCGAGAACTTCCGCGACCACCGGCTCACGACGACGTGCTCGGCGCCCGACGCCTTCACCGTCTCGGCACCGGTCACCGCCTCCAGCAGGGTGCTCTGCGCCTCCCCGAGGGCCTGGAGTTCACGCTCGGTGAGCCGCTGGGCGGCCGGCGCCGAGAAGAGCATGAGGGCGAGCTGCGCCAGGGCGATGGCGAGGATCGCCGCGACGAACAGCAGCGACTTCGTGCCGATGACCACGAGGTAGACGCCCAGCAGCGCCGTGTCGAGGAGAACCGCGAGGAGCTGGCTGGACACGGCGTCGCGGACGTACGTCATGCTCGACACCCGGACGAGCAGGTCACCGCCGGTGCGCAGTTGGAAGAACTTGTACGGCAACGACATCAGATGCCAGAGGAACGAGCCCATCATCGACCAGTCGATGCGGGTCTGGAGCCACAGCAGCAGCTCGGCCCGTGCCAGCGTCGTCATGGCGTGGCTCACGGTGTAGGCCACCAGCCCGGCCGCGAGGATCAGGAGGGTGTTCTCCCGGCGGCCGGGCAGCACTTGGTCGACGACGTAGGCGGTCAGGAACGCCGGGATCAGTCCGAACAGGGTGAGTGCGGCCGACGCCCCGACGATGGCCGACAGGACGCCGGGGCGGCGGGGCAGGAACGGCTTGACGAACGACCACAGGCCGGCCTCGGCGAGACGGCGCCGTTCGAACGTCTCGGTGGGCTCCAGTTCCAGCACCACGCCGGTGAACGACGCGTCCAGCTCCGCGTGGGTGACACGGCGCCGGCCGGACGCGGGGTCGACGATGTCGGCGCCGCGGCTCGTGAGGCGCTCGATCACCACGAAGTGGTTCATCCCCCAGTGCGCGATCAGCGGCAGCACCAGGTCCGGCAGGGCGTCGGGCTCGGCGCGGTACGCACGCACCCGCATGCCTAGCTCCCGGGCGTGCCGGGCGATGGCGGCGGCGCTCGCTCCGTCGCGGGCCAGGACCATGCGGTCGCGCAGTTCCGCGACGGCGGTGCCCCGGCCGTGGTAGCCGAGCACCATCGCCAGAGCGGCGACCCCGCATTCGACCGATGTCGACTGAAGCCGTACGGGAACCCTACGGCGGGTGAACCTCACTGGTCGTTCCCCCTCTCCCAGAGGTCGAGCAGGAGCGGGCGGGTGCCCTGGTCGAGGACTGCCTCCGCTCCCTCCTCCACGCTGCGCAGGTCGAACGAGGCGGGCAGTTCGACCAGCACCATCGTGACCTGCCTCCCGCCCTGGCCCGCCTGTGTGTCCTTGACGCGTGCCGAGACCGTCCGGCTGTCGTCGAGCCGCAGCGCCACGTCGCTGCCCTTGGCCGGGGGCTTGAGGCTCGGAAACGCGAGGACGGCCTCGCGGCCGGTCGTCCCGGCGAGCACCCCGGTCGGCCCGACCGGCACCCGGACGAGCAGTCCCGCCACGACGGTGGCGACGACGAGCAGTGCGCCGATCACCGCCCAGCGCCACCGGGGCGTCATGCGCCCGGCGTCGAACCCGGCGGGTGCCGCGCCCCGGGGATTGGCCCGGTAGGCGGCGACCATGCTGGGCCGGTACACGCCCTCGGCGAGCGCTCCGTCCGTCCCGGCGGGCGGCGAGGTCGCGGAACTCATCGCGCGCTCCCCGCCGTGGCGGGGCCGGCGAGCCGCAGCAGGTCCGGCACCCGCGTGGGATCGGCCATCCGCGCCAGGCCCCACGCGATGCCGGCGAGTCCGGTCATGAGGCCGGGTGTCTCCACTCCGTTCGGGACGCCGCACAGCCAGCCGTTCTCACGGCCCTCGTGCAGCAGGGTGTGCCACACCCGGGGCAGCAGTTCGGCCACCTCCGGTTCCGCGTCGGGCTTGCAGGACGTCCCGATCACGAGGAGGTTGCCGACGTCTCCGTGGCACAGGCTGTGGTTGCCCAGGCCGGACACCGGGTCGAGGTCCAGTCCCGTGGAGATGGAGGCGAGCACCGCCCGGTGCCGGTCCCGCTCGATCAGCTCGGCCGTCTCCGGCACGATGCCCGTCCGCTCCAGCTCGGCGCGTGCCATCGCGATGCCCGGGGCACCGTGGCACCAGGCGTTCATCACGGTCCGCCCGCCGAGGTTGGCCGGCCTGAGGTCCCGCCAGGTGCGCAGCTCCGCGTCGTACACGGTCGCCTCGTAGCGCAGCGCGTGCCGCACCGCTTCCACGTACTCGGGGCGGGGCGCCGCCTGATGGAGCCGCGCGAACGCGTAGGCGATGCCCGACGCGCCGTGGGAGAACCCGGCCAGCGGCGCCTCGGGGTTGATCGGGGTGACCCAGCCCCAGCCGTCGCCGGCCGGCTGCCGTACGGCGAGCAGCCGGTCGGCGCAGCGCGCGGCGAGCCGGAGTGCGCCGCCGTCCGGTACGGCGGCCTCCAGGGACAGCAGCGCCAGGATGGCTCCCGCCGACCCGGACACCACGTCCAACAGGGGGTCCTCGTCGACGAGTTCGCCGATCGCGGGCAGCAGTGCGGTGGCGGCCGCCGCGTAGTCCGGGCGGTCGTGCCGCACGGCGGCGTGCGCCAGGGCGTAGATCGTTCCGCCGAAGGGGCCGAACGCGCCGATCCCGAACTCGGCGGCTCCCGGCTTCTTGTCCAGCCCGGCCAGCGTCTCGGCTATCAGGATCGCCCGCTTGGCGACCTGGTCGAACGCGGCCCGCGCCAGCTCGCCGGTCTCGGCGTCGCCGGTCACGGCGGCGACCGCGTCCAGGGCGTGCGCGATGCCGGCGGTTCCGGTGTAGAGGCCGATCGGGGCGGGAGCGTACTGCCAGTACGTCTCGTCGACCAGGTCGAGGCCGATCCAGCCCAGCCCGTGGTCGTCCCGGACGCACAGGTGGGCCAGTCGCCGGGCCACGCGCAGGGCCTCCTCCGCGAACGCCCCGGGGTCGGCTCCGGTGTCGAGGCGTGCCCGGTGCCAGTTGGGCCAGCGCGCCTCGCTCTCGCCCATGGCCGTGGCCGCGACGCAGGACCGGATCACGCGCTCCTGGAAGGCGAGGTCGTCGTCCCCCAGTGCGGCGAGCCGGTCGCGTACGGCGGTCAGGGGCGAGGGCCGGGTGCCCATGGGGGTCCCCTCCGGGCCCCCGCGCAGGGTCCCGGTCCTGGCGTCGACGGTGAACAGCGGGATGTCCCCGACCGACAGTTCGGCGATCTCGTCGAGGATCATCGCGTCGCGGGATTCCGGCATCTCGATGTGGCCGCCGGCCAGCCGGGCCAGCGACCTGGCGTGGTCGAGTCCGTCGCGCAGGAAGTCCGGATGGGTGCTCTCCAGCAGCAGCCGGCCGTAGATGTGGGTGGGGCGGGCGATCAGCCGGGTACGGACGGGCGCGAACGCGGCGAGGGGGCCGCTCGGGGCGAGCAGTTCGTCCCGCCCCGCCTCCAGCAGCCGGTAGACGTGGGTGAAGCCGTCGACGAACGCGTCGACGCGGCTCACCAGATCGATGGGCTCGCCGTCGGCGGTCATCGGGTGGTTGCGTTCGGCGTCCATCTCCATGCGGCGCTTGACCAGCCGCATCCGGTCCGTGCCGCTGTCCTCCCAGGTCGGCACCGGCATGGGCGTCAGCTGGCCGCCGTGCCCGGCCAGACCGCTGACGTCGAGGCCGAAGGTGCCGTCCTCGCCCCGCACCAGAAGGTGGTTGGGCAGGATGCCGACCGACTGGACCGAGCCAGCGAGCGTGACCGCCGCGATGTCGGTCTCGCCGTCGATCTTGACGACCGCGGCCGTCTTGTCGCTGTGCAGCAGGGCTTCGAGGTCGACCAGGACCGGGTGCTCGCCCGCCGCGAGGACGTTCTCGAAGTGGAAGTCGGTGGCGTGCAGCAGATAGAGCAGCGCCGTCAGCGCGCCCAGCCGCCACGCGTAGCGGTCGCCGCCGGCCGCGTCGGTGGTCGCGGAGGTGTCCACGAGTTCGACCCAGCCGTGCTCGCCGCGGTCCAGGACGGTGATGCGGGCGAGTGCGTGTGGCGGGCGTCGTCGGTTCACCCACTCCAGGAGTCCGTCGAAGGCGACGTCCATGGCCAGGGACCGGGGCTTGAACACGACCGTGCCGGTGTCGAAGGTCACCATGGCGACGGACCGGCCGCGGCGGTGCTTGTCGCCGGCGCCGAACTCCAGGCGCTCCAGCCGCCGGGGCGCCCGGTGGGCCGGCATGCTCGTGCGCAGCACGGGCAGGTCGGCGGCCAGCGCCCGGACGAGTTCCACGCGGGTGTCGATCCAGAACCGCAACTGGTGGACGACGAGGCGGGCCAGTACCGGGTACTCGCGCCAGATCGCCAGCGCGTTCCCCTCGTCGCGCAGCAGGTGGACGTACGACGTGAAGCGCGCCTCGGGTGTGTCTCCGTCGAGCCGGTCCTCGACCCGGGCGATGTTGAGTTCGAGGACGAGGGTCCGCTGCACCTGGCTGAGCAGATCCGCCGCGGGCGCCGTGGCCCGTACGACGTCGAGGACGTGCCCCGCGTCGGCCAGCACGGGGTCGTCGGAGCCCTCCAGGCAGCGCAGCACGAGTGCGTCGAGTTCGTGCACGGCACCCTCGACGAGCGGCCGCATCACCTCCAGCAGGCCCATGTCGGCGTCGAGCCGCCGGGTGGTCCCGGTGGCGGCCCGGCCGACGGCCCACCAGCGCGTGAACGTCCGGTGCCATTCCGGCTCGTCCCCCAGCCGTGCGGTGAGGGACGGCTCGGTCTCGCCGAGCAGCGCGGCCAGTTCGCCGGCCGTCGCTCCCAAGGGGGACAGCCGCTCGTCCAGCGTGGCGCGCTCGCCCTTGAAGGGTGCCAGCTCCGTCCACATGGCCAGGCGCTTGTCGCCGCGGATCGGGTCCGTCCGTGACGGACGTCCGCCCAGTCTCTCTGCCAGGGTCGCCGCCCGCTGCCACGGCAGGGCTGCCCTGCCCGGCGGGACGGTGGTGCCATCGGTTGCCTCAGCGGACATCTGCTGGTTCCCCTCCTGAGCATGAACGCGACCGGCAGGGGTCGGACGACTGCCCTGCCGGTCGCGTCGTTTCTTCGGTAAGCTGCTGCTAGTTCTGGCAGGGCTTGCCGGGGTTGCAGGCCAGACCGCAGACGGTCCAACCCGAGTACCACGGCAGGCACGAGCAGCACCCGAGGGTGCCGAGGACTCCGGAGCCGGCTCCGTTGACCTCGGTCAACTCCTCATCGGTGATTGCGGTGAGGCCGTCGCCCGACGGATGGGCGGGGGCCTCACTCCCGAGGGACAGCCGGTAGTCGGCGTCCTTCCAGGACCTGACTATGTCCACTGACATCACTCCTTGAAGTGGGTTGCGGCGGCTCAGCAGCAGCCGCGTGTGCCCATCTGGCAACTGCCGCAGAGCGTTCCGGTGGGCGAGCACACCGTCACGGTCAGCGTGATCGTGGCGCAGGCCCATGTGGTGCCGCCCGCGACTCCGTCGAGCTGGTCGTCCTCCAGCTCGACCAGTCCGGCGGGGTTGGCCGGGGCCTCGCTGAGAGTGGCCCGGTACTCCGGGTCCTTCCAGGCGCGAACCAGGTTCATTTGCTTGTCACCTCCTCCCCTTGTCCGTCGTGTCGTCCGGGCCGCCGGACGTCGCTCACATCCCGTGGCCCGTGCGCCCATCCTTCGCCGCGCATGTTCAACCGCCGCACAGCACAGGGACGGACGGACGCACACGCGGCGCACATGCGGGAGTCCCCCCCCCCCGGTCGAGGCGCCGCGCGGAGTGCGCACCCGTTCGCGCTTTTCGCACAACGACCCGGGCGGACCGGTGTGAATTCTGGATTGGGTAAGGATCGCAGGAATCGTTCACTCGACTGCCGCGCATCCGACGGAGTAGGCAGACGTTACTTCGGATATGACCGAGGAAAACGGGGAATTGACGGCGCTCGGCCCGTACACCTACAGGCCCGGCAGAGATCACTGTCCGTCACCGGGTGACGGGACTCTGACCAGAGGCGGCCACCCCGTCCCGCTCCGGGTGACCGAACCCGTCTTGCAGCGCTTCCTGGACGTCATGACCGAGTTGGAGACCGGCCTCGCCGAACGGTGGGGCCGTACGCAGGGCTCCTTGACGTACACCCGGGCGGAGTGACCGGCGCCTCGTGTACGAAGAACAGGCTCACCCCGACATGCCGTACGGCGAAGGTCCGTTCCGCACCACGGGCACCGGCCGGCACCGTGCGGCCGAAGCGGCCTTCCAGGAGACCCTGGTTCCGCCCGAACCCGGTTGGGACCCTGCCGAGGAACTCGCGTTCCTGCTCCAGGATGCGAGGGAGCAGCAGACGGGCGTCCCGCACGCGACGGACACCTCGGCGCTCGCACCCGTCCCGGGCACCCCGCTGAGCAATTTGCAGGAGATCACGGCGGAGTTGCCCCCGTTGAGGGAGTCCCCGACGAGTCACCGCAGGGTCCGCAGAGGGAGAAAGGTGAGCCGGCTGCGGGCCGCGAGCCTGTTCGTCGCCGCGCTCGCCGCGGTCATCGCGGCCTCCGTGAGCCTGTTCGGCGGCATGGTGGCCTACGAGCCGTTGCGTCTGGCCGCCGTGACCCGCACCCGCGGCAGCGTCGTGTCCTGGTGGCCGCTGCTGGTCTACGGGCCCTGGCTGGTGGCCTCGCTGGCGGTGCTGCGGGCGGCGCTGCACCAGCGCCGCGCGGTGCACTCCTGGGCCGTCGTCCTGCTGTTCTCGGCCATCGCGATGCTGCTGTGCGTCGCGGAGGCGCCCAGAACCGTCAGCGACGCCGCGGCGGCCGCCCTGCCCGGCCTGGCCTCGCTGGTCTGCTTCCAGCAGGTCATCCGGCAGATCACGCTCACCCGCCCGCCCCGGCGTGCGGTGCCGCGCCACCGGCAACGCGCCGCGGTCACGCAGGGTGATGATCCGGCGGGCAAGGCGGCCGCCGATCCGGTGTCGCTTCCGCAGCAGCGGCAGAATCTGGTCCGTTCCCCGCGGCCCGGCACCGGCCCCGGAAAACGAACCTGACCCGGAGCGGAACACGGGGGCCGAAACGGGCTTCCATTCCCTCCGGAGGATGCACGGAAAAGGGAATGCGGAATGCGTCGCGGATCGTGCCCGGGCCGGGTCCGGAAGGCCACCCGCGTGGGGTCAGCCCGCCGTCAGGGTCACGTCCTGTGCCTGCCGGGCGTGGAAGGTCGGGAGCGGCACGATGCCCATGGGGCGCAGCTCCATCAGGGTGGCCTCGACGTGGGCCGCGCCGGGCTTGAAAGCGACCGTGTCGGGCGTGCCGGTGTTGACCCAGCGGTGCTCCAGGCCGTCGCAGACCGCTCGGGTGCCGCCGACGCCGTACCGGACGGACGGGTCGCTCTGGCTCACGGTGGAGCTGACGTAGACCGGGCCGGTGCCGCCGGTGCAGCGGTAGGTGCCGGAGAGGGTGACGCTGCCGTCGGCGGCGAGGCGGCCGGTCGGGTCGACCGTCACCGACTCCGCGACGAGGCGGGCGTCGTGGGGTGCGGCCGTGGCGGCGGGCGCGGCCGGCAGGAGCAGGGCGGCGCCGGCGGCCGTGGCGAGTGCGGCGGACCGTACGGGCATGGGAACCTCCCGGTAGTTCGGAACGAGGGGTTCCACTGGTACCGGGCCAAGGGGCCGACGGCGGTGACCGTCACCCCTTCGGTGGCGAGTCCGCGTCGGCCGTCGTGGAACCGTCGCCGACGTGTCCGGGTGTTGTCACGCCTGCCGCCCGGGTCTTGGCGATGACTTCCCGGCGGGCGCACCGTCTGTCCATGCGACGGTCCCGACGAAGGGACGGTCTCCCGACGTGGAGGTGCGCCATGTGTACCCACCGGCCTTCCTGCCCCGCAGCCGACTCCCCCGCGGCGCGCGCCGTCACCGCGCACACCGTCGCCGCCCACCCGGAGCAGGGGTGGAACCTGCTGTGCGACGGCACGATCGTCTTCGACGACACCGGCGAGCTGCGCCCCGACGGTCTGGTCGTCGCCCCGCACCGGGTGCCGGGCGGGCGCCTGGCCATGGCGGCCTGACCGCTTCCGCACCATCGAGTCCGGCGGCGTGCGGCGGAGCCGGCGGGGTCAGTGCTTCTCGGCGACGAACTCCCGCAGCAGGGAGGCGAGCAGCTCCGGCTGGTCCTCGGGGATCAGCGTCCGGCTGTCCTCGACCTCCACCAGCCGCCCCTGCGGGAGGAGTTCGGCCAGGCGCCGGCCGTGGGCGCGGGGCATCATCAGGTCCTCGGTCGCCCAGACGACGAGCGCGGGCCGGTCGAACGTCCGCAGGCCCTGGGCGGCTTCGAGCAGTTCGTCGCGGCGGACGTGCGTGCCGTAGTGGCGGAAGTCGCGCCGGATCGCCGGGTCGGTGCGCAGCGGGCGCAGCCAGCCGTCGACGACCGCGTCCGGCACGGGCCGTTTGGTGAGGGCGCCGATGCCCACCGGGAGGCGGCGCAGCGGCTTGAGGCCGAGAGTGCGCACCAGCAGGGAGACGCCGCCGGGGGACCGGCAGGCGAGGCCGATCAGCTTCCCGGGCAGTCCCGGCGGGTAGTTGTCGAACGCCTCGCACGCGACGAGCGCCAGCCGCGCGAGCCGCTCCGGGTGCCGGGCGGCCACCGTCTGGGCCCGTCCGCAGTCGTTCTCGACGAGGGTGACGTCGGTGAGGTCGAGGCGGTCGAGGAACTCGGCGATCAGCTCGACGACCAGGTCGGGGGTGGGTGGCCGGCGCATCGGGCGGCGGTGGGCACCGTAGGGCAGGGTCGGCGCGATCACCCGGTGGTCGGTGCGCAGGTCGGCGAGGACCTTGCGCCACACGGTGGCGTCGTGGACGAGGCCGTGGAGGAGGACGACGACCGGGCCGTCGCCGCCGGTGTCCTCGTACTCGATGCTTCCCGCGCTCAGTTCGATGGCCGGCATGCCCGAATGGTAGGGGCCGCGGGCGGGTTACGGCAGTACGGCGAACCCGTCCAGTTCCACCGAGGCCCGTTCGTCCCAGAGCCGTACGACCTCCACGACCGCCATCGCCGGGTAGTCGCGGCCGGCCAGCTCGCGCCAGATGCGGCCGAGTTCGGCGGCGTGGGTGCGGTAGGCGGCGACGTCGGTGGCGTAGACGGTGACGCGGGCGAGGTCGGCGGGGGTGCCGCCGGCGGCGCGCAGGGCGGTGAGGAGGTTGGTGAGGGCCCGCTCGAACTGGGCGGGGAGGGTGTCGCCGGTGACCTTGCCGTCGGGGTCGAGGGCGGTCTGCCCGGCCAGGAACACGACGCGGGTGCCGGTGGCGACGACGGCGTGGGAGAAGCCGGTGGGCGGGGACAGTTCGGGTGGGTTGACCCGTTCGGCGGTCATGCTCCGGGCTCCTTCGTCGTCGCGTCCGGCGTGCGGTACAGCTCCTTGGCGATGATGCCGCGCTGCACCTCGCTCGCGCCCTCGTAGACGCGCGGGGCGCGCACCTCGCGGTAGAGGTGCTCGAGGAGGTGGCCGCGGCGCAGGGCGCGGGCGCCGTGCAGCTGGACGGCCTGGTCGACGACGTACTGGGCGGTCTCGGTGGCGAGGAGTTTCGCCATCGCGGCGCGCTTGGGGACGTCCGGCGCGCCCGCGTCGTACGCCGTCGCCGCCGCGTACACCATCAGCCGGGCCGCCTCCGTGCGCAGGGCCATCTCGGCGACCTGGTGGGAGACGGTCTGGAGGTCGCGCAGCTTGCCGCCGAAGGCGTCGCGGGCGGTGGTGTGCGCGAGGGTCGCGTCCAGGGCGGCCTGTGCCATGCCGACGGCGAAGGCGCCGACGCTGGGGCGGAACAGGTTGAGGGTGTCCATGGCCACCCGGAAGCCGCGGTCCGGTGCGCCGAGCACGTCGTCCGCGGTGACGGGCACGGCGTCGAAGGCGAGGGCGCCGATGGGGTGCGGCGAGAGCATGTCGAGCGGGGTGCCGCCGAGGCCGGGGCGGTCGGCGGGCACGAGGAAGGCGGTGACGCCGCGGGCTCCGGCGCCGGGGGTGGTGCGGGCGAACACGGTGTAGAAGTCGGCCTCGGGGGCGTTGGAGATCCAGCATTTCTCACCGGTGAGCCGCCAGGCGGAGGGCCCGTCGGCATCGGCGGCCAGGGGGACGGGGGCCGTCCCGGCACCGGGCGTGCGCGCCGCCGCGGCCCGCCCGGCGCCGGGCCCCGCCTCGCCGTCGCCGGGCCGCCCACCGTAGCGGGGCCCCGCCTGCGCGGCGGCGCGTGGCCCGGCGTCCGGCGAGGGTGGACCGGTCTCCCCGCCGCGACCGGCGGGGTCCCGCCCGGCGTCCGGTGCGTCTTCCGCCTCCGGTTCCGCCCGGAGGGAGAGGGCCGCCGCGTCCGAGCCGGCGTCGGGCTCGCTGAGGGCGAAGGCGGCCACCGCGGTGCCCGCGCTCACCCGGGGGAGCCAGCGGGCGCGCTGGGACGCGGTGCCGTGGGCGTGCACGGGGTGGGCGCCCAGGCCCTGGAGGGCGAGGGCGGTCTCGGCCTCCGTGCAGGCGTGGGCGAGGGACTCGCGCATCAGGCACAGGTCGAGCGCGCCCGAGGTGAACAGGCGGGGCAGCAGGCCGAGGGCACCCAGTTCGGCGACCAGGGCGCGGTTGACGCGGCCCGGCTCGCCCTTCTCCGCGAGCGGGCGCAGCCGTTCGGCGGCGAGGGTGCGCAGCTCGTCGCACCAGGTGAGTTGTGCCGGTTCGAGCGAGAATGCGGTCATCGCCGGTCCCTTCCCCTGCTGCCCCTGCCCACCGGACGCGCCGCCGGGCCACGACCGAGGTTATCGCGCCCCGTTGACTGCCGTCACCAACACGATACGCTCGTTGCGCGAGCCCACCACGACAAAGGGGGCGAACCGCCATGGCCGATCCGCGCCACGCGGACCCGCACCGCTCCGCCCACGTCGACACTTTCGCGCGCGACCACCTGCCGCCCCCCGAGCAGTGGCCCCGGCTCCTCTTCGACCTGCCCGGGCTGCGCTACCCGGCGCGGCTGAACTGCGCCGCCGAGCTGCTCACCGGCCCGCCCGACGACCGCCCGGTCTTCCGCACCGCGTCCGGGGACACCTGGACCTACGGCGGCCTGCGGGAGCGCGTCGACCGGATCGCGCACGTGCTCACCGGGGACCTCGGTGTCGTCCCGGGCAACCGGGTGCTGCTGCGCGGCCCCACCACCCCGTGGCTGGCCGCGTGCTGGCTGGCGGTGCTGAAGGCGGGCGCGGTGGCGGTCACGGTGCTGGCCCAGCAGCGTCCGCACGAACTGCGGGCGATCTGCGAGATCGCGCGGGTGCGGCACGCGCTGTGCGACGTCCGGGCCGTCGACGACCTCGCCAAGGCGGAGATCGCCGGCCTGGCCGTCACCACGTACGGCGGGGACGCGCCGGACGACCTGCACCGCCGTACGGCGTCCGACGGGGTGCCCGGGACGCCGTACCGGGCCGTCGACACCGCCGCGGACGACGTGGCGCTGATCGCGTTCACCTCCGGCACCACCGGGCGGCCCAAGGGCTGCATGCACTTCCACCGCGATGTGCTGGCGATCGCCGACACCTTCTCCGCGCACGTGCTGGGGCCGCGCCCGGACGACGTCTTCGCGGGCAGCCCGCCGCTCGGCTTCACCTTCGGACTCGGCGGCCTCGTGGTCTTCCCGATGCGGGCCGGGGCGAGCGCGCTGCTGCTGGAACAGGCGGGCCCAAAACAGCTGTTGCCGGCCGTCGCCGAGCACCGGGTGTCGGTGCTGTTCACCGCGCCGACGGCGTACCGCGCGATGCTCGACGAGCTGGACGGGTACGACGTGAGCAGCCTCAGGCGCTGCGTCTCGGCGGGCGAGAACCTGCCCGCGGCCACCTGGCGGGCCTGGCACGAGCGCACCGGAGTGCGGATCATCAACGGCATCGGCGCCACCGAGCTGCTGCACATCTTCGTGTCCGCGGCGGACGACGCCATCAGGCCCGGCACGACGGGCGTCCCGGTGCCGGGATGGCAGGCGCGCGTGCAGGACGAGAACGGCACGCCCGTCCCCGACGGGGAGCCCGGGCTGCTGGCGGTGCGCGGGCCGGTGGGCTGCCGGTACCTGGCCGATCCGCGCCAGCGGGAGTACGTGCGCGACGGCTGGAACATCACCGGGGACACCTACGTCCGCGAGCCCGACGGGTACTTCCGGTACGTGGCACGCGCCGACGACATGATCATCTCCGCCGGGTACAACATCGCCGGTCCCGAGGTGGAGGACGCGCTGCTGCGCCATCCGGACGTGGTGGAGGCGGCGGTGGTGGGCCGTCCCGACCCGCGCCGGGGGCAGGTGGTGGTGGCGCACGCAGTGCTGCGGGAGGGTGCGGAGCGGGACGCGGACGCGCTGCGCGCGTTCCTGCGGTCGGAGCTGGCGCCGTACAAGTGCCCGCGGGAGATCGTCTTCCTGGACGCGCTGCCGCGCACGGCGACCGGCAAGCTCCAGCGCTACCGCCTCCTCGATCCGTCCGGGTCCCCTGGGCGGCCGGGCGCGACGCCGACGACATAAGATGATCAACGTGTCCGACCAGCACGTACAGCACGCTCCGAGGTCCCTCATCGTCACGCTCTACGGCGCGTACGGCCGTTTCGCGCCGGGCCCGGTGCCCGTCGCCGAGCTGATCCGGCTGCTGGCGGCCGTCGGGGTGGACGCGCCCTCCGTGCGCTCGTCGGTGTCCCGGCTCAAGCGCCGCGGGCTGCTGCTGCCGGCCCGTACGACCGAGGGTGCGGCCGGTTACGAACTCTCCGCCGAGGCCCGTCAGTTGCTGGACGACGGGGACCGGCGCGTCTACGCCACCGCGCCCCACGGGGACGAGGGCTGGGTGCTCGCCGTGTTCTCCGTGCCCGAGTCGGAGCGCCAGAAGCGGCACGTCCTGCGTTCGCGCCTGGCCGGTCTCGGCTTCGGCACCGCGGCCCCCGGCGTGTGGATCGCCCCGGCCCGCCTGTACGCGGAGACCCGGCACACCCTGGGCCGCCTCGGCCTGGACACCTACGTGGACTTCTTCCGCGGCGAGCACCTGGGCTTCACGCCGACCGCCGAGGCGGTGGCCCGCTGGTGGGACCTGGCCGCGATCGCCAAGGAGCACGAGGCGTTCCTCGACCGCCACGCGCGCGTGCTGCGCGCCTGGGAGCGGCGGACGGACACGCCGCCCGAGGAGGCGTACCGCGACTACCTCCTCGCCCTGGACTCCTGGCGCCACCTGCCCTACACGGACCCCGGGCTGCCCGCCCGGCTGCTGCCCGAGGGCTGGCCCGGCACCCGGTCGGCGGCCGTCTTCCGGGCACTGCACGAGCGGCTGCGGGACGCGGGCGCGCACTACGCGGCGATGGGGCCGGCCACACCCTCCGGAAAGTGAGTCGCGCTCGCACGCGACGTGGGAGGAACTGCACCGCGGCCCGGGGCTACCCGTCCTGACGCGGGCCGTGCAGCGTGAGCCTCGGCTTGGGGGCGTCGGTGCGCCCGGTGCGCGGTGGGCGGCTGCCCGCCCGGTACGGCGCCGGCCACCGGGCGCCCGGACCGTCGTACCCCTGCTCGGCGGCGGCGTGCAGGGTCCAGTGCGGGTCGTAGAGGTGGGGGCGGGCGAGGGCGCACAGGTCGGCGCGTCCGGCCAGGATCAGCGAGTTGACGTCGTCCCAGGAGGAGATCGCGCCGACGGCGATCACCGGGACGCCCGCCTCGTGCCGGATGCGGTCCGCGTACGGCGTCTGGTAGGACCGCCCGAACTCCGGCCGTTCACCGGCGACGACCTGGCCCGTGGAGACGTCGATGGCGTCGGCCCCGTGCGCGGCGAAGGCCCGCGCGATCTCCACCGCCTCCTCGGCGCTCGTGCCGCCCTCGGCCCAGTCGGTGGCGGAGATCCGTACGGTCATGGGCCGCTCACCGGGCCACACCTCGCGTACCGCGTCGAAGACCTCCAGCGGGAAGCGCAGCCGCTTCTCCAGTGAGCCGCCGTAGGCGTCGGTGCGGTGGTTGGTGAGCGGGGAGAGGAAGCCGGAGAGCAGATAGCCGTGGGCGCAGTGCAGTTCGAGCAGGTCGAAGCAGGCGTGCGCGGCCCGTTCGGCGGCGGCCCTGAACTGCTGGCGCACATCGGTGAGTTGCGCCCGGGACAGCTCGCGCGGGAGCTGGCTGTCGGGGCGGTACCGCAGCGGGGAGGGCGCCACGAGGGGCCAGTTGCCGTCGGGCAGCGGTTCGTCCATGCCCTCCCACATCAGCCGGGTCGAGCCCTTGCGGCCGCTGTGACCCAGCTGCACGCCGATCGCGGTGCCGGGCGCGCCGTCGTGCACGAAGTCGGTGATCCGCCGCCACGCCTCGGCGTGCCGGCCGGTGTAGAGGCCCGCGCAGCCGGGGGTGATGCGGCCCTCCGCGCTGACGCACACCATCTCGGTCATCACCAGTGCGGCGCCGCCCAGGGCCCGGGCGCCGAGGTGGACCAGGTGGAAGTCGCCCGGGACGCCGTCGGTGGCGGAGTACATGTCCATCGGGGAGACGACGACGCGGTTGCGCAGGGTCAGGCCGCGCAGCCGGAACGGGGTGAACATCGGGGGCGTGCCGGGCGGGCAGCCGAACTCGCGCTCCACCGCGCCGGTGAAGCCGGCGTCGCGCAGCCGCAGGTTCTCGTGGGTGACCCGGCGGCTGCGGGTGAGCAGGTTGAAGGCGAACTGGCGGGGCGGCTGGCCGAGGTAGCGGTCCAGGTCCTCGAACCACTCCAGGCTGGCCTTGGCCGCCCGCTGGGTGGAGGCGACGACGGGACGCCGCTCCTCCTCGTACGCACTGAGCGCTTCCCGGAGAGTGGGCCGCTCCTCCAGGCAGGCGGCGAGCGCGAGGGCGTCCTCCACGGCGAGCTTGGTGCCGGAGCCGATGGAGAAGTGGGCGGTGTGGGCGGCGTCGCCGAGCAGGACGACGTTGCCGTGCGACCAGCGTTCGTTGACGACCGTGCGGAAGGTGGTCCACGCCGACTTGTTGGAGCGCAGCGGCCGGCCGCCGAGCGCGTCGGCGAAGATCTTGGCGCAGCGGGCGATGGACTCGGCCTCGTCCAGTGCGTCGAAACCGGCCGCCCGCCAGACCTCCTCGCGCATCTCGACGATGACGGTCGACGCGTCGGGCGCGAAGGGGTAGCCGTGCAGCTGCATCACGCCGTGCTCGGTCTCGGCGACCTCGAAGCGGAAGGCGTCGAAGGCGAAGTCGGCGGCGAGCCAGATGTAGCGGCAGCGGTGGGGGGTGAGGTGCGGCCGGAAGACGTCGCGGTACGCCTCGCGGGTGGCGCTGTGCACTCCGTCGGCGGCGACGACGAGGTCGTGGGTCCGTGCGAGGCGGTCCGGGGGCGGTGCCTCGGTGCGGAAACGGAGGTCCACGCCGAGGTCGTGGCAGCGCTCGTGCAGGATCTCCAGGAGGCGGCGGCGGCCGAGGGCGGCGAAGCGGTGTCCTCCGGAGGTGTGGCGGGTGCCTCGGTGGACGATGTCGATGTCGTCCCAGCGGACGAAGTGCGTCCTGAGGGCCTCGTAGACGACCGGGTCGGCGTGTTCGATGCCGCCGAGGGTTTCGTCGGAGAGGACGACGCCGAAGCCGAAGGTGTCGTCGGGGGCGCCTCGTTCGTAGACGGTGATCTCGCGGTCGGGGGCGAGGCGTTTGAGGAGGGCGGCGGTGTAGAGGCCGCCGGGGCCTCCGCCGATGATCGCGACTCGTAGGGGGTGGCTTGTCTTCGCGGGCGGCTGCGGGTTCGTCGTGGTTGCTCGCGCAGTTCCCCGCGCCCCTAGGGCAACTGGACTCCCCTGGGACGAGAGCATCCCCTTACCTCCCTTGCCACTTCGGGGGGCGTTTCTCCGTGAAGGCCGCGTGGAACTCGGCGTAGTCCTCGCCTGTCATCAACAGGGCCTGGGTCGAGGCGTCCAGTTCCATCGCTGCCGCCAGCGGCATGTCCAGCTCGGCCGTCAGGAGGGCCTTGGTCTGGGCGTGGGCCAGGGCCGGGCCGTCGGCCAGGTGGTGGGCCAGGGTGTGGGCGGCCTCGTCGGCGCGGCCCTCCTCGGTCAGCTCGCTGATCAGGCCGATGCGCTCGGCCTCGGGTGCCCGGACCGTGTCCCCGAGCATCAGCAGGCGGGTGGCGTGGCCGAGGCCCACGACCCGGGGCAGCAGGTAGGCGGCGCCCATGTCGCCGCCGGAGAGGCCGACGCGGGTGAAGAGGAAGGCGAAGCGGGCGGACGGGTCGGCGACGCGGAAGTCGGCGGCCAGGGCGAGGACCGCGCCCGCGCCCGCGGCGACCCCGTGCAGCGCGGCGATCACCGGGAACGGGCACTCCCGTACCGCCCGCACCACCTGGCCGGTCATCCGGTTGAAGTCCAGCAGCCGGGCGGTGTCCATGGACAGGGTGGCGCCGATGATCTCGTCCACGTCGCCGCCGGAGCAGAAGCCGCGCCCCTCACCGGCCAGCACCAGGGCCCGCACGGACCGGCCGCGGGACAGCTCGGCGAGGAGGTCGCGCAGGTCGGCGTAGGCCTCGAAGGTGAGCGCGTTGAGCTTGTCGGGGCGGGCGAGGGTGACGGTGGCGACGCCGTCGGTGATCTCGACCCGCAGGTGCCGCCAGTCGGAGGTGGGGGCGGCGGAGCCGGTGAAGGGACTCATGACACTCGAAGTTATCACTCATCTGTCACTGTCGTCACGGGTACGCGATAACAGTCGGGGGCGACAAGGCTCGGGGCTCGGCGGCTCGGGCCGAAGGTCCCGGGGGCGCCCGTCGAACGGCTCTGCCGGGCCGCCCCGTACCATTCATAAGGTTGAAAGCAGGACAGGACTCCCCTGCTCCACGAAACGGACTGCCGTGCACGATCACTCCCCCGCCCCCGCCTCCTGGCGCATCGCACTGCCGCACTCCGCCGCGGCCGTGCCGGTGGCGCGTGCCCTGGTGCGCAACGCCCTGGCCGAGCTGGACCACACGGCCGACGGCGACACCGCGGAGCTGCTCACGGCCGAGCTGGTCGCCAACGCGGTGGAGCACACGCCGGTCGGCCCGACGCCGATCGAGCTGGTGGTGGAGCTGCGGCCGACCGGCTGCCAGGTCGAGGTGCACGACCCGGACCCGTCGCCGCCGGCCGATCTCACCCGGCCGGACGTGGAGCCGCCCGACCCGTGGCGCGAGGACGGGCGCGGCCTGCTTCTGATCCGCGCCCTCAGCTCGTCCTGCGGTCACCGGCCCACCGGGGCGGGCAAGGCGGTCTGGTTCAGGCTTCCTGCGGTACCCGCTCCGCGTCGCCCTCAGGAGTGACGGGGGCGCCCGCGGCCAGGCGGGAGTGCCGGCGCCCGTAGGCCGTGTACACCAGCAGGCCCACCGCGAGGAACACCGCGAACTGGAGCCAGGTGGCGCCGCCCGTCTCGTACATCAGGTACAGGCAGAAGCCGACCCCGAGCAGCGGGGTCGCCGGGTAGAGCGGGACGCGGAAGGTGCGGGCGAGGCCCGGTTCGCGGCGCCGCAGGGTGATCACCGAGACGTTGACGGCGGCCATCGTGGCGAGGGTGCCGATGGTGCACAGGTTGACCACCGCGTCGAGCGGGGCGAAGGCCGCCGGGAGGGCGAAGACCACGCCGACGATCAGGGTGCCGGCGACGGGCGTGGCGGTGCGCGGGGAGACCTTCTCGAAGACCCGGGGGATCAGTCCGTCCCGGGACATCGACATCAGGATGCGGGTCTGGCCGTACATCACGGCGAGCACCACCGAGGCGATGGCGACGACCGCGCCGAAGGCGACCACGCCGCCGCCGATCGCGGAGCCGGTGACCCGGTCGACGACGTAGGAGAGCGCGGCGGGCCGGTCCGCGACCCGGTCGCCGCCGACGGCGCCGATCGCGGCGACGGCGACCGCGCAGTACAGCAGGGTGACCAGGCCGATGCAGACCAGGATCGCGACGGGGATGTCCCGGCGCGGGTTCTTGGCCTCCTCGCCTGCCGTGGTGATGGCGTCGAAGCCGATGTAGGAGAAGAAGGCGGCGGTGGTGCCGGCGCCGATGCCGCCGAGACCGGCCGGGGAGAACGGGGTGAGGTTGCCGTCCTCGAAGGCGTAGAAGCCGATGGCGCAGAAGGCGAGCAGGACGGCCAGCTTGAGGACGGCCATGGCGGCCGTGGCGCGGGCGCTCTCCCGCACGCCGCGCACCAGCAGCACGCAGGCCAGGGCGATGACGATCACCGCGGGGAGGTTGACGGCGCCGCCGTCGCCGGGGCCCGCGGACAGGGCCTGCGGGAGCTGGACGCCGAGGACGCTGTCGAGCAGTTCGTTGACGTACTGGCTCCAGCCGACCGCGACCGCCGAGACCGACACGCCGTACTCCAGGAGCAGGCACCAGCCGACGAGGAACGCGGTGCGTTCGCCGAGCCCGGCGTAGGCGAAGGAGTACGAGGAGCCGGAGACCGGGATCGCGCCGCCCAGCTCGGCGAAGGCGAACGCGGTGAACACGCAGGTGATCGCGGCGAGGACGAAGGAGACGACGACGGCCGGGCCGGCCTCGGCGACCGAGTCGGACAGGCCGACGAAGATGCCGGTGCCGACGATCGCGCCGACGCCGAAGCAGACGAGCTGGAACAGCCCCATCGTGCGCTTCAGGCCGTGGCCTTCGCGGTCGGCGCCGGATTCGGCGACGAGGAGGTGGGGGGACTTGACGCGGGAAGCGGGCATGGCGGGTGGTGCTCGTTTCTGGTGGTGCGGGGCGCGGGGGTGGTCGCGCGGGCGGCACCGGAAGGGGTGGCTCCGGAGCCGCCGGTCAGCATAACGGTGCTGGTCAGGCCAGCGTGGCCACGAGGACGGCCTTGATGGTGTGCAGGCGGTTCTCCGCCTCGTCGAAGACGACCGAGTGCTCCGACTCGAAGACCTCGTCGGTGACCTCCAGAGAGTCGAGCCCGTGCGCTTCGAAGATCTCCTGGCCGACCTTGGTGCCCAGGTCGTGGAAGGCGGGCAGGCAGTGCAGGAACTTGACGTCCGGGTTGCCGGTGGCGCGCAGCACGTCCATGGTCACGGCGTAGGGCGCCAGCGCCTTGATCCGCTCCGCCCAGACCTCCTTGGGCTCGCCCATGGAGACCCAGACGTCGGTGACGACGAACCCGGCACCGCGCACCCCCTCGGCCACGTCCTCGGTGAGGGTGACGCGCGCCCCGCTGGCCGCGGCGAGCCGCTGCGCCCGGTCGACGACCTCCTGGGCGGGCCAGTAGGCCTTCGGGGCGACGATGCGCACGTCCATGCCGAGCAGGGCGCCGGTGACCAGGTAGGAGTTGCCCATGTTGAAGCGGGCGTCGCCGAGGTAGGCGAAGCCGATCTCCCGCAGCGGGCGGTCGCTGTGCTCGGTCATGGTGAGCACGTCGGCGAGCATCTGGGTGGGGTGCCAGTCGTCGGTCAGGCCGTTGTAGACGGGGACTCCGGCGAAGGCGGCCAGCTCCTCGACCTTGGCCTGGCTGTCGCCGCGGTACTCGATGCCGTCGAACATCCGGCCCAGCACGCGGGCAGTGTCCTTCACGGACTCCTTGTGGCCGATCTGGGAGCCGGCCGGGTCGAGGTAGGTGGTGGAGGCGCCCTGGTCGGCGGCGGCGACCTCGAACGCGCAGCGGGTGCGGGTCGAGGTCTTCTCGAAGATCAGCGCGATGTTCTTGCCGGCGAGGTACCGCGTCTCGGTCCCGGCGCGCTTGGCGGCCTTCAGCTCGGCGGCCAGCTCGACCAGGCCGCGGAACTCCTCCTCGGTGAAATCGATCTCCTTGAGGAAGTGGCGGCCGGCGAGGGCGGTCGGGACTGTCGCCATGAGGGCGCTCCAGAGGTGCGGGACGGGAACGAGGGACGCCTGGAAGTATATACGAGCTGCCGAATTCTTATACGGCAGCGCGTTCGACCGGGCAGCTCATGCAGCGCGGCCCGCCCCGGCCCCGGCCCAGTTCGCTGCCCGGGATCTCGATCACCTCGATGCCCTGTTTGCGCAGGTGGGTGTTGGTGGTGGCGTTGCGTTCGTAGGCGACGACGACGCCCGGCTCGACGGCCAGGACGTTGCAGCCGTCGTCCCACTGCTCGCGCTCGGCCGCGTGCACGTCCTGGGTGGCGGTGAGGACCCGGATCTCGCCGAGGCCGAGGGCGGCGGCCATCGCGCGGTGCATGTGCTCCGGCGGATGGTCGGTGACCTTCAGGTCCTTCTCCCCGGCGCCCGGCTCGATGGTGTAGGAGCGGAGCATGCCGAGCCCGGCGTACTGGGTGAAGGTGTCGCCGTCGACCATGGTCATCACCGTGTCCAGGTGCATGAAGGCCCGCCGCTTGGGCAGGTCGAGGGCCACGATGGTCCGGGCGGACCCGGCGGCGAACAGCTTGTGGGCGAGCATCTCGACGGCCTGGGGCGTGGTGCGCTCGCTCATGCCGATGAGCACGGCGCCGTTGCCGATGACCAGGACGTCGCCGCCCTCGATGGTGGAGGGGTAGTCGGCCTGCCCCTCGGACCAGAGGTGGAAGGTCTCGTCGCGGAACAGCGGGTGGTGCCGGTAGATCGCCTCGAAGTGGACCGTCTCGCGCTGCCGGGCGGGCCAGCGCATGGCGTTGATGGAGACGCCGTCGTAGATCCAGGCCGAGGTGTCCCGGGTGAAGAGGTGGTTGGGCAGCGGGCCGAGCAGGAAGTCGTCCAGCTCCATGGCGTGGAAGCGCACGGAGGTCGGCTCCGGGTGCGCGTCCAGGAACTCCCGCTTGGTCATGCCGCCGACCAGCCACTCGGCCAGTTCGTGGGCGGGCAGGGTCTCGAAGGCGGCCCGGAGGTGGTCCGTGGCCAGCACTCCGTACTCCTTCTCGTCGAAGACCCGGTCCAGGACGAGCCGCCGGGCGGCCGGGACGTCCAGGGTCTCGGTGAGCAGGTCGCCGAAGAGGTGCACCGCCACCCCGCGGTCGCGGAGCACGTCGGCGAACCCGTCGTGCTCGGCGCGCGCCCGGCGCACCCACAGCACGTCGTCGAAGAGAAGGGCGTCCTTGTTGCTGGGGGTGAGCCTTTTGAGCTCGAGATCCGGCCGGTGCAGGATGACGCGGGTGAGCCGCCCGGCTTCGGAGTCGACGTGGAATCCCATGCCTCCATCCTGACCACTCGGGCGCCTGTTCACCCCCCGCTTTCGCGGGCCTGTGCGCTCCGGGCCCTTACGCGCCGGCCGGGAGGCGCCCCTCGGGCGCGGCGAGGTCCACGGCGCGAACGCCGGTGCACCGTGTGCGGACGGCCGCCGTCCGTGCTTCCCGTGCTCCGGGCGGGGGCCGGTGTACGACCTGCGATGCGACGCCGGGCCGCGACCATCCTGGGGAGGTTGGCAGTGCCGGCCGGCTCCCGACGAGGCCGGCATCGGACACCGGAGCGTGCGGAGACACTTTGAGTCCTGACGCGTTGATCGCCCACCTGGTGGGCGCATCGGCTCTGATCCTGGTCGCCGCGCATGCGGGCGGCGGGCTGGCCCGGCGGCTCGGGCAGCCCTACATCGTGGGCCAGCTGGCGGCGGGCATCGCCCTCGGCCCCTCCCTCCTCGGCAGCCTCGCCCCCCGGGCGTACGACGCCCTCTTCCCGGCGGCCATCGGCCCGGCGCTGACCGGGTTCTCCCAGTTCTCCCTGGTGGTGTTCCTGTTCGCGGTGGGCTACGAGCTGGACCTGAAGATCCTCGGCGACCGGGCGCGGGTCTCGGTGACCGTGGCCCTGGCCTCGTTCGCGGTGCCGATGGCGGTGGGCTGCGGCGCCGCCCTGCTGTTCCGGAACACGGTGCGCGACCTGGGCGGCGGCTGGGAACCGTCGACCGCCACGGTGCTGTTCGCGGGCATCGCCCTGTCGATAACGGCGGTGCCGGTGCTGACCGCGATCGTGCGGGAGAACGGCCTCACCCGCACCGTGCCCGGGGTGGTGGCGGTCTCGGCGGCCGGGGTCCTCGACGCGGTGTGCTGGACGGTGCTGGCGGGCGCGATGATCGACAGCGGGGCGGGCGAGGCGGCACTGGACTGGCCGTGGCGTGCGGCGCTCGCCGTCGGCTTCGTCACCGTGATGGCGCTGGCGGCCCGGCCGGTGCTGCGCAGACTGCTGTGGCGGACGCGCCTGGAGCCCTCGCTGCGGCTGGCGCTGCTGATCGGCTTCGCCCTCGGGTCGGCCTGGGTGACGCACTGGCTCGGGCTGCACGTGATCTTCGGGGCGCTGCTCGCCGGTCTGGTGACGCCGCGGGAGGAGAGCGGCACCCTCGACCCGGACCTGCTGCGCCCGCTGCACGAGATCAGCTCCCTGCTGCTGCCGTTCTTCTTCGTGCTCTCGGGGCAGTCCGTGGCCCTGAACAGCATGACCGGCACCGGCTGGACGGTGCTGCTGGTGGTGACGGTGCTCGCGGTCACCACGAAGGTCGGCAGCGGGCTGGTGGCGGCCCGGCTCGGCGGTCTCGACCGGCACGACGCCCGCACCGTCGGGGTGCTGCTCAGCGCCCGGGGCCTGACCGAGCTGATCGCCCTCAACGCCGGCCTGGAGGCGGGACTGGTCAGCGCGCCGCTCTACACGGTCCTGGTGTTCATGGCGCTCACCACGACCCTGCTGACCCAGCCGCTGCTCGCGCTGACCCGCCACCTGGCGGCACGCGACCGCCCCGCGGTACCGGTCGTCCCCGGCACCACCGCCGTGCAGCCGTACGCGGCCGCCGAGGGCGGTGCCGAGGGACCGGGACGGGGCGAGTGAGGGTCACAGCCGCGGGTCCACCGGCTCCGACTCCAGGGCCAGCACCCCGAACACCGCCTCGTGCACGCGCCACAGCGGCTCGCCGTCGGCGAGGCGGTCCAGGGCCTCCAGGCCGAGCGCGTACTCGCGGATCGCCAGGGACCGCTTGTGGTTCAGGAACCGGTGCCGGAGCCGGGCGAGGTGGTCGGGGCGGGTGTACTCGGGGCCGTAGATGATCCGCAGGTACTCGCGGCCGCGGCACTTGATGCCGGGCTGCACCAGACGGCCCTTGCCGTCGCGGACCAGGGCGCCGACGGGCTTCACGACCATGCCCTCGCCGCCGCGGCCGGTCATCTCCAGCCACCAGTCGATGCCCGCCGCCACCGACTCGGGGTCGCCGGTGTCGACGTAGAGACGGCGGGTGGTCTGCAACAGGCCGCTGCCGTCGTGCTCGACGAGCCGGTCGATGAGGGCGAGCTGCTCGTCGTGGGGCAGCGCGGCCAGGCTGCGGCCCTGGACGGCGAGGATCTGGAACGGGGCCAGGCGGACGCCGTCCAGGCCGTCGGTGGGCCAGCAGTAGCGGCGGTAGGCGTCGGTGAAGGCGGCCGCGTCGGCGGACCGGTCGCGCTGGCGGCCGAGGAGGTCCCGCACCTCGACGCCGCGCGCCACGGCGCCCTCCAGTGCGGCCAGCGCGCCCGGGAACACCGCGCCGGAGGCGGCGCCCACGGCGGCGTACTGGGAGCGCAGCAGGCCGGACGCCTTGAGCGACCAGGGCATCAGCTCGGTGTCCAGGAGCAGCCAGTCGGTGGCCAGTTCGTCCCACAGGCCGGCCTCGCCGATCGCGGTGCGCAGCCGGTCGAGGATCTCCTCGGTGAGCGACGCGTCGTCGAGGAAGGGGCGGCCGGTACGGGTGTAGAGGGACCCGGTGGGGCCGTCGACCCCGAAGCGGGCGCGGGCCGCGTCCGCGTCGCGGCAGACCAGGACCACCGCCCGCGAGCCCATGTGCTTCTCCTCGCACACCACCCGTGCCACGCCGTCCGCCGCGTACTGCGCGAAGGCCTCCTTCGGGTGCTCCAGGTAGCCGTCCACCCCGGAGGTGGCGGTCGGTGCCATGGTCGGCGGGAGGTACGGCAGCAGGCGAGGGTCGGTGGCGAAGCGGCTCATGACCTCCAGGGCCGCCGCCCCGTTCTCCTCGCGCACGGTGATCCGCCCGGCGTGCCGGGTCTCCACCGTCCGGCGGCCCTGGACGTCGGCCAGGTCCAGCGGGCGGCCGTCGTGCCCGCCGGGCGCCTCGGTCCGCAGCGGCTTGGACGGTTCGTACCAGACCCGTTCGGCGGGTACGTCGACCAGCTCGCGCTCCGGCCAGCGCAGCGCGGTGAGCTTGCCGCCGAAGACGGCGCCGGTGTCCAGGCAGATGGTGTTGTTCAGCCAGGTGGCCTCCGGGACGGGGGTGTGGCCGTAGACCACCGCCGCGCGGCCCCGGTAGTCCTCGGCCCACGGGTAGCGCACGGGCAGGCCGAACTCGTCGGTCTCGCCGGTGGTGTCGCCGTAGAGGGCGTGGCTGCGGACCCGGCCGGAGGTGCGGCCGTGGTACTTCTCGGGCAGACCGGCGTGGCAGACCACGAGCCGGCCGCCGTCGAGGACGTAGTGGCTGACCAGGCCGTCGATGAACTCCCGTACCTCGGCGCGGAACTCCTCGCTCTCGCCGTCCATCTGCGCGATCGTCTCGGCGAGTCCGTGGGTGTGCTGGACGTTGCGGCCCTTCAGGAAGCGGCCGTACTTGTTCTCGTGGTTGCCCGGCACGCACAGCGCGTTGCCCGACCTGACCATGGACATCACGCGGCGCAGCACGCCGGGGCTGTCCGGGCCGCGGTCGACGAGGTCGCCGACGAAGACGGCGGTGCGGCCCTCGGGGTGGACGCCGTCGGTGTAGCCGAGCTTGGCGAGCAGGGTCTCCAGCTCGGCGGCGCAGCCGTGGATGTCGCCGACGATGTCGAAGGGCCCGGTGAGGTGGGTGAGGTCGTTGAAGCGCTTCTCGGTGACGACGGTGGCGTGCTCCACCTCCGCCGGGCCGCGCAGCACGTGCACCTTGCGGAAGCCCTCGCGCTCCAGGTGGCGCAGGGAGCGGCGGAGTTCGCGGGTGTGGCGCTGGATGACCCGGCGGGGCATGTCGGCGCGGTCGGTGCGGGTGGCGTTGCGCTCGGCGCAGACCTGCTCGGGCACGTCGAGGACGATGGCGATGGGCAGCACGTCGTGCTTCCTGGCCAGGTCGATCAGCTGCCGCCGGGCGTCCTGCTGCACGTTGGTCGCGTCGACGACGGTGCGGCGGCCGGCGGCGAGCCGCTTGCCCGCGATGTAGTGCAGGACGTCGAAGGCGTCGCGGCTGGCGCTCTGGTCGTTCTCGTCGTCGGCGACCAGGCCCCGGCAGAAGTCGGAGGAGATGACCTCGGTCGGCTTGAAGTGGCGCCGGGCGAAGGTGGACTTGCCGGAGCCGGAGGCGCCGATCAGCACGACGAGGGAGAGGTCGGTGACGGGCAGGGCGCGGGCCCGCACGGTGTCGGTGGTGCCGGTGGTGCTCATGCGGCCTTCGCCTCCTTCTCGGTCGGGGCCTCGGTCGTGCCGAGGGTGAACAGGGCCAGCTGGGTGGGCGGGCCCACCTCGGGGTCGTCGGGGCCGACGGGGCGGAACTCCACGCCGTAGCCGTGCCGTTCGGCGACCGCCCGGGCCCAGGTGCGGAACTCCTCGCGGGTCCACTCGAAGCGGTGGTCGCGGTGGCGGACGTGACCGGCGGGCAGGCTCTCCCAGCGCACGTTGTACTCGACGTTGGGCGTGGTGACGACGACGGTGCGGGGGCGGGCCGAGCCGAAGACGGCGTACTCCAGGGCGGGCAGCCTCGGCAGGTCGAGGTGCTCGATCACCTCGCTGAGCACGGCGGCGTCGTAGCCCTTGAGTCGCTTGTCCGTGTAGGCGAGGGAGCCCTGGAAGAGCCGGACGCGCGCGGCCTGCCGCTCGCCCATGCGGTCCAGCTTGAGCCGCCGGGAGGCGATGGTGAGGGCGCGCACCGACACGTCCACGCCGACGATCTCGGTGCAGCGCGGCTCCTTGAGCAGCTCGCGCACCAGGTGCCCCTCGCCGCAGCCGAGGTCGAGGACGCGGGCGGCGGCGGTCTCGCGCAGGGCGGTGAGGATCGCCTCGCGGCGGTGCACGGCCAGCGGGGTGGGCCTCGCCTCCTGCTCGGCGTCCGCCTCGACGGCGTTGTCGATCTCCTCGACCTCGCTGTCGTCGGTCTCGGCCAGCCGGATCAGCTCCAGCCGGTCCATCGCCTCGCGGGTCAGGGACCAGCGGCGGGACAGGTAGCGGCTGGTGATCAGCTTCTGCTCCGGGTGGCCGGGCAGCCAGCCCTCGCCGGCCCGCATCAGCTTGTCGACCTCGTCCGGGGAGACCCAGTAGTGCTTGGCGTCGTCGAGCACCGGGAGCAGGACGTACAGGTGGCGCAGGGCGTTCGAGAGGGTGAGGGACCGCGACTCCAGCACGAGCCGGACGTAGCGCGAGTCGCCCCACTCGGGGAACCGGGTGTCCAGCGGCACGGCCTCGACGGCGACCGCCCAGCCGAGCGGCTCGAACAGGCGCCGTACCAGGTCGGGGCCGCCGCGGGCGGGCACCGCCGGGATCTCCACGCGCAGCGGCAGCGGCCGGGCGGCGCGCTCGGGGCGGGCCTTGCACACGCCGCGCAGCGCGCTGGAGAAGACGTTGCTCAGCGCGACGGCGAGGAGGGAGGAGGCCGCGTACGGACGGTCGTTGACGTACTGCGCGAGTGCCGCGTCGGGGGCGCCGCCGCGGCCCTTGCCCTTGCCGCGCCTGACCAGCGCCACCGCGTCGACCTCCAGCAGCAGCGCCGCCGTGCAGCGCTGCTCCTCCGCCTCGGGGTAGAACACGTGGGCCGTGCCGAAGGAGGTGGAGAACGCCTGCGCCTTGTCTGGATGCTTGTGCAGCAGGAAACCGAGGTCGGTCGCGGGGTGCTCGGGGGTACCGGTGGTGGTGATGGTCAGGAACATGGGCCTCTCCGGCCGGGTCGGCGGTGCAACGGACGTCTGCCTGGGTGCCGTGCGCGCGAGAGCCCCCAGGGGGTGTTCCCCGGGGGCTCCGGCAGGACGACGGTCACACCCTCGCACAGGGCGGGTGACCGGCGCCTTCGGTTATTCGGCCGTCCGACGGGCGGGCGGTCTCAGGCCAGTTGCGACTGGACCTGGGAGGAGATCAGCTCCAGGTGGTCCAGGTCGTCGAGGTCGAGGATCTGGAGGTAGATCCGCTGGGCGCCGGCCTCGGCGTAGCGGCCGATCTTCTCGACGACCTCGGCCGGGGAGCCCGCGAGGCCGTTGGCCTTCAGCTCGTCGACCTGGCGGCCGATGACGGCGGCGCGCCGGGCGACCTCGGCGTCGTCCTTGCCGACGCAGGCGACGAGGGCGTTGGAGTAGGTGAGGGCGTCCGCGCCGCGGCCGGCCTCTTCGGCGGCGGCCCGCACCCGGCCGAACTGCCGCTCGGTGTCCTCGATCGAGGCGAACGGCATGTTGAACTCGTCGGCGTACTGCCCGGCCAGCCGCGGGGTGCGGGTGGCGCCGTGGCCGCCGATGAGCACGGGCACCTTGGCCTGCGCGGGCTTGGGCAGCGCGGGCGAGTCGGTGAGGTCGTAGAACCTGCCGTGGAAGTCGAAGGTCTTGCCCGTCTCGGTGGCCCACAGGCCGGTGACGATCGCCAGCTGCTCCTCCAGGCGGCCGATCTTCTCCTTCGGGAAGGGGATGCCGTACGCCTTGTGCTCCTCCTCGAACCAGCCGGCGCCCAGGCCCAGCTCGATGCGGCCGCCCGACATCTGGTCGACCTGGGCGACCTGGATGGCGAGGACGCCGGGCAGCCGGAAGGTGCCCGCCGTCATGAGGGTGCCGAGCCGGATGCGCTTGGTCTCCCGGGCCAGGCCGGCCAGGGTGATCCAGGCGTCGGTGGGGCCGGGGAGGCCGTCCACGGCGCCCATGCGGAGGTAGTGGTCGCTGCGGAAGAAGGCGTCGAAGCCGAGGTCCTCGGTGGCCTTGGCCACGGTGAGCAAGGTGTCGTAGGTGGCCCCCTGCTGGGGCTCGGTGAAGATACGGAGATCCATGTCTCCCATCCTGCCTGCTCGGCGCGGGTGTCCGGCACAGGCTCCGGTCGCGGCGCGCGGCGCGCGGGCGTCCTAGCCTGCCTCCCGCTCGGGTAAGTGTGCGTCGCGGTCCGCCAGTTTGCGCAGCATCTCCAGGACCCGGTCCCGTGACTCGTCGGCCGCGTCGATGGCCTCCATGCACTGCCAGTACGTCGCCTCGTCGGCCGCGGCGCAGGCCACGCCCACGAGCGCGATGCCGGTCTCGCCGAGCAGGGTGCCCAGGCGCATCAGGGCCTGCCGGGCGTCGCCCAGTTCGGTGAGCTGGGCGGCGCGCAGCTCACCCTGGGCCAGCTCCGGGGTGCGCAGCACTCCGCAGCCGCGGCCCGCCAGCTCGGTCAAACCGATGGCCTCGCCGCGCAGTTCGGGCGGGCCGTAGACCGCCAGCCGACTGCCGATCGCCTGGGCCAGGGCCTGCACCTGCCACACCTCCTTCAGCACATCCGGTACCTCGCCACCGGCGGCCAGGGCACGCCCACTCGTCACGATGAGCCGCACAGCGTCCATGCGCTGCCCCCGTCTGTTCCGACGCGCTCGTGACGCGTCCGCCCGAACTCCGTTATTCACTACCCAGAGTGAAGGCGTGTGGGACGAAAAGCCAGAGGAAGGCGGAAATCTTCGGACACGATATTGATTTGTGGCCGGATTTTGACTGCGGAGAGTGATAACGGAGTGGTTGGCTCCCCCGGGGTCAGTCTTCCGGCGCGCCCGCCACGGGGAACCGGGACTCGTTGCGCTCGATCTTCGCCTCCAGCGCGGCCAGCGGATCGACGCCGAGCACCTCGCAGAACTGGAGGAGATACGCCAGCACGTCGGCGACCTCGTCCCGCACCCGGGGGGCGGTGTCCGGGTCGGTCATGACGCGGGCCGACTGCTCGGGCGTCAACCACTGGAAGATTTCCAGGAGTTCGGAGGCCTCCACGCTCAGCGCGGCGGCCAGGTTCTTGGGGGTGTGGTACGGCTGCCAGTCGCGCGCGGCGGCGAACTCGGCCAGCCTGCGCCGCAGTGCCGCGAGGTCACGGGGATGATCGGTCACGGGTTCAGGTGTACCACCGTGACGCCGCCCGCCCCTCCCTCCCCCGCCTCCCCCGCCGTCCCGGCCGCCCCTGCCACCCACGACGCGTCGGCGACCGCTCCGACGAAGCGGATGTGCCCCCGGTCGCACATCCGCGCCGCCAGCCGGAGCAGTTCGGCGCGCTGGCGCACGTCCAGGCCGCGGTCGAAGCCGTCGGCGAGGACGGTGAGCGTCTGGAGCGCGGCGGGCACCTCGCCGGCCGGGTCGACCTCCAGCACCCCGGGCCCGGTGAACAGCACCAGGGCGAGGGCGAGGTAGCGCAGCTCGCCGTAGCCCAGGCGGGCCAGGCCGGTGCGGACGCCGTCGCCCCGGTCGAGGAGCGCGCGGACCACACCGCCGACGACCGGTTCGGCCAGGACGTCCTCGACGGGGCCCGCGCATCCGGTGCGCACCGCGGCGACGAACTGCGCGTGCCGCCGGCCGCACTCGGCGCGGGTGCGCCACAGCACGTCGGCGAGGTTGTCGCAGCCGCCGAGGAGGCGTCCGGAGCCGGTGGGCACGGGCTCCCGCATCCGGCCCGGCCTGGGGTCGCAGGCGAAGACGGAGCGCAGGGCGACCACCATCTGCTCGGCCGCCGCGAGCACCCTGCGCTGCCCGTCCGTCTTGCCGGCCACCCGCAGCGGCAGCAGCGGGGTGCCGAGCCGGTCGTCCGGCAGCGGGGCGCGGGTGACGGGCGCCGACCCGGCCGTGTGCCAGGCCGCCTGCACGGCACGGCGGCCGGGGTCGCGCAGCGCCGTCTCCAGGAGCACGACGCCGTCCACCGTCAGCCGCTCCCCCACGATGCGCAGCTCGGGCTCGGCCTGTACGGCGACGTCCAGGTGCACCGGCCCCTCGGCGCCGTCGGCCGTGCAGCCGATGCGGAAACCCCGGCGGTGCTGCGCGTCGGGCCGGGCCCGTTCGGGCACGCAGGCGGCCGGGTCCGGGAACACCGCGCCGAGTTCCGCGCCGCCGCCGAGCCGGGCCAGGGCGTCGTACGCCCTGAGCGCACTGGTCTTGCCGCTGCCGCTGGGCCCGGCGAGCACGGTGAGCGGCCCGAGCGTCAGCACGGCGCGCCGGTGCCCGGCGAAGGCGGACAGCCGCAGCTGGGTGACGCGGGGACGGCCGGGGAGCGGCGCGGCGGGCGCGGGCGCCCCCGGCGGGTCGGACGGCGCGGGTGACGCGGAGGACGCAGGTGACGCTGCCATATGCGGACCGTAGGGCCGCGCCGGACGGTGAACCGTTTTGCCCGGACGGCTTTCCTACGATCGGGGGACCGTCACTCTCCCGGGACCCCCACCGCGCTCTCCATCAGCCCGTTCACCTCGGTGCCCGCCGGGGTCAGCAGGAAGACGTTGCGGTCCACCCGGTGCATCCCGCTGGCCAGGCCGAAGACGACGCCGGTGCTGAAGTCCAGGACCCGCTTGGCGACCTCGCCCTCGGCGCTGGTGAGGTCCAGGAGCACCGGGATTCCCGCCATCAGCGTCTCGGCGACCTCGCGGGCGTCCGCGAACACATTGACCCTCAGGACGACGAAACGACGGCGGCGCTCCGTCTCCGCCTCCGGCATCGCCCGGTGACCGACCGCCGACGGCCAGGCGTCGCGCCCACGCAGCGGCACGACCTGGGCGAGCCCTTCCCACTGTTCATCGGTGACGTCGTGGCTGTTCACCGGCTCCCCCGTTCCACTCGCCTTCATTGCCTGCACCAGCCAATTCTTACGTCAAGTCACCCGTTCGGCCCAACAGCGACACGGTTGGCGACGCTCCGTGTCCGGTGATTGTCCGGCACCGGGCCGGGTACTCAGCGACGGCCGTCGTGCCCTCGCGGACCTCGCGGACGCCGCTGTCGCGCCGACGGCCGTACGCCGACCCGCGAAGGAGTGCCCATGGGTGCGCTGGATCTGCCCGAGCCCGTCACGCGCGAAGGGGCACCGCCGCCGGTCGACACCGCCTCGCTCCGGGCCGCGCTGAGCGAGCGGGTCGACGGTGAGGTCAGGTTCGACGCCGGGAGCCGGGCCGCCTACTCCACGGACGCGTCGAACTTCCGCCAGACACCCCTCGGCGTGGTCGTCCCCCGTACCCCGGAGGCCGGGGCCCGGGCGGTGGCCGTGGCGCGGGAGTTCGGCGCGCCCGTGCTGTCGCGCGGCGGCGGCACCAGCCTGGCCGGGCAGTGCACCAACGCGGGCCTGGTCCTCGACTGGTCGAAGTACTGCACCCGGATCGAGTCGGTGGACCCCGACGCCCGCACCTGCGTCGTCCAGCCCGGGATCGTGCTCGACGACCTGAACCGGCAGCTCGCGCCGCACGGGCTGCGCTACGGTCCCGAACCCGCCACCCACGCCAACTGCACCCTCGGCGGCATGATCGGCAACAACTCCTGCGGCGCCACCGCGCAGGCGCACGGCAAGGTCGTCGACAACATCGCCCGGCTGGAGGTGCTGCTCTACGACGGCACCCGCTTCTGGTGCGGCCGGACGGACGACGCGGAGTACGCCGAGATCGAACGGCAGGGCGATCTGCGGGCGACCGTCTACCGGCGGCTGCGCGCGCTGCGCGACACCTACGGGGACGAGATCCGCCGCCGGTTCCCGGACGTCCCGCGCCGGGTCTCCGGCTACAACCTGGACTCCCTGCTGCCGGAGCACGGTTTCGACGTGGCCGGTCTGCTGGTGGGCAGCGAGTCGACGCTGGTCACGGTATTGCGGGCGGAGCTGGAACTGGTACCGGTGGTGCAGGAACGCACCCTGCTGGTCCTGGGCTTCGACACCATCGACAAGGCCGCCGACGCGGTGCCCGACATCCTGCCGCACGACCCGATCGCGCTGGAGGGCGTCGACGCCCGGCTGGTCCGCGACGAGCGGATCAAGCACCTGAACCCGAAGGCACTGGCCCAGATGCCGGAGGGCAACGCCTACCTGATGGTGCAGTTCGGAGGGGACACCGTCGAGGAGGCGGACCGCCGGGCGAACCGGCTGCTGGCGGCCGTGCACCGCTTCGAGCACGACGCCGACTGCGCGTTCCTGGACGATCCGTCGCACGAGCAGGACCTGTGGCAGGTGCGCGAGGCCGGGCTGGGTGCCACCGCGCACATCCCGGGCAGGCCCGACACCTTCGAGGGCTGGGAGGACTCGGCGGTGGCGCCCGAACGCCTCGGCGACTACCTGCGCCGGCTGCGCGCGCTGTTCGACGAGTTCGGGTACCTGAGCGACACCGGCCCGAGCCTGTACGGCCACTTCGGGCAGGGGTGCGTGCACACCCGCATCCCGTTCGACCTCTACACCGCGGACGGGGTGGCGACGTACCGGAGATTCATGGAGCGGGCGGCCGACCTCGTCGTCGAGTTCGAGGGCTCGCTGTCCGGCGAGCACGGGGACGGGCAGAGCCGGGGCGAGTTGCTGTCCCGGATGTTCGGGGACCGGCTGGTCGAGGCGTTCGGGCGGCTGAAGGCGGTCTTCGACCCGCTCAACCGGATGAACCCGGGGAAGGTCGTCGCTCCGTACGGGCTGGACGAGAATCTCCGGCTGGGCGGTGACTGGGCCCCGTTCGAGCCCCGCGACCTGCGCTTCCGGTTCCCGCACGACGGGGGTTCGTTCGCGCAGGCGGCCAACCGCTGCGTCGGGGTGGGCAAGTGCCGGCAGCACACCAGCGACGGCACGGTGATGTGCCCGTCGTACCAGGTGACCCGCGAGGAGGAGCATTCGACGCGGGGCCGGGCCCGGCTGTTGTTCGAGATGCTGGACGGGCACGGGGACGGCGCGATCCGGGACGGCTGGCGTTCGGAGGCGGTCAAGGACGCCCTCGATCTGTGCCTGGCCTGCAAGGGCTGCAAGAAGGACTGTCCGGCGGACGTGGACATGGCCACGTACAAGGCGGAGTTCCTGTCCCACCACTACGAGGGCCGGCCGTGGCGCAGGCCGCGCTCGGACTGGTCGATGGGCTGGCTGCCGGCGCTCGCCCGGGTGGTGGGCCGCACCCGGCTGGGGCCGGTCGTCAACGCGCTCACCCACGCCCCGCTGCTGTCGAAGGCGGCGGTGCTGGTGGCGGGGGTGGCGGACCGGGAGGTGCCGCTGTTCGCGGAGCGGACCTTCGAGCAGTGGTTCGCGGACCACGAGCCGGAGGGCGACGGGCACCGCGGGTCGGTGCTGCTGTGGCCGGACACCTTCACCAACCACTTCCACCCGCACATCGGACGGGCGGCGGTACGGGTCCTGGAACACGCCGGGTGGCGGGTGGAGCTGCCGCACGAGCCGCTGTGCTGCGGGCTGACCTGGATCTCCACCGGACAGCTCGGCACGGCGCAGAAGGTCCTCGGCCGCACGGTGCGCGGCCTGGCCGGCCATGTGCGGGCGGGCGGCCTGGTCGTGGCGCTGGAGCCGAGCTGCACGGCCGTGTTCCGGGCCGACGCGGGGGAGCTGTTCCCCGGCGACCAGGACGTGCGGCGGCTGGCCGAGCAGACGGTGACGCTGTCGGAGCTGCTCACCGAGCACTCCCCCGGGTACCGGCCACCGCGAGTCCCGGACCGGTCCGCGCGGGCGCTGGCCCAGGTGCACTGCCACCAGCACGCGGTGCTCGGCTGGGAGGCCGACCAGGAACTGCTGCGCCGCGCCGGGGTGGACGCGGAGCGCCTGGACTCCGGCTGCTGCGGGCTGGCCGGCAACTTCGGCTTCGAACGCGGTCACCTGGACGTCAGCGAGGCGTGCGCGGAGCGGGTGCTGTTGCCGCGGCTGCGGGAGGAGGACGAGTCGACCGTCGTCCTCGCGGACGGCTTCAGCTGCCGCACCCAGATCCACGAGTTCGACAGCGGCGGCCACGAGGGCGTGCACCTGGCGGAACTGCTGGCCTCGGCCCTGCCGGGCACCGGGGCCGCTTCCGGGACGCCGGGCAGCGCGTACGGCACCGCGCCGGGCGCCCGTCCGGCCGCTCCCGGTCCCCGGGCCCGCGCCCTGGCCCTCGCGGGCACGGCGGCGGCCGCCGTGGGCACCGCGGCGGCGGCGACGGCACTGGCCCGGAGCCTGCGCCGCCGCTGAGCCCGGACACGACGGACGGTCACCCCGCGGGCGCGGGGCGACCGTCCGTCGTGGGCGTGGGGTCTAGGCTCGGGACGGGTTGTCCTGGCGGCTGGCCAGGGCCCAGATCACGAACACGTCGATCGCCATCATGATCACGGACCAGACGGGCGAGTACGGCAGGAACAGGAACTGGGCGATCAGGCTCAGCGAGGCGAGGACGATGCCCGCCACCCGCGCCCACGCCATGTCCTTGAGCAGTCCGAACCCGGTGACGAACACGAGGGCGCCCAGGATGACGTGGACGACCCCCCAGCCGGTCAGGCTCATCTCGTAGACGTAGGTGCCGATACGGGCGTACACGTCGTCCTCGGCGATGGCCGCGATGCCCTGGAGGACGGCGAGCGCGCCGTTCAGCAGCAGCAGTACGCCCGCGAAGACGACACCGCCGGTCACCCAGCCGCTGGTGCGGTCGCCCGAGCGCTGGGCCCAGGAGGCGTCGCCGCCGCGGGACGGCCGGCCGGGAGTGGGTTCGGCGTGCTGGCTCATGAGCGGAGTCCTTTCTGTGTCCCCCGTACGGGGCAGCTGCCCACCGGCGCCGACGGCACCGACAGGTCGTTCAGAGCCTGCGCGCAGCCGGGCCCCCCGGCCACGCGGGCCCGCCGTACGGGTGAATCGCGCACCGGGCGCGCACATGCGGGCGCCCGCCGCCTCACGTTGACTGAGGACACCCGCGCCCCCCGGCGACCGACGGAACGCGGGGCGAAAAAAGGAGGTCGTGTGACGAGTCGGCCGCTGCCCGGACGGGACCCGCTGTCCCGGCGGAGCCCACTCCCCCAGCGGGACCAGCTGCCCCGGCGCAGCCCGAAGTCCCGGCGGGACCCGCTGTCCCGGCGGAGCCCACTGACCCAGCGGGACCCACTGCCCCGGCAGGACCCGCTGTCCCGGCGGAGCCCGAACTCCCGGCGGGACCCGCTGTCCCGGCGGAGCCCGGGGTTCCGGCTTGGCGTGCTGTGTTGGAAGGAGCCGCTGTCCTGGCGGGGCACGCTGCCGCGGGGCGGGCCGCTCGGGCGGGTTTCGTGACCGCGTCGGTGGGCGCCGCTGCGGGGCGGGCGGAGCAGTCGCTGCGGCAGACGCTGCTCAGTCCGGGTTACCGGCGGCTGCTGGTGCTCTGCGTGCTGCTGGGCGTGCCCATCGCGCTGGCCTGCTTCTTCTTCGTCGGGCTCCAGCACGAGATGCAGCACTGGGTGTGGACCTCGCTGCCGAAGGCGGCCGGTTACGACACCCCGCCCTGGTGGTGGCCACTGCCCGCGCTGCTGCTTGCCGGGCTGATCCTGGCGCCGATCGTGACCCGGATGCCGGGCGGCGGCGGCCACCTCCCGGTGAACGGCCTGGGCGGGGCACCCGTCGGCCCCCGCGCGCTGCCCGGCGCGGTGCTGGCCGCGCTGGCCACACTGCCGCTCGGCGTGGTGCTGGGTCCCGAGGCCCCGCTCATGGCCGTCGGCAGCGGGCTCGCCCTGCTGGCGGTGCGGCGGGCGGGCGCGGGCGGCGACCAGCGGGCGAGCGCGATCCTCGCCACGGCCGGCTCCACCGCCGCGATCTCCACCATCCTCGGCGGTCCGGTGGCGGCGGCGGTCCTGCTCATCGAGGGGGCGGGACTGGCCGGCACCCGGCTGGTCGCGCTGCTGCTGCCCTGTCTGCTGGCCAGCGCGGCGGGTGCCCTGGTCTTCACCGGCTTCGGTCAGTGGACGGGCCTCGAGATCGGCGCGCTGGCCCTGCCCGACCTGCCGCCCCAGGCCGGTCCGGACGCGGGCGACTTCCTGTGGGGCCTGCCCACCGCCGCCCTGATCGCCGTACTGGTCACGCTGGGCCGTGAGCTGGGCCGCCGCACCGTCACCTGGACGCGGCACCGCACGGCCGCCCGCACCGTCGTGTGCGCCACCGCGGTCGGCGTCTGCGTCTCCGCGTACGCGCTGATCACCGGCCGCTCCCCGGCCGAGGCGGCGCTGTCCGGCCAGGCCGCCCTCGCCCAGCTCGCCGCGCACCCGCACGCCTGGTCCGTGGGGGCGCTGGTCGCGCTGGTCGTGTGCAAGGGGCTGGCCTGGGGCATCGCGCTGGGCGCGCTGCGCGGCGGCCCGATCTTCCCGTCGGTTCTGCTGGGCGCGGCGACGGCGCTGGCCTGCTCCGGGCTGCCCGGCTTCGGCGCGACCCCGGCCCTCGCCCTCGGCATCGCCGCCGCGGCGGCCGCGGTGACGGGACTGCCGCTGGCCGCCTCGGTCCTGACGGTGCTGCTGATGGGCCGGGACGCCCACGACCAGACACCGCTCATCGTCATGGCGTCGGTCGTCGCGTTCATCGTCGCCCAGCTGGTGCGGCGGACGGAGCCGGAGGCCGGCCAGGCGTCCGGCGGAGCGCCGAGCGGGGCGCCGACGACGGGAGCGGCGGGATGAGGGACCGCCGGACCTCACCCCCGGGCCGTAACCCGAGCCCCAGCCCGCGCCCGCACCCCCGTACCGGCTGGGACACCTTCCGGCCCTGGCTCGTACGGGTCGGGATCGCGGCCGCCGTGGTCGTGGCCTACTTCCTGCTCCCCCTCGACCACCTGGGCCCGCGGCGGCCGGTGCTGAGCTGGGTGCTGTTCGCCCTGCTGCTGACCGTCGTGGCCGTACTGCTGCTGCGGCAGATCCGGCACGTCCTCCTCGACCACCCCGACAGCCGGCCCGGGGTGGTCATCTCGCTGCTGATCGTCCTGTCCGTGCACGTCTTCTCGGCCACGTACTACGCCCTGGCCAAGTCGCCGGGCGAGTTCAGCGGACTGCACACCCGGATCGACGCCCTGTACTTCACCGTCGTGACGCTCGCCACCGTCGGGTACGGGGACATCACCCCGCGGGGCCAGGCGGCGCGAGTGGTGACCATCCTCCAGATCACATACAGCTTCGTCTTCCTCACCGCCGCCGCCACCGCGCTGACCACCCGCATGCGGAGCATGGTGGTCCGCCGGCCCGAACGGGGCGGCCGGTCCCACTGACGGCGGCGCGGCCCGGCCGAGGGCTTGAAGCTGCCGCGGCGTCACCTTCTAGCCTCGGTCGCACACTCGTGGAGGAGCCCCATGACACACGCGACCGACGGCACCCGGCGCATCGGCGAACTCGCGCGGGAGACCGGGCTGAGCATCCGCGCCCTGCGCTACTACGACCGGCTCGGCCTGCTCACCCCGTCCGCCCGCAGCGAGGGCGGCCACCGCTGCTACGACGCCGACGACGTCCGGCGCCTGCACCGCGTACTCGCGCTGCGCAGCTTCGGGCTCCCGCTGGCCGAGATCCGCGCGGTGCTGGACGCCGAGCCGGACCACGACCCGGCGGAGCTGATCCGGCGGCAGCTCGACGTCGTCGAGGAACGGCTGCGGCGGACCGCGGAGCTGCGGGCCCGGCTGCTCGGTGTGCTGGGCGCGCTGGACACCGCGGTGGACGGCTCGGCCGAGGCCTATCTGGAGGTGATCGAGGAGATGACGGCCATGGAGCGTCCCCTGACGCCGGAAGAGGTGGCCCGCATGAGCGACGCGCGGCGCCGCTGGGCCGAGTCGCTCGGCGAGGAGGAGCTGCGTGCCCTGCACCACAGGCGCGCGGAGATCTTCGCCACGATGGACGAGGACGAGCGGCGGCAGCTGACGGACCGGCGGCGCCGGGCGTTCGCGCAGCCCTGAGGCCTGTTCGGCGGTCCGGCGGGGTGCCCGCCGGGCCCGAGGCCCGCTTGTGCCCGCCCCCGTGGGAGCACTACTGTCGCCACGCCTTGGTGAACGGGAAATCCGGTGTGATGCCGGTGCGGCCCTCGCCACTGTGAATCGGGAAGTCCGGCTCCGGCCCTCGCGGGCAGCCACTGGATCGCTTGCGATCCGGGAAGGCGGAGCACGGGCGGTGGTACCCGTAAGCCAGGAGACCGGCCAAGGCGCGTCGTCCATCCACGAGGTGCTGGAGAGGGTCTGCTGAGCCATGCACATAGCCGAGGGCTTTCTGCCACCGGCGCACGCGATCGCCTGGGGTGTCGCGTCCGCGCCGTTCGTCGTCCACGGAGTCCGGTCACTCACCCGTGAGGTCAGGGAGCACCCGGAGAGCACGTTGCTCCTCGGCGCCTCCGGAGCCTTCACGTTCGTCCTGTCGGCCCTGAAACTGCCGTCCGTCACCGGAAGCTGCTCGCACCCCACCGGCACCGGCCTGGGCGCGATCCTGTTCCGGCCGCCGATCATGGCGGTCCTGGGCACCATCACCCTGCTCTTCCAGGCGCTGCTGCTCGCCCACGGCGGGCTGACCACGCTGGGCGCCAACGTCTTCTCGATGGCGATCGTGGGCCCCTGGGCCGGGTACGGCGTCTACCGGCTGCTGCGCCGCTTCGACGTGCCGCTGATGGTCACCGTGTTCTTCGGGGCGTTCGTCGCCGACCTGTCCACGTACTGCGTCACCAGCGTGCAGCTGGCGCTGGCCTTTCCGGACCCGAGCAGCGGGTTCCTGGGCGCGCTCGGCAAGTTCGGGTCCATCTTCGCCGTGACCCAGATCCCGCTGGCGGTGAGCGAGGGCCTGCTCACGGTGATCGTGATGCGGCTGCTCGTGCAGTCCAGCGAGGGCGAACTGACCCGGCTGGGCGTGCTGCTGACCCGTTCCGGCGAGCGGAAGCAGGAGGTGGCGGCCCGATGAGCCGCAACGCGAAGATCAACGCCCTGCTACTGCTCGCCGTGGCCGCGCTGGCGGTGCTGCCGCTGGTGCTGGGGCTCGGCGACCACAAGAAGGAGCCGTTCACCGGGGCCGACGCGGAGGCCGAGACGGCGATCACCGAGATCGAACCGGACTACGAGCCGTGGTTCTCCCCGCTGTACGAACCGCCGTCCGGGGAGGTCGAGTCGGCGCTGTTCGCCCTCCAGGCCGCGCTCGGCGCGGGCGTGCTGGCGTACTACTTCGGGCTGCGCCGGGGCCGGCGGCAGGGCGAGGAGCGGGCGTCGGCGGCTTCCGGGGCCGCGGCGGTACCGCGAGACACCCCCGAAGGGGACTGAGTGCTGCCGATCGACGCGGCGGCGCACGCCAGTCGCTGGCGGCGCCGCCATCCCGTGGACAAGGCGGTGCTCGGTCTCGGGCTGACCGTGCTCGCGATCTCGCTGCCGCCCTGGCCGGGTGCGGCCCTGGTGCTGGTGGCGGCGCTCACGGTGCTGCTCGGCCCGGCGGGGGTGCCCGGGCGCCGGCTGTGGCGGGCGTACCGGGTGCCGCTGGGCTTCTGCGTGACGGGGGCGCTGCCGCTGCTGGTGCAGGTCGGCGGCCCGGACGGGTTCCTGTCGGCGGCCGACGGCGGTGCGGTGCGCGCGGGTGAGCTGCTGCTGCGCACCTCGGCGGCCTCGCTCGGGGTGCTGCTGTTCGCGTTCACCACGCCGATGTCCGACCTGCTGCCGCGCCTGGTGCGGGCCGGGGTGCCCGCGCCGGTCGTGGACGTGGCGCTGGTGACGTACCGGATGAGTTTCCTGCTGCTGGACGCCGTACGGCGTATCCGGGAGGCGCAGGCCGCGCGGCTCGGGCACACCACCCGGACGGCGGCCTGGCGTTCGCTCGGCGGGCTGGGCGCCACCGCGTTCGTGCGGGCCTTCGACCGGGCGGCGCGGCTCCAGTCGGGGCTCGCCGGGCGCGGTTACGACGGCACCCTGCGCGTGCTGGTGCCCGAGGCCCGGGTCTCGGTGCCGTTCACGGCGGCGAGCGTCGCCCTGCTGGCGGCGCTGGCCTGCCTCACCCTCGTACTGGAAGGACCCCTGTCGTGAACGGACCGGCGCGGTCAGCACAACCGGCCCTGGTCGCCCTGCGGGGCGCGTCGTTCGGGTACGAGGAGGGCCCGGACGTGCTGGTGGGCCTGGACTTCGCGGTGCGCGAGGGGCGTGCGCTGGCGCTGCTCGGCCGCAACGGCAGCGGCAAGACGACGCTGATGCGGCTGCTCAGCGGCGGACTGCGGCCGCGCACGGGGTCGTTGACGCTCGGCGGGGAGCCGGTGACGTACGACCGCAAGGGTCTGACCCGGCTGCGGACCACGGTGCAGTTGGTGGTGCAGGACCCGGACGACCAGCTCTTCGCGGCCTCGGTCGGCCAGGACGTGTCCTTCGGTCCGCTGAACCTGGGGCTGCCCGACGCGGAGGTCAGGTCCCGGGTCGGGGAAGCGCTCGCCGCGCTGGACATCGCGGCGCTGGCCGACCGGCCCACGCATCTGCTGTCGTACGGGCAGCGCAAGCGCACCGCGATCGCCGGGGCGGTCGCGATGCGGCCCCGGGTGCTGATCCTCGACGAGCCGACCGCCGGTCTCGACCCGGACGGGCAGGAGCGGCTGCTGGCCACCCTGGACGGGCTACGCGCGGGCGGCACCACCGTGGTGATGGCCACCCACGACGTCGACCTCGCCCTGCGCTGGTCCGACGACGCCGCCCTGCTCACCCCGGACGGTGTGCGCACCGGCCCGACCGCCCCGACGCTGGCCCGCGCCGACCTGCTGCGGCAGGCCGGGCTGCGGCTCCCGTGGGGCGTCGCGGCGGCCGGACTGCTGCGGGCGCGGGGGCTGTTGCCCGACTCCGCCACCGGTCCGCGTACGGCGGAGGAGCTGGCGGCGCTGGCGGAGTGACGGGGCGCGGGCGGGGTGGCTCAGCCCCGGGACTGGCTCAGCCCTGGGACTGACCCTGCCTGGGAGGGGCTCAGCCCTGGGACTGGCTCAGCTCGGCGTCCTGGTCCCGGGCCGCGCTCGCCGCGGTGTCGTCCCCGGTGTTCTCGGCCGCCTGCCGGGCGCGGCGGCCGGGCAGGACGGCGAGGACGATCAGGGTGCCGGCCGCCATGATGATGCCGCCGACGAGGCTGGTCGTCGAGACGCCGTGGGCGAAGGCCTTGTGCACGGCGTCGGTGAGGGCCTGCGCCTGCTCGGGTCCGGCGGACGGGTTGCCGGCGAGGCGTTCGGCGACGGCCAGTCCACCGCCCACCGAGTCCTGGGCGGTGTCCAGCGCGGCGGCCGGGAGCCGGTCGCCCACCAGGCCGGCCAGTTCGTCCCGGTAGGCGGTGCCGAGCAGGGAGCCCAGGACGGCGATGCCGAGAGAGCCGCCGAGTTCCAGCGCGGTGTCGTTGGCGCCACCGCCGACGCCCAGTTCGCCCTCCGGGAAGGAGCCCATGATGGTGTCGGTGGCCGGGGAGACGCTGAGGCCGATGGCGAGGCCGAGCAGCAGCATGGGGGCGAGGAAGTCGGCGTAGGTGGAGCCCTGGTCGATCAGGACCAGCAGGAAGACACCGACGGTGCCGATCGCCATGCCGGAGCCGACCATGGCCCGCACGCCGAGCTTCGGGGTGAGCCGCCCGGTCACCGCGGCGCCGACGAACACGGCACCGGCCAGCGGCAGCAGCCGTACGCCGGTCTCCAGCGCGCCGTAGCCGAGCACGAACTGCAGGAACTGCGTGGCGTAGTAGATGGCGCCGTAGGTGCCGAAGAAGAAGAACAGCACCGCCAGCATCGAGCCGCTGAACGGCCGGAGCAGGAACCTGCGCACGTCCAGCATGGGGTGCGGGTGGCGCAGCTCCCAGGCCACGAAGGCGATCAGGCCGACCCCGGCGACGACGGCCGCGGCGATCGGTCCCGCGCCCCAGCCGAAGTGCGGGCCCTCGATGGTCGCGTAGACCAGGCTGCCGACGGAGACGATGGAGAGCAGCCCGCCGACGTAGTCGATGCGGCCCATGCCGGCCGCCCGGGACGGCGGTACGAGGACCAGCGCGCCGACCACGGCGAGGACCGCTATGGGGACGTTGACCAGGAAGGTCGAGCCCCAGGCGTGGTTCTCCAGGAGCCAGCCGGCGACCAGCGGCCCGACCGCGATGGCCAGTCCCGAGGTGGCGGTCCAGGCCGTGATGGCGCGGGCCCGCTCCCCCTTCGGGAAGACCGCGACCAGCAGGGACAGCGTGGCCGGCATGACGACTGCGGCGCCGACGCCCATGACCGCCCGGGCCGCGATGACCAGCCCCGTCTCGTGGACCAGGCTGCCCATCACCGAACCGCCCGCGAAGATCACCAGGCCGGTGACCAGGGCGCCGCGACGGCTGTACTTGTCGCCGATCGCGCCGAGCACCAGCATCAGCGCGGCGTACGGGACGGTGTAGCCGTCGATGACCCACTGCAAGTCGCTGCTGCTCAGACCCAGGTCGGCCGTCATGTCCGGGGCGGCCACGATCAGGGACGTGTTGGCCATGACGACGATCAGCAGGCTCAGGCAGAGCACCAGCAGAGCCCACCAGCGCCGGGGGTAGGGCCCGGGCATCTTCTCGACGGGGGTGGTGGCCAGTAGGGGCATGAGGGCTCCCGGAGACGAGCGGGGGCAAGTTAATTGCCCATAGATGAGCAGACAAGAGAAAGAGTAGTTTGTTGCCCACGCGCGTGCAAATAAGGCGCCCACCAACCGGGGGCGCCTACTGACCAAAAAAAAGGGGGGGTGGCCTACTCGGCCGGGAGGGATGTCGCCGGCTGCGCCGGACCCACGCTCTCGACCACGGCCCGTGCGGGCCCCTCCGGCACCCCGGCGGCCATGAGAAGCGCGGCGGCGGCCCGGGTGCCGTCGTCCTCCAGGGCTCCGGTGTTGACCTGCTCGAGGAGCGCCACGACCATCGCTTCGAGTCCCGCGCTCAGCACGGCGGGGGGCAGGTGGGCGGGGAAGACCCCGTCCCGCTGGCCGCGCTCCAGGATCGCGGTGACCTCGGCGCGCGCCGGGGCCAGGATCTCGGCCACCCGCTCCACGCCCAGATCGTGCCGGGCCAGCGCCAGCAGCATGCGGTAACGGTCGCCCACGGGCCACATCAGCAGCATGAAGTGCGCGAGCGCCCGGTCGGCCGGTTCGTCGGGTCCGGCCGCGTCGGCCATCGCGGTACGCAGCACCTCGGACGCCTCCTCGGCGAGGGCCTCCAGGAGCGCCGCGCGCCCCGGGAAGTGGCCGAAGAGGGTGCGCCGTACGACACCGGCGGCGCGGGCCAGCTCCTCCAGGGTGGTGTCCGGGTCCCGTCCCAGCTCCCGGCGGGCGGTGGCCAGGATGCGCGCCCGGTTCGACCGCGCGTTGCGGCGCTGCGGCTCACGGGCGACGGGCTTGGTCACGGGAACCTCGGGCGGGACGGTGCGGGGGGGGTGGGCGGCGGGAGCGTGGTCGTCCATTCTGGCACGGGGGGCGCGACGAGCAGGACACCGAGAACGCCACCGGGAAGAGCGGTCCCGCCGTCGGCCTCGCCCTGGCCGGATGCGGTGCCGGACCCGCCGGGACGGTGAACCCCTAGCTACGCCCGGCCGGGTCCGCGGCCCTGCTGCGCCGGACGGCCGCGACCGCGGCCAGGACCATCCCCACGGCCACGGTCAGCAGGCCGCGCAGCCACACCTGGGCCTCGATCTGCGTGGCGAGCGCGACGCAGGACGCGGCGCCCAGTACAGGGAGCACGGTCGGGGCGCGGAAGTGGTCCGCCTCGCCCGCGTCGCGCCGCAGGACGAGTACGGACGTGTTGACCATGAGGAAGACGATGAGCAGCAGCAGGACCAGGGTGGACGCCAGGGTGGCGACGCTGCCGGTGAGCGCGAGGAGCATCGCCAGCAGGGTCGTGACGGCGATCGCGACCCACGGGGTGCGGCGGCCGGGCAGCACCCTGGTCAGCGCGGCGGGCAGCAGCCCGTCCCGGGCCATCCCGTAGGCCAGGCGGGAGGACATGATGCCGGTGAGCAGCGCCCCGTTGGCCACGGCGACGAGGGCGATCGCGCTGAACAGCCGGGTCGGGACGCCCCCGGCCTCCTCGACGACCTCGAGGAGCGGCCCGCTCGACTCCGCCAGCCGGTCCGTCGGTACCGCGGCGGACGCGGCGAGGCCCACCAGCACGTACACGGCGCCCGCGGTGACGAGGGCGCCGAACAGGGCACGCGGGTAGGAGCGCCGCGGGTCGCGGGTCTCCTCGGCGACGTTCACCGAGGTCTCGAAGCCGACGAAGGAGTAGTACGCCAGCACGGAGCCGCTCAGGACGGCCGCCGCCGCGCCCTTCTCCGGCGTGCCGAGCTGCCCGAGGCGGCCCAGGTCGCCGTCGCCGCGCAGCAGCAGCCAGGCGCCGAGGACGACGATGACGAGGAGGCCGCCGACCTCCACGACGGTGGCGACGACGTTGGCGCGGGTCGACTCCTTGATCCCCCGGGCGTTGACCAGGGCGAGCAGGGCGAGGAACAGCACGGCGACCAGCCCGACCGGCAGCGTCACGAAGGCGGACAGGTAGTCGCCCCCGAAGCCGCGGGCCAGCGCGGCCACGGAGACGATGCCGGCGGCGAGCATGCAGAAGCCGGCGACGAATCCGGCGAACGGTCCGAAGGCGCGGGTGGCGTAGTGGGAGGCGCCGCCCGCCCGCGGGTACTTCGTGGCCAGCTCGGCGTAGGAGGCGGCGGTCAGCATCGCCAGCAGCAGCGCGACGGCCAGCGGCACCCACACCGCTCCCCCGGCGTCGGCGGCCACCTGCCCGACCAGCACGTAGACGCCCGCGCCGAGCACGTCGCCCAGGATGAAGAAGTACAGCAGCGGGGTGGTCAGCGCCCGCTTGAGCGCCGGGGTGTCCGGGGTGTCCGCCGACTGGGGTGTTCCGAGTCTCGCCATGCCGCCTCAGGTTTCCCGCCGGGCGGAAATCACGCCCTGACCTCCCCCTCCACGCGCACGGAGGACTCGTCGCTCACTCCGACACCCACACGCCCGCGCGCGCGGCGGTGCCCACCGCGCGTGCCGCCCGGTCGGCGTCGGCCTCGGTGAGGGGCCGGCCGGTGTTGAGCAGCGCGTAGTAGAGCGGGGCGGAGACGGCCGCCACGACGCCGTGCGGATCGGTGCCGTCCGGGACTTCGCCCCGCGCGACGGCGTCCCGCACGCAGCCGGCCCATTCGTCGACGCGTACGGCGTAGAAGCGGTGCAGGGCTTCGGCGGCCTGCTCGTTGCAGAGGGAGGCCGCGATCAGCGCCTTGAAGAGGCGTCCTTGCCGCGGGTCGGTGAGCGTCTTGACGACGAGGCGCGCGTTCGCCCGGAGGTCCTCCTCCAGGGTGCCGGTGTCGGCACGGGGCAGCGACTGGTCCGCCATGTCGGCCAGGAGGTCGGCGGCGAGACCCCCGGGGCTCCCCCAGCGGCGGTAGACCGTCGTCTTGCCGACCCCCGCGCGGCGCGCGACCTCCCCCAGGTCCAGCGCGTCGAAGCCGTCGGCGGCGAGCGTGTCGCCCGCCACGCGGAGGACGGCCTCGCGGATACGGGCGGTGCGGCCTCCGGGGCGCTGGGTCCCGGGGGCGGCGGTGTCCGGCATGACGGCTCCCTCTCGTCTGTCCCGACTGCGAAGACCCACCTTATCGGAACCGCAGTTCCCTTACCGCCCCCACCGTGCTACCTTCCGAGCCGTAACGGAACCACAGACCCGTTAGCGACTCGTCAGCAGATCCGTAAGTGACTCCGAGGGGAACGCCATGTCCATGACAGAAGATGCGCCGCGGTCGACCGCACGTCCGGGCCCGGCCTCCGGCCCGCCCGGCGCCGAGACCGATCCGCAGCGGCTGACCGGCCGTTCGAAACTGCTCCTGACGGTCCTGCTGGTCGCCCAGTTCATGCTGGCCGTCGACTTCTCGATCCTGAACGTCGCACTGCCCGCGATCGGCGACGGACTCGGCTTCTCCCTCGCCGACCTGCAATGGGTGGCCACCTCGTTCGCCCTGTCGGCCGCGGGCTTCACCCTCTTCTTCGGCCGCATCGGCGACCTGATCGGCCGCAAGAAGATCTTCATCGGCAGTCTCGCCCTGCTGGGTCTGGCCTCCCTGCTCGGCGGCCTCGCCACCAGCCCCGAGGCCCTGCTCGCCGCCCGGGTCGCCCAGGGCCTGGCCACCGCCGCCGCCACCCCGGCAGGTCTGTCCCTGCTGACGACCTCGTTCCCCGAAGGCCCCCTGCGGCAGAAGGCGCTCGGCATCAACGGGGCGCTGATGTCGGCCGGTTTCACGACCGGCGCGATCCTCGGCGGCGTCCTGGCCGACCTGCTCTCCTGGCGCTGGGCGTTCCTGGTCAACGTGCCCGTCGCGCTCGCCGTCGTGCTCGTCGGCCCGGCCGTCATCAAGGAGTCCCGGCCCGCCACCCGCCCCCGCCTCGACCTGCCCGGCGCGCTCACCGTCACCCTCGGCCTGCTCGGTCTCGTCTACGGCATGACCCAGGCCGGAGAGCACGGCTGGACCCACCCGCACGCCCTCGGCGGGCTGGCCGCAGGCGTGCTCCTCCTGGCCGCGTTCGTCCTGATCGAGCGCGCGGTGGCCGCGCCGCTGGTACCGCTCGCCACGCTCGGACGCCGCACCGTGGCCTGGGGCAACCTGCTGGGCCTGCTCGCCTTCCTCACCGAGACCTCGCTGGTCTACCTGCTCACCCTGTACCTCCAGAAGACCCTGGGCTTCTCCCCCCTGGCGGCCGGCGTCTCCTTCGGCGTCCTCGGCGCGGGCACCGTCGTCGGCGGCCTGCTCGCCCCCCGCCTGCTCGCCAGAACGTCCACCGTGACCGTGCTCGTCGGCGGCGGTCTCGTCCAGGCGGCCTTCACCGCGGCGCTGCTCTTCCTCGGCACGACCACCGGCGCGTCCCTCGCCCTGCTACTGCCCGCCACCTTCTTCGGCGGGGTCGGCAACATGCTCGTCATCGTCGGTTTCATGGTCACGGCCACCAGCGGGCTGCCGGACGCGGAACAGGGCCTGGCCACCGGGCTGGCCTCGATGTCCCAGCAGGTCGGCATCACCATGGGAACGCCCATCATGTCCGCCGTGGTCACCGCCGGCACCGCGGGCGCCGCCACGGCCGGCGCCGTCCACCACGGGGTCACGACCGCCATCGCGGTCAACGCGGCCCTGGTCCTCCTCGGAGTCGCGGTCGCCGCGCTCTTCCTGCGGACGCGCGCCGACCGGGCCTAGCCGAGGGACGCGCACTCCGCCCACACCGTCTTGCCCGGCCCCCCGGGCCGCGGGTGCCACCCCCAGCGCTCGGCGAGCGCGGCGACCAGAAGCAACCCCCGGCCGCCGGTGTCCTCGTCGTCGGGAGCCCGCGTCTCCTCCGGCTGCGGCGGCATGCGCTCGCCACGGCTGCCGCTGACCTCGATCCGCACGGTGCCGCAGGGCGCGGTCCTGTGCAGGAGCAGGTGGAAGTCCCGGCCGGGGACGTGACCGTGCCGCACGGCGTTCGCGGTCAACTCGCCGAGCACGAGCACGATCTCCTCGTGCGCACGGGTGCCGTACGGGACGCCCCAGGCGTCCAGCCGGTGCGCGGCCAGTCGGCGCGCGAGGCGGGCGCCGCGCGGGGTGGAGGTGAAGCGCATCTCGAACGTGCGCCCCAAGGTGCCGTCGGCGAGGACGGGTTGGTTCGTCATGCCGACAACGGTGACGCCGGTCGCGTAGCGTGACCAGTGGTGACGCACCGACGCGGCCCGCTGTACGCGCGGTGTCGGTACGGGTACGAGGCGCGCGGCGTGACGGGCCCGCGTGCGGGGCGTTGGGGCAGGGAGGCGGTGGGGAATGAGCGAGGGTGCGGACACGTCGGGGCAGCCGGTGGTCGTCGCGTTCGGGCAGACGATGAAGACGCTGCGGGTGCGGGCGGGCCTGGAACGCGAGGAGTTCGGGCGGCGGATCGGCTACTCGGCGGCCACGGTCGCGTCGTACGAACAGGGACGGCGCATTCCGTCGCCCAGGACCATCGAGCGGGCGGACGAGGTCCTGGACGCGGGCGGGTTGCTGACGGTGTGGAAGGAGCAGGTGGAGCGGGCGCAGTATCCGGTGTTCTTCCAGGGGATGGCGACGCTGGAGAAGGAGGCCATCGAACTGCTCGCGTACGACACTCTGTTGGTCAAGGGCCTGCTACAAACCGAGGACTACATGAGGGCGGTGCTCGCCATGCGGCGACCGCCTCTGAACCAGGAGACGATCGAACAACGGGTGGTGGCACGCCTCGCTCGGCAGGGCATCTTCGATCGCCAGCCCGCACCACTGCTGAGCTTCGTGATGGACGAGTCGGTGGTACGGCGTCCGCTTGGCGGGAAGGGCATCCAACGCGGGCAACTTGAGCATCTGCTGCTGGCGGGTCAGCGGCGCAACGTGGAGATTCAGATCATGCCGCTCGCAGCTGAGGAAAGCGCCGGCGTGGACGGGCCGTTCACTGTCGTCACCCGAGATGACGGCAGGAAGTTCGCCTATACGGAGGCGCAGGGAACCAGCACCCTCCAGACCGACCCTCAACAGGCGGCGATCGCAGCCGCCCGCTATGGGATCATCCGATCACAGGCTCTTACTCCGCGAGAGTCACTGGGGTTCATCGAGAGGTTGCTGGGAGAGCTATGAACACCGCTGAGTCCTCGGCTTTCGTGTCCGGCCTCATCTGGGTCAAGAGCAGCTACAGCGGAGCCGAAGGCGGCGACTGCGTCGAGGTCGCCTGGATCAAGAGCAGCTACAGCGGAACCGAAGGCGGCCAGTGCCTTGAAATAGCCGCGGGCACGCAAGCCGTACTCGTCCGGGACTCCAAGGCCGTGCCCGGCCCCGTCATCCGCGTGTCGCGCGAGGCGTGGGCGGGGTTCCTCGGGCGCTGAGGCCGCGCAGCCGCTCGTTGCGCTGCTCCAGGGCCCCGGCCGTGGTCGGGAACAGGGTGCCGCCGCCCTCGCCGACCCGGTCCTGGGTCTGGGTCACGAAGTCCCGCGTGGCGTGCTCGTAGGCGGCGAAGCCCTCGGCGTGGTCCCGGTCGGCCAGCGCACCGGCGAGGTGGTACGCGCCGATGAGGGCGAGGCTGGTGCCCTGGCCGGTGAGGAACGAGGGCGCGTGCGCGGCGTCGCCCAGCAGGGCGACCCGGCCCTGGGACCAGCGGGGCATGCGGATCTGGCCGACCGCGTCGAAGAACACGTCGTCCGCGTCGTGGAGGGCGGCCAGGATGCCCGGCACCTCCCACCCGGCGTCGGCGAAGGCCGCGTCGAGCAGGGCGCGTTGGGCCCGCGGGTCCCGGAAGGCGTCGGAGGGCGGGTCGGGCCGGGCGAAGGTGAGGAAGGCGTGCACCTCGTCCTCGTCCCCCACGGCGTAGAGGGCGGCCGCCCTTCCGGGGGTGTTCCACATGACCGTCTCGTGGGAGAGGCCGAGGGCGTTGCGCAGGGTGAACACGGCGAAGCAGTAACCCAGATAGCGGTGGAACCGCTCCTCGGGGCCGAACAGCAGCTCCCGGGTGTGCGAGTGCATGCCGTCCGCGCCGAAGACCAGGTCGAACCGGCGGCTGCCGCCGCCGCGGAAGGTGACGTCGACGCCGTGCTCGGACTGGTCGAGGGTGTCGATGGAGTCGTTGAACAGGAACTCCACGTCGTCCCGGACGGCCGCGTACAGCGCGTCGGTCAGATCGCCGCGCCGTATCTCCAGGTCCCGTCCCGTGGCACCGCCGGTCACGGCGTGCGGGTGGAGCGAGGCCACCTCGCTGCCGTCCCCGTGCAGGAAGGTGAGCCGGCGCAGGTCGATGTGGGCGTCCCGCAGCCGCGGCAGGAGCCCCATCTCCTCCACCACGTCGAGCGCGGCGCCGCGCACGTCGATGGGGTAGCCGCCGCGGCGGAGGGTGCCGGCCTTCTCCACCACGGTGACCTCGTAGCCGTGGCGGTTGAGCCAGAAGGCCAGGGCGGGTCCGGCGATGCTGGCCCCGGAGATCAGGACGGTGCGCCTCGGTGCGGTGCGGGTCATGCGGTGACTCCCTTGCTCATGGTGCGGGTGACGAACAGGGCCAGCGACACGACGACGCCGGCGACGACGAAGCCGGTGACGTAGGCCGATTCGGCCGCGACCTCCGACCCCGCAGGGGTTCCGGCGGTGAGGAGCGCACCGCCGAGCTGCCCGCCGACGGCGGAGCCGAGCACGCGGCTCACCAGGATCAGGCTGGTGGCGATGCCGGTGTCCTTCCGGTCGACGGCGGTGGCGGTGCTGGTCATCATCGCGGTGACGCACAGGCCGTTGGCCAGCGCGATCAGCACCTTGCCGACGACGAGGTGCCAGACCTCGGTGTGGACGGCCGCCACGGCGAGCAGGCCGACGGTCATCAGGACGACGCCGGTGGTGACCACGGCGCGCGAGCCGAACCGCCGGTCCCCGATCCCGCCGAGCGGCCCGGCCAGCGTCGCGGCGAGGGCGCCGGGCAGCAGGAAGAAGCCGATCTCGGTGGCGTCGGCCCGGAATCCGTAGCCGTCGCCGCGCTCGTCGAGCAGTTGCGGGATCAGATAGACCGCCATCGTGCTGCCGAGGCAGATCACGAAGGTCAGCACGCACGCCTTCCAGATCGCGGGCCGGGCCAGCATCCGCAGGTCGATCATCGGTGCGGCGGCGCGCCGTTCGACCCTCACCCATCCGGTGACGAGGGCGGCCAGCAGCACGACGAGGGCGAGGAGCGCGAGCGGTTGCGAGGCGGCTTCGGGCGCCAGCGCGAGGACGAGCATGAGGGTGACCAGCATCCCGCTCAGGAGCAGCAGGCCGGGCCAGTCGATCCCGGCACCGTCCGCCCGGCCGGGCACGTCGCCGGGCATCAGCCTGTTCACCAGGAGGGTGGCCCCGCCGACCGCGATCGTCGGCAGGGCGAACATCCAGTGCCGGGAGAGCTGTTCGGCCACCGGACCGGCCGACAGCATGCCGACCATCGACCCGCCGACGAAAAGTCCGCTCACCACGCCGATGGCCACCTTGGACTCCCCGGCGGGGAGGTGCTTGCGGACCACGATGAACGACAGGGGCAGCGCGCCCACCATCGCTCCCTGCAACACCTGCCCGAGCAGCAGCACGGGCAGGTTCGGCGCCAAGGCGGACACCGTGCCGCCGACCGAGACCACGGCCATCAGCCGGATCAGCACCTTCTTCCCGCCGTAGCGGTCCCCGAACTTGCCCGCCAGCGGGGTGATGAGGGCGCCGGTGATCAGGAGGACGATGCTGAGCAACGCCCCCTCGGACTGGCTCATGTCCAGTTCGCGTTCCAGGAGCGGGATCGTCGGTGTCACCACCGATTCCAGGGCACCGGTGGACAGCGCCAGTAAGCCGAGCGCCCCGACAGCGGCCTTCCCGATGGGGACCGGTGGAGCCAGGGTTGTCGTCATGAACGTCCCTCACTTCATGGGCCGCCCGTGGGAAGGCACCGACACGGTTTCGGCGGTGCCTGGCGGCGAGGTGCAGAGTGAGGGGACGGCCGGGTACCGGGCGTCATACCCGGGAGCCAACCCGCGGTGCTACCGCGGTAGGGGGTGGGGCACCCGGCCTACTGCTCGTCGGTGAACTTCGGGTCCTCGGCCTGGTCGTAGATCTCCTTGCCCGACGCGTCGTAGGCGTGGACGTAGGGGCTCGGGCCCATGTAGCGCGGGCCGGGCGGGGTGTCCGGGGAGAGCGCGGCCCCGTAGACGAACGCGCCGCCCGCCATGCGGGCCGGGTACTCCTTCGGGTCGTCACCGTAACTGATGGTGATCTTGGCGACGTCGGACGAGTAGTGCCCGGCGCCCAGCATGAGGTACTTCCCCCGACCGGCGGGCTCCATCATGGAGTCGAAGTACTCGACGACACGACCGGTGCCCCACAGGCGGTCGTTGATGAAGGTGGGCGGGGAGTCCGGGCTGGTGCCCTTGTCGCCCTTCGCCTGGCACTGCACGTACTGGCCGGCGGAGTCGACGGCGACGACCACGCCGTCCGAGTCCGGCGAGGCGAGCGGCGTACGGACCGCGACGACGGGGTGGTACCGCGACGCGTCGGACCCCAGGCAGGAGGAGAGGATCTTGGTGACGGTCCCGGCGTCGATCGGGGTCGTCGTCGCGTCGGTGATGGTGAAGCCGGCCTCGGTCGACCTCCCGCCGGGCGAGGACGGCGCGCTGGGACTCGGCGGTGCCGTGGCGGCGGCCGGGCCTCCCCCGCTGTGCGCGGGACCGGCGCCCCGGGGCTGCCCGGCGTCCCCCGTCCCGTCCAGGACGACCACGGCCGCGAGGCTCACCGCCGTCACACCGGTGGCGACGCCGAGCGGCACTCCCCACCTGCGTCGCAGCGAAGCCCCGTGGTGCTGCGGACCGATCTTCATGAGTAGTTCCTCTCGGGTCCGCCGATGGTTCGGCAGATCACGATCGGAAGGAGCCGCGGGGACGCCCTGCGTGTCCTTCATCGTGCGACCTCCTTCGCGTTGACGGGGTTCCTGGAACTGAACGGCGGCGCGGCCCCGGCTCCGCCGAGGTCGGCCCCCAGCCTCCGCCGCGCCCGGTGCAGCCGGGACTTCACGGTCCCGACCGCCACCTTCAGCACCGCGGCGGCCGCCTGCTGGTCCAGGCCCGACCAGACGCAGAGCTCGACGACCTCGCGTTCGTGCCGCGGCAGCCGGGCCAGCGCCCGGTGGATCTCCGACATACGGCGCTCGTCGTCCACCAGCCCGGCGACCCGGTCCGCGTGGTCGCCCACCGACTCCTCGTGCGAGACGAGCCGGTGCAGCAACGCCTCGGCCCGCCTCAGCCGCCGCCTGGTGTTCGACAACAGGCCGTTGGCGATGCCCAGCAGCCACGGCAGCGCCGAGTCGCGGTCGAGCACCGTCTCCGAGCGCCGTCGCCAGGCGTGCAGGAAGACCGTCGACGTGAGGTCCTCGGCCTCGGACCAGTCGGCCGTCCGCCGGAACAGGTGGTTGTAGACGGCCTTCCCGTGCCGGTCGAAGATCCGGCCGAACGCCTCGCGATCGCCGTCGACGGCCCTCGCCCACAGCTCCCGGTCGGACGTCCCGCCGACCGGTTCGTCGGGACCAGCGTCGTTCAGTTCCATACTCCGTCCGTGTCCGGCACCCGGCCGAAGGTTCCCACGGAACGAAGTCGGACGACTCACCGAGCCCGACGAAGACGGCCGCGACCGCGACGGCGACCGCGGCCGCGAGGAGATGACGCTCCAGGAACCCGCGTCCTGCGGGAGGTCAGCGCCGCAGGGTGAGAACGCCCGGCCGCCACGGCAGCTGGTCGTAGGGGCCGCCCGCGGTCGGGGACTTGCCCTGGTACAGGAATTGCAGGTTGCAGGGGTCGATGGTCATGGTCTGGTCGGGGTTGTTGCGGACCAGGTCACCGTGGCTGATGTCGTTGGTCCAGGTGGCGCCGCTGTTGGCCTTGCCCGCGAACGGGTTGCTCTCGCTCGCGGCCTGCGGGGTCCACGAGCCGCTCAGGCTGGAGGACGTGAAGGAGCGGAAGTAGCGCCCGTTCGCGCCCATCGCCTCGACGATCATGAGGTACTGGTTCTGGCCCTGGACCTTGTAGACCTGCACGCCCTCGAACAGGTTGGCCTTGGTGTCGCTCATGACCGTCGTGTACGACGAGCCGAAGTTGCCCGGGAAGTTCCCGATCGGCATGCTCGCCCGGTAGATCTTGCCGTTGTCACCGGCGAAGAACAGGTACATGTTCTGGCCGTCGGCGATCAGGGTCTGGTCGATCGGTCCGGTGTCGGAGCCGGAGATGCTGCCGGTGAACAGCGGCTGCGGAGCGGACCAGCCGTTGGGGTTGGTGGGGTCGCTGGACGTGCGGTAGATGAACGGCCACGCACCCCACTGGTACGCCAGCACCCAGATGTTCTTGGGCGCGAAGTAGAACAGCGTGGGCGCCACCGCCGCCTGGCTCATCCCGGTCTGGCCGGCCGACGCCATGTCCGACCAGTTCGTGAAGGGGCTGAACATCATCGAGCCGTAGGACGACCCCGACACGTTCGAGGCGTAGACCAGGTGCTTGCCGTTGTGCGTGACGGTGGTGAAGTCCTTCACCGCGGCCCACCCGTTCGCCGGCTGCGCGAGCACGCCCGACGAGGACCACCGGTACGTCGACGGAAGGGAGCACGATCCGTCCGTCGGCGGCGTCCCGGTCAGGCCGGTCCACTTCTGGTTGCTGCCGCCGTTGCACGTTCCGATCTGCACCGCCGTGCCGTTGGCCGTACCGGCGCCCGCGGCCTCCAGGCACAGCCCGGACTCCGCTCCGACGACCGTGCCGTCGGAGTTCACCCGCCACTGCTGGTTCGCGCCGCCGGAGCAGGACCAGATCTGCACCCGGGTACCGGGCGCGGTGGCGTGCCCCGGAACGTCCAGGCATTTGTTGCCGTACACGGTGAGCTGCTGGCTGTCGGTCGACGTCCACTGCTGGTTGGTCCCGCCCCAGCAGTCGTACATCTGCAAGAGCGCGCCGTCGGTCTGACTGCCGCCCAGCACGTCGAGACACCGGTTCGAACCGACACCGCGCAGGGCGCCGCTGCCGGCCGCCTGGGCCGGGGTGGCGACGAGCATCGCCGCCAGCGCGGCCAGAGCCGCGACCACGGCGGCGAGCGCCGCGGACGCGCGCCCGCGGCGGAAACTTCCTCTGTGCATGGGAACTCCCTCGACTTGGGTGGGTGGTTCCTTGCCGTGCGACACCGCATGTTCGAGATAACGAACATCGGTCGGAATGTCGAGCGTTCTGCATCATAGGGAGCCGACGAACGCCGTCAACACTTCTCGCACGTTCGCCATTCATTCCGAAATATTTATGGGAACCAATGCCCGCAATCCTGCACACCGTACGGAACAAGCCACCGACACCCCGCACCCGTCGCGGACCTGCCCAAGCTCAGCCGATGTCGAAACTTTCGAAGAAAAACAGAAACTTTTCTTGTGCGGAGTATTGACCGGACATCGTCAACACCCCAATCATCCGTGTCTGGGAAACCGCTCGCCGACCGATATGCCGAACAGGTGCGCCGACGCACATCCCCGCGCTCCAGTCCTCCCGTGACTACTACCTTGGAGGCTCAGCCATGGGCTCATACGCCCTTCCCAGACCCGATGTCCGCCGGAAGGCGCGCAGCCTGCTGCTGGCGCTGGCCGTCGGCGTCCTCGGGACGGCCACCGTACTGGTGGCGCCGCAACCCGCCCACGCCGCCGAGAGCACACTCGGTGCCGCGGCGGCGCAGAGCGGCCGCTACTTCGGCACCGCCATCGCCTCGGGCAAGCTCGGCGACTCGGCGTACACGTCGATCGCCTCCCGTGAGTTCAACATGGTGACGGCCGAGAACGAGATGAAGATCGACGCCACCGAGCCGCAGCGGGGCCAGTTCAACTTCTCCTCCGCCGACCGCGTCTACAACTGGGCGGTGCAGAACGGCAAGAAGGTGCGCGGCCACACCCTGGCCTGGCACTCCCAGCAGCCGGGCTGGATGCAGAGCCTCAGCGGCAGCGCGCTGCGCCAGGCGATGATCGACCACATCAACGGCGTGATGGCCCACTACAAGGGCAAGATCGTGCAGTGGGACGTGGTGAACGAGGCGTTTGCCGACGGCAGTTCGGGAGCCCGCCGGGACTCCAACCTGCAACGCACCGGCAACGACTGGATCGAGGTCGCCTTCCGCATCGCGCGCGCCGCCGACCCGTCCGCCAAGCTCTGCTACAACGACTACAACGTCGAGAACTGGACCTGGGCCAAGACCCAGGCCATGTACAACATGGTGAAGGACTTCAAGTCGCGCGGCGTGCCGATCGACTGCGTCGGCTTCCAGTCGCACTTCAACAGCGGCAGCCCGTACAACAGCAACTTCCGCACCACCTTGCAGAACTTCGCCGCCCTCGGGGTGGACGTGGCCATCACCGAACTCGACATCCAGGGTGCGTCCCCGACGACCTACGCGGCCGTGACCAACGACTGCCTGGCGGTCTCGCGCTGCCTCGGCATCACCGTGTGGGGCGTGCGGGACAGCGACTCGTGGCGTTCGGGCGACACCCCGCTGCTGTTCAACAACGACGGCAGTAAGAAGGCGGCGTACACCGCCGTGCTGAACGCCCTCAACGGCGGCAGCGGCGGCGACCCGGGGGAGCCCGGCGACGGCACCGCGGTGAAGGGCGTCGGCTCGGGCCGCTGCCTGGACGTGCCCAACGCGAGCACGACCGACGGCACGCAGGTCCAGCTGTACGACTGCAACGGCAACACCAACCAGCAGTGGACCCAGACCGACGCCGGCGAGCTGAGGGTCTACGGCAACAAGTGCCTGGACGCCGCCGGCACCGGCAACGGCGCCAAGGTCCAGATCTACGGCTGCTGGGGCGGCGACAACCAGAAGTGGCGCCTCAACTCCGACGGGTCCATCGTCGGCGTCCAGTCCGGCCTCTGCCTCGACGCGGTCGGAGCCGGCACGGCCAACGGCACCCAGATCCAGCTCTACACCTGCTCGAACGGCAGCAACCAGCGCTGGACCCGCACCTGAACGAAGCACCCCAACGACCCGGGGCCGCCGCCAGTGTGGCGGCGGCCCCCTTCTTTTTCCAGCTACACCGAGCAATGGTCCATTCATGCGGCTCAGTTGGTTCGGTAGGGCGCTGGGGCGTGGGCCGACGAGTGATCTCAGCATGCCCACGCCCGCCACGATGGCGGCGAGGTGGCGCACCGCGGCGACTGCGGCGTTCTCCGGCATGGTGACGTCGCCGGGATGGGCCACAGCCACGAACAGTGTGAGGGGCAGTTTCCAGCCGCTCCAGGCGAAGAGTGAGCCCGACCCGAGCCAGCCGAGTGTCAGCAGGAGCCCGTGGGGCACGCGGGCGGGGCGTTGTCGGGCGAGTGTCCAGACGGCGGCGGCTGCACTGAGCGCCCAGAGCGCGCCCAGGCCCGTCAGCAGGTACCCATTGGTGTCCCGCTCCGCGGGGTGGGTGATTCCGAACGTGCCGCCAACTGCCCAGTAGGTCCAGGTGTATCCGACGACGGCTGCGATGACGGCGGCCCACCGTGCGGTGGTACGGGCAGCGTCCGCGACGGGCGCGGTGAATGCTTCCGGCCAGCGCCGCCGCAGGTAGGCGGGGAGCGCGAGGGTCAGTCCCAGGCCCATTCCGATGAAGCTGAACTGGATCAGAGCGGCTTCCCAGCCGGGCACGGCGGAGTCGTCGCTGCTGTGCGTCGGGCCATTGCGGGCGGCGTCCAGCAGTGCGCCGAGGAGGGCGTACGGCAGGATCGACACGAGGAATCCGGCCCCGGTCCAGCTACAAAATAGGGCGTCAGAGCCAGCGCCGCCCCATCCGGTCCCACCGTTCCACTCCGGTGCCCCTCCTCAACAGGAACTTCAACGGCGGACAGCTCCCCGCCCGTGTAGAGGCTGTCGCAGCCTGGTAGTTCCCGGCGTCGGACCGGAGTGGTATAGGTGCTCATCCCGGCGGCGGAGATCGGCGCGGACCCGGATAGCGCTGCCGGATGACACGACGTCGAACGTCAGGGCGCTGGGAACCAGGCCGCCAGACGCTGTGCGCAGCAGTGCCGCCGCCTGCTCGTGCAGTGTGGGATACCGCTCGATTCCGAACACGTCGGTGCGGGGCCGGTCGATGGCTGATACCAAAAGTCCCATGTCACGCACGCTGTGCGCAGTACCGTTGACCGTCCGGGCGATGGCCAGAATCTCGTCGATCTGGAGGTAGCGCACTTCGGTCACTTCAGGTAGTCCAGGATCTCCGCATCACTGTCCATCAGCTCTGCCAGGACATCGTCGACCTTCAGCTCGGCCCGGTCCTGGGCTTCGCGGATAGCCTCAATGGCAAGTTCCCCCTCCTGACGCCGTCCTTGATCAGCCTGCTTCGGTCAAGGCCGCGTGCGCGGCGGCGAGGATCTGCTCGGAGAGCGGGGAGTCCTTGGTGGCCCGGGACAGGACCAGCGCACCGAACAGGGTGCAGAGCCGGACGATGCCGTCCTGGTCGTCACCGGCCAGGAAATCGGCGAAGTCGGCCACCCCCTCGGTGTAGACGCGACGGGCCTCGCGCCCCCCGCCCTCGCGCGCCATGTCGGTGGCGAGTGCGGCGACCGGGCAGCCGTCCGCCGGGTCGTCACGGTGTTCGACGGAGAGGTAGGCGTCGATCAGCGCCCGCTGGGCGGCGGCGCGCTGCCCGTCGTGCCGCTCGAGCCCGGTGCCGTAGCGGCGGGCGAGCTCGGCGAAGGCGTGGGCGGTGGCCTCGTCGACGAGCGCCTCCTTGGAGGCGAACTGCTTGTAGAAGGCGCCGTGGGTCAGACCGGCCTCCTTCATCAGGTCGGCGACGCTGACCTGCGTGCCCTGCTCGCGGAACAGCCGGGACGCGGTGTCCACCACCCGCCTGCGGTTCTCCTCCGCCTGCGCCTGCGATACGCGGCCCATGACCACCTCTCACTTGGATGTCGACTGGCATCTATCATAGAGCCGTGTTTAGATTGCGAGCATAATCTAATCTGCGTGGGTGGCCGACGGCACCCGCCATGGCCAGGAGTGAGCATGGAACTGAAGAACGCGGTCGCGGTCGTCACCGGCGCCAACCGGGGCTTCGGGCGGCATCTGGCCGCCCAGCTCGTCGAGCGCGGCGCCAAGGTGTACGGCGCGGCCCGCCGCCCCGAGACGGTCGACGTGCCGGGCGTGATCCCGCTGCGGCTGGACGTCACGGACGAGGCGTCGATACGACAGGCCGCGCGCGTGGCGTCCGACACGACACTGCTGATCAACAACGCGGGCATCTCCACCGGTGCGACGCTGATCGAAGGCGACGTGTCCGAGGTGCGCCGGGAGATGGAGACCAACTTCTTCGGCCCGCTCGCCGCGACCCGCGCCTTCGCCCCCGTCATCGAGGGCAACGGCGGCGGCGCCGTACTCAACGTCCTGTCCGCCCTGTCCTGGTTCCACCCGGCAGGACTCGGCTCCTATGCCGCGTCCAAGGCCGCCGCCTGGGCGCTGACCGGTGCCACCCGCGACGAGCTGGCACCCCGCGGCATCGCCGTCTCGGCGCTGCACGTCGGCTATATGGACACCGACATGGCCGCCGCCGTGCCCGCCGACCAGAAAGTCGCCGCCGACGACGTCGCAGCCCAGGCCCTCCACGGTATCGAGACCGGCCTGCCCGAGATCCTCGCCGACGAGACCAGCCGGTACGTCAAGCAGAACCTGTCCGCCGCTGCCGGTGGCCTGACGGCTGAACGCGGCTGAGGACGCGGTGCGCCCGCGCACAGCCGAAGAACAACTCAAAAAATCTCATACCGGGACGACCTCGGAGCGAACGGAAGACCGGCCTTTCACGGACGGGAAAAAAGAACGGAGACGACGATGAAGGCGTTCGTGGTCGAGAAATACGGCGGCCGAGCCGGGATGCGCGCCGCCGAAGTACCCGACCCCCAGGTACGTGCCGACGACGTCCTGGTCAAGGTCCGCGCGGCGAGCGTCAACCCGCTGGACCTCAGGATCCGCAACGGAGACTTCAAGGCGTTGATGCCCTACCGTCTCCCGCTCGTTCTGGGCAACGACCTCGCGGGGACGGTCGTCCGGATCGGCCCGTCCGTCACCCGCTTCGCGGTGGGCGACGAGGTCTACGCCCGGCCCGACAAGGACCGCATCGGTACCTTCGCCGACCTCATCGCCGTCCACCAGGACGACCTGGCACCCAAACCGGCCACCCTCACCATGACCGAGGCCGCCTCCCTCCCCCTGGTCGCCCTGACCGCATGGCAGGCACTGGTCGAGCGGACACGTGTACAGCCGGGCCAGAAGGTCCTCGTCCACGCGGGCGCCGGCGGCCTGGGCTCCGTCGCCGTCCAGCTGGCCAAGGCGCTGGGCGCGCACGTCGCCACCACCGTGAGCACCGCCAAGGTCGACGTGGCCAAGGACCTCGGCGCGGACGTCGTCGTCGACTACCGCACCCAGGACTTCGAAGAGGTCCTCGACGGCTACGACGTCGTCCTCGACAGCCTCGGCGGCGAGAACCTCGTCAAGTCCCTGCGCGTCCTCAAGCCCGGCGGCACAGCCATCGGCGTCGCGGGCCCGCCCGACCCGGACTTCGCCCGCGAACTGGGCGCGAACCCGATCCTCCGCCTCGCCATGACCGCCCTCAGCTTCACAACCCGGCGCGAGGCGAAGCGCCACGGCGTGACGTACTCGTTCCTGTTCATGAAGGCCGGCGGTGACCAGCTGCGCGAACTCACCCCCTCATCGACACCGGAAAGATTCGCCCCGTCATCGACCGCGTCTTCCCGTTCGACGAAACCCTCCAGGCCATGGAGTACGTCGAAAAGGGCCGCGCGAAGGCCGGCAAGGTCGTCGTCGCCATGACCTGAGGGCGGGAACGAGTCCCAGGCGCCGGCCACCTCCGACACGGCCTGTCGTCGGTTGCCGGGCAGCAGCTGTGGTCAGGCTGTGGTGCAGGTTCTGCCGTTGAGGGTGAAGGGGGTCGGGGCGGTGTTCGTGGCGCCCCTGCTGGCGATGAAACCGAGAGTGACGGAACCGCCGGCGGCGATGGTGTCGGTGTAGGAGGCGGGGATGACGCTCACGGAGCCCCCTGTCTGGGTGGGGGTGCCGCCCCACATGGTGGTGATGGTCTGGCCGTTGGTGAAGGTGAAGCCGAGCTTCCAGTTACTGACAGCGGTGGCGCCGGTGTTGCGGAGGGTGATCTCGCCCTGGAAGCCGCTTCCCCACTCCCCCACCAAGCGGTAGCCCACGGAGCAGGTGCCCGCCGGGGTGCCGGTGGTGGTGACGGTGACGGTGGCCGAGCGGGTGGAGCGGTTGCCGGCCGCGTCCTTGGCGTACACGGCGAAGGTGTAGGCGGTGTTGCCGGACAGCCCGGTGACCGTAGCCCGGTTGGACGTCGAGTCGGCCACCCGCGTCTCGGTGCCGCCGGTGACACGGACGACGTCGTAGCCGGTGACACCCACGTCGTCCGTGGAGACCGCCCAGCTCAGGGTCGCGGAGGTGGCCGTCACCTCGGAGGCGGTGGGAGTCCCCGGAGCGGTGGGCGCAGCGGTGTCACCGCCGGGATCACCAGGGGCCTGGCTGAGCAGGTGCGCCTTGAACCCTTCACCGTAGGTGCTGGTCGGTGTGCCGTTCCAGTCCTCGATGAGCACACTGCCACCGCTGCAACCCCAAGGGTTCCAGGTCCACGCCGTGTACCCGACCTTGTTGGCGTCCGCCCAGGCCATCACCTGGTCGATGTAGTCATGGGCGCAGGTGTTCTGACCGATCTCGCCGGCCTGGACCGGCACCTGGGCGGCGACCGCTCCGATGTCGCTGTCCCAGCACGACGTGGTCACGCAGCCGTTGAAGTTGTAGGAGTGCCATGAGGCCATCAGATTGCCGGTGGGGTCGGTCGGCTTGAATTCCAGCCACCGACTCAGATTGTTCGTCCACTCCAGACCGCCCGACATGATCACGTTGGTGGCGCCGGTGGCGCGTACCGCGTTGACGAGGGTCTGCATGCCGGCGACCGGGTAGGTGATCCCGGCGCAGGTGCCGCCGTCACGCAGACAGGTCCATGCGGCCGTGGCGTCGGACCAGTTGTTGGCCGCGTCCGGGTACGGCTCGTTGAACAGGTCGAAGACGACCGCGTCGTTCCCCTTGAACATCGTGGCCACCTCGGACCAGAACGTGGGGGTGTAACGCGCGTCCGGCATCGGCTTCTGACAGGTGGCCGCGACGTCCGGGCAGCCTCCGCCGGGGCCGGTGTACTCGCCCCAGGTCCAGTGCAGGTCGAGGATCACGTTGATGCCGTTGGCCACCAGGAGGTCCGCGTAGGTCTTGACCGCCTGCTGGTACGCCGTCGCGCTGGGCGCTGTCGGAGGTAAGTTCCCGGTGCCCAGCCAGCACTCCTCGTTCAGCGGGATCCGGACCGTGTTGATCTTCCATTCCTTCATCGCGTCGACGGCCGCCTGGTCCGTCGGCCCGTCGAATATCTCCTTGCCCTGGACACAGCCGAATTCCCCGCCGGACCGATTGACGCCCAGTGGGCGGAACGTGGAATTCGACCCGGTGACCAGGCGGTTGCCCGACACGTGCAGGGCCGGCGCCGCGGCGACCGCCGATGCCCTGCCGTCCACGGCGGACTGACCGGCCGCCGGCGAGGCGGCCGCCGACGCCGGGCCGCCGAACCCGGCCAGCGAACCCGCCGTAAGCACTCCGACAACGCCCAAAGCCCGCAGGGCTCTTCGCATGCTCATCGCACTCTCCCTCCATGCATGTATGCGCCTCTACCTGGCTGGATGACCTTCGACATTGCGCAGGACGCTGCGCTTGTGGGAGCGCTCCCACAGCTCAGTGAGCGTAGCCACGCCGGGCAACCGGACGGAAGCTCTCTGCAGGACTTGTTTCTGATGCCGAGCCCTGAGGCGGGATCGTCCGCGTTGTGAGAGATCCAGTCGGGCATGTTTCTCACTTGCCGACCAAGTCGAGGGTGCGGACCACTTACGTGGCTAGCGTGAACGAATCCAGCTGTCGAACTCCAGCCCGAGGAGAAGCATGCAGGACCTGTCACGTCTACGCGGTACCACGGCGCTGGTTACGGGGGCATCGGGCGGGATAGGCGCCGAGTTCGCCGCCAGGCTCGCCCAGCGTGGTGCGGACCTCATCCTCGTCGCCCGATCCGGCGACAAACTGGAGGCACTCGCCTCGTCCCTGCGCTCCGCACACGGAGTGCGCGTGCTGACGAAGACGCTGGACCTGTCCGAGCCCGGGGCGCCCCGCGCATTGTTCGAGTGGACCGTCGAGCACGGGCTGGAGGTCGGTTTCCTCGTGAACAACGCAGGCGGCGGTGTCGGCGGGGCGGCGGCGAAAGCCGACCCGGCGGTCGTCGCAGCGATGGTGAACCTGAACGGGCAAGCCGTGGTGGAGAACACGATCCGATTCCTGCCGCGCATGGTCTCACGTGGTCGTGGAACGATCGTGAACGTCACGAGCGCTTCCGCGTTCCTGCCCACGCCCTACCTGGCCGCCTACGGCGGGAGCAAGGCGATGGCGCAGTCATTCACCCTGGCGGTCGGTGCCGAGGTCGCCGCCGCGGGCGTCCGGGTGCTGGCGGTCTCCCCGGGAGTGACCGTCACGGGGCAGAAGTCCGAGGAGATTCTGCCCGCCATGGCGAGATGGGGCGGGCTGCGGCAGCCGGAGCAGGTCGTCACCACCGCTTTCCGCGCACTGGCCTCGCGCAAGGCGTTGGTGGTCGACGGCCGCCGCAACGCCCTGTTCGCCCGCTTGGTCCAACGCCTGCCTGAACGAACGACTCGCGCGCTGGGACGCCGATTGGCAACCAGGCTCACGGGCTTGTGACCGACCGGACAGGCGCCGATCGCTACCGCCCGCCCTCGTGAGGGCGAGGAGCTGCTTGGTTCTCGCTCTGCCTGGTGTCGTCCTCGAAGAGGATCGCGTGGACGCGTTGCAGCACGTCGAGGTGGGCGCGGTTGTAGAACTCGACCAGCGCGTGCGCGACGACCGACTCGGCGACCGCCGTTTCCCAGTGCGAGGACAACTCCAGGTCGGCCAGGCCGGGGTGGTCCCTGTGCTGTTGGCGGACATCGGGTGCCATCCGCTCCGCCAGCCGTTGCCGCGCCGCGTCGGAAGCATCCTCGTCGAGCGCCGCGAATTCCGCGTCGAGATCCCCCCGGGGTCCCAGAAGCTGTTCCTGGAGCGCGGCCATCGCGGCGGGTGTGAGGACGCTGGAGTAGGCCAGCAGCAGGGACCGCTGGGCCTCGGGCAGGTCGTCGGCGAGCGTCCTGAAGCCCGGGGGCATGTCGAGCGCGGCCCGGTTCTCCAGGACTGCCGACAGGTCCCGCCGCATCCGCTGCCGGCGCTCGATGTCCGCAGCGAGTTCGGCGTCCAGGTCCCGGAGGATCTGGCGCGCCTCCTCGTCCCCGCTCTCGACCGAGGGGACGTCCGCGAGGGCCACGCCGAGGTCGGTCAGTCTGCGGATGCGCAGCAGGCGGACCAGATGGCCGACGCCGTACCGCTTGTAGCCGTTGGGCGCCCGTTCCGGCTCTTCCAGCAGGCCGATCTCGTGGTAATGCCGTACGGCTTTGGTCGTCGTGCCGGCGAGTTCCGCCAGTTGACGCGTACTCCACGCCACCAGGAGCCCTTTCCCCAGCATCGCTTCCGGCGTCCATTCAAAACCGTGCCCCTAGGGCAGGGTCAACCATCGGCCGGGTCCGCACCGGGCGTTGTTGACCGTGCCCCAGGGGCAGGGAGTGGGATGGCCGCGACCACGACCACGAACCGGTATGCGGAGACTGGACATGAAACGACACCTCAGTGCCGGCAAGAGCCTGGCCCTCTTGGCGGTGCTCGGGCTGGGTGGCTCGCTGGCCACCGTTCCCGCCGCCGCCCAGGAGCCGAAGTCGCCCCGGGTGGAGTGGGGCCGGTGCCCCGATGACGTCGCGGCCGAAGCCGCTCCGACCGAGTTGCGGTGCGCCACCGTGTCCGTGCCGCTGGACTACACCCACCCCGAGGGCGAGCAGATCGACCTCACCGTCTCCCGGCTGGCCGCCGCCGACCCGGACAAGCGACGTGGCGTCCTCATGCTCAACCCGGGCGGCCCCGGCGGGTCCGGGCTCGCGCTGTCCGCGCTGCTGGTCGCCCGCGGCCTGCCCAGCAGCGTCACCGACCGCTACGACCTGATCGGCATGGACACCCGGGGAATCGGCCACTCCGGCCGGTTCAGCTGTGGATTCACGCAGGACAGCCCCTACTACTCCAACATCCCGCCCTACGCGGTCGACGACGCCGCGGTCACCGCGCAGGCGAAGATCGCCGAGCAGACGGCCGAGCAGTGCGCGGCCAACGACCACGACGGCCGGCTGCGCCACCTCACCACCGCGAACACCGCCCGCGACCTGGACCGGATCCGGGCCGCTCTCGGCGAGGAGAAGACCAGCTACCTGGGCTACTCCTACGGCACGGCACTCGGGGCCGCGTACGCGTCGATGTTCCCCGAGCGCGCCGACCGGATCGTGCTCGACAGCAACATCGGAGACACCCACCTCGACCGAGACGGCATACGCCGCTACGCGCTCGGCACGGAACAGACCCTGCCCGACTTCGCGAAGTGGGCCGCCCGCCGGCACGACAGCTACGGCCTGGGCCGCACCCCCGAACAGGTCCGGACGTCCTACCTCACCATCGCCGGCGAACTCGACAAGGCTCCGGTCGCGGGGATCGACGGCAGCCTCTTCCGGCTCCTGACGTTCGGCCACCTGTTCAAGCAGACGCAGTACCCCCAATTGGCCCAGACCTGGCAGGCGATCCTCGAAGGCGACGAGACGGCGCTCCGCGGCCTGTCGGCCGCCCGGCAGGAAACGCCGCCCGGGGCACCGTCGCCGAACGACAACGCCCTGACCGTGTTCCTCGCCGTCACCTGCAACGACGTCGAGTGGCCCGAGGACGTCCGCACCTACCGGCGGGGCGTCGCCGAGGACCGCGAGCGCTACCCGCTGTTCGGCGCCGCCACCGCCAACATCACCCCGTGCGCCTTCTGGCCGTACGCCCCCGCCGAACCGCCGGTGGAGATCGACGCCGAGGGCCCGCGCAACGTGCTGCTCCTCCAGAACCGGCGGGACGCGTCGACCCCACACCGGGGCGGGAAGATGCTGCGCGAGAAGTTCGGCGACCGCGCCCGGCTGGTCAGCGTCGACGACAGCGGGCACGGCGTCTACGTCCTGGGCGACAACTCCTGCGCGTTGAACACCACCACGCGCTACCTCGTCGATGGGGAGATGCCGGCGAGGGACACGTCCTGCCGCGCGGACTGACCGTATCGGCCGACCGCGCATGTCCCGCCACCGGCACCGGTGCCTACGGCGCCGAGTCGGACAGCAGGTCGTGGAGGCGCCGCATCACGTCGACCTGGGCCGGATTGTAGAGATCGGTGATGGCTTTGCCGATAGTGCGAGCGGTGTGCTGCCGGCCGCGTGGGGCATCCGAGGCGAGGTCGTTCAGCCCGGGATGCCTGGCCCGCAGACCTCGGACGTGAGGCACGAGTCGCTCGGCGAGACTCTGGCGCGCCGACTCGTCCGCATCGGCCGGAAACTCGTCGAATTCCCGTGCCACCGGCTGCGGCTCCTCATGGAGCAAGTCCGCGTAGGCGTCCATGCCGTTGGGGCCGAGCACCGTACCGAGGACGGTGACGAAGGAGCGGTCGGGGTCGGGGAACTCTCCTGTCTCGTCCAGGGAGGCGAGGCGGAGGGGGAGATCGCTCGCGGCCGTCGTGCGCATGAGGGCGCCGACCTCGGCGCGGGCGTGTTGCAGTCGTTCGATGGTGGCGGCCAGTTCAGCGTCGAGAGCCCGCAGATCACGCGGGTCCGGGGTGGAGTCCGGGCCGTCCCGCAGGTCCGCGATCTGGGAGAGGGACAGGCCCAGAGCGGTGAGGCGCTTGATCCGGAGGAGTCGGACGAGATGGCTGACGCCGTACTGCTTGTATCCGTTGGAGCGGCGCTCCGGCTCCTCGAGCAGGCCGATCTCGTGGTAGTGCCGTACGGCCCTGAGGCTGGTGCCGGCCAGCTCCGCGATCTCGCGGGTGCTCCACGCCATGATCGATGTCTCCCTCACCGTCCGGTGTCGTCGACGCGGTCGCGCCGTGGGCCATTGAAAACCATGCCGCAACGGCAGACCGGTGCGAGGGAGGGCGTACGAGGGGTGGTGGGCCCGGTCATGGCCGATTCGACCCGGCGGATGGTGCGGGACCGGTGGAGAGGACGTGGTCGACGGCGGCGTTGAGGGTCTCGGTCTCGGCGATGAGGACGGATTCGCGGGTGGGCAGGGCGCGTTCGACCGAGAGTCCGTTGAGGACGGTGAGAAGGAACCTGACGTTGCGGGTGTGGTCTCCCGCGGGCAGTACGCCTTCTTCGGCGAGCACGGTCAGCCAGTGTTCGATACGGCGCTCCGCCTCCCGCTCGTGGGCGAGGTATGCGGCGCGTACCTGTTCGGTCGGCTCGGGTTCGATGAAGGCCCGGTAGATCGTGCCCCATGCGGTGCGCGCGTCTTCGCTGGTGCGGAGCGGTGCGAGAACCTGCCGCAGGCAGTTCAGCAGCCGTTCGCGGGGCGGCAGTGTCCGGTCCCGGATCGGGTCGCCGGGCAGGACGTGTTCGTAGATCCGCGCGAGCAGGCTGTCCTGCAGGGCGCGCTGGGTGGGGAAGTGGAACCTCAGCGAGCCGGTGCTCACTCCCGCACGCGCCGCGACCGCGCGCACACTCAGCTTCGCCGCCATGTCCTCGGCGATCATCTCCGCGGCGGCCTGGAGGATCTTCTCGCGTGTTTCCATGCTCCGCTCTCCTTCGCTTCTCCCAGCCTGCTCACTGTACTAGCACGCCGTACTAGTACAGTGTGCTAGCGTTTCTCTAACACGCTGTACTAGTCACGGTGCGGCCGATGCGTGAAGGAGGGGGCGGAGCATGGCGTGGAAGCAGTGGGCGGCGTCGAGGCGCCTCAAGCCCGGAGACGGCAGGGAACTCCAGCGGTTCCGGTGGTGGCAGCTCCCCCTTCGCTCCCTGTTCTGGCTACGGCTCCCCGGCGCCGATGGGCACACCCGCCTGCACGCCGTCGACGTACGGCACTGGGCGCGATGGGACAGCAGCAGGATCCGGGCGCATCTGTTCCTGGACGGCAGGCAGGTGGCCGAGTCGAAACTGCCCGCGGTCTTCCCCGTCGACGGGGGTGTCATCGAGGTGGCGATGAGCACCTACGGCATCAGGCGCTGCCACTACCGCCCCTCGGGCGGACAGCCGCGTCAGCTCACGCCCGACCCGGCCTCGGCGGAGGGTCGGCGGGCGCGCTTCGGTGCCCGCCATCCAGGACTGAGCCAGGCGATCGGCATCGGAGCGGTGCTGCTGCTGGTCACCGGTGTGGGCCTGAACCTGTTGCAGCTCGCCGAACCCGTCTCCCGCATTCCTGCCGTCACGCAGCGGGTCGGACCGTTCGCCTCACCGATACACCTGCCGCTCTGGCTGAACCTCGCCCTGGGGGCCGGGGCCGTGCTGGCCAGCATGGAGCGCGCGCTCCGCCTGCGGTACTCCCCTCTGCTCGACACGGCCGGTCACTGACCCCTCGCAGTGCGGAAGGCGCGACAACGGCAGCCCTCCTCGGCCGACTTCTCGCGCGACCGGCCCGGCCCGGCCGCATGGAATGACACACGTACGGCGAAAGGAAGATCAGCATGTTCCAGTCCAGGCCGAGGACCGCCATCCGGTGCGGGGCGGCGTTCGCCACAGCCCTCATGGTCCTCACCGGGTGTTCGTCCGGCACCTCGGAACCGCGCAGCACGTCCACGGGGGCCACGTCGGCCTCCGTCCCGTCCCCGGACCCGCTCACGTGGAGCGCGTGCGGGAAGAACCTCGAATGCGCCACGCTCAAGGTGCCGCAGGAGTACACCAAGCCCGACGGCGCGCAGATCCCGCTCGCGGTCATGCGGCACCGGGCCACCGATCCCGAGCACCGCATCGGCAGCCTGGTCTTCAACCCGGGCGGGCCGGGGGTCCCCGCCACCGAAACACTGCGCAACCTGCCCAAAACGGCGGGTACTCCTGGCGCCTTCTCGCCCACGGTGCTCGCCAGATTCGACATCATCGCGATGGACCCGCGCGGCGTCGGCGGATCGCAGGCCGTGCGCTGCCTGACCGACAAGCAGCGCGCCGACGCCGCCGGCACCGCCTTCGACCCGGCCGTCCCCGGGGGCAAACCCCTGCCGCGACTGCTGGCCGACGCCGCCGCGTTCACCGACGGCTGCGCCACACAGCAGAGCAAGGCGTTCCTGGCCAGCCTGTCCAGCGACAACGTGGCCCGCGACATCGATCAGGTACGCTCCGCGCTCGGCGAGGACAAGATCACGTACTACGGCTTGTCCTACGGCACCGTGGTCGGCCCGATGTACGCCACCCTGTTCCCCCACCGCGTCCGCCAGATGGTGCTCGACGCGCCCATCGACACCAACCTGTGGTTCGGCAACTCCCTCACTTTCCTCAACGACGTCGCCGTCGCCAGCGAACGGACGCTCAACGCCTGGTTCAAGACCTGCCGCTCCGAAGGGACCGCGGTGTGCCCCTTCGGAGCGGGAGACCCGCAGGCGGCGTTCGACACACTCGTCGACACGCTGGAAGCGAAGCCACTGAAGATCGCTCCCGCCAAGGGCGCCACCCCGGGCGGCGAACTCGACGGCGCCATGGTCCTGGAGGCCACCCGGGCCCTGGCCGGCGACCAGAACACCTGGCCGTTGCTGACCTCGGCACTGCTGACCGCTCAAGACGGCAACGGGGCACCCCTGCACGCCCTGTGGAGCAGCGTGACGGTCTCCCCCTTCCCCGTCCCCACCGCGATGTTCGAAGCCCACACGGCGGTGCGCTGCGCCGACTGGCAGACCCCGGCCGGCGTCGCGGCGCACAAAACCGCGGCCGCCAAGGCGGTTGACGAGGCCGAGCGGATCGGGACCCGGGCCGCCTACTCCGCCCTGAACTGCGCTCGGTGGCCCGCGCCGAACAAGGACCGCGTCACCAAGCCGCTCACGGGCGCCGGGGCGCCGCCGGCACTGGTGGTCGCAGGCCGACTGGACCCCGTCACCCCCCGCCACTGGGCCGAGCACATGACCCGAACCCTGGACTCTGCGGTCCTGCTCACGCGGGAAGGCGTCGGACACGGCTCCTACGGCACCAACTCGTGTGTCAACAGCGCAGTTGACGCCGCCCTCGTCGACGGCACCCGCCCCGCCGACGGCACCGTGTGCAAGACGGACGCGCCCGCCACCACCCGCCCCCTTGTCCCCGCGAACCAGTGAGTCCAGCCGGGAATATCGGTTCTCCGGGGCGTACCGAAGTGTGCCGTAACGTCATCAGTTTCACGGCCCGAGCCGGAGGTAGTAGTCCCCCAGGAAGGCAAGGCAGCAGAGAATTCGCTCACTGACTTCTATTCCGTGAAGGCGGTTTGGGAAAACTGCGGGATAGAGGGTGGCGGCTAAAAGTCCCCCGTCTTGCAACGGCTGACCTACAGGGAATCCACCGTGCGCACAACTCTCGCTCAGAAACTGTATCTGCTCTGCTACACCGTCAAGAAGGAGAAATTCCAGCTCGACAACATCCAGGGGCGCGGCCAACTGCTACGGGCCGGAGCGATGACCGAGTTGGCCCGCGACGGTCTGCTGGAGGCCACCGGGGGAAAGGTCCGGCGGCTCCCCGGAGAACCGCCCGAGGACCCGTTCACCACCGCCGTCTGGTACGACCTGCCCGAGGACAAGCCCAAAGGCTGGCTCACCTTCCTGCACGACAAGGCCCACACCGCCGAAACCCCGGTTCGCGACCAGCTGCTCGCCTCCGGGGAAATCGCCCTCACACGCGAGAAGAAGCTGGGCGTCGTCCCCACCGAACGGGTGTCCGTGGTCCACCCCGACCTGGTGCAGGCTCTCCAGGAGCGGGTGCGCTCGACGGTCCTCAACGGCGCTCCCGCCGAGGAGCTGACGGACGAACTGGCCATGGCCGTCTTCGCCGTGGAGCTGGAACTTGCCCCGGTGTGGAGCAAGGAAGACCGCCGCGCCTACAAGTCCGACCTCAAGGCGCACGCGGCGCGGTTCGACGCCTTCGTCCCCGGACTGCGCAAGGCGCTGCGCGATTCCTATCTCGCGAGCCGGGCCGTGGGAGGCGGTTGGAGCGCCTGAACCGCAGTGCCACCGCGACGAGCCAAGCCCCAGGAAACGCTGAAGCCGCAGCGCGAGACCAGGAGTGATCGATGTCCCGACCCGAAGGCCGGCACGACCCTTCCCCCACCAGCGGCAGGAGCCCCGGACGTACGCCGCCGCCCGCCCCGCGGCCGCCCTTGATCGAGTCTCTGGGAGGCACGGCGGGGTTCGTCTACTCGACCGTCCCGGTCGTGGTGTTCGTGATCGCTCTCGCCCTGCTGTCCACGAAGGCGGCCGTGATCGCGGCCGTCGCCACCGGTGCGGTGCTCACCGTGGCCCGGCTGGTGCGCGGCGAACGTCTCCTCGCGGCCTCCGGCAGCCTGAGCGGCGTTCTGGTCGCGGCAGGCATCGTCGCGCTCACCGGTTCCGCCAAGGACTTCTTCCTGCTGGGCATCTGGGTGGCCTTCGCCGGCTTCCTCGCCACCTTCGGTTCGGTCCTCGTCCGCCGCCCTCTGACCGGCGTGGCGTGGAACCTGCTGCACGGGGGCGCGTACGCCTGGCGCGAGGACCGTCAGGTTCTGCGGGCGCACGACATCGCCACCCTCGCCGCGGCACTCGTCCTCGGATCGCGGTTCGTGGTGAAGCAGTGGCTCTACGTGCACGACGCCACCGGCTGGCTCGCCTTCGCGAAGATCGTCATGGGCACCCCCCTGACCGTGGTGGCCGCGCTGGTCGTCGCCTGGGCCTTCCGCAGAACGTCGAAGCGCCTGGTGGACAGCCAGCCGGCCGAGGCGATCGCCCGGCAGGAGGCCGAACTCCCGCCTCACCAGGGCGCGTCCAGGTAGCAACGCCGTCACAGCCCATCAGCAGAGGAAAGGCCCCCGGATGTCGATCAGCCATGCGCACGCGGAGACGGTGAGGGAACTCGGCGCCTTCGAACGGTCCATCGACCTCTACATGCACCGGAACCCCGTCCAGTTCTCCCTGGTCGCCGAGATCGACCGGAAGGTCTCCGAGCAGACTCTGGCGCGGGCACTGCGGGAGGTGCAGGCACGGCACCCGTTGCTGCGCGTCTCGGTCGACCGCCGGGCTCCCCGGGCCCGGTACCGCTGGGCAGAGAGGCCGGTCGGGGTGGAAACCGCCGCCGAGGGGACTCCCTGGCAGGCGGTTGTCGCCGGAGAGCAGACGCGCCCCATCGCTCCGGAGCCCGGCCCGCTGCTGCGGACCGTACTCATTCCCGCGGAGACCGGCAGCGTCATCGTGCTGACCTTCGCGCACCAGATCACCGACGGGATCGGCGGCATGCGGGTGGTGGCGGACCTGGTCGCCGCCCTCGACGGCGACGAGGAGGGCGGCGGGGGCGGCGAGCCGACGTCGGAGGGGGAGGTGCCGCCCTCCCAGGAGGCTCTGCTGGGCGCTCTCGACGCTGCGGCGCCCACCGTGGGACCACCCCGGGACGAGCTGACGGACGCGTCCGGTGAGCTGGCGCGGTTCTCGGGTCGGGCACCGCACGTGTCGGCCCTGGCCCTGCAACGCGGTCTGACCGCACGGCTCGTGAGCCGTTGCCGCGCGGAGGGCGTGTCCGTGCACGCAGCGCTGTGTGCCGCCGCCAGCACGGTCTTCCACCACGCGGGCCGCACCCGGGTGAGGGTGCTGAGCCCGATCGACCTGCGCCGTGCCGCAGGTCTGCCCGACGCTGTCGCGAACCGGTTCGCGGGGGCGCGCACGGCGAGCGAGGCGTCCCGGGCCGGGGACTTCTGGGAACTGGCCCGGCACCATCACCGGGCTCTGGAACACCAGCGCGCACCGGGGGTGCTCAAGGCCGGCTCGGAGGCCCTGCATGGGCATCCGCCGGCCACCCCTGAAGAGGCCGAGGCGTTGATGACCGCCGTCACCGCCGCCGACATCCAGATCACCAATCTCGGGCTGGTGGAGGCGCCGGCACACGGCCGCACCCGTCTCACGGCTCTGTGGGGGCCGGCGCAGACCACGCAACTGCGCGGTGAGCACGTCCTGGGTGTTGCCACGCTCGGAGGGCGCCTGCGCCTGACGGAGCTGACCCACGACCCGGTGGCCGGTCTGCTGCCCGACCTGGCAACCGTGCTGGCCCAGAGTTGCGCCGAGTCCGGCTCCCCGTCCTCCCGATCCGTTCAGGACGTCGAACGCCCTCTCCGATGACTCGCCGACCACCCGATCTCTGCGTCCCGCCGCGCCCTCGACGGCCGCACCCGATGAGCGACACACAGGAGTGACCATGCAGTCCTTCACCGACGTCCACGCAGGCGACGCGGTCAGCACGGCCCTGCTGGCTGAGCTGCGGTCCCATATCCCCGCGGACCGCGTGCTCACCAGCGGACCGGAGTACATACGCGCGGTGGCGTTGTTCAACGCAGCGGTCGACGTCCGCCCCTCCGTCGTCGTGAGGTGCGCGACCACCGCCGACGTGCAGGCGGGAGTACGCGCGTCCCGCCATCACGGAGTACCGCTCTCCGTGCGGGGCGGAGGCCATGACTTCTGGGGCCGGGCGTTCCGCCCCGGTGGACTGGTTCTCGACCTGACGCACATGCGGGAAGTCCAGGTCGACACCGACCACCGTGTCGCGACGGTGGGTGGCGGAGCGCTCTCGTCCGACGTCGTGTCCGCTGCCGAGCGGGTGGGCCTGACCGCCGTCACCGGAACCGCGGGCGCCGTCGGGATGGTCGGCCTCACGCTCGGCGGCGGGTACGGCCCGTTGATCGGGCAGTTCGGGCTCGCAGCCGACAACCTGCTCGGCGCCGAAGTCGTGCTGGCCGACGGTTCGCGGGTGACCGCCGACGCGGAAAATCATCCGGACCTCTTCTGGGCGCTGCGCGGTGGGGGCGGCAACTTCGGTGTCGTGACCTCGGCACGGATCCGGCTGCACCCCGTGCCGACGACGGTGTCGGGGACCATCCTGTACCCGATCGCCCAGAGCGCCCGGGTCCTCACCGACCTCGGTGGGATGCTTCAGGACTGTCCGGACGAGCTGACGGTGGACGTCGGGTTCCTTCCCGGCCCGGACGGCGAACCGACGGTGTACGTCGCGCCGACCTGGTCGGGGGATCTCGAGGTGGGGAACGCCGAGAACGGTCCGGTGCGTGCCCTGGCCGGACTCGGCACGCCCGTGCTCGCCGAGGTGGGACCGGTCGCCCGTTCCGCGACGCTGGCCGCGACCGACGGCATGTTCCCACCCGGGCGGATGGGCGCGATCCGCACGCGGACCGTCCGGAGTGTCTCCGGCCCCATCGCGACCGTCCTGGACCGGGCTGCCCAGGAGTTCACCTCACCGTTCTCCGCGATCGTGTGGCACCAGTTCCATGGCGCCGCCACCCGTCCGCCGCTCGCCTCCACGGCTTTCGGCCGACGCGAACCGCACCTGATGATCGAGCTGATCTCCCTGTGGGAGGGCGGCGACGGCACCGGCAACGCGGGCAGTGGCGACGGCGGGACACCGCACCTGCGCTGGCTGGAGGAGCTTCACGCGGCGCTCGAGCCCTTCTCGTTGCCGGGCGGCTACGTGAACTTCCTGGGTCCGGAGACTCCCGACCAGATCGCGGACTCCTACGGGCCGAACACCGAACGCTTGCTCGCCGTGAAATCCGCCGTCGACCCGGACTTCGTCTTCGCCGCCACACCGCTCCCCGTCGGGACCGCCGACGCCGGTTCCCCGCCGCGTGAGGCGTAGGCGGCATCGCTGCTCCGGCCAGTCGGAGGCGTGATCGGGCGGACAGTCCCCCGAGCCGGCGCCCATCGTGGATGTCTTCCTTCCGCCGGGACCGCTACGCCGGAGTCGAGCGCGTCACAGCCTGCAACGGGCGTCGGCGGGCGGGGTTTCGAGGTCGAGGAGGTAGCTGCTGACCGCGTCGTCGACGCACTTGCTGCCGCCGAGGAGGTAGGCGCCGTGCTGCTTGCCGTCCACGGTGAGCAGGCTTCCGCCGAGGGCTTTCGCCATCGCGATGCCGCCCTCGTGCGGCGTCACCGGATCACCGGTGACCGACACGACGAGCGTCTCGGGGACGCCTTCGACAGCGGAGAGCCAGGGCTCGTCGCGTGTCGGCGGCGCCGGCCACGCCTCGCATTCGCTGTGGTACGTGCCTGCCGTGAACGCGTCGAGGGCGAACATCGGGGCGGCCTCCCCGATCTTCCGTGCGAGCGCGGTCTGTTCCTCCGGCGTCGGACGGGGTGAGTCCATGCAGCGCACAGCGATGTTCGTGTCTAAGTCGTTGCCGTAGGCGCCGTCCGCCGTGCGGGCGTAGAAGGCGTCGCGCAGGGCGAGCATCTCGGCGGTGTTGCCCGCTTGGAGCGCGGTCAGGGCGGAGATGACGTCGGGCCACTTCGCTTCGGAGTACAGTCCGCCGCTGATGCCGAGGTAGACGTCCCAGACGCTCAGGTCCCGGCCGCCGGTGGTCGGTGCCGGTGTCTCGACGAGCGGCTGGACGATCTCGTGCAGGCGGTCGTTCGCGGCCGCCGGGTCGGGCCGAGAACGCAGTCGGGCGATTGTGCGCAGAGTGCGGCGAGGTCGTCGAAGCGTGCCTGGAGTCCGGTGAAGGAGGAGAGGCGGAACTCGCTCGCCGTCAGATCCGGCGAGACGGCTCCGTCCAGCACGATCGCGCGGACCTTTCGGGGGTGGGCCGCGGCGTACATGGCTCCGAGTTCGGAGCCGTAGCTGTAGCCGAGGTAGGTCAGCCGGTCGTCACCGAGTGCCTGTCGCATGATGTCCATGTCGCGCACGACGTCGGCGGACCCGGCGTTCACGAGGTTCGCGATGCCGCCGGAGCCGGCTGCGCAGCGCTCCGCGAGCTCGCCCGCCTCCTCGGCGCTCGTGATGTCGTACACCGCGCCGAACCGCGGCACGTCGCCCGCGTCGTACTCCTCGTCGGTGTAACAGTCGAGGGCCGGAGTCGACAACCCGACCCCCCGCGGATCGAAGCCGACGATGTCGAAGCGTTCGGCGACGGAACTCGCCCGCCACTGCGGCAGGGTGGCCGCGACGAAGCTGGTGCCGGACCCTCCGGGTCCGCCCGGGTTGAGCAGCAGGGAGCCCTCGGCGTCGCCCGCGGCGGGGAGGCGGGTGAGTGCGATGTGCGCCTTCTTCCCCTCCGGCTCGTCGTAGTCGAGCGGGACCTCGACCGAGGCGCACTGGAGCGCCGGGTTCGCGAACAGCTCGGCGTCCTTGGTGTTCGTCGCGGTGTCCTCGCACGTGACCCAGTCGAGCTCTTGCCCGAGGTAGGCGTCGAGGTCCGCGTCCGCGCCGGAGCCCGGTGGAGAAGCGGCGGGCGTGCATCCGGCGAGCAGAAGGAGTGAAGCCGCGGCGGCCGCGCCGAGCACGGTCCTGCGGCGTGCGGATCGAGGGTCTGGGCGCATGCGTTTCTCCTGTGTCGAGCCGCGGTCGTGCGCAAGGGCGCGGCGGCGGTTGACGGACTGTTCTCGGTCGGTGCGCCGAGGTGGCCGACGGCGCGGGCAACGTGCCCGGTCGGTACGCGGTCTCAGCTCTCGATTCCGTCGGTCTCGGCGTCCAGGAGCCGGTGCTGGCGGAAGGTGAGCGCTCGTTCGATCCCCGCGAGGCCGGCCGCGACGGTGAGAACGGTGTTCGCCCAGGCCGGCAGGTCGACGAGCGAGGCGAACGGGGTGAAACGATCGGCCCAGAGTGGCTGGTGGGTGACCAGGTCGAGCAGCTGCGGGACGAGGAGCAGCAGATTCGTCATCAGCACGATGACGGCGCAGGCGGCGAGGACGCGTCCGACTCCGGGGTGCCGGCGGGAGAGCTGGGCGCGCCCGTGCTCGGGCGTCCCCGGCGCGGGATCGAGACGCCGCCGGCTGCCGTCCGCGCTGATCAGGTGGATCCGCCGCATGCCGTACCTGCTCGCGGCGACCTCGATGCGGTGCGGTCCGAGCGGGAACCGGACCGGCATGTCGGCGGTCTGCACGTGCCGGTCGTCCCAGTAGAGCGAGGCCCGGCCCGACAGGTGGTCGACATCGACCGTTGCCGTCGACGCGTCGGGAAGGCTCATCGCGAACCGTGTGCGCTGCAACGAGAGGGAGGGGCGGAACGGCGGCAAGGGCGCGCCCGGCTCCGGGGCGGGCTCCGACCACGCCCCCGCACCACCGTCGAGGCCCTTGAGCCCGTCGAAGCCGTAAGGACCGTCCCGCGCCGCACCGGTCCAGGGATCGTGCCGGTCGTTCATGTCTCCCCTGTCCCGGGGTTCGTGGCCACGCAAGGCACCGCCACGACCCCTTTCTAGCATCCCCGTGCTAAGAAAGTAGCACGGGCATGCCAGAAGCGACTAGGATGGGGATCATGCCCAAAAGAGCCAACCCGGATGTCCGCCGGGAGCAGGTCGCCGAGGCCGTGATCGAGGAGATCGCCGCGCACGGCATCCGCTCGGTGACCCTCGCCCGGATCTCCGCCCGCACCGGCCTGGCCATCGGGAGCATCCGGCACTACTTCGGCGACACCCTCCGCGAGGTCATGCGCTTCACCCTGGGCGTCCTCATGCAGCGCGCCGCGCGCCGCGCCGAGACGATGTCCGCCGATCCGGTCGCACGGCTCGTGGATGTGATCGCGTTCGCCGCTCCGACCACGGAGCAGGAACGCCGGGAGAACATCGCTCTCGTCGAATACCGCGTCCTGGCCCGCACGGACGCGGAACTCGCGGCCGACATCGCCGCCACGTCCCATGCGGGCGCAGAGGTGATCCGCTCGCTGCTGCGCGATGCGCTGGCCGACCGCTCGGTCGACGAGGAGGCCCTCCACCGTGAGGCGCTCCTGCTGTTCACCCTGGTCGAGGGCTTCTCGTTCAGTTCGGCCCTGTTCTCCGCCCCATTGCGCGAGGCAGACGTCCGCGCCATCGTGACCACAACCCTGCAACGCCTCCACGACGCCTTCCCGCCTCCCGGGAAAGCCGCCGAGGGAGCGACTGAAACTCCCGGAGCCACCGAGAGGTCACGAAGCCACCGCTAAGCAGTTTCGTCTACTGATGCGCAGCGGGCGCGGATTGTGCGGCGAGCGAGAGGCGCACAGCGGCCGACAGCGCCACCACACGGCGAGCGTGCGTCGCCCCGAGTGGGGGCGGCGCGCTCTCATCGTCAACCTGGGCGGCTGACAGGGTCGGAGGGACCGCGCCGCCACAGGACCGTGACCGGCCTGCTAGGAGTTGGGCCTGTTTCGCCGTTTAGAGGGCAATGACGAGCAGGACCGTCCCCGTGGTGCCGCTGGAGAACCAAATCGCAGCCAAATTGACCATTCCGGAATCCGACCCTTCCCCGCCTGGTCGAGGCTCATCGTGACCCCCATCCAGCACCCCGCGAGGAGAATCCCCATGTCCGACTTCGAGCCCGCCGTAACGGCGTTCATCCTCCTCAAGACCAATCGAGCCTGGTTGGACCTGTCCGTACCGGAGCCCGTCGCCGCCTTCCAGGAAAGCGTTCCGCCCGCCGTCAAGGACAAGGCGAAGGACGTACGTTGGCGCTACTTCGACACCGAGTTCTACACGGCCCGCGTCACCGACATCTGGGCCTGGGAGGCACGCGACCACCAGTCCTTCCAGTTGGTCGTCGAGGCATTGCGCGAGACGCCGTTCTGGGACCACTACTTCGAGGTCGTCGAAATCCTTGTGGGCGTCGAGAACGCGTACGCCAAGAACTACGACCCCGGCATCCTGGCGACCGTCAACGCCTGAGTGCCCGCCCGCCGGTGCGGCGCGACAGGCGACCGTCCGGCGAACCGTGATTCGGTACCGAGGCGAACCCCGCACTGGAGGCACGCCTGCCGCCTCCCGACCGTCTCGGCCGGCACCTGTCTGGCCGTACTCGCCGATTACGGGGATGCCACCCAAACGCGTACTATCGCGACCTCTCACAGACGAGTAATATCGCGTTTCGCCTCCCGCCGAGTACGACACCCCGCCCCGTTGAGGAGCCTTCATGCCCGCTGTCCTGAATCCTGTCCTCGATCTTCTGACCGTACGCGGCACCGTCACCGAGGCCGATCAGCTCACCGCCCGGATACGTCGGCTGCGCATCGAGAGCGGACAACTGGCCGGCCTGGAGGTCCAGCCGGGCCAGCAGGTGCGTGTCCTGGTGGGCGGACTCACCCTCCGTACGTACTCGATCTGGCACTACGACCCGTCCGGCGCCGTCGAGTTGTGCGTACTGGACCACCCCGCGGGTGGACCGGGCGCCCGGTGGGGCCACACCGTCGCACCGGGCGAGCAGGTGCGGCTGCGGCGCCCCGAAGGGACCTTCACGCTGCGCCCCGACGCCGCCCACCACCTCTTCGTCGGCGACGAGACGGCCTCGGTCGCGTTCGGTGCGATGCTCGCGGCACTGCCCGGGGACGCCCCGGTCTCCGGGTGCATCGAGACGGCGACGGCCACGGACCGGCTGCCCCTGCCGGGCGGCGACCGACTGGACTGGATACTCCGAGACGAGACGTCCCTGCCGGACGCGGTACGACGACTCGCCCCCGCACCCGGCGGCATCGCATATGTCGCCGGAGAGGCACGGGACGTGCAAGCAGTGCGGCAGGTGCTCCGGGAAGCAGGCTGGGACCGGCGCGCGATCCTGACCAAGCCGTTCTGGACACCGGGCAAGAAGGGCATGGAGTAACGGCCAGGACGTACTCCTCCGCCCGCCCCTCGACCAGCACGCATCCAGCCGATCACGCGACTACTTCCTAGTCACCGCCAGGTGACCGACGGGATTCTTCACCGCGAGCGGACCGGCGTTGCCCTGCGTCGGTCGGCACCAGAACTCGGTCCGTCGTGGCCCCCGTGGGGGGGTGCCTCCACCGGTACGGAGTCTCACGCCGGTGGCGTCACGTCGGTGCGCCCAGTGCGTGCAAGAGTCCCGTGGTCGCAGAGGCAACGTGATCGAAAAATCGATGATGAGGCCGCTCCGGGCCTGAGAGGCTCGCCCGCCTATTGCATGCCGCCCGGGGGCGGAGCCAGAGCCACGAAGAACAACGGCTGCGGTGCGAAGTCCAGGGTGTCGGGTTCATCCCGCCCGTGCGCGACAGGACACTCATCGCCGCGGTTCGGGCCCTCTGGGCCGGGGTGTCTTCACATGTCGTCGGATTGCCTCTCGGATTCTTGCGCCCGGTCCCGGGCGGCGAGGTCGCGCAGGCGCGCGTTTGTGCCGTCGCGCTGTGCACGGCGCAGGCCCTGTTTGGCCAGCAGGCCGTTGGCCACGGTCATGACCATCCTGTTCGGCGGCGCCGTCATGCCCGTCGATGTGTGGGGTGCGTAGAGCGCCCGTCCGTCCTCGACGGTCAACCAGCCGGTGACGGTGCGCATGCTCACACCGACGCACTGCGGTTGGAAGCTGTGGGCGAGGAATCCCGCTCGGCGTCCGCCCGGTGGCAGCAGTTCGGACGATGCCGCGAGGCGCAGGCCGGTCTCGTCGTGTCCGGTGACCGTCACCGGGAGGATGACGGGGTGGCCATCAGCACCCTGGTAAGCCAGCAGGCGATGAGGAAGCGCGGCGATCTGCCGGGCGAGCTTGGCGACGGGTGTCCGCGGGGTCGTGCCGTTCCTCGGCGGTTCCTGTTCGGCGGGATGCCCCGGCCAGGAGGCGCCCGTCACGGTTGCACGTCCACTCGCCGAGAGATCGGGCCAGACGGCGATGCGGTCCGGGTGGACATCGACGAAGACCCGGTTTTGGTGGTACTCGCGAAGCAGCCAGTCCCATACGCCTCCCCGCCTGGTCCGCCCGAGGAACGGCTCGGAGGCTTCCATCAGCCCCGCCAGTCGCTGCACCGAGGGCTGAAGGTCCACCTCTGCTCGGCCCTGGGCGAGGACGTAGTGGCTGTGGGTGGCGAACCCGTGCTCGCGCGTGTGATAGGCGAGACAGACGCGTGGGTTGCGCAGGATGTGTTCCAGCTTCTTCGGGAAGCCCAGCGAGGTGGTGAAGCTGACCTCGTTGGCCGCCCGGTCCGCGAGCCCCACCGGTGAGACGCTGGTGACCACCGCGCCTCCGGCCGGGGTGAGGTAGGCGGCGGCGACGGTCAGGTCACCCTTGAATGCCTCGTACGCCGTGTCCGGCCACGGGAGCCGAGTGGAGCTCACGAGCCGTCGCCTCGCAGGACTCGCAGGTCGGCGGCGGCTTGGCTGCGCAGGGCGGGCAGCAACGACTTCACCGGGGGCGGCATGTTCACGAGCACCGACTCCACCTCGGCCGGCGTGCCGGCTTCATCGAGGAATCCGATCATCAGTTGCCCGGCCACCGGGGGTGTGCTGGCGATGACTCGCTGGGCGAACTCCTCCCACTGCGCGGGTGTGATGCGCTGCAGGGCGGGGAACAACAGTGGTTCCTCGTGAGCCAGGTGGTCACGCACGCTGTCGCGCACCGCGACGGCCGCCTCGCGCAGCGCGTGCCGGCTGTCGCCGCTCAGGCTCTCGTCGCCGGGGCCTTCCGTACCGGTCAGGTTGACGGAAGCGAGGCGGTCGAGTGCCCTGTCCAGGTGGTCGTGTTCTTCGCTGAGTTCGTCGAGTGCGCCCTTCGTGTCCGGCGCCGCTGCCAGGATGAGCGGCCACAGCCACGCGTCTTCGGTCTCGTGGTGGTGACGCAGGTTCGCCACGATGAAGTCCCGTAGCTGCGCGAGTGCTTGACGCGGCACGGAGGATCGGCCGACGGCGTCGACGAGCAGTCCGGTAGCCAGTCTGTGTGTCTCATGGGCGAGCCGCGTTTCCACGATGGCTTGCGCGTCGGACTCGGCTTGCATGGTCATGTGTGCGGAACCTTCGCGTAGGAGTGCACGGTCTTCCGGGCAGGCCCCAAGACCCTGAACCGCTCCGGCGGGACGAGGGGAAGAGACTTCGGTTGTCCGTCCGGTCTCCATTTCAAGTTACATGCTCTGCAATGAAGTTATCCACTCTGTCGTCGGGTAGGCTGCCGACATGCCCGATCGGACTCGGAGGTATCAGTCAGCACGGCGTGAGCAGAGCGCGGCGCAGACCCGACAGGACATCCTGGAGACCGCGCGCGACCTTTTCACCATGCATGGCTATGCGCAGGTGACGATGGGGCAGATCGCTCGCTCGGCCGGGGTCGCGACCAAGACGCTCTATGCGAGCGTGGGCACCAAGACTCAGCTGCTGCACGCTCTTCTGGCCGTGGACGTGGCGGATTCGAAGACCACCGGGCTGCATGACGAGGTACGCCGAAGCAAGGACCTCGCCTCCGCGATGACCTGCCTGGCGCATGGAATCCGCGGCAACACCGAACGCTTTGCCGCATCCATAGACCTGCTCCACTCCTCCATGGCCAGCGATGACAAAGCGCGGCAGGTGTGGGAGTACGTCGTCGCGCAGTACCGCCAAGCGCTGCGCGACATCGCGCAGCACCTGGTCGCCCTCGGTATGGTGGCTCCTCATCTCGACGTGGACGGTGCGGCGGACCGCCTGTGGCTCTGCTTCGGGCTGTCGGCTTGGCGATCGCTTGTCGCCGACTGCGGCTGGAGCTATGACGACGCGGAACGCCTGCTCGCCCGCCAGGCGGTGAGCATGCTCGAAGACCCCGGCCCGGCATAGGCGGGACGGGGGCCCGTCGAGCTGCCGCACAGGTGGGCTAGGGCCTCAACGGGAGCGTCTGGGGCCGCAACGGCGCCGAGGCCCGAAAGGTCGCGGGACGACTGCACGCCGGCACCCTCAACGTCAACGTCAACGTCAACGTCAACGAGGCGTCCGCTGCCGCCTGGGGCAGCATCGACGCCCCCATCGGCGACATGGGCGACTCGGGCCTCGGTCGCCGTCACGGCGCCGAGGGGCTGCTCAAGTACACCGAAGCCCAGACCGTCAACGAGGGCGCCGACACCGACGCCCGGTATGAGGACTTCTCCGTCTGGCACTACCGCACCAACTCCTGGTGGTGGCGGCACCAGGGCGCGGTGATCCGACTCGGCCGCAAGATCGAGATCGGTCTCCGGTTCGCCCTGGACGGCCTGCGGGTCCAGGGCGCCTGGTGGTACCCCGATCCCGGCCAGGTGGACATGTTCCGCAAAGCCGTGGCCTCCGAGGGGAGCGGCCGCGAACTGTCCGCCACCGTCGAGGACTTGCGAAATAGGGGTGACGACACCTCCGGGGACCTGATGAAACGCCCGCCGCGTGGCTGTCCGGCAGACCACTCCCGTACAGACCTGCTTCGCCACCGTTCGCTGATCGCCGCCCGCCCCCTCGGCTGTGTCGAAGTCGGGCCCGGCCCGCAGCCCCAGAAGCCCCTCTGAGACCTGAACGAGCGAGGGCCGGTCCGGAGGTCTCCGGTCAGGGCCTGGAGCTCTCCCACCGGCGACACAGCCCACCTGCCCGCCGCCGGCGCCAGTCTCTTCGGGTCAACGGTCCTGGAACGTGTCCAGGGCCACGGCCTGGGCGACGGCCAGGCGGGGGTCCAGTCCGGGGGTGAGGATGTCGACCACGTAACGGTCCCGCAGACCCCACTTCCTGTCCACCTTCATCACCTGCTTGCCCCCCGTCTCGAAGTCGAAGTGGTACGGCCACAGGAACGGCAGGTCCAGCGGCAGGAAGTCCCAGGCGCGGCGGAGCACAGCCACGAACCGGTTACGCTCCCGGCCGACGGCGGCCGGGGATCCGGGCTGGTCCAGCACCCAGGTCGAACGCACCAGGGAGGCGAAGTCCTTCTCCTCGAAACCGCCGACAAGGTTGCCTTCCGCGTCCCACACGTCGTAGCCATCACCGGCGCCGCGAAGGCCGCGCTCCTCGATGGTGAACAGCACGCGGGTCCCGGACAGGCCGGTGTGGAAGGTGATCTTCTCCTTGAGCGAGAATCGCTTCACCTCGGCGCAGGCCAGGACCTCGCCCTCCGAGCCGTCCGGCATCAGCTCGCTCACGGTGTAACGGCCGGCCTTGAGACGGTTCTCCTGCCGGACGGTGAAACGTCTGCCGGTCCACTGTCCCGCACTGTCCACTGTTCCGCTCCCGAAGCCGTCGTTCCCTGTGCCGCCGCTGAGTGCGTCCGGCCGAGCCATCGTCACCGGACCGCCCGGCCTGCGGCAGTCTCCATAAGTCGTCACCCGGAACGACCAAAGAGGGCAGGAATCCCAGGAACCGAGGCCCCCCTTCGTCGCGCGCGACCGCACCGAAGGAGGGATGCGGGCGTCAGAGGGCAGCCGTCTATCGTCTGCACGTGGATGCTGCAGAAACTCCTCGTACCGCACCGTCGTTCCGCTTCCGTCTCGCCGCCGCCTCCCCCTGGCCCCGGCGGCGGATCGTCGGCGAGGCCGTGCTCACCCCCGTGCTCTCCGGGATCGCAGGCATCCTCCGCACGGCGGAGACCGGCTCCCTGGTGCAGGGCGGCGCACTGGCCCTGGTCGTCGCCGTACTGTCCCTGGCGCGTCGCGCCCTGCCGGCGTCGGTACTGCTGGCCGCGTCAGCCCTGGCCGCCACCTTTCCCGGTACGTTCGTCCTGCTGGTCTGCGCCGGCTGGTCCGCCGGCAGCCGCATCGAGCGCCCGGCGCGGGCACTGGCCGCGTTCACGGCCGGTTTCGTCCTCCACCTTGTCGCCGGCGTGGCCACCGCACCAGATGAAGACCTCGGACTGTCGGCGCTGGTGACCGTCGCACTGACCGGGGGTCCGTTCCTGGTGCTGGCGGTGGTGCCCGGTTTCGCCGCCCGGTACCGTGCCCAGCGGCACGCCCTGCTGGACGCCCTGCGGCGGCACAACGCCCAACTGGTGCGCGAACGGGCGATGGTGGCGCGCCAGGCCCGGCTGCTGGAGCGGCAGCGCATCGCCCAGGACATGCACGACAGCCTTGGCCACCAACTAGCCCTGATCGCCGTGCACACCGGGGCACTGGAGGTGGACCCGGAGCTCAACGGCCGCCAGCGGGAAGGTGTGGGCGTCCTGCGGGAGGCATCCAGATCGGCGATGCGGGAGCTGCGCGAAGCCGTGGGCATCCTGCGCAACGACGCGGAGATGTCCGGGCCGGGTCCGGAGGGAGCCGGGCCCTCCTCGGACCGTGCGGCGGCCTCCATCGACGAGCTGGTCGCGTCGTCGCGGGCGGCGGGCGCGACAGTGGAACTGCACCGCTCCGGCACCCAGCGGACCCTCACCCCCGCTGCCGACCGGGCGGCGTACCGCATCGTTCAGGAGGGACTGACCAATGCACACAAGCACGCACCCGGCGCCCCGATCACGGTCGCGCTGCGTTACGAACCGGACAGCCTCGTAGTCGAGGTGGCGAATGGCCCGGTACCGGCCGGGGTTCCGGCCTCACCCCCCGCGATCGGCGGCCAACAGGGGCTGACGGGCCTGCGGGAGCGGGCCCGTCTGGTCGGCGGCATGGTGCACACCGGCCTCACCCCCGGCGGGGGCTTCCGCCTCGCCGGTGTGCTGCCGTACGCCGGTGGCGAGCGGCAGTCCCCTCCGGGCGGCGCGACTTCGGTGGCTGCGGACGACGACTTCCGAGGGCAGACCGGCGGGGCCTCGGCGGGAAATGGTGGTGGCGTCCTCGAACGCGCCGTACCGCACAAGGAGTTCACCGCCATCATGAGCAGCAAGAAGAACGCCGCCCTGGGCTGCGCCGCCACCGCCGTGGTCCTCGTCGTGGGCGTCGGCGCCCTTCTGGTGTGGGGGGTGTTCAAAGGGATCGACGAGTTGGAGAAGGGGGCCATACCGGCGAGCGTGTACGAGTCGGCTCGAGTCGGCGAGGCCGAGGCGGACCTGCGCGGGAAGTTGCCGGAGGGCGGCTCGTTGCTCACCGACGGTGTGGAGAAGCAGGGGCCTGCGCTGCCCGATGACGCGGCCTGCGAACACTTCGTGGACGACGAGAAGGACATCGTCTACCGATTCTGCTTCCGCGACGGGAAGCTCGCCTCCAAGGTGTCCTACGCATGGAGCCCGTGACCGGAGGTCTGTGACCACGCTCCCGGCCGGATCGGGCATGATGAGCTGGGCTGTGGTCCGCCTGTCACACCGATCCCGCGCAGGAGATCTCATGATCCGGGTTCTCATCGCCGACGACGAGCCGCTCATCAGAGCAGGCATCAGAATGATCCTCACCTCCGCCGGGGACATCGAGGTCGTCGCCGAGGCACGGGACGGCCGGGAGGCGGTGGACACCGCCCGGAGCACCGCGGTCGACGTGGCCCTGCTGGACATCCAGATGCCCGTGATGGACGGGCTGACCGCGCTGGCCGAACTGGGCCGTGCCGCGCCGGGGGTACGGGTGCTGATCCTGACGACGTTCGGGGAACGCGACAACGTCCTGCGGGCGCTCGGCCACGGCAGTGCGGGCTTCCTGCTGAAGGACACCGCCCCGCAGGAGCTGATCCACGCAGTCCGCGCGGCGGCGGCCGGCAACGCTTACCTGTCCCCGGCCGCCACCCGCCACGTGGTGGACACCCTCGCCTCCCCCGCCGCCACCGTGCGTGGCGAGGAGGCGCGCCGCCGCCTGGCCGGGCTGACCGGTCGCGAACGCGAGGTGCTGGCCCTGCTCGGCGAAGGACTGTCCAACGCGGCCGCCGGCGCCCGCCTGCATATGAGCGAGGCGACGGTAAAAACCTACGTCAGCCGCGTCCTCACCAAGCTCGACTGCGACAACCGGGTCCAAGCGGCGCTCCTGGCCCGCGACGCGGGCCTGGAGCCGTGCGCAGAGTGAACCTCAGCGCTCCGGCAAACCGTACGTGGAACGGATCTATCCGGATTCCGAGGTCCTGCTCACCATCGTCAATGCGGTACGCCATTGCCGACCGGTCCCGGTCCATTACGTCGACCGCGACGGACGCCGTACCGCGGGCAGCGTGAGACATGGCTGACCAGTTCGTCTGGACGATCGCTGGCCTTCGTGACGAATACCGAGCGCGCGATGGTGGTGCTGCTCGAAGAGGAAGGCGATCCCGGCGAGCACGTTCAGGATCGGGAAGCAGATCGTAGGGACGGGGGCCTGGCCGAAGGACGCACGTTGGGTGGTCGATCGCTGAGCGGTCTGTCGCCGGGCCCAGATCAAGATGGCGGCGAGGTGGAGTGCGGCCTGGTAGGCGATGGCGAGCTTGTCCGTTCGCATGGCCAGGCCGCGCCATTGTTTGAGCGGGTTGATGCATCGTTCGAGTGCGTTGCGTTGCCGATAAGCCTCGGCGTCGAAAGCCGGTGGGCGACCGCCGGCGCGACCGCGCCGCAGACGGTGGCCGATCTGGTCGGACGGCTGGGGGATGACAGCGCGGATTCCGCGTCGCCGCACTCCTGATCAGGCGTTTGTGAGCGGTCTGGACTGACCACCCGCTCAAAGAGACACGCTCTAGCGGTCACAGCCGGCCGCCCCGCCTGCCGTTCACGCTGATCATCGGCCCGCAGAGCCGGGCGGCAACGACGTAACCCTCGCGCAGCTGCCGACTGGCGCTCCCCTCCACCTCGTTCGCGACCCTGAGGACGAGGCCGACCCGAACGCCATCCAGGTCCAGCACCAGGGCGTCTTCCTCGGCTGGATCGCCCGAGAGATCGCCCGCTCGCCCTCGCTCTCGACCAGGGCCGCGACATCTGATCTGCAGGACCCGACGACTCCGCTTTGAGCGTCATCAGCCCTCGGCGTTGCCTCATCACTCGCAGCCTTGACGCCCTCTGACAAGATATCGCCCGCAACGCCCACACCGCGCATCATGCGCACGCATAAACCGCAGGTCAGGAGCCCTTCGCGGCCGGTTCGAGGATCGCCACGCACTCCACATGATGCGTCATCGGAAAGATGTCGGCCTGGACGCAGGCAGGAAAGCAGCAGGTCAGAGAAGTTTTGGGGTTCCGGATGAGAGCCGCCGGAAGCCCAGAGCGTCAAACGAGCGTCACGGCCCTACGAGAGTTCGGCATCAGCGATCTGTCGCGTCATGACTACCCGCGCGGCGCCTCCCTCGGCGTCGGGTCGGTGGAGACACGTCGCCGTGCCCAGTGCGCACGAGAGGCATGTCATAGAGAGGCAGTGCGTGCCTGAAGACTTGCGGGCACAAGGCGCTGAGGATGCGGCAATCGGCGGGCCTGCAGTGTGCGGTCAGCACTATCCGCGCACCTACCGTTTTACGACCATCGTGTACCACGCAGACGGCGACGTGAGGCAACCAGCATGGTCAGACTGGTCGCCTCACGTGGGAATTTCAGGAGATGAACTTCATTACACTCCACCCGCCGGTCCCGACGACTGCGGGTGGGCCGACCTGCCCAGTCCTGCGGCCAGGTACGAAGTGGAGCCCGGCTGCGGAGTTGGAGGTCGTGGTCCACAGGTCGGGGATACCGTCGCTGTTCGAGTCTCCTGTCGCGGTGATCAACGGCCGGGCGGCCGTTGTCCAACCGGTGGCGTATGCCGTGCGGTTCGCCATGGTTCCCAGGGATGCCGGTTCGGTGCCGGTGGTGTCGGGAGTACCGTCTCCGTCAGCGTCACCACTGCTGCGACCGTGGTATATCCAGAGTTCACCACTGGAGGTGTCCCGGGCGATGAGGTCAGTGAATCCGTCACCGTCGATGTCCCCGGACGAAGTGATCTGCATACGGGACCAGCCACCGGTGCCGATAAGGTACCCGGACTGCAGTTTATTCCCGAACCACCCCGGCAGGAACCAGAGTTGGTCGCCGATTACTGCCACGACATCAGGATAGCCATCGTCACTGATGTCACCAACAGAGACAATTTGCCTGATTCCTGTCGTATCGGTCGGGACGCCGGTTTCCGGGTCTGCCAATACGGTCAGCGGTTGGCGCGTGGTATCGGTGAATTCTCCTAGTCCGTTGTTGGGGTAGAGCCACAATGTGCCGTCGGCGTGGCGGGCGATCAGATCCTCGTAGGGGTCGTAGGTCCAGTCACCACGGTGCGTCAGAAGGGCGGCGTCCCACTCGCCCTCCTCGGACAGTGGCACCTTAGTGGCCACTGCACCGTCCCCGGTGCCTCCATAGATGAGCAGGTTGCTGGTGTCATCGATGGCGAGCATGTCGGGCAGTCCGTCGCCGTTCAGGTCGCTGGGCTTGTCGGCGACTTCGGGGCTCTTGACGTAAAAGCGGTAGGGATAGATAGGGCCGGCGTTGCCTCCCGCGTCATAGGCCCGCACATAGAGCGTGTGGGGCCCTGGAGTCATGGGAGTGATCTTCTGCTTGGCTGTGCCGCCCTTGGCCGCAGGTTTGACCGAGTTGTTCGGTGGGGTGCGGTCGAGACCCCACCGGTATTCCATGGTGTCGGTCACGCCGTTGGCGCCGAACTCGAACTCCCCCTCGGTACGTGCCAGCGCCCCTTCAACTGCCTCTCCTGCCAGCGCCTCGGGGTACAGACTGTCAGCTGAGGCGACCTTTGGTGTCACTGCCGGAGCCACGGGGTCGAAGCCGAAGCGGCAGCCGGCCGCTCCCACCGTTGGAGTCCAGTCGGAGGCCAGAGATGGGCTGGCGACGTCTTCGGCCTGGGCCTTCCATGAGAACTGACCGTTGCTGGCGCCCTTGTATTGGCTCAGAAGGCTCTTCGGCACGGTAATCCGCGCTTGTGCGCCCTTGGTGTTGCTCTTGCTGACAGCGACCTTCACCCGTTTGTCGAAGAGGACGCCGGGCGCCACGTCGCTCTTGCCGGTGGCCCACAGGAGGAACTGGACGTTCACGTCGCCTCCGTCCGGGTCCCACACCTGAGCCGTCAGTGTCACGTCGGTGTTGCCGACAGTCACGTAGGTCGAGCCATTGCCGCATGCGGTGCTGCTCACTTTGGTGCTGGGAATGGTGTCGAGCGACCAGGGTGCCTTCGGAGGACGGTTGAACTCAACGATCAGCTTGGCGTCCGGCTTGAACTTCTTCCAGCTGTAGACATCTCTGTTGTCCTCCGCGCTCTGCGGCGCACGCAGGCCGAAAGTGATGTTGGTCCATTCCCCGGCTGCCGCCTTGACCGCGGCGTCCGTGGCTACGAAGTCGACGGCCTTGTCGGGGCAACCGTAGGACTCGTTGCCGTGGGCGTAGTCCCGCTTGTCCTGGCGCGTGGACCAACCCGGCTGGTTGTTCCACGTGGTGGAGGAGTTGATCCCGCCGGTGAGGTACAGCTCCACTGGCTTGGCTGTGCAGGACCACGAGTGGGTCTCGGTGATCTGGAACTGCGCGTCTTCGACCTTCACACCGCCCGCGAGGAACTTGGAACTGATGCGGAAGAAGGAGCGGGCCGTGCCCTTCGTGGATGATTCGTAACCGACACGCGCCTCGCTGGTGGTTCCGCCGCTCCAGCCGGTGCCGTTCCAGTAGCTGTCGTTCGGGTGCGGCTTGTAGGCGATGGTCCACGCTTCCCGGGTACCGGTCATCCGCGGATCGATGTAGACGGGATACGTGGTGTCCGGGGCGCCCAGCAGCCCTTGGTCGGGGGTCAGGCTGAGGCGGCCGTCTGCGACCTGGACGTCGACCTGGCTGCTTTTCGCGCCGGAGCCGAGTGGGTCGGTTCCTGTGCCGCTGGTGCCCTCGGCCGCACGGGCGGCAGCTGGCTGCTGGGCGGGAGCATCTGATGGCGCAGTGCCGGAAGAGTCCCACATCCGTGCGGTTGAGGATGCGAAGAGTGTCTGACCGGCCGGGTTGACGGCCCGGAGCGAGCCGGTGCCCGCGTCCTGGCGCAGCTCAAGGCCCTCGGTGCGCAGTCCGAAGTCGATCCGTTCCAGTTCAGGGTGGCTCGCGGCTTCAGGGGTCTTCACGATGAGCGCCTGACTGAACCCGTCCACGCCGGCCTGTACGGACAGGTCCACATCCGGGAGGACGTCGTGGTACGTCGCGACCGGCCCGTCCAGTGCTGGTTTCGGCAGGGGTTGCGGCCAGGTCAGCGAGAGTGTGCGCCCCTGGTCAACGAGTGTCACCAGGCGGTTGTCACCCCCGGCGGAGAAGGTCACGTTGCCGGCGGCTGCTCTCGGAGCCACACGGTCGGCGACCTCCGCGAGCGTGGTGTCCACCGGGGACCACGTGCCGTTTCGCTTCACTCGGACGGGAAGAGTGTGCTGGGTGTGGCGAAGGTTGCCGTTGGGCAGGGCATGCGTCTCGCTGGCTTCGGTACGGGCGGTCTCGATTTCAACGGGTTCACCGGTACTGGCTGCTTGCCGGAGAGCCTGTTCCTCGGCGTCCGTGACGGTCGTCGCAGCGTCTGCCGCCGGCGCCGCCGACACTGCCAGCGGTGTCACTCCGAGCGTGGCGGCGGCGAGCGAGGCCGCCAGCGCACACCGCAGGAAGCCCGCGCCGCGGCGTCGTCTTCGTGGTATGTCGTGCATGCGCAAATCCCCCCGGATCGCTGCTATATCAGCCTTTATTGAGGTGGGTGGTATCGCCCGAACAGTACATGACCTTGAAAGCATCTTTTCCAGACGCACACAGCATCATGGTTGTCTGATTGCCTCCCCTTTGCTTGCCGACATGATCGACTCAATCTACTGTCTGATCGTTATCGCTCGGCCACGCTCAGATGCCGGCCGGCCCGGGGTGAGGGGGGAGGTCCCTGGTGGACCAACTCATAAGACAGTTGCGCCATGTGGCGCACTGGCATAGATCCGTGTCCATATTCGTAGGGCTCGCACTGTTCATCGGTTTGATACCGGCTGATGCGAGTGCTGCCGACGGCAGCACTCGCATCTCCGATGTGAAGCGCGACCCATCGGTCCCCGGCCGCGACTTCACGAAGAAGCGTCCAAGTGCCCGTGACGAGACCGCTACCAGTTGGCGACCTACGGCGGCAAAGGTAGCCACCCAGACGTTCACCACGTTGGTGACCAACGCGGACGGCAAGCAGTCGAAGCGGGAGCCGCTTCTCTCCGGTGGTGACACGCTGCCTGATACGGGGGCAGCAGTACAGAAGCCGCTGGTCAAGGTGAAGCCGGTTGACACCGGGAAGATCCGGAAGGGGCTGGCCCCCGAAGCTCGTACCCCTCAGCGCCCGTCTGCCGCCTCTGGCAGTGCGGTTGAGGTCGAGGTCAAAGAACCGTCCGAGGCCCGCAAGGTGGGCCTCCAAGGTGTGCTGCTCACCGCGACGCCCGCCGACACGGCTCTCGCCCCGGCCGCCGCTGGCTCGGTCGAGCTAGAACTCGACTACTCCTCCTTCAAGGACACCTACGGCGGTGACTGGGCCTCTCGACTCCGCCTGGTCCGACTCCCGGCGTGTGCGCTCACGTCGCCCGGCAGGGCTGCCTGCCGGGCGGTCACGGAACTTCCCGGCGCCAACGACCCGGCCGCGAAGACGGTAAGCGCCACCGTCGATCTCGCGTCGGCCAATGCACCAACCGTGCTCGCAGCGACGGCTGCGGCCTCCGGCCCCGGTGGTAGTCACGAGGCCACCTCGCTGTCACCTTCCGGTTCGTGGATGGCCGGCTCCTCATCCGGCGGATTCTCCTGGACGTATCCGGTCGAGGCTCCCGAAGTGCCCGGCGGACCGCAGCCGGAGATCGCGCTGTCCTACTCCTCCCAGTCCGTGGACGGCCGTACCGCGTCCACCAACGCCCAGTCGTCCTGGATCGCTGAAGGCTGGGACTACGACCCCGGCTTCATCGAACGTCGCTTCCGCTCCTGCTCCGACGACAAGGCTGCGGTCGACGGAAAGAAGCCCAACAACACCGCCGACGGCGGCGACCTGTGCTGGGGCTCCGACCACGTGGTGATGTCCCTCGGCGGGAACACGACCGAACTCGTCAAGAAGGACGGCACCGACGAGTGGCGCCCCGCAGACGACGACGGCTCGCGCCTGCAGCGCAAGACGGGTGCAGCACATGACGGCAAGGACGGCGAGTACTGGATCCTGACCACCACCGACGGCACGCAGTACCACTTCGGTCTGAACAAGCTGCCCGGCGCCCCCGCCGGCACGGTCACCAACTCAGCTCTCACCGTACCTGTCTTCGGTAACCACCCTGGCGAACCATGCCACGCCACAGCGTTCACGGACTCCGACTGCACCCAGGTCTACCGCTGGAATCTGGACTACGTCGTCGACCCCCTGGGCGATGCCATGACCCTGTGGTGGGCCAAGGACACCAACTACTACGGCCAGAACATGAAGGCCGACCAACAGGCGTCCTACGTCCGCGCCGCCCATCTCTCGCGCATCGACTACGGATTGCGCGCCGACAAGCTGTTCGGTGTGCTGCCCGCCGGGCGCGTCTCGTTCAACGTCAATGAGCGGTGCATACCGAACACGGCGTTCGACTGCGCGGAATCGAAACGGACCACGGCCAACGCCAAGTACTGGCCGGACGTGCCGCTGGACCAGGCGTGTGCGTCCGGCGCCAAGTGCACCGACAAGTACTCACCGACGTTCTGGACCACCAAGCGCCTCACGAAGATCAGCACCAGTGTGCTGTCAGGCGCCGCGCTGAAGCCGGTCGACACCTTCACGCTGGTCCACTCGTTCCCGTCCACGGGCGACGGGACATCGCCTGCCCTGTGGTTGAACTCCATCACCCGCTCCGGCCACGGAGCCGGCAGCACCGCCGACATGCCGAAGGTCACCTTCCTCGGCACACAGATGGACAACCGGGTCGACGGAGTGGAAGGGCTGCCGCCCTTCTCCCGCTACCGCGTCTACGCCGTCGACAACGAGACCGGTGGCCGCACCGCGGTGACCTACTCGCCCCGCGAGTGCCAGGCCCTGGAACCCAGGAAAATGCCGGCCTCGCCCGAAACCAACACCATGCGCTGTTACCCGCAGTACTGGACACCCAAGGGCGCGCTGCAGCCGGTCAAGGACTGGTTCCACAAGTACGTCGTCGCCGAGGTCCGTGAACAGGACCTCGTCACCGACAGCCCCACGAAGGTCACGTCCTACGAGTACGCGGGCAGCCCGGCCTGGGCTTATGACGACAGCGAGTTCACCGAGAACAAGCACCGCACCTGGTCGCAGTACCGCGGCTACGAGCGGGTCCTCACCCGGCTCGGCTCCGGCGACGACGTCAAACAGCTCACTGAGCACCGCTACTTCCGGGGCCTGCACGGCGACAAGCTCCCCTCCGGTACCCGCACCTCCGGCGTCCGGGACAGCCAGGGAACCAGCCACCCGGACCTGCCGCAGTACCAGGGGCAGATGCTGGAACAGATCACCTACGAGTCGGACGGCGGTCCCATCGACTCGGCCACCGTGACCACCCCCTGGTCCGTGAAGACCGCTACCCGTACACGGGCCGGCACCACCCCACTCGAGGCATGGATGACCCGCCCCGAGAAGGTCGCCACCCGCGAACGGGTCAAGGGCGAAACCTGGCGCACCTCGACAGAGACAACGACGTACGACAGCTACGGCCTGCCAACCCAAGTCGAAGAGAAAACACTTGGCGGAAAGTTGCGCTGCTCCACGGTCAGCTACGTCCGCAACACGAACGCGTACCTGATCGAATCGGAGTCCCGCCAGAAGACAATCCTGGGCGCCTGCGGCACCACGGGCGGAGAGGTAGTCGAAGACACACGCACGCTCTACGACGGCCAAGGGTTCGGTGTGGCACCCACCAAGGGTCTGCCCACGCAGGTACAGGAGATGAACGCCACCGGCGACGGTTACGTCACCATCGACCGCACCGAATACGACATCCACGGCCGCGAGACCGCGACCTGGGACGCCGACAACCGCAAGACGTGGGTGCAGTACACGCCGACCACCGTCGCGCGCCCGGTGAAGCAAGTCACCACCGACCCGCTTGAGCACACCGAGACGACGCAGTTCGACGACGTCCGCGGTCTGCCACTGATCGAGACGGACGCCAACGGCAAGAAGGCCGTCATGGAGTACGACCCGCTGGGACGACTCCTGAAAGTCTGGGGAACCGACCGCAACGCGGCGACACAGACACCGTCCGCCACCTACGACTACACCCTGCGGCGCGACGGACCCACGATCGTCACCACCCGCACCCTCAAGGACAACGGCCAGTACGCCGTCTCCTACGAGATCCTCGACGGTCTGCTGCGCGAGCGGCAGACCCAGGACGAAGCGGTCGGCAACGGCCGGATCGTCAACGACACCTTCTACGACAGCGCCGGCCGCAAATGGAAGGAGAACGACGGCTACTACAACGAGTCCGAACCCGAAGAAAAACTCCTCCAGGTCGGCGACCACGACGTCCCCTCCCAAAACCGCACCCTCTTCGACGGCCTGGGTCAGCCCACCACCGAGATCACCTACAACCGCGGCACCGAGAAGCTGCGCACCACCACCCAGCGCGACGGCGACGTCACCACCTCCATCCCGCCCAAGGGCGACACGGTCACCGCGACCTTCGAGGACGCCGAGGGCCGCGTCGAGCGGCAGCGCGAGTACACGAACACGGAACGCACCAAATGGCGTGACACCGTCTACGAGTACGACGACCTCGACAACCTCGTAAAGGTCACCGCTCCCGGCGGCGCCGCTACCTCGTTCGAATACGACAAGCGCGGCCGTCAGACAGCCGTCGTCGACCCCGACGGCGGCCGGACGGAGATGACCTACGACAACGCCGACAACGTCATATCCACCACCGACCCGCTCGAGCGGACCCTGGTCACTACCTACGACGCCGGCGGCCGGCCGACGTCACTGCGGGAAACCAGCGAGACCGGTCCCAAGCGCATCGAGTGGACTTACGACACCGTGGCCAAGGGCCTGCCCACCGCAGCCATCCGCTACGACAACGGCCGCGAGTACCGCGAGGAGGTGACGGAGTACGACAACGCGTATCGCGTCAAGTCGAGCCAGACGGTCATCCCCGACGCGGAGACCGGCCTGGCAGGCACCTACACGTACAAGTACGCCTACACCCCGACCGGAAATCTCGACTACGTCGAAGTACCGGGCGTGGGCGGCCTGGTCAACGAGACGGTCGTCTTCGTCTACAACTCCGACGACCTGCCCATCGCCATCGGCGGCTCAGCCCCGTACCTGACCGACGTGCAGTACTCGGCGTTCGGCGAGATCCTCCGCACCGACGCCGGACCGGCCGGCAAGAAGGTGTACGGCTCGTACATCTACGACGAGTTCACCCGCCGGCTCCAGACAGCCACCTTCGACCGTTCGATAGCACCAGTCCGGATCAGCGAAACCAAGTACGGCTACGACGAAGCCGGCAACATCACCAAGATCTCCGACACCCCCGGCGGCGCGGCGCCCGACGCCGGGAAGACCGACACCCAGTGCTTCGTCTACGACCAACTGCGGCAGATGACGTCCGCCTGGTCGGCGAAGACGGACGACTGCACGGCCGCACCGTCCAAGGACACCGTCGGCGGCCCGGAAGCCTACTGGCAGTCGTACGAATTCGACGCCGCGGGCAACCGCACCAAGCTCGTCGAACACGACACCACCGGCGACACGGCCAAGAACGTCACCCGCACCTACACCTACGGCAAGACAGGCGTCGGCGGCCCCAACGCACTGGCCGAGATCAAGTCGGTCGGCCCGCAGGGCGAACGCCTCAACACCTTCGCCTACGACAAGGCCGGCAACACCACCCAGCGCCAGCACGGCGGCACCACCCAGACCCTGGAGTGGGACGTCGAAGGCGAACTGCGCAAGGTCACCGAACCCGTCGAAGGCGGCGGAACGAAGGCCACGTCGTACCTGTACGGCGCGGACGGCGAACGTCTCATCCGCACCGGAGCCGACGGCAGCCGCACCCTGTACCTGGGCGATGCGGAACTCACCGTCAGCGCCGACAACATGACGAAGACGGCTGAGCGCTTCTACGCCCACCCCGACGGCATGACAACCGTCCGGGCGACCGGCGGCGTCCGCCAGCTCATGATCTCCGACCACCACGGCACGTCCCACACGGTCGTGGACATGGCCGACCCGGCCATGGGCGTCACACGACGCAAGTCGATGCCGTTCGGCGAGGAACGAGGACAGCAGCCCGCCTCCTGGCCCGGACAGCGGGGCTTCGTCGGCGGCACCGTCGACCAGGACACGGGGTTGACCCGCCTCGGAGCCCGTGACTACGACCCCGTGACAGGCCGGTTCATCTCCGTCGACCCCATGGTCGACTACGGCAACCCCGCCACGATGAACCCCTACGCCTACAGCAACAACGCGCCGGCCACCTTCTCCGACCCCTCAGGCGAGTTCTTCCCGATCGTCATCGGTATCGCGGTCCGGATCGCGGCCCAGGCCGCCATCCGCGCAGCAGCCCGCCGCGCGGCGATCATCGCCGCCCGCAAGGCAGCCCAGGCCGCCGCCCGACGCGCCGCCGCACTGGCCCGCAAGCGTGCCATCGAAGCCGCCAAGCGCGCCGCAGCCAAGGCCCGCCGAGAAGCCGCACGCAAGGCAGCAGCTGCCAAGCGCGCCGCAGCCAAGCGAGCCGCCGCGCAGGCAGCGGCCAAGCGAGCAGCCGCCCGCAGAGCGGCAGCTCAGGCCAGGGCACGAGCTGCACGAGCCGCCGCGAAGAAGGCCGCCGCCCGACGAGCAGCAGCCCGCAAGGCAGCCGCACGTCCCAAGCCCCGCTCCAAGCCCCGCTCTCAGCCCAAGCCGCGCCCCAAGCCGTCCCAGGTGAAACGAGCAGCGAAGAACACGGCAAAGGAAGCACGCAACGAGGTCAAGGAAACCGCCCAGGAAGAAGCGCAGAACGCAGTCTGCGAGACCAACAGCTTCGCCCCCGGCACGAAGGTGTTGATGGCCGACGGCTCCACCAAGCCGATCGAAAAGGTCAAGACCGGTGACAAGGTCATAGCCACCGACCCGAAGACCGGCCGCACCTCCGTTCAGACCGCCACAGCGACGATCGTTGGCAAGGGCACCAAACACTTGGTCAGGGTGACCCTGTCCCTGCACGATGGATCCGACCGACATGGCACGAAGACCACTACGGTCACCGCAACCGCGGGCCACCCCTTCTGGGTTCCATCACTACGGGAGTGGATCGACGCCGGCGAGTTGAAGCCGGGCCAGTGGCTTCAGACGTCCACTGGCACGTGGGTGCAGGTCTCAGCCGTCGAGGCATGGACAGCCACGAAGGCTACGGTCCACAACCTCACCGTCACCGACGAGCACACGTACTATGTGCTCGCAGGCACAACTCCTGTCCTCGTCCACAATTGCGACGGTGAAGTTCACTGGGTTCAGGAGAACGCCCACATGAGCCCGCAGGCGCAGGCTTATGACAGCGGTGCCACGGGATCACGGGCCGGCCTTGCACCAGCCTTGCAGTACTACAAGCCCACGGGCAGCAAGCTGGCTCAGGTCAAGTTCGATGGCTTCGATGCTACGAACGGTGTACTGATCGACAGAAAGCTCGCCGTGACGCATCGCAACAAGACATACCGACAAGCCCTGAACCAGTCCCAGGCGCTGGAGCAAAACGGTTATTCGGGCAGGTGGGAAGTGCCCAACGCGACTGAAGCCCGGCGGGCCCGCAAGCTACTCGGCGGCCTTCTGATCACCAACATCAGAGTAAGGATTGTCCCTTAATGGAACTCACACACGTTTTGGTTCGGGCCTTCTCAAGCCTGGCCGTGTCCATCGACCTAGCCGATGATGACGACATCGATCCGGACGTCGCTTCGGACATCGTTGAACCGGTCGCCGCGCTGTTCAGGGACCTCTCGGAGCATGACCGCCGGGCGCTGGCCGCGATCATCGTCGAGGTCTCCGAACTGGAGAGCGATCCGGCTCGAAAGAGGTCGATGCTGGAGCTGCCGGAAGAGATCGGCCTGCTCGAAGAAGAGTGACCCTGCGCGGCCCGCTCCGGCCCTGAGCTCGCAGCAGAATTTCCGCATGTCAGCAATTGACCAGCCTCGTCCACTGCCTGTGGGTGAGGCTGGTCTCTTTCCCGGTTCGCATCAAATCGAGTCACGGCTGACCTCTGACAGGAGTTCTAAAGGGTGGTTGGCGCGCTTGTCGGTGACAGGTACGTAGTAGGGGTTCGCTGAAAGGGGAGGCCGTCATGCTCGGGGAACGAATTCAGGATCTGTGGGCTCAAGCCGAACGACTCGGCAGACCCGTTGTAGCTCACCGGAAACCTGGAGTGTCGATCGACACCCTCGAGCAATACTTCGGCAGGAGCGTGCCGCCGGAGGTGGCGCTATGGTTCGGGTGGTGCAATGGAGTGGCGTACCACCCGAACCAAACACAGGATGATGTGGCATTGGTTCCGGGTTACGAACCACTAGCGGTCGAGGAAGCAGCCTCCCTTCAGGACGAATACCCAGCTGATCACATTCTTGGGGCGAGATGGTTCCCTATCCTCGGAACCGCTATAACGATAGCGACGGCTTCTTCCAGGCAGACGATGAGCGCTGGATCGAGCTTGAGGAGCAAGCTGTAAGCAACCGCAGACGAATGTGAGCGATGGAAGGTGTGACGCAGTCGGTTGGTTTCGAAGTCGACGAAGAAGACGAGGTCCGTGAGGCTGGCTTTTCGGAGGGGACCGACGAGCCTACTGGTTCAGCGATCGGACTATGAGTCTGACGAACAGGACATCTCTCTCGCATTCGGCACATATTGCCTCGTCAGCGGCGGAAGAAGTCATTACGGCGGACTCCGGCGCATGGAACGGGATACCAAGATGATCCGATTTCTTTCCACTTCGCAGGCAGCTGCTGTGCCCGGAATCTCTGAGAGCCTTACCGTTCGCTTCGAGGCCCCCACTCAGAGCGTGGAGGCTTATTCAAGCGGTCTGCCAGGAATTCGGGACTGGGGTCGAGAAACGGAACGTCCTATCCTGGTGGGCTCTTAACACCCGATCCATAACGAGCTGCCCGCCGTCTCGAACGGCGGGCAGCTCGTTTCAGGCTATAAAGAGCGATTAGAAAATTACCTCTCACTGCACAGCTGCAGCATGCATGGCTGCTGGACTCGCCAGCCCTGCACTCAATCCCGCTGGCCGTACGAGAAAATTCCGCTTTCCGCGCCGCACTCAAAATCCAGCCTGGAAGGAACCTCAAAGGGTGCTTTTTTGGGACTACAATATGCAGCCTCTACGGGAAAGCTTTGCAAACATTCCTACCGCTCAACGGCTGGACCTAGCAATGAAGGTCATGGACTGGACCATTCAAGCGATCGGTCCCATTGAGGTGGAGGCCGTACGTAGCTACATCAATGCAGGCATGGAGGCGGGACACACCGCAGTTCGCTCAGGCCAAGAGAAGATCCCGTTGCCCGAGGAAATACTCGACGCATACACCGAGATCGACGATCAAGCGTACGAGCCTGGCACCTCTCACGTGCTGTCTGCCCTTCTGGCATGTGCTGATGCTCCAGGTGGACTCACGGGAGAAGTTCTCTACGACGTCCTGTCCTACTGCTACGAGGGGGTCCTCGAAAGAGAGGATCTGCCACTCGTGAGCCTTGAAGAAGAACGCCGAAATGCTCGATGCATTGAAGCGATCGACTTCCAGCAGCGCTGTATCGCAGAAGCTCAATCTGCATGAGCTGAACGGCTCCGGTGGAGGCACGTCAAAAGGCGTACCTCCCCCGAACTTAGAGCGCTTTGGCATTGGCCTGCCGTCGGAAGACTCCTGCCACAGCAGGCCCGACGGTATCGGCACCTGTCCGGCGCCCCTGATGGGGCCGCCAGCGTGCGGGTCAGCTTCACCGTCCACCACAACGGCGACACCAGATCACCACGTCCGTCCGACTCGACCAGACTCAGCAGGTCAGTCCGCAATCCGGGGTCGAGGTCAACGACGCGTTTGCGTACACCGCCCGGCCGCCCTCCCCACCAGGGAATCGACCCGTCTTCAGGTCGGACAGCCTTTGCCAACTGCTGTCCCCCTCACCCGGCCGGCCCAGGTCACGGCCCGAATAGCGCCATACCCCGGCCCTCGCACCTCCGAGGCCGTCAGCAGCCGTCCTTCGTACTGATCCCGGAATAACACCGCGAATATCAGGATGCGCATACGACACCGACGCACCTCAAATCGGAAAGCAATACCTTGGCCATCAGCAGGCCCTTAGGTCGAAAGCCAGCTGAGGTGTCTGGTTCGCGGTGCGTGTCAGCCATCCCGCTCTCGACGCCACTTCCCACCACCGGAACCAGTACTCGGTCTCGCCACGGCAAACGCACCGATCCACTGAATGAACAGATCTCAGGAAAGGCAGAAGCACGGAGCCAGCACCGCTTTCCAGACTCTCCCCACCGCACGACGTCAAACGTCAGGAAACGGGGAACCAGACTGCCAGGCGCTTGGCGATGACCTGTACGTCGACGTTGTCCTGCGCGACATCCTCGACGAACGGGCCGGCCACGGAAACGGGCGGCGGGACGGTACTCGCGCTCACGCCGTTGAACCGCAGGAAGACACGCATGGCGAGCCATGCAGTGCGCTTGTTGCCATCGATCAGCGCGTGGTTGCGCGCCACGGAGTGCAGCAGCGCCGCAGCCTTTTCGTGCAGAGTGGGATACAACTCGGCTCCGAACACGTTCGTCCGGGGCCGCTCGATCGCCGAGACCAGAAGACCCATGTCACGCACGCTGTGCTCGGTGCCGTTGACCGCGCGGGCGATGGCCAGGACCTCGTCGAGCTGGAGGTAGCGCACACCAGTCACTTCAGGTAGTCCAGGATCTCCGCATCGCTGTCCATCAGCTCGGCCAGGACGTCATCGACCTTCAGCTCGGCCCGGTCCTGGGCGTCACGGATGGCCTCGATGGCAAGTTCCTGCTTACTGCGGCCCTCCCGACGGGCCCGCTCCGTAAGCTTCGCGTCAAGGTCGTCAGGGAGTCGGAGTGTCATCGCCATACGGCCATGATACCTGACCGGTATCACACGGCGCGGTCGAGTGTCCCGTTCCCTGACAGTGTGGGCCGAAGATGGCGGCTCGCAGCGCCTGCGAAGGGGCAGCAGAGACTTCCGCTTCGGGCGTCATCCGAGCGTCAAGAATCTCCGAAAGCCCCTCTGAGGGCGTCGTCCACGCAGGCACCTCACTCACGAACCCGCAAATCAGCGGGTTATAGAGATCGATCCGCTCGCTCGAACCGCTGCACGGAGGGTAAGAGGTCGAGCAACCCACGCGGGCAACAAAAGCGCAGGTCAGGACCCCTTGCCCGCAGGTTCGAGGATCGCCACGCACTCCACATGATGGGTCATCGGAAACAGATCGAAGACCCGCAGCATCCGCACTCGGTACCCCCCGTCCCGGAAGTACCCCAGGTCCCGGGCCAGCGCGGCCGGGTCGCAGGCCACGTAGGCGATCCGGCGGGCGCCCAGCGACGACAGGTGCTCGACCGTCTTGCGGCCGGCGCCCGCGCGGGGCGGGTCGAGGACGATGAGGTCGACCTCGTCGATGCCGGTGCGGGGCAGGACGGACTCGACCTTGCCCTGCTCGATGCGGACGCGGTCGAAGGCGGCGAGATTGTGGCGGGCGTCCTCGACGGCGCGCTTGCCGGACTCGATGCCGAGGACCGCGCCCTGGTCGCCGACGCGGTCGGCCAGGGCGCCGGCGAAGAGGCCGACGCCGCAGTAGAGGTCGAGGGCCATGTCGCCCTTGCGGGGCAGCAGGCCCTGCATGACCGCGGTCACCAGGGTGGCGGCGGCCTTCGGGTGGACCTGCCAGAAGCCGCCGGAGCCGACCCGGTACGTGCGGCCGTCGGCGCGCTCGCGGACGAAGGGGCGGCCGTGGACGCGGTGGACGCCGCCGTCCTTCTCGCCGACGCGCATGACCGAGACCGGGCGGTCGAGCTCGACGAGGGGCAGGCGAGCACCGGGGCGCGGGGTGAGGATGACCTGGCGGTCCTGGGAGCCGGTCGCCGCGATCGCCTCGACCGTCGCCATGCCGGGCCAGTCGCGGCGCTCGATGCCCAGCTCGCTGACGCCCTCCGCCGCGATCATGCAGTGGTCGACCGGCTCGACCTCGTGCGAGCGGTGCTTGCGCAGGCCCGCGCGGCCCTCCTCGTCCACCGCGTACTGCACGCGCGTACGCCACGACGGGACCTGCCCGGCGGGCACCTTGTCGCCCTCGGCCGGCATCACCGTGCCGTCCCAGCCGGCCTCCTCGGGGGTGAGGCCCGCCAGGCGCTGGAGCTGCTCGGCGACGACCTCGCCCTTCAGGCGGCGCTGCGCTCCCGGCTTCGCGTGCTGCCAGTCGCAGCCGCCGCAGCGGCCGGGTCCCGAGAAGGGGCAGGGGGCCTCGATGCGGTCCTTGGAGGGGTCCAGGATCTCGACCGCGTCCGCGCGCAGGAAGCGGGCGCCCTCCTCGCCCTCCGTCACCCGGGCGACGACCCGCTCGCCGGGCAGCGTGTGCCGGACGAACAGCACCTGCCCCTCGGACGTGCGGGCGATGCAGTGGCCGCCGTGGGCGACGGGGCCGACCTCGACCTCGTACTCCTCCCCCACGAGCGAGACCGACGGCGAGACCGACTGCGCTACCGCCCGGGACTCCGCCTGCGACTTCTTCGGTTCTGCCTGCATGGCGGGGTGACTCCAGAGAACGGGGGTGACGGGAAGGACAGGAACGACAAAGGACAACAGCCGACCAGTCTACGTGGACGAGGAGGAGTCCTTCGTACGGTCACGGTCCTGGTGCTGGGCAGGACCGCGCCGGACCGCACCGGGCGCGCTCCACTCCTGGCGCTTGCGGGCCCGGCGCCGGGCGGCCTCGGAGGACTCCAGCTGGTACGGGACGGACGTCACCATGACGCCGGGCGTGAACAGCAGGCGGCCCTTGAGGCGCAGCGCGCTCTGGTTGTGCAGCAGGTGCTCGTACCAGTGGCCGACCACGTACTCGGGGATGATGACGGAGACCGCGTCGCGCGGGGACTCCTTGCGCAGGCTCTTGACGTACTCGATGACCGGCCGGGTGATCTCGCGGTACGGCGAGTCCAGGACCTTCAGCGGTACCTCGATGCCGCGGCGCTCCCACTCCTCGCGCAGCGCCTTCGTCTCGACCGGGTCGACGTTGACGCTGAGCGCCTCCAGGCTGTCGGAGCGCATGAGCTTGGCGTAGGCGAGGGCGCGGAGCGTGGGGCGGTGGATCTTGGAGATCAGGACCACCGAGTGGACGCGGGAGGGGCGCACCATGTCGTCGCTCTGTGCCTCCTCGGGGTCCTCCGGGGCGGCGATCTCCTCGGCGACGCGGTCGTAGTGCTTGCGGATCGCCGTCATGGTCGCGAAGAAGATGCACATGCCGAGCAGCGCGACCCAGGCGCCGTGCGTGAACTTGGTCGCCAGGACCACGACCAGGACGAGGCCGGTGAAGAAGGCGCCGAAGGTGTTGATCGCGCGGGAGCGCACCATGTGGCGGCGCTTGGCCTGGTCCCGCTCGGTGGCCAGGTGGCGGTTCCAGTGGCGGACCATGCCGATCTGGCTGAGCGTGAAGGAGACGAAGACGCCGACGATGTAGAGCTGGATCAGCCGGGTCGAGTCGGCGCCGTAGACGACGACCAGGAGCATGGCGGCGCCGGCGAGCAGCACGATGCCGTTGGAGAAGGCCAGCCGGTCGCCGCGGGTGTGCAGCTGGCGCGGCAGGTAGCGGTCCTGGGCGAGGATCGAGCCGAGCAGCGGGAAGCCGTTGTAGGCGGTGTTGGCGGCGAGGAAGAGGACCAGCGCGGTGGCGGCGGCCAGCACGATGAACAGGAAGCTGCCCTCGCCGAAGACCGCCTCGGCGACCTGGGAGATCACCGGGTGCTGGACGTAGTCCGAGCCGACGGCGACGCCGTCGTGGAACAGCTCGGTGGCCGGGTTCTCCGACATGCGCACGTCGGTCGCGGAGGCCAGCGCGATGATGCCGCAGAACATGGTGACGGCGAGCAGGCCCATCATCGCGAGGGTGGTGCCCGCGTTCTTCGACTTGGGCTTGCGGAAGGCCGGGACGCCGTTGGAGATCGCCTCGACGCCGGTGAGCGCGGCGCAGCCGGAGGAGAAGGCGCGCAGGAGGAGGAAGACCAGGGCGAAGCCGGCCAGGCCGCCGTGCTCCGGCTTGATCTGGTAGTCCGCCGTCGGGGCACGCATGGTGTCGCCCATGACCAGAGCGCGGAACGCGCCCCACGCGATCATGATGAAGACCCCCGCGACGAAGACGTACGTCGGGATCGCGAACAGGCTGCCCGACTCCTTGACCCCGCGCAGGTTCATCAGGGTGAGCAGCAGGATCACGGCGACCGCGCACAAGACCTTGTGCTCGACGACGAAGGGGATCGCCGAGCCGAGGTTCTCGATGCCGGAGGAGATGGAGACGGCGACGGTCAGGACGTAGTCGACCAGCAGGGCGCTGGCGACGGTCAGGCCGGCCTTGGGGCCGAGGTTGGTGGTGGCCACCTCGTAGTCGCCGCCGCCGCTCGGGTAGGCGTGCACGTTCTGTCGGTAGGAGGCGACCACGGTGAACATCAGCACCACGACCGCGACCGCGATCCACGGGCTGAAGTGGTATGCCGACACGCCCGCGATGGACAGGACGAGCAGCACCTCGCCGGGCGCGTACGCCACGGAGGACAGCGGGTCGGAAGCGAACACGGGCAGGGCGATGCGCTTCGGCAGGAGCGTTTCGCCCAGCCGGTCGCTGCGCAGTGCGCGCCCGATCAGGATCCGCTTGGGCACGTCGGTCAGTTTGGACACAACTGAGGATCGTAAGCGTTCGAACGGGCGGCCGCCCAACCGCCACCCCCGATCCGTCCGCCGTCTGCTCTACGGGTGAATTCGGGGTGTGCTCCGGCTGCGGATTCCGCAGGTGACGGGGTTCGCATGTCTATATGACTGCTTACCCGACAAGCACCGTCCGGTTTCCGGCCGTTGCCGCACCTGGAGGTCCCATGCACCTGAGCGCAGAGCTGATCGGCGGCGCCGCCACGCTCGTCGGCCTCGGATTCCTCACGGCCGCCAGCATCCGGAGCATCGGCCGCCGGGGGTCGTCGGCCAGGGGGTGAGACGGCTCCTGCGGGCCCGAGCGGCTTGCCGATACGTTGGGTCCGGACGCCGATACGTCGGCTCCGGACGGGGGAACCCGGCCTCCCGGGGCCCTAGCGGCGTCAGCGTCGGTGCGCACCGGCATGATGTTCCCCTGCGGCCCGCACTCCGGCCGCGACGTGTCGCCAGGCGAGCCGAAAGAGAGACATGAGCACGACATTCACTAAGTCCGGCGGGCCCGCAGGAAGCGCGGTGTGAGGCGATGCATATTGTCATCATGGGCTGCGGGCGCGTGGGCTCCGCGCTCGCCCAGACCCTGGAGCAGCAGGGTCACACGGTCGCCGTGATCGACCGGGACCCCACCGCCTTCCGACGCCTCGGTTCCTCGTTCGGCGGCCGCCGGGTCACCGGCATCGGGTTCGACCAGGACACCCTGCGCGAGGCGGGGGTCGAGGAGGCCGGTGCCTTCGCGGCCGTCTCCAGCGGCGACAACTCGAACATCATCGCCGCCCGCGTGGCGCGCGAGATGTTCGGCGTGGAGAATGTCGCCGCCCGGATCTACGACCCGCGCCGCGCCGAGGTCTACCAGCGCCTGGGCATCCCCACCGTGGCCACCGTCCGCTGGACGGCCGACCAGATGCTGCGCCGGCTGCTGCCCTCGGGTGCCGAGCCGCTGTGGCGCGACCCCACCGGCGGTGTCCAGCTCGCCGAGGTGCACACCTCCCCGGCCTGGGTCGGTCACAAGATCAGCCGGCTCCAGGAGGAGACGGGCGTGCGGGTGGCGTTCGTCACCCGGCTCGGGGAGGCGATCCTGCCGTCCTCGCAGACCGTCCTCCAGGAGGGCGACCTCGTGCACGTGATGATGCGCACCGACGAGGTCGACAAGGTCGAGGCGGCGTTCGCCCAGGGCCCCGAAGAGGAGGACGGTCACTGATGAGGGTCGCCATTGCCGGAGCCGGTGCGGTCGGCCGTTCGATCGCGGGCGAGCTGCTGGAGAACGGCCACGAGGTCCTGCTCATCGACAAGGCGCCGACGGCCATCTCGGTCGAGCGCGTCCCGATGGCGGAGTGGCTGCTCGCCGACGCGTGCGAGATCACCTCCCTGGACGAGGCGGCGCTCCAGCGCTGCAACGTCGTCATCGCCGCGACGGGCGACGACAAGGTCAACCTCGTCGTCTCCCTGCTGGCCAAGACGGAGTACGGCGTTCCGCGCGTCGTCGCCCGGGTGAACAACCCGAAGAACGAGTGGCTCTTCAACGAGTCCTGGGGCGTGGACGTGGCCGTCTCCACCCCGCGCCTGATGTCCGCCCTGGTCGAGGAGGCGGTGAGCGTCGGCGACCTGGTCCGGCTGCTGCGCTTCAGCCACGGCGACGCCAACCTGGTCGAGCTGACGCTGCCGGAGGAGTCGGCGCTGGCCGGTACCCAGGTCGGCGACGTCCAGTGGCCCGAGGACACCTCGCTGGTGACGATCATTCGCGGCACCCGGGTGCTGACGCCGTCCCGGGAGGACTCCCTGGAGGCGGGCGACGAGCTGCTCTTCGTCGCCGCGCAGGCCCGTGAGGAGCAGCTGGAGGACCTGCTGTCGGCCCGACGGCGGCCCGACGGCCTGGTCTGACCGACGGACGACAGGACGGACCCGTCTACGGCGGTGGGGCGCCCGGAATCCCCGGGCGCCCCACCGCCGTACTGCCCCGTCTCGCCCGTCAGGCCTTGCGGTGCTTGCCGCCGCGCAGGTCCGCGGCCTCCCCGTCGGCCTCGGACGGCCCCGGCAGGGTCTGGCCGGCCGCCCCCGGCTCGCTCCGTTCCCGCTCGGCCTTCTCCGCCTTCTCGGCCTCCTCCGCCGCCTCCATCTCCGCGAACACGTCGATGGGCGCCGGCGCCTTGGCCAGGAAGACCCAGGTCAGCCAGACGGCGAGCAGGAAGGGCGGGATCTTCAGGGTGACCAGGACCCAGCCGAGCTGCTCGGTGTCCGCCCACCAGTACAGCGGGAAGAGGATCGCGGACTTGGCGAGCAGGATGAGGCCCCAGGCGTAGCTGGCCTTGGTGTACGCCTTCTTGCGGCCCGGATTGCGGGTGCGCCAGGAGAGGTTCTCCTTGAAGACCGGGCCGAGGATCAGGCCGATCAGCGGCACCCCGGCCAGCGAGGTGACGATGTACGCCAGCGCCAGGCCCAGGGTGTAGAGCATGCCCGGCAGATAGAAGTTCTTGGCGTTGTCGGTCATCATCGCGAAGACCACGCCGAAGGCGACGCCGAACACCCCGCTGAACGCGTGCTTGACGGTGTCCTTCATCACCAGCCGGACGACGACCAGCACCACCGACACGGCCAGGGCCGCGATCGCCGACATGTGCAGGTCGTTGTTGAGGGTGAAGATGGTGACGAAGAGCAGGCCCGGCAGCACCGTCTCGATCATGCCCCGCACGCCGCCGAACGCCTCGAACAGCGCGGCCTCCGTCACCGCCCGGGCGTCGTCGGCCTCTGTGGTCTCTTCGGTCGGCTTGTCGAGCGACGTCACCGGCTACTCCCGTCCGAGGGGTCTCAGTTCGTATTTCGGGTTGAAGAGCACCCGGCGGCCGTGGCTCATGGAGATCCGGCCCGATGCGATGAGCTTGCGCCCCGGCTCTATGCCCACGATGGAGCGTCTGCCCAGCCACACCACGTCCAGGGCGGCGGAACCGTCGAACAGCTCGGCCTCCAGGGCCGGAACGCCCGCACGCGGCCGCAGGGTGACCGTGCGCAAGGTACCAGTAACCGACACGACCTGCCGGTCCTGGCAGTCTCCGATGCGCGTGCAGCCGGCGGTGTCGGCGTCCTCGCGCAGTTCCTCCGACTCCAGGTCCTCCTGTGACGAGGAGAGCCGGTCGAACATGCGCCGGAACCGGCCCACCGGCTTGTCGGAACGCGGAGCAGCACTCATATCTGAAGCGTACCGGGGCACGCCGACAGCCATGCACCCCCGCCGGGACGGGATGGCGAGGCTCACTCCCCCCTCACGTCCCGTGCACCGCCTCTCACTTCTCGAAGCGGTACCCCATGCCCGGCTCGGTGATGAAGTGCCGCGGGTGCGCCGGGTCCGCCTCGAGCTTGCGGCGCAACTGGGCCATGTAGACCCGCAGGTAGTTCGTCTCCGTCCCGTACGACGGCCCCCACACCTCCCGCAGCAGCTGCTTCTGGCTGACCAGGCGCCCCGTGTTGCGCACCAGCACCTCCAGCAGGTGCCACTCGGTGGGCGTCAGGCGTACGTCCCTGCCGCCGCGGTTGACCTTCTTCGCGGCCAGGTCGACGGTGAACTCCGCGGTGTCCACGACGACCTCGTCCTCGCCGCCGGGGACGGGTTCGGCCCGGCGGACGGCGGCCCGCAGCCGGGCCAGCAGCTCGTCCATGCCGAAGGGCTTGGTGACGTAGTCGTCGGCGCCCGCGTCGAGCGCCTCGACCTTCTCGTCGGAGGAGTGCCGGGCGGACAGCACCAGGATCGGCACCCGGGTCCAGCCGCGCAGTCCCCTGATCACCTCGACGCCGTCCATGTCGGGCAGGCCCAGGTCGAGGACCACCACGTCGGGGTGGCGGGCGGCGGCGAGCTGGAGGGCGGTGGCTCCGTCGTGGGCGGCGTCGACCTCGTAGTGCCGTGCCTTGAGGTTGATCACGAGGGCCCGCACGATCTGCGGTTCGTCGTCGATGACGAGCACCCGGGTCATCGGGCTGCCTGCCTTTCTGCTGTCGCCAGGTGATGGGTCGGCCCGGGTCCACCGGACGTGCCGGACGTGCCGGACGTGCCGGTGGAGCCCACCGCGCGGAGGGTGAGGACCATGGTGAGGCCGCCGCCGGGGGTGTCCTCGGCGTTCAGGGTGCCGCCCATCGCCTCGGCGAAACCGCGGGCCACCGCCAGGCCGAGCCCCACCCCGGCTCCGCGCGGGGCGTCGCCGTAACGCTGGAAGGGCTCGAAGATGCGGTCCTTGGCCTCGTCCGGCACGCCCGGCCCGCGGTCCACGACCCGCACCTCGACGCGGTCGGCGAGGGCACTGGCGGCGACCAGGACGGTCCGGTCGTCCGGACTGTACTTGACGGCGTTCTCCACCAGGTTGGCCATCGCCCGCTCCAGGAGCCCGGCGTCCACGGCGACCATGGGCAGCGTCTCGGGGATGTCCAGCTCCGCGCTGCCCTCGGGCACCCCGCCGAGTGCCATCGGCGCCACCTCGTCCACGTCGATCTCGCGGATCAGCGGGGTGACGGTGCCGGTCTGGAGGCGGGACATGTCGAGCAGGTTGCCCACCAGGTGGTCGAGGCGGTCGGCGCCCTCCTCGATGCCTTCGAGCAGCTCCGCCCGGTCCTCCTCGGACCAGGCCACGTCGTCGGACCTGAGGCTGGTCACCGCCGCCTTGATCCCGGCCAGCGGGGTGCGCAGGTCGTGGCTGACGGCGGCCAGCAGCGCCGTGCGGATGCGGTTGCCCTCGGCCAGGGTGCGGGCCCGGTCGGCCTCCTCGCGCAGCCGGCGCCGGTCCAGGACGACGGCGGCCTGGGCGGCGAAGGCGGCGAGGACCCGGCGGTCCTCGGCGGGCAGCACCCGGCCGGTCAGCGCGAGGGCCATGTGGTCGCCGACGGGCATGTCGACGTCCGCGTCCTCCGGGCGGTCGACCGGCGGTCCCGACCCGGCGCGCCCCGCGCAGGTCCAGGGCGCCACGTCGCCCTCCCGTTCCAGGAGGGCGGCCGACTCCATGCCGAAGGTCTCGCGCACCCGTTCCAGGAGCGTCTCCAGGCTGGTCTCGCCGCGCAGCACGTCACCGGCGAGGAAGGACAGGATCTCCGACTCGGCGCGCAGCCGGGCGGCCTGGTGGGTGCGGCGGGCCGCGACGTCGACGACCGAGGCGACGGAGAGCGCGACGCCGACGAATATGGCGAGCGCAAGGATGTTCCTCGGGTCGGCGATGGTGATCCGGTTGACGGGGGGCGTGAAGAACCAGTTCAGCAGCAGCGACCCCACCGCGGCCGAGGCGAGCGCCGGGTACAGGCCGCCGAGCAGGGCGGCCGCGACGGTCAGCGCCAGGTAGAGCAGGACGTCGTTGGCGAGCCCGAGGTGGACCGTGTTGAGCAGCAGCGTCAGCAGCACCGGACCGCCCAGGCCCGCCAGCCAGCCCCAGACGCTCCGGGACCGGCCGAGCCGGGCCCCCCTGGCCACCGGCAGCCCGCGCCCCTTGGCGACCTCCTCGTGGGTGACGATGTGGACGTCCAGGTCGGAGCCGGACTCGCGGGCGACGGTGGCGCCGACGCCGGGCCCGAAGACGTACTGCCAGGTCTTGCGGCGGGAGGAGCCGAGGACGATCTGGGTGGCGTTGACGCCGCGGGCGAAGTCGAGCAGGGCGGCCGGTATGTCCTCGCCGAGCACGTGGTGGAAGGTGCCGCCGAGGTCCTCCACCAGCGTGCGCTGCACGGCCAGCTCCTTCGGGGAGGCGGAGGTCAGCCCGTCGCTGCGGGCTATGTAGACGGCCAGCACCTCGCCGCCGGCGCCCTTCTCGGCGAGGCGCGCGGCCCGCCGTATCAGCGTCCGGCCCTCGGGGCCGCCGGTCAGGCCGACCACGATGCGTTCGCGCGAGCCCCAGATCTTCGAGACCCGGTGCTCGCTGCGGTACTGCTGGAGGTACGCGTCGGCCCGGTCCGCGACCCACAGCAGGGCCAGCTCGCGCAGGGCGGTGAGGTTGCCGGGGCGGAAGTAGTTGGATAGGGCCGCGTCGACCTTGTCCGGCTGGTAGATGTTGCCGTGGGCCATGCGCCGGCGCAGCGCCTGCGGCGACATGTCGACCAGTTCGATCTGGTCCGCGCGCCGCACCACCTCGTCCGGCACCGTCTCGCGCTGCCGTACGCCGGTGATGGACTCCACGACGTCGCCGAGCGACTCCAGGTGCTGGATGTTGACGGTGGAGACGACGTCGATGCCGGCGGCGAGGAGTTCCTCGACGTCCTGCCAGCGCTTGGCGTTGCGCACGCCGGGGACGTTGGTGTGGGCCAGCTCGTCCACCAGGGCCACCCGGGGGCGGCGGGCCAGCACCGCGTCCAGGTCCAGCTCGGTGAAGGCCGCGCCCCGGTACTCGATCTCCCGGCGCGGCACCTCTTCCAGGCCGCGCAGCATCACCTCGGTGCGTGCCCTGCCGTGGTGCTCGACGAAGGCGACGACGCAGTCGGTGCCCCGTTCGACGCGCCGGTGCGCCTCGGACAGCATCGCGTACGTCTTGCCGACGCCCGGTGCCGCACCGAGGTAGATCCGAAGCTTGCCGCGTCCCATGGCCTCATTGTCTTCCGGTCACCGCTGAGTGCGCAGCGTCGACCCTACGACCCGCAAGCGCGGCAAAAGGGGCGGGGGCGGGGGTGCCGGTCGTCCTTGACGGAACTCTGACGCCGGGGCGTCAGGGCTCGACGATCTCCCCGTCCCGAAGCTCCAGCACCCGGTCGGCGAGGTCGAGCAGGGTGGCGTCGTGGGTGGCGACCAGGGCGGTGACCCGTTCGCTGCGTACGACGGCCCGCAGCAGCTCCATCACGGAGTGCCCGGTCTCCGCGTCCAGCTGACCGGTGGGTTCGTCGGCGATCAGCAGCGCGGGCTCGTTGGCGAGGGCGCGGGCGATGGCGACCCGCTGCTGCTGCCCGCCGGACAGCTCGCCGGGGCGCTGGGCGGCGTGGTCGGCGAGGCCCACCAGGGAGAGCAGCAGCTCGACGCGTTCCTCGCGTTCCTTCGGCGCGGTCCGGCGCAACCGCAGCGGGACGCCGACGTTCTCGGCGGCGGTGAGGATCGGGATGAGCCCGAAGGACTGGAAGACGAAGCCGACCCGGTCCCGGCGCAGCGCGAGCAGCCCGTCCTCGTCCAGCTCCGCGAGGTCCCGGCCGTCGACCTCCACCCGCCCGGCGTCCGGTGTGTCGAGGCCCCCGACGATGTTGAGCAGGGTGGTCTTCCCGGACCCCGAGCGCCCCTTGAGGGCGACCAGCTCACCGCGCGGCACGTCGAAGGAGACGCCGCGCAGGGCGTGCACGGCGGCGCTGTCCCTGCCGTACGACTTCCGCACGTCCGCGACGCGCACCATGGTCTCCGTGACCACCCGGCTCATGTGGTGCCCTCCCCCGTCGTGCCCGCGACCGGGCGCCAGTATCACCACCGCGGGCCGGCGGATTCAACGGCCGAGGCCCGATTGTCCGAGGCGATGGCCCGGGTCCGTACGCGAAAGGGCCGCGTCCCCCTGGACGCGGCCCTCGTGGCGCTCGTACGGCGAAGAGCCGTGCCGGGTCTCCGCTAGCGAACCTCAGTGATCTCCGGGCCGCGCTGGAGCTGGCCCATGCCGCCGGCGAAGCGGGAGCCCTCCTCCTGCTGGACACCTTCGGGGACCATCTGCGCGTCGTTCGGCAGCTTCAGGACGATGGGGTCGCGGGGGGCCATCGGGCCCTCGCCGCGGACGACGACGGTGTCCCGGAAGATCTGCTCCAGCAGACCGGCGGCCTGCGGCTGCACCGCTCCCTGGCCCGAGATCACGCCGCGCAGGAACCAGCGGGGCCCGTCCACGCCGACGAACCGCACGACCTGGAAGCCGCTCGTGCCGTCCGGCAGCTGCACCGGGACCTGGGCCCGCAGCTCCCAGCCCAGCGGACCCTCGACCTCGTCGATGATGCCGCCCTGCTGGGTGATGCCGGAGCCGATCTCCTCGCGCACCTCGCCCCAGATGCCCTCGCGCTTGGGTGCGGCGAAGCCCTGGAGCTGGATGGCGCTGTCGCGCAGTACGACGGTCGCGGCGACGATCGCGTCGCCCGCGACCTCCACCCTCAGTTCCATGCCGTCGACCCCGGGGATGAACAGGCCGCCCAGGTCGACCCGGCCCTCGCCCGGGTCGCGGACCTCGGTGCTGTCCCAGGGCCCGTCGGGGCGCGGCTCGGGCTCGAGCCGCACGCGTTCGCGCTCTTCGTCCGCCTCGGTGTCGACGCTGTCGACGACCTGCTCGGTCTCGCCGGCCGCGTCCTCGGCGGCATCCCTCTTCTTGCGACGTCCGAACACGTCACTGTCCTTCCCGGTCGGATACGACCGAAGCGTATCGATTCCCACCCGTCGGGCCGCCCTCGGCGACCTGACCGCTTGTGCCGCTTGCCCGGTCCAACCCGGCGTGGCCGCCGGTGGACCCGAAGCCCCCCTCGGCCCGCGCCGAGTCGGGAAGCTCCGCGACCTGACGGAAGCGGACCCTCTCGACCTGCTGGACGACCAGTTGGGCAATCCGGTCGAAGCGCTCGAACCGCACGCTCTCGCGCGGGTCGAGATTCACCACGATCACCTTGATCTCCCCACGGTACCCGGCATCAATCGTCCCCGGGGCATTCACGAGGGCGACACCGCAGCGGGCGGCCAGTCCGGAACGTGGGTGCACGAAGGCCGCGTACCCCTCGGGGAGCGCCACAGACACGCCCGTGGGCAGAACGGCGCGTTCGCCGGGCGCCAGCTCGCAGCCGACGGTGGTGCACAGGTCGGCGCCCGCGTCGCCGGGCTGCGCGTACGCGGGCAGCGGTACGTCGGGGTCGACGCGGCGGATCAGCACCTCGAGGTCGGCACGGCTCACGGGTTCACCTCGAAGGCGCGGGCGCGGCGGAGCTGGTCGGGGTCGTCCATGGCGGCGCGGATCTCCTCCTCGCGGCCGTTCTGGACGAAGTGCTCGACCTTGACCTCGATGAAGAGGGCGTCGGCGCGGACGGCTACGGGGCCGTCGGGTCCGCCGATCCGGCCGGTGGCGGTGGAGTAGATCTTCCGGCCGGCCACCGCGGTGACCTCGGCCTCCAGGTAGAGCGTCGTGCCCACGGGCACCGGGCGCCGGAAGTCGGTCTCCAGCCGTCCGGTCACCGCGATCGTGCGCAGCAGCCAGTTCAGCGAGCCCAGCGTCTCGTCCAGGGCGGTGGCCAGCACACCGCCGTGCGCCAGACCGGGGGCGCCCTGGTGGGCGGGGCGGACGGTGAACTCGGCGGTGATCGACACGCCTTCGCCCGCCCTCGCCTGGAGGTGCAGTCCGTGGGGCTGGTCGCCGCCGCAGCCGAAGCACTGGCCGTAGTGGGCGCCGAGCAGCTCGCCGGGGGCGGGCGCGTCGGGGTGCCGTACGGGTTTCACGGCGTCGGCGGGGGGCTGGAGACCTGGGGATGTACCACTCACAGGCGCAGACCTTACCCGCGCGTCGGCCGAACACCGATACCGTGCCAAGCTTGGCTCATGCAGCTCTCCACGGCCCCGTACGAAGAACGACTCACCGCGCCCCGCTCCTGGTGGCTGGTCTCCTTCCTGGTGGGGCTGGCGTTCGCGCTGATCCTGCTGCCGTTCGGCACGCTGCCGATGCTGGGCGGCCTGGCGGGCGGGACCGCGGTGGCCGCGGTGGCGGCCAGTTCGTACGGCGCGGTCCGCATCCGGATCGTGGGCGACTCGCTGATCGCGGGCGAGGCGAAGGTGCCGCTCTCGGCGCTGGGCGAGGCGGAGATCCTCGACCCGGAGGAGGCCCGCGCCTGGCGCACGTACAAGGCCGACACCCGGGCGTTCCTGCTGCTGCGCGCCTACATCCCGCGGGCCGTGCGGGTGCTGGTCACGGACCCGCAGGACCCGACTCCGTACCTGTACCTGTCGACGCGCGAGCCGGAGCGGCTGGTCGAGGCCCTGACGGCGGCGAAGGCCGCGGCCGCGTAGCGCCGGTCCCGCGGGACGCGCGAGCGCGGACCGCGGTCAGCGGCCGTCTTTGCCGAAGTTTTCCCCGCGGCCGGCGGCGCCGGGTCCGATGCCCTTGGTGATCTCGCCCAGGTCCAGGGCGTCCTGCGGGCGTTCCAGGGCGGGGAGGTCGTCCAGGGCGCTCCAGGCGACCTGGTGCTTGCGCAGGTCGGTCCGGATCCTGGCGGCCAGCTTTCTGGTGTCGCGGCGGTTCATGACGGCGCCCACGGCCGCGCCCACCATGAACGGCATCAGGTTCGGCAGGTCGCGCACCATCCGCTTCATGATCTGCTGGCGCAGCTGGCGCTTCATGTGGCCGTTCATCGCCGAGCCGAGGGTCGACGGCTGGGACACGTCGACGCCGCGTTCGTCCGACCACGAGTTCAGGTACGCGGTGCTGCGCTGCGCGAGGCTGCCGGGCGGGCGTACGCCGTAGACCTCGTGGAGTTCGGCGATCAGCTTGAGCTCGATCGCCGCTACGCCGGTGATCTCCGCGGCCAGTTCGGTGGGCATCGCGGGCGGCACGGGCAGCATCGCCGCCGCTCCGATGCCCGCTCCCACGGTCGCCGTGCCCTTGGCCGCGCCGGCCACGAGCCGGTCGGCCAGCTCTTCGGGCCCGAGGCCCGGGAACTGCCTGCGCAGCGTCGCCAGGTCCCGTACGGGCACCCGTGGGGCCAGGTCGATGATCCGGTCGGCGAGGTGCCCCAGGGCCGCCCTGGCGCGGGCACCGCCGTTGCGGACCCCCTGTCCCGCCTTCTGCCGGAACGCCGCTGCCCGGCGCCGGGCAGCGGGCGCCGGCGGTCGTGTGGTCGCCGGGAGGTCACTCCGGTCGGCCACCGGTTCGAGCGGGGCCTTCCCTGTATCGGTCGGGCCCCGCTCGTCGTCACGCGCGCTGTACGGGCCGTCGGACGGCCCTTGGTCCGCTCCCCGTCGGGAGAAACGGCGCTTCCAGGGAGGGGTCGAGCCAGTCACGGCCGACCCCGCCTCAGTCGCAGTCGCGGCAGATGGGCTGGCCGTTCTTCTCCCGGGCCAGCTGGCTGCGGTGGTGGACCAGGAAGCAGCTCATGCAGGTGAACTCGTCCTGCTGCTTCGGCAGTACACGGACGGCCAGTTCCTCGTTCGAGAGGTCGGCGCCGGGAAGTTCGAGCCCTTCCGCGGCCTCGAACTCGTCGACGTCGACGGCCGAGGCGGACTTGTCGTTCCGCCTGGCCTTCAGCTCTTCGAGGCTGTCCGAGTCGACGTCGTCGTCGGTCTTGCGTGGAGTGTCGTAATCGGTTGCCATGGTCGCTCTCCCCCTCTGGGTGTCTGCGGTGTCTTCAGCGCACGTAACGCGTGAGAGGCCGGACTTGTGCCCGACCTGAGGCGGAGATTTTGCCTCACATCAAGGTCTGTTACTCAATCGACACCCAACCGGACTCCTCATGAGTGATCGGCTTGGATGGCGATGGGGACCGTACACGGTCCGAATGCCGCACTTCAAAGGCGTCTCACCGTGTACTTCCCGTGATCAGGGCCCCTGAAAACCGGGATTTTCCCGGCTTTCCGACAGGGTGCATGATCACGGAGAGTAGAGGGCGGGAAAGCCTCCGCTGTGATCGATCACACAGGCGACTCCGAGGCCGGTGGCCTGGAAATTCCGCTCAAAGCGAACACCCTCGGGTCTCGGTGCGATGTCGGGGTCATGATCTCAGACGGGCAGGGTCACCCGCATCACGAGCCCTCCGCCCTCGCGCGGCTGGGCGTAGATGTGCCCGCCGTGCGCCCGGGCCACGGACCGCGCGATGGACAGCCCGAGCCCGACGCCCTTGTCGCTGCCCGTCCGCTCGGTGCGCAGCCGCCGGAACGGCTCGAAGAGGTTGTCCACCTCGTACGCCGGCACCACCGGGCCCGTGTTGGTGACCACCAGGACCGCCTGGCCGTTCTCCACGGCGGTGGTGACCTCCACCCAGCCCTGTTCGGCCACGTTGTAGCGCACGGCGTTCTGGACGAGGTTCAGGGCGATCCGCTCCAGCAGGACGCCGTTGCCCTGGACCACCGCGGCCTCGCGGGTGCCGCGGAGCTCCACGCCCTTGCCCTCGGCCTCGGCGTGCACCTGGTCGATGGCCTGGCCGGCCACCTCGGCGAGGTCCACCGGTTTGCGCTCGACGATCTGGTTGTCGCTGCGGGCCAGCAGCAGCAGGCCCTCGACCAGTTGCTCACTGCGTTCGTTGGTCGCCAGCAGCGTCTTGCCGAGCTGCTGGAGCTCCACCGGCGCGTTCGGATCGGACAGATGCACTTCCAGGAGGGTGCGGTTGATCGCCAGCGGCGTGCGCAGCTCGTGGGAGGCGTTGCCGACGAAGCGCTGCTGGGCGGTGAAGGCCCGCTGAAGCCGCTCCAGCATGTCGTCGAAGGTGTCGGCCAGCTCCTTCAGCTCGTCGTCCGGGCCGTCCAGCTCGATCCGGCGGGAGAGGTCGGAGCCGGCCACCGCGCGCGCGGTGCGGGTGATCCGGCCCAGCGGCGACAGGACGCGTCCGGCCATGGCGTAGCCGAAGGCGAAGGCGATCACGGCGAGGCCGAGCAGCGCCATCAGCGAGCGGCTGAGCAGGTTGTCCAGGGCGACCTTGCGCTGGTGGTCCATGCAGTCGCTGATCGCCGCGTTGAAGTCGGACAGCGACAGATTGCCGTTGTCCACGACGGGACAGTCGCTGCTGGAGACCTTGAGGTCGGCGAAGTCGACGATCTTGTACAGCGGTTCGTTGCCGGTGCGCACCGCCTGGGCGGCCAGCAGGTAGATGATCGACAGCAGCAGGATGCCGGCGATCAGGAACATGCCGCCGTACAGCAGCGTGAGCCTTATCCGGATGGTGGGGCGCAGCCACGGCAGGGGCGTGGCCGAGCGGGGGTCCCAGGTGGGCTTGGGGGGCGCCCCGGGGGGCGCGGGTGTCGTCGCCACGGCCGCTCAGATCCGGTAGCCGGAGCCGGGCACGGTGACGATGACCGGCGGCTCGCCCAGCTTGCGGCGCAGGGTCATCACGGTCACGCGCACGACGTTGGTGAACGGGTCGGTGTTCTCGTCCCACGCCTTCTCGAGGAGCTGCTCCGCGGAGACCACCGCGCCCTCGCTGCGCATGAGGACCTCGAGCACGGCGAACTCCTTGGGGGCGAGCTGCACCTCCTTGCCGTCCCGGAAGACCTCGCGGCGGTTGGGGTCGAGCTTGATCCCGGCCCGCTCCAGGACGGGCGGCAGGGGCACGCTGGTCCGCCGGCCCAGGGCGCGCACGCGGGCGATCAGCTCGCTGAACGCGAAGGGCTTGGGCAGGTAGTCGTCGGCGCCGATCTCCAGGCCCTCGACCCGGTCGCTGACGTCGCCGGAGGCGGTGAGCATGAGCACGCGCGTGGGCATGCCCAGCTCGACGATCTTGCGGCAGACGTCGTCGCCGTGCACGAGGGGGAGGTCGCGGTCGAGGACGACCACGTCGTAGTCGTTGACGCCGATGCGTTCGAGGGCGGCCGCACCGTCGTACACGACGTCGACGGCCATGGCCTCCCGGCGCAGTCCGGTGGCCACCGCATCGGCGAGCAGCTGCTCGTCCTCGACGACGAGTACGCGCACGTCGCTTGTCCTTCCTGTGTCCACCCGCGTAGCGCTTCTGGCACGCACGAGGGCAGGGGGCTGGTGGGTGTGTTGCCTCCATCCTGCCCTTTTCGGCCATAAGTCGGCGGTAAGCCGGGTGAGGGGCCGGTGACGGAGAAGGGTGCGGAAAGGCCGCGGAAGCGGGAATGCGAGATTTTCTCGCGCGGTTGAGGTTTCCGCGAAGGGGAGCTGGGGGAGGACGGCTTTACACCCCGCGATCACGCTCTGCCTGTACCGCGTCACCGCGCGGTACGCCGCGGTCCGCTTCCGCAGAGCGGGCGTGGGTGTCCGGCACCGCCGCCGCCCGGCCCGGCAGCGCTGGGCACTCCACCGGAGGCGTGATCGCCCCTTCCGACCGGCACACCCCCGTGCCAACGACCCACGACCCAGGACGAGGGGGCGCAGCATGGACGCTTTCACCGCAGGACTTCTGCAGCGCATAAAGACGACGGAGTCCGACCTGTCCCGGGCCCGCGACGAGGGCGACGACTACCTTGTCGACGTGGAGCTGGGCGAGCTGGACGATCTGCGCCGTCTCGCTGCCGAGCACGGCGTGGAGGTCAGCGCGACCAACGCCTGATCGGCCCGTGAGGACGAGGCCCCGGTGGGATCCAGCACCGGGGCCTCGTCGTGCGCGCTCCGCGTCCGGCGGTGGGCCGGCGGCGGAGCGGCACCCCACCTTTCGCCCGACCGCCCATGGACTACGCGCCGAAGTCCGTCAGGAGCCGCTGGAGGGGTTCGAAGACGGCCGGGGTGGCAGCGATGGCGAGGTCGCCGGTGGGGCGCTCACCGGGGCGTCCACCGGTCACGGCGCCCGCCTCGCGGGCGATCAGGTCACCGGCCGCGAGGTCCCAGGGATGCAGCCCGCGCTCGTAGTAGCCGTCGAGGCGCCCCGCGGCCACGTCGCACAGGTCGATCGCGGCCGAGCCGCCGCGCCGGATGTCCCGCACCAGCGGGATGAGCCGCCGCGCGATCTCGGCCTGCTCCGCGCGGACGTCGGCGACGTAGTTGAAGCCGGTGGAGACCAGCGCCTGGTCCAGCGGTGCCGCGGACCGGCAGGCGAGCCTGCGTTCGCCCTCCCAGGCGCCCGTCGCCCAGGCGCCGCCGCCCAGCACCGCGTGGTAGGACTCGCCCCGCATCGGGGCCACGACCACGCCGGCCACCCGCTCGCCGTCCTGCTCGGCGGCGATGGAGACCGCCCAGGTGGGCAGGCCGTAGAGGTAGTTGACGGTGCCGTCGAGCGGGTCGATGACCCAGCGGACGCCGCTGCTGCCCTCCGTGGCGGCGCCCTCCTCGCCGAGGAAGCCGTCGTCGGGGCGGTGGTCGGCGATCAGCCCGGTGATCAGCTTCTCCGCCGCGATGTCCATCTCGGTGACCACGTCGATCGGGCTGGACTTGGTGGCGGCGACCGCGAGGTCGGCCGGGCGTCCGTCCCGCAGCAGCTCCCCCGCGCGGTGGGCGGCCTCCTGGGCGATCTTCAGCAGCTCGGCATGGAGCGGGTCGGGCGTCACGTCGGTCACGGGGCTCCTCACGCGTAGGGACTGTCGGCGCCCGCGGCGGCGGGCCGGGGGGAACGGGCGGGGCAGCAGCCGACCGGGCACAGGTTGTGGCTCGCGCCGAGCCTGCCGAGGGCGCAGGGCGTGGCTTCCTGCCCGCGCTCGTCGGCCGCCCGCTCCAGGACCAGGTCGCGGACGGCGGCGGCGAAGCGCGGGTCGGCGCCCACGGTGGCCGAGCGGCGCACCGGCAACCCCAGCTCCTCGGCCTTGGCGGTGGCCTCCGTGTCGAGGTCGTACAGGACCTCCATGTGGTCGGAGACGAACCCGATGGGGGCCATCACCACGGCGGGGGCGCCGGCCGCCCGCCGCTCCTCCAGGTGGTCGCAGATGTCGGGCTCGAGCCACGGGATGTGGGGGGCGCCGGAGCGGGACTGGTAGACGAGCTGCCAGGGGTGGTCGACGCCGGTGCGCTCGCGCACGGCGTCGGCGATCAGCTGCGCCACGTCCAGGTGCTGGCGCACGTACGCCCCGCCGTCGCCGTGTTCCTCGACCGGACCGGAGGTGTCGGCGGCGGAGGTGGGGATCGAGTGGGTGCAGAACGCGAGGTGCGCGCCGTCCCGGACCTCCTCGGGCAGCTCGGCGAGGGACCGGAGGACACCGTCGACCATGGGCTCGACGAAGCCCGGGTGGTTGAAGTAGTGCCGGAGCTTGTCGACCTTGGGCGGCTCCAGCCCCTCGGACTCCAGGGCGGCCAGGGCGTCCGCGAGGTTCTCGCGGTACTGGCGGCAGCCCGAGTAGGAGGCGTAGGCGCTGGTGGCGAGGACCAGGACGCGGCGGCGGCCGTCGCCGGCCATCTCGCGCAGGGTGTCCGTCAGGTACGGCGCCCAGTTGCGGTTGCCCCAGTAGACCGGCAGGTCCAGGCCGTGCTCGGCGAAGTCCTTGCGCAGGGCGTCCAGCAGGGCGCGGTTCTGGTCGTTGATGGGGCTGACGCCGCCGAAGAGGAAGTAGTGCTGTCCGACTTCCTTGAGGCGTTCCTTGGGGATGCCGCGCCCCCGGGTCACGTTCTCCAGGAACGGGACCACGTCGTCCGGGCCCTCCGGGCCGCCGAACGAGAGCAGGAGCAGGGCGTCGTAGGGGCTGGCATCGAGCACGTCTGGCATGCCCCGATCCTGCCACCCGGCACGGACAGCGGGGAAACGGTGGGGTACCGGCCGCGCGTTCCACCAGGTCCGAGGGGGTGTTTCCGAACGGGGGGACGAGTAACCTGTATCGACTGCGTTCGCACCTTACCGAGCCGTGACCGAGCCGCTTCCGGAGACCTCCTTGGCCAGTCCTTACCGCGCCCTGTTCGCCCTCCCCGGCACCAAGGGCTTCTCCGCCGCGGGCTTCCTCGGCCGGATGCCGCTGTCGATGATGGGCATCGGCGTGGTGACGATGATCTCGCAGCTCACCGGGCGGTACGGACTGGCCGGGGCCCTGTCGGCCACCATCGCGCTGGCCGCCGCCGTGGCCGGTCCGCAGGTCTCCCGGCTGGTGGACCGGTACGGGCAGCGCCGGGTCCTGCGCCCGGCGACCCTGGTGTCGCTGACCGCGGCGGCCGTGCTGCTGCCCGCCGCGCACTACGGGTGGCCGGACTGGGTGCTGTTCGTGGCCTGCGTCGGCATCGGCTGCGTGCCGAGCCTCGGGGCGATGGTCCGGGCCCGCTGGGCGGCCCTGTACCGGGGCACACCGCAGCTGCACACCGCGTACTCCTTCGAGTCCGTGGTGGACGAGGTCTGCTTCATCTTCGGCCCGATCATCTCCATCGGCCTGTCCACGGCCTGGTTCCCGGAGGCCGGGCCGCTGCTCGCCGCCTGCTTCCTGGCGGCCGGCGTCTTCTGGCTGACCTCGCAGCGCGCCACCGAGCCGGAACCGCACCCGCGCGAGCACAAGGGCGGCGGCACGGCGCTGCGCTCCCGGGGCTTGCAGGTCCTGGTCGGCACGTTCGCGGCCACGGGGACGATCTTCGGGGCCATCGACGTCGTCACCGTGGCGTTCGCCGAGGAGGAGGGGCACAAGGCCGCCGCCAGCCTCGTCCTCGCCCTCTACGCGGCGGGATCGTGCACGGCGGCCATGATTTTCGGGCTGCTGCGCTTCGCCGGACCGCCGGAACGCCGCTGGCTCCTGGGCGTGTGTGCGATGGCCGTGAGTATGATCCCCCTCCTACTGGTCGGAAACTTGCCGTTTCTGGCCGCGGCGCTGTTCGTTGCGGGTCTGTCCATCGCTCCCACGATGATCACGACGATGTCCCTCATCGAAGAGCACGTACCACGCACACAGCTCACCGAGGGCATGACCTGGGTGAGTACCGGACTCGCGGTCGGGGTCGCGCTCGGCTCCTCCGCGGGCGGCTGGGTGATCGACGCTTCCGGGGCGCGTGCCGGGTACGGGGTTCCGGCGGTGGCCGGGGCCGTCGCGGTCGCGGTCGGTTTCCTCGGGTACCGCCGGCTCAAGCGGCCGGAACCGCGTCGGGGAGGGACCGTTGAGCAGCACACGCACGGCGAGCGGCAGGACGAGCGGCCGGAACGGCACATGGCGTAACTGGGGCGGCAACGTCTCGGCGCGTCCCGCGCGGGAGGTCACTCCCGCCTCCGTCGACGAACTGGCCGAGGTCGTCCGCCGGGCGGCCGAGGACGGGCAGCGGGTCAAGGCGGTCGGCACCGGGCACTCGTTCACGTCGATAGCCGCGACGGACGGTGTGTTGATCCGCCCTCAACTGTTGACGGGCATCCGCGGCATCGACCGGGACGCCATGACGGTCACGGTCGAGGCCGGCACCCCGCTCAAGAGACTCAACATGGCGCTCGCGCGGGAGGGCCTGTCGCTGACCAACATGGGCGACATCATGGAGCAGACCGTCTCCGGGGCCACCAGCACCGGCACCCACGGCACGGGCCGCGAATCGGCCTCGATCGCCGCCCAGATCCGGGGCCTGGAGCTGGTCACGGCGGACGGTTCGGTACTGACCTGCTCCGAGGACGAGAACCCCGACGTGTTCGCCGCCGCCCGGATCGGCCTCGGAGCACTGGGCGTCGTCACCGCGATCACCTTCGCCGTGGAGCCGGTCTTCCTGCTCACGGCCCGCGAGGAGCCGATGCCGTTCGACCGGGTCCTGGCCGACTTCGACGAACTGTGGGCGGAGAACGAGCACTTCGAGTTCTACTGGTTCCCGCACACCGGCAGCACCAACACCAAGCGCAACAACCGCAGCGCCGGTCCGGAGCGGCCGCTGGGCCGGTTCCAGGGCTGGCTGGACGACGAGTTCCTCTCCAACGGCCTCTTCCAGGCGGTCAACTGGGTCGGCCGCGCGGCGCCCGCCACCATCCCGGCGATCGCCCGGATCTCCAGCAGGGCACTCTCCGCGCGGACGTACACGGACACTCCCTACAAGGTCTTCACCTCCCCGCGCCGGGTGCGGTTCGTGGAGATGGAGTACGCCGTCCCGCGCGGGGCCGTCGTCGAGGTGCTGCGCGAGCTGAGGGCGATGGTGGAGCGGTCACGGCTGCGGATCAGCTTCCCGGTCGAGGTGCGTACGGCCCCGGCCGACGACATCACACTGTCCACCGCATCGGGCCGCGACAGCGCGTACATCGCCGTGCACATGTTCCGGGGCACGCCCTACCAGGCGTACTTCACCGCCGCCGAGCGCATCTTCACGGCGCACGAGGGCCGGCCGCACTGGGGCAAGGTGCACACCCGGGACGCCGCGTACTTCTCCCGGGTGTACCCGCGCTTCGGGGAGTTCACGGCGCTGCGGGACCGTCTTGACCCGGACCGTCTGTTCCAGAACGACTACTTGCGCCGGGTTCTGGGGTCGTAGCCGAGGCGCCCGGCTCGGGGGTCCCGGTGTCACCGGCCCCCTCGTCACCGGTGGCGTCCCGGGTGGGCGTCGGGCTGGGGTCCGTACCGCCGTCCTCGGTGGCACCGTCGTCGGGCGAAGTGCCGTCGCCGGTTGCCCCCGGGCTGCCGGAAGGGGTAGCGGAGGGGGCGTCGTCCCCGGACCCGGGGTCCTTCGCGTCGCCCGAGTCACCGGAGCCGCCCGGGTCCCGGCCGTCCCGCGCTCCCCCGGGGTCGCCGGAGTCGGAATCGCCGGGCTTCCCCGAATCGGCCCCGGACTTGTTGTGCCCCGTGAAGGCGCTGCCGACGGTGGTGCTGTGGCCGCCGCTCAGGTTCTGGCCGGAGGCGACCTCGAAGACGGTGATCCCGGCCATGGTGACACCGAAGACGAGGGCCGCCGCGAGCAACGGGCGGCGCCAGCCCTTGGCCCGCGCGCGGTAGACGGTGCCCTCGGTGAACTCGCCCGAAGCCGAAGCCGAAGCCGAAGCAGAACCAGAAGCGGGAGCCGAAGCGGGCGCGGAAGCGACGGTGCGCTTCACCCGGATCTGCTCCCCGGTGCGCTTGAAGAAGTGCTGGAGCACCGAGCCCCCGCAGGTGGCGACGACACTGATCAGACCGGCACCGGCGATCGTGCCGTAGACGCCGAAGGAGGAGGCGAGTTTGGCGGCCACCACCGCGGCCAGGGCGCTGCCCGCGACCTGGGGCACGCTCAGGTCGATCCGCCTGGACTCCCCCTTCGAACCCACGTCCACCTCAGCCGCGTCATCGGACCTTTCACGCATGGTCGGACCTTGCCTGCCTTTCCCGTACGGGAGCGATCAACTGCACGAGAAAGGGACGTGCGGCCGAAACCATTAGTTCCGTTTCTGGTGATTGCGTGAAGTACGCCACGTCCAAGATCACGGGAAGCGCGCCGGGGACGGCCGGGCGCCACCTCTTGCCAGAAGTTGGGCGGCGTGCCAATCCACGCACGTGGCCCGAATGGAGTACTGTTGCGAGCCCTGGAGCCGGTCTCCCGCGAGGGGTCTCGGAACCATGAAGGACCGCCAGGAGGGGCAAGTTGCACAGGGTGACGGAGTTGGTCACTTAGCGTTGCGAACAGGTAACCGTGCCATAACGGCGATCCCGGGCTCGCGCCCGACACGCCGGGCAACTCGGCAAGGTTGTGGCAGGCTGCACCCGGGCAGGCCACACTCGACAGAGCGGAAGCAGCGACGCACGTGACGTCGGCAGGCACCACCCGGGAGGTCCCCATGCCCGAACTGCGTGTCGTGGCCGTCTCGAATGACGGCACACGGCTGGTGCTGAAGGCTGCGGACAGCACGGAGTACACGCTTCCGATCGACGAGCGGCTCCGGGCCGCCGTACGCGGAGACCGTCCCCGCCTCGGCCAGATCGAGATCGAGGTGGAGAGCCATCTCCGCCCCCGCGACATCCAGGCGCGTATACGTGCCGGCGCGACCGCGGAAGAGGTCGCCCAGATGGCCGGCATCCCCGTCGACCGCGTACGGCGCTTCGAGGGTCCTGTGCTGGCCGAGCGCGCCTTCATGGCGGAGCGGGCCCGCAAGACCCCCGTCCGCCGGCCCGGCGAGAACTCCGGTCCGCCCCTCGGCGAGGCCGTCCAGGAACGGCTGCTGCTGCGCGGCGCCGACAAGGACACCGTCCAGTGGGACTCCTGGCGCCGCGACGACGGCACCTGGGAAGTGCTGCTGGTCTACCTGGTCGCGGGCGAACCGCACTCGGCGAGCTGGACGTACGACCCGCCCCGGCGGCTCGTCCAGGCCGTCGACGCGGAGGCGCGCGCGCTGATCGGCGAGTCCGACGACCTCGCCGCGCCCGAGCCCAGCTTCCCGTTCGTGCCGCGCATCGCCCGGCTGCCGCGCGACCGGCCGCTGGACCGCACCCTCGACCGGGAGCAGCGGGAGCGGCCCAGCCTGCCCCCGGCGCCGGCCGAGCCGGCCGACGACACCGCGGCCACCGCCTCGGCCGAGCGCGACTCGCTCACCAGCCTGCTGGAGGCCGTACCGAGCTTCCGCGGCGACCTGGTGGTGCCCGAGCGCGCTCCGGAACCGGTGGAGGAGCCCGTCGAGGAACCCGAGGTGGAGGAGCCCCCCGCCCCCGCGGCGTCGGCCGGGTCCGCCTACGCCGACGTGCTCATGCCGCGCTCGGTGGCCAGCCACCGCGACCGCCTGACCGGCTCCACCGACCGCCAGGCCGAAGCCGACGGCGTCCGGCCGGGCCGCCGCGCGGCGGTGCCGAGCTGGGACGAGATCGTGTTCGGCACGCGGCGCAAGAAGCAGGAGTGACCGAGTCCTCGCCGGACGACGTGCACGAAGGCCGGGGCCGCACCCACGTGGGTGCGGCCCCGGCCTTCGTGCACGGGCCCTACTGCGGGTCGGGCCCCACCGCGACCGGCCGGGCCGGGTCCGCGGACCACTCGGACCACGAGCCCACGTACAGCGCCGCCGGGATCCCCGCCACCGCCAGCGCGAGCACCTCGTGGGCACCCGACACGCCCGAGCCGCAGTACACGCCGACCGCGCCGTCCTCCGTGGCGCCCAGGGCCTTGAAGCGTGCCCGGAGTTCCTCGGCGGGCCGCAAGCGCCCGTCCGGGGCCACGTTCTCGGCCGTCGGCGCGGACACGGCGCCCGGGATGTGGCCGCCGACCGGATCGATCGGCTCGACCTCGCCCCGGTAGCGCTCCCCCGCGCGGGCGTCGAACAGCACCCCGGAGCGGGCCAGCGCGGCGGCCCCGTCCGCGTCCAGCAGCCCCGGCGCGTCCGGCACCGGCGTGAAGTCGCCCTCCGCGGGCGCCGGGACGTCCGTCGACAACGGCGCCTTCCAGGCCGGCAACCCGCCGTCGAGGACCCGCACGTTCGGGTGACCCGTCCAGCGCAGCAGCCACCAGGCGCGGGCCGCCGCCCACCCCTGCCCGCCGTCGTAGACCACGACCGGCCGCCCCCGCGACACGCCCGCCCGGCGCATCGCCGCGCCGAACTCCCCGATGTCGGGCAGCGGGTGCCGGCCGTGCGCGCCGGGCGCGGAGGCCAGCTCCCGGTCCAGGTCGACGAAGACGGCACCGGGAAGATGCCCGGCCGCGTACTCGGCCCGGCCGTCGAACGGCGGGGCACCGGCCGCCTTCGCCGTGCTCAGCTGCCAGCGGACGTCGAGCAGGACGGGCGGATGGGCGCCCGCCAGTTCGTCGGCGAGTTCGGATGCGGAGATGATGGCGTTCATGGCCCCATCCTGACGTACCGAGTGGCCGAGGCGTCGATGTCGGGCTACTCTGCCCGCCGGACAGTACCGATCACGAGGCGTACGGGTTCGGGCACATGCTGTACTGCCCGGGCAGGCGGGCTGCCCCCACGAGCGCGAGCTCGCCCGAACCACGCACCCGAACCCGGTGCCGGTATCGGTGCCGAGGCCCGTCGGAGCGGAAGCGGACGCACGGCCCGCGGAGGGCCGAGAAGAGGGTGACGATGACCGACGCACGGGGATCGGACAGCCGGATCGGCGAGACGAACGCCCGGCGCGCGCCCGGCACACCCTGCTGGGTGAGTCTGATGGTGCACGGGCCGGCCGCCACCCACGACTTCTACGGCGCCCTGTTCGGCTGGGAGTTCCGGCCCGGCCCCCAGCAACTGGGCCCGTACGCGCGGGCCCTGCTCGACGGGCGGGAGGTGGCCGGCATCGGGCAGCTGCCCCCGGACCGGCAACTGCCCACCGCCTGGACGCCCTACTTCGCCTCCGACGACGTCGACCGGACGGCCGAGACGGTGCGCATGTGCGGTGGCACGGTCGGCGTCGGCCCCCTGGACGCGGGCGAGGCGGGCCGCCTGGCCCTCGGCTCCGACCCGGCCGGCGCCGTCTTCGGCATCTGGCAGGCGGCCGCACACCTCGGCACGGCCGTCGCCGGGGTCCCCGGCACACCGGCGTGGAACGAGCTGCTGACCTACGAGACGGCGAGCGTCGCCAAGTTCTACGAGAGGGTCTTCGGCTTCGAACTCCTCCCGGAGCCCTCCTCCGACGGCGACCACGTCACCCTGCGCCTCGACGGCCGCCCCGTCGCCGGCATCCACGGCGTCGGCGACGCCCTGCCGCGCGACCGGGGGCCGCACTGGATGACGTACTTCGAAGTGGCCGACACGGACGAGTCCGTGGCCCGCCTCGTCGGCCTGGGCGGGCACGTCCTCGCCCCGGCCCGCGACACGCCGCACGGCCGGGTGGCGACGGTGGCGGACCCGGAGGGGGCGCGGTTCACGCTGCTGCACGCGGAGCGGTGAGGGCGGCGGCGACGCTCAGCCGGCCAGCACGCCGAGCAGGTCCCGTACCGTCTCCGCCATCGTCTCCCGGCCGCGGGCGACGTAGGGGCGGGGGTCGGTCAGGTCGGGGCGCGCCGCCAGCGTCTCGCGGACCGCGCCCGTGAAGGCGACGTTGAGGGCGGTACCGACGTTGATCTTCACGATGCCCGCCCGGACGGCTCGCCGCAGTTCGTCGTCCCCGACCCCCGAGGAACCGTGCAGTACCAGGGGCACGGGCACGGCCTCCCGCAGTCGTCCGATCAGCGCGTGGTCCAGGGAGGCGGACCGTTCGGTCATGGCGTGGCTGCTGCCGACGGCGACGGCCAGGGCGTCCACGCCGGTGTCCGCCACATAGCGCGCCGCCTCCTGCGGGTCGGTGCGCACCCCGGCCGCGTGGGCGCTCGCCGGGGCGTCGGGTTTGCCGCCCACGTACCCGAGTTCGGCCTCCAGCCACAGGCCCGCCCCGTGGGCCCACCGGGCCGCGGCGCGGGTGGCGGCGAGGTTCTCGGCGTAGGGCTGTGCCCCGGCGTCGAACATCGCGGAGGAGAACCCCGCGTCGGCCGCTCTGCGCAGCAGCCGCAGGTCCGTCACGTGGTCCAGGTGCAGGGCGACGTCGACGTCACAGGCCTTGGCGACCTCGGCCGCGGCCCGCGCGATCGGCTCGACGCGGCCGCCGTGGAACAGCACGGCGTTCTCACTGATCTGAAGGATCACGGGGGCGCCCGCGGCTGTCGCGCCGGAGGTGATCGCCTCGGCGTGTTCCAGCGTGATCACGTTGAACGCCGCGACGGCCCGGCCGGCGGCAGCGGCCCGCGAGACGAGTTCTCGGGTGGGAACCAGCGGCATGGGGGTGTTCCCCTCGCTTTCGTGTGGCTTCGACGGTCGGCCGGTGCGGCCGGTGCGGGGCGGTCGCCGTCCGCGCCGGGCGGTACGGATGGGTTGCGGCGTTCTTCATTGCGCGGCCTCGCCTGGGGCAGAGGACCCGGAGGTGCCGCGCAGCGCGTCGAGCGCCGGCCGGCCGAGCGGGGTTCCGGCGAGTTTCGCGGCGTACAGGGCGGCGCCCACGACGGGCTCGTACCGGGGGTGCCGCAGTTCGTAGCCGGCGAAGCGACTCCGCAGTCCGGTGGTGAACGCCTCCAGGACCGGGGCGGCGCCGAAGGTACCGCCGGAGTAGGAGACGGGTACGGTCTCGTCCGGGCCGAACCCGAGGCGTTCGCGGGTGACGTCCACGAGCAGGGCGAGTTCGCGGCCGGCCTCCGCGAGGATCGCCGCGGCGGCCTCGTCGCCCGACGCGGCCGCCTCGGCCACCGAGCGGCTCAGTGCGGCGATCCGGCCCCGGTCGCCCTGCCACCGGTTGTGGACGACGTCGATGACGTCGAGGTCGGACTCCAGACCGAGCCCGTCGCGGAACACCGCGGCCAGGGGGCCTTCGGGGAGCCGTCCGTCGCTCATCCGGGAGAAGGCGTTGAGGCCGCGGACGGCGATCCAGTACGCCGATCCCTCGTCGCCGAAGGTCTCGCTCCAGCCGCCGACGCGTACGCCTCGGCCCAGCCGTTCGCCGTAGGTCATCGAGCCGGTGCCGCTGATGACGTTGACGCCGTCGACCGCGCCCAGCGAACCCGCCCAGCCGCAGACCATGTCGTTGTCGCAGGCGTAGCGGTCGTGCCCGAGCACCGCCCGCGGGGTCGCGTCGAGGACGGGCAGGTCGCGGGCCACCTCCCCGTAACCGGGCAGGCCGAAGAAGGCGTACTCGATGTCGGCGGGGGCCAGTCCGGCCGCCGCGCAGACGGTGTCGACCCCTTCCTTCAGCACCCGCTCGACGAGTCCGATGCCGTGGGAGAAGTAGTACGAGCTTGCCGCCTGTGCTCGCGCCACCATCTGCCCGGACCGATCGACCAGGCAGAACGCGGTTTTCGTCCCGCCGCCGTCGACACCCAGGAACATCGTCGTACCTCCGTCCGGCGCCCTCGGTGCGCGCCGTCGCCGCCTTCGGTCAGTTGTTCAAGGAGTGCAGGGTCACGCCCTGCACCACGCGGTTGACCTCACCCGAGGGGAACGGGTTGTCGGGCCGCAGACCCCGGGCCTGGGAGGCACGCAGGGCGATGAGCTGGGCGTACACCACGGCGGGCAGCGCCAGGGCGACGTCCTCGACGTCGTCGAGGCCCGGCAGCGGCCAGGCATCGGCGCCCTCCGTTCCCGCGCCGGGGTCCGCGGAGACCGCGACGACGCTGCCGGCGGGGAGGTTTCCTCGCAGCTCCGCGACGATGTCGTGGTCGTACCGGCGGGTGTACGGGTCGTTCGACACGTACACCACCGCGACCGAACGTTCATTGAGCACCGCCTTGGGACCGTGCCGGAATCCCAGCGAGGATTCGGCGACGGCCATGAGCGTCCCGCCGGTGAGCTCCAGCACCTTCAGCGCCGACTCCTCGGCGAGACCCTTCAGCGGGCCGCTGCCGAGGAAGACGATGCGCTCGGGCGCGCGGTCCACCAGGGCGCCGGCGGTGCGGTCGGCGGCGCCGGCATCGATGATCGACTCCGCTGCCCGTGCCAGGCGTTCGGCGACCCCGTCGTAGGCGTCCCCGCCCAGGGCGAGCAGGGCCGCGAGCGTCATGCAGGTGAAGCTCGACGTCATGGCGAAGCCGCGGTCGTTGGACGCGGGCGGCATCAGCAGGACGTGGGACTCCGGCCGGTCGGCGTGCTCACGCGCCAGGCGGCCCTGGGCGTTGCAGGTGATCACGAGGTGGTGCGCCTCGGTGAGGACCTGGTCGGCCAGGGCGGTGGCGGCGACGGACTCGGGGCTGTCGCCCGACCGCGCGAAGGAGACCAGCAGCGTGGGCAGGTCCTCGGCGAGGCACCCGCGGGGGTCGGCGACGAGGTCCGTGGTGGGGACCGCGTCGACACGTCGGCCCAGGCGCCGGGCCAGGGCCGGTTGGAGCACCCGCCCGGCGAACGCGGAGGTCCCGGCGCCGGTGAGCACCACGCGCAGGTCGCGGCGGGCCAAGAGCGGACTCAGGAACGCGTCCAGCGGTTCCCGGGAGGCCGCGACGATCCGGTCGACCTCCCGCCACAGGACGGGCTGCTGGGCGATCTCGCGAACGGTGTGGACGGCGCTGTCGTCGAAGGGCAGCGTGCCGGGGGACGTGGTCACACGTACTCCTTCTGGCCGGGCTTCTGGTCCCGGCCCTGGTTCTGGTCTTGGTTCTGGTCTTGGTTCTGGTTCTGGTCCTGATGGGCGGCGCGGTCGTAGTCGCGCAGGACGTCGCGGACGTGGTCCACGGCCAGGTCGCGCGGGCGGGCGGCGAGCTCACCGCGGCGCACGCGGGCGTACTGGAGCGGAAGATGCGCGCTGAGCAGCGGCAGCGGGACGCCCGTGGCCGAGAGGTTGGCCAGCAGCCGGGCCCGGGCCTCTTCGATCTCGGGGTCGCTCCAGTAGTAGCGCATCCGGTCGCTGTAGCTGTAGCGGCGGGCGAGGCGCTGCTCGGCGTCGCTGCCCGGGTAGTAGCCCTCCCACTCGGCGGGCTCGGCGAGCATCCGCCGCTCGACGACCTCGGCGAGCCGTGACCGCTCACCGGCCGGCACCAGCTCGTCCTCGATCGCGGCGAGGGCGAACAGCGCCTCCCGCAGGGCGAAGGTCAGCCCGGGGCCCACCTTGAGGACCGCCCAGTGGTCCGCGACCAGCGCGGTGAGCGCCTCGGCGCTCTGGTAGTCGGTCGAGTGCGCCTCGAAGACCATGGTGGGCTCGTCGTCGAGGACCTTGCGCAGCTCCTCGGTCGCTTCCCGCCGGTAGTCGACGACCCGCAGGTGGTCGAACTCCACGGCGGGCTGCACCACCAAGGCCATGACGCGCGGCCACACCCCTTCGATGCCGTGCCGGGCGAACGCCTTCCGGTGCTGCTCCAGGGTGGTGCGCGCCGCCTCGGGCGTGGTGGGCACCAGGGCGCCGAGCGTCTCGTGCGCGCCGCCGGGCGTGGGCACCTCCGTGCCGATCACATACCGGACCCGCTCCGCCCGCTCCGGGCCCACCGTGTCCTCGGCCGCCCGGATCAGGCGCGCGGCGCGTGCGGCGACCACGTCGTCGGTCAGCGGTACGGGGTCACCGGCGCAGGGGAAGCTGCAATCCAGGTGGATCTTGGTGAAGCCCGCCTCGACGTAGGCCGAGACCAGGGCTTCGGCCCGCTCCATCGCCTCGTCGGGCGTCAGGGACCGCCACCGGTTCGGGCCGAGATGGTCGCCGCCGAGAAGCACGCGGTCCAGTGGCAGACCACGTTCCGTCGCGATGCCGTGCACGAGGTCGCGGAAGTCCGCGGGCCGCAGGCCCGTGTAGCCGCCGTACTGGTCGACCTGGTTCGAGGTCGCCTCCACCAGTACGGGACCACCGGTCTCTCGCGCTTGCGCCACGGCCGCTTCGATGACCAGCGGATGGGCCGAGCACACCGAGGTGATGCCCTGTGGCCGTCCGGCCTTCTGGCGCCGGACGACCTCGTCCAACGGGCTCTGCATCGCCAACCCCTTACTGAAGAGCAGTCTGCGTACGTTCGCCGTGCTGACCCGACCCGAGCTCATGCGGAACGCTACTGGTCTTATTTTCGGCCGTCAATAGACCTCTTTTGGTATGCATTTGGTCTACCGACTGGGTCCACGACGAGCCGGGCATCGGTCGCTCCGACGCCCGGCCCGGGCAGGGGATGGTCAGTGCTGGTTGGTGATGGAGGCCCGGAAGCGGTAGCGGTCCCCCCGGTAGACCTGGACGGTCAGCTCGATCGGGCGGGCGGCCTGGTTGGAGGTCAGCGTGGTCGCGACCAGCATCGGCATGGTGGCGCCGATCTCGAACAGCTCCATCTCCCGCGCCGTGGGGTGGCGGGCTTCGACCGAGTAGTCGGCGACGCGGGGAAGTTGCGGCGGGTCGGCGGCGCGCAGGGTGGCGTACAGCGAGGCGGTGGTGAAGTCGGTGTCGGCCAGGGCCGGGCAGGCCGACAACGGCAGCCGGTTGTGCTCCAGCACGACCAGCAGTCCGTCCAGGAACCGCAGCCGGTGGAGGTCGAAGAGGTCGGCGCCCGGGGCGATGCGGAGCTGTTCGCCCTCCGCCACCGTGGCCGGGCGGACGGTGGCGGAGAGCACCTTGCCGGCCGTCGTCAAGCCGTTGGCCTCGGCGTAGTCGGCGAACCCCTGGACCTGGGGAACGGCCGAGGCGGGCGCCGTCGCCGCATCCGGGAACAGACCGGGTTCGGCGACGAACCAGCCGCGTGACGACGACGGCCGCACGATGCCCCGCGCCTCCAACTGGGCGAGGGCGGCCCGCAGTGTCACGCGCGAAACGGCGTACCGGGTGACCAGCGCCCGCTCGGAGGGCAGCCGGTCACCGGGGCGGGCGGCGGCGGCGCGCAGGTCGTCGAGGAGCCGCGCGGCCGTGCGCTCGTACAGCGGGAGGGCGTCGTCGGCGAAGAGGCCCCGGGGCATCGGCGAACTCTCTGCGGTCATACCAGAACCATACCGGTTCGACCGCCCGGGCAGACCCACAACGCCGTGCGGTCGCCGGCCCCGTGCTCGACTCAGGTGGCGGTGACCGGCAGCACGTCCGGTGACAGCGCCGCCGCCCGCGCCGTCGCGCTCGTCATCCGCCTGCGGTGGTGGCGGCGGCACAGCACCTCGTAGCCGATCTCGTCCGGGGACTGGGCGACGTCGCCGACGACCACCTGGGCGCCCTCGACGACCATGACGCCGCCGACGGTGCGGGCGTTGTGCGTGGCGCGGGCGCCGCACCAGCACAGGGCCTCGACCTGGAGCACCTCGACGCGGTCGGCGAGTTCCACCAGCCGCTGGGAGCCCGGGAAGAGCTTGGAACGGAAGTCGGTGGTGATGCCGAAGGCGTACACGTCGACGTCGAGGTCGTCGACGATCCGCGCGAGCTGGTCGATCTGGTCCGGGGCGAGGAACTGCGCCTCGTCCGCGATGACGTAGTCGACCCGGCCGCCCTGCGAGAGGTGGTCGACGACGTGGGCGTACAGGTCCTGCCCGTCCCCGACCTCGACCGCGTCGGTGACGAGACCGAGGCGGGAGGAGAGCTTGCCCTCGCCCGCGCGGTCGTCACGGGTGAAGATCATGCCGGCCAGTCCGCGGGCCGAGCGGTTGTGCTCGATCTGGAGAGCCAGTGTCGACTTCCCGCAGTCCATCGTTCCGGAGAAGAACACCAGCTCGGGCATGAGGGGTTGGGCACCTTTCGGCGGAGGAGGGGAGTGCGGGGCGTCAGGAGCGTACTTCGAGCAGCGGGACCAGCTGCTCGGCGGGGGTCATCGAGCCGTGGTTGCCGACCATCGCCGACTCCTTGGGCTCGCGCTCGGAGGCGATGAGCAGGACGTCGTCGCGGGCGGCGGCGACCACGTCGCCGATGCGGTCGTACACCCGGTCGTCGACGCGGGGCCCGAACCAGCCCGCCGCGATCGCCTCGTCCCGCGAGGCCACCCAGAACTGCTCGCCGAGCACCTCGCGCCAGCAGGTCAGCACGTCGTTGTGGGCGCCGGGGACGGCGTAGACGTGGCGGGCACGGCCCTCGCCGCCGAGCAGGGCGACGCCCGCCTTCAGCTCCCAGTCCTCGTCAAAGTCGATGCGGTGGTCCTCGTCGAAGGGCACGTCCACCATGCCGTGGTCGGCGGTGACGTACAGGGCGCTGCGCGCCGGCAGCTGCTCGGCGAGGCGCTGGACGAGGCGGTCGACGTGCCCGAGCTGGCCGCGCCAGGTGTCGGAGTCGACGCCGAAGCGGTGGCCCGCGCCGTCGACCTCGGCGTAGTACGTGTAGACGAGCGCGCGGTCGGCACCGGCCAGCTGCTCGGCGGCGCAGTCCATCCGGTCCTCGCCGGACAGCCGCCCGTGGAACTGGCCGCCGCTGAGCGCGACCTTGGTCAGCGGGGTGTTGGCGAAGGTGGGCGAGGAGACCTGGGCGGCGTGCACACCGGCCTCGTGGGCGAGGCCGAAGACGGTCGGGTACGGCTGCCAGGGTCCCGGCGCGGTCCAGGGCTGCCAGCGCAGCTGGTTCATCAGGGCGCCGGTGCCGGGATCGCGCACCGTGTACCCGGGCAGGCCGTGGGCGCCCGGTGGCAGACCGGTGCCGACGGAGGCGAGGGAGGTCGCCGTGGTCGCCGGGTAACCGGCGGTGATCGGGCGTCCGGTGCCGCCGCGCGAGCTGTCCAGCAGCGAGCTGAGGAAGGGGGCGTCGTCCGGGTGCGCGCGCAGCTGCTCCCAGCCGAGGCCGTCGATCAGGAAGACGCAGTTGCGGTCGGCGGGGGTCAGTTCGGTGATCCCCGCGGTCATGCCGGGGACGCCGAGGCCGGCGGCCAGGGTGGGCAGCAGATCGGCGAGGGAGCCCGTCCCGTACTCGGGTACCGGGGCGGAGTCGACGGGGAGCGGTTCCGGGTGGGTGTCCCAGGCGGTGTGCTGCGCCATCAGCGGGCGGAGTCCGCGGTCGCCTCGGAGAGGGACTGGGCGAAGGCGAGCGCCTGGCGCACCGTCTCGGGGCCGTCCCCGGCCTCGCTGACGCGCAGGCTGAGGTCGTCGGCCGTGGAGCTGCCCGTGTAGCCGTGGTCGGCCTCGCAGTTGGGGTCGCCGCAGGCGGCGGGCTCCAGGTCGAGGCGGGAGACGGCGCCCCAGCCGATGGTCAGCACGATCTCGCGGGGCAGGGTGCCCGGCTTGTACTGCTCCGGGTTGGCGACGACGCGGCTGACCACGATGGACGAGATCCGGCCGAGCTTGACGGACTCCGTGGACGTGGTGGCGTACGGCGTCGGGGAGGTGTCGTCGGCGGCCTGCTCGTCGGTGTGGCTGACGATGAAGCGGTTGCCGGTGAGGACCAGCACGGTCACGTGCCGGCGCACCTCGTTCTGGTCGAACGTCGTCTCCTGATGGACCAGGTACGACCGCACGGGCTCGCCGCCCACGGCGGCTTCCACCGCCTCGGCCACGAGGGCCGGGTAGTAGCCGCTGCGCTCGATCGCCGCTCGCAGCCCCTGGGTCGTCGTACTGGTCTTGGCCATGCCGCCCATCCTACGGTGACCCACTGACTGCGAGGGACGCTCCCGCGGTACCCGTCCCGGACCGTGCCCGGCGCGGGCACCGGGCAGGTGCGGGGCGTGGCGGGCGGGGCGGGTCAGTACGCCGGCAGGGTCCGCGGGCCCAGGTCGTCGCGGGCGGGAGGGGGCGCGAGGCGGACGGAGGCGCCGAGGACGCTCAGGCCGTGCGGGGCGACCACGACCGGTTCCAGGGTGACGGCGACGACCTCCGGGTGGTCGTCGACCAGCCGGGAGACCCGCAGCAGCAGCTCCTCCAGGGCGGCGGCGTCGACGGGGGCGGAGCCGCGCCAGCCGAAGAGGAGGGGCGCGGTGCGGATGGAGCGGATGAGCGAGGTGGCGTCCCGGTCGGTGACCGGGATCAGCCGGTGCGCCATGTCGCCGAGCAGCTGGGTGGCGGCGCCGGCGAGGCCGAAGGAGAGCACCGCGCCGGCCGCCGGGTCGATGACCGCCCGTACGACGGTGTCGACGCCGCGCGGGGCCATGCCCTGCACCACCGGGCGCAGCTCCGCGGGGGCGCCGAACAGCTCGGTCAATTCGGCGTAGGCCCGGCGCAGTTGCTCCTCGTCCGCGAGGTCGAGGCGTACGCCGCCCAGGTCGGCGCGGTGCCGCAGGTGCGGGGCGGTGGCCTTGAGGGCCACGGGGTAGCCGATGGTCCGCGCGGCGGCCGCGGCGTCGTCGGGGGTGGGGGCGGGCAGGGCGCGGTGGACGTGGACGCCGTACCTGCCCAGCAGCTCGCAGGTCTCCTGGGCGCCGAGGGTGAGCCCCTGACCGCGTGCGAGGTACCCCGCGATCTGCTCGGCGGCGCCCTTCTCGTCGATGTCGTCGTACTCCGGCACCTTGCCGGGGTCGGCGGCGTCGCGCCGCCACTGGGCGTAGGCGACGGCCTCGCCGAGGGCGCGGACGGCACGCTCGGCGGCGGGGTAGGCGGGGATGAGGCGGGCGCCCTCCGGGGCGCGGACGGCGGACGGCGGCTGGGGCGGGGCGGCGGTCGGGCGGGGCGGGCCGGACGAACCGGACGCGGGCTCCTCGGCGGGGCCGGGCGCGCGCTCCCCTGCCGGGCCGGGGGTGGCCTGGGAGGCGGTGTCCGGGGTTGCTTGCGGGGCGGTGCTCGCCGCCGCGGACAGGGCCTCCGCCAGGCCGCCCAGCTCGACGTGGACCACGAGGACCGGCTTGGTGGGGACCGCTGCCGCCGCCGAGCGCAGCGCCTCCGCCAGCGCGGCGTCCCCGGCCGCCCCCTCCCCCACCGTCGGGATGGCGGTCACCACGACCGCGTCGCACGTGTCGTCGGCCAGGGCCCTGGCCAGGGCCGCGTGGAAGTCGTCGGCCGAGGCGGCGGTCGTCAGGTCCAGCGGGGGCTGCGGGCGCAGGCCCTCGGAGAGGCACGCGTCGTAGGTGAGCAGTCCGAGGGACTCCGAGTTGCCCAGGATGGCGACCCGCGGTCCGGCGGGCAGCGGCTGGCGGGCGAGGAGCAGCCCGGTGTCGACCAGGTCGGTGATGGTGTCGACGCGGATCACGCCGGCCTGCCGCAGCAGCGCGGAGACCGTCGCGTGCGGCAGCCGGGTCGCCCGTACGGCGTGCCCCTGGGGTGCCACGCCGCCGTGCCGGGCTCCCTGCACCACGACCAGGGGTTTGGCGGCCGCGGTGCGCCGGGCCAGGCGGGTGAACTTGCGCGGGTTGCCGATGGACTCCAGGTACATCAGTGCGACGTCGGTCTCCGGGTCGTCGTACCAGTACTGGAGGACGTCGTTGCCGGAGACGTCGGCGCGGTTGCCGGAGGAGACGAAGGTGGACACGCCGGTGTGGCCGGTGACCCCGCCGCCGCGCCGGTGCAGCCGGGAGAGCAGGGCGATGCCGATGGCGCCGGACTGGGCGAACAGGCCGATCCGGCCGGGGCGCGGCATCTCGGGGGCGAGGGAGGCGTTGAGCCGCACGTCCGGGGAGGTGTTGATGATCCCGAAGGCGTTGGGCCCGATGATGCGCATGCCGTACGTGCGCGCGTGCCGCACGAGGGCGCGCTGGCGTTCGCGTCCGTCGGGGCCGCTGTCGGCGTATCCGGCGGAGATCACCACCAGCCCCTGCACGCCGTGCTCACCGCACTCGGTGACGACGTCGGGGACGTGCTCGGCGGGCACGGTGACGACGGCGAGGTCGACCGGCCCGTCGATGTCGCGCACGGAGCGGCACGCGGGGACCCCGTCGAGGTGCTTCTGGTCCTCGGGGAAGGCCCTGTTCACGGCGTACAGGCGGCCCGTGTACCCCGCGTCCCGGATGTTGCCGAGGATGCTGCGGCCGACGCCGCCCGGGGTGCGGCCGGTGCCGACGACGGCGACCGAGCCGGGCTGCAGCAGCCGCTGGACGGAACGGGCCTCCGCGCGGTGCTCGCGCGCGTACTGCACGGCGAGCGAGCGGTCGGTGGGTTCGAGATCGAACTCCAGGCGGACCACTCCGTCCTCGAAGCTCCGCTTCTGGGTGTACCCGGCGTCCATGAAGACTTTGATCATCTTGTTGTTGGCGGGCAGCACCTCGGCGGCGAAGCGGCGGATGCCCCGCTCGCGGGCGACGGCGGCGATGTGCTCCAGGAGGGCCGAGGCGACGCCGCGCCCCTGGTGGGCGTCCTGGACGAGGAAGGCGACCTCGGCCTCGTCGGCCGGGGAGGTGGCGGGTGTTCCGCCGGCCCCGATCCGGTCGTAGCGTACGGTGGCGATGAACTCGCCGCCGATGGTGGCCGCGAGTCCCACCCGGTCCACAAAGTCGTGGTGCGTGAAGCGGTGGACGTCCTTCGCGGACAGGCGAGGGTACGGCGCGAAGAAGCGGTAGTACTTCGACTCGTCGGACACCTGCTCGTAGAAGCTGACCAGGCGCTCGGCGTCATCAACGGTGATGGGGCGGACGCGCGCGGTGCCGCCGTCGCGCAGCACCACGTCGGCTTCCCAGTGGGCGGGGTACTCGTGCCGGTCCGACGAGGTCTGCATGGGCCCCAGAGTACGGCTCGCGTCCGACAACGGCGCGGGGCAGTCTGTGGGGGCACGAGCTCGGACCGAGGCCGCGGTCCGAGCACCGCACGGGACGGCGCACGCGGTCGTCCCGGCTTGCTTCACGATGTGGGAAACTGGTCTAGACAACCTGGTCTAGACAACTTCAACCCCCTGAACACCTGAAGGGCAGCATCACATGGCTGAGCGCCGCGTCAACGTCGGCTGGGCCGAGGGTCTCCACGCCCGCCCCGCCTCCATCTTCGTCCGAGCCGCCACGGCCACAGGCGTCCCGGTGACGATCGCCAAGGCCGACGGGTCGCCCGTCAACGCGGCCTCCATGCTGGCCGTCCTCGGCCTCGGCGCCCAGGGGGGCGAGGAGATCGTCCTCGCCTCCGACGCCGAGGGCGCGGAGGCCGCCCTGGACCGGCTGGCGAAGCTGGTCGCCGAGGGGCTCGAGGAGCTTCCCGAGACCGTCTGAGCGACCGTCCGAGCCCTGCGGACAGCAGCACCGAAAGGCCCTCCGGGACACCGGACGGGCCTTTCGTTTCTTTTCGCGTCCGTTTCTCCGCTCCTTCGGCTCGCCCGCCCGTTGTTCATCCTCTTTACGGGGCAGCGGAAAACACCGGACGGAATTCCCCGCCCTTTGTATACGGCACCCGCGTTACCGACGCGGGCCCGCCGTGTTTACGGGATGTTGCGCATTCCTCACACTCTCCGTCCGCCCGCCGCCGGAGGCGAAGCGCAGCCGGTGCGCGGACGCCGACCGCTCGATGTGCAGGGTCATGAGCGCCCGCGCGCGTTCGCCGTCGCCCCGGGCCACGGCGTCGGTGATCGCGCCGTGCTCCGCCCAGTACTCCACCGGGCCGACCGGCGCCTCCACCACGTACATCCAGGCGATCTTGTGGCGGAGCTGGGTCAGCAGCGCCGTCAGGGAGGGGCTGTCCGCCGCCCGGGCGAGGGTCTCGTGGAACCAGCCGCCCAGTGAGCGCAGTTCCTCGCCGGTGCCCTGCCTGGCCCGTTCCTGCCCCAGTCTGACCAGGCCGCGCAACACCTTGAGGTGGGCCTCGGTGCGCCGCCGGGCGGCCCGGGAGGCCCCGAGCGGCTCCAGGAGCGTGCGCGTCTCCAGGAGGTCGGCGGCCTCCCGCTCGGTCGGCTCCGCCACGCACGCGCCCGCGTGCCGCCGGGTCACCACGAAACCCTCGGCCTCCAGCGTGCGCAGGGCCTCGCGGACGGGGACGCGGGAGACGCCGTAGCGGCGGGCGAGGAGTTCCTCGGTGAGCCGGCTCCCGCGGCCGTGTACACCGGAGACGATGTCGTCCCGGATCGCCGTGCACACCGAATGCGCCGGAATACGCATGAGCGACCTCCCCTTGACCCCCGTGAAACCCGGTGATTGACGTGTGCCGCACGAACCCAGGCCAATCAAGCGATATTAAATGCGAAAAGCCCCGGCTCGGGAAGCCGGGGCTTTCGGACGTCGTCTCTGTCAGACGTTCACGCCGTGGGAGCGGAGGTAGGCGACGGGGTCCATGTCCGAGCCGTACTCGGGGCTCGTACGGGCCTCGAAGTGCAGGTGCGGTCCGGTGACGTTGCCGGTGGCGCCGGAGAGGCCGATCTGCTGGCCCGGCTCGACCGACTGGCCGACCGAGACGCCGATGGACGACAGGTGCCCGTACTGCGTGTACGTGCCGTCGTGCATCTTGATCACGACCTGGTTGCCGTACGCCCCGCCCCAGCCGGCCTCGACGACGGTGCCGACGCCCACGGCGTGCACGGTCGTGCCGCTGGAGGCGTGGAAGTCGATGCCGGTGTGGCTGCCGGAGGACCACAGGGAACTGCCGGCCTGGTAGGCGGTGGAGACGTAGGAGGCGGTGATCGGCGCGACGAAGGTGTTGAGGCGCTTGCGCTCCGCCTCCCGCGCGGCGCGCTCCTTGGCCTCGCGCGCCTGCTTGGCCGCCTCGGCCGCCCGCTCGCGGGCCGCTTCCCGGGCCGCCTCGCGGGCGGCGGCGTCCGCGGCCGCCTGCTGCTGGGCGAGGGCCTGGGCGTCTATCTCGTCGGCGACGGAGTCGCCGATGGTGACGACCGGGGTGAGTCCGCTCTGCTCCACCGCGGGCTCGGCGGCGAGCGCGGGAGCCGCGAGGGTGCCGACGACGCCGGTGGTGGCGAGGGCCGCGACTCCCGCCGCGCGGGCGGTGGTGCGGTGCACCCGGCCGGTGCGCCGGTGCTTCCCGGTGGCGCGCGTGAACGCCATGTAGAGGCTTGTCCTTTCCTTCCCTCTCGCCTACCGGGTTAGCTGACGGGTTCGGAGGTGGAAGGTCTCCTACGGACCCCCTCGCGCTGCGCGCGGGCGTCCGATTCACCCCAGGGACTGCGTTGGGTCCCCGGCTCCCCTGGCTCGCGCCGTACGGGGACTCGGCGATGACTGTCCGGTGCCGCGGGTGCGGCGCACTGCCTGACGAACAGCCCGGAAGACGCTAAACGCGGCTGCGTTCAATTCTCAAACGCAACAGGCTTTTTGTAGCGCACGCCACAGGGCAGACGGGCAGCCATTCCCCCAATCCGGACAAACGGCGGCCCTGGTGACACTCCGGTCACCAGGGCCACTCCGCGCGCGGGTCGCTACTCGGCGGCCACCACGGTGACTTCGCCGATACCGAGGGCCTCGACGGGCTCCTTGATCTGCGCCGCGTCGCCGACGAGGACCGTCACGAGGCGGTCCACCGGGAAGGCGTTCACGACCGCCGCGGTGGCCTCCACGGTGCCCGTGGCGGCCAGTTGACGGTAGAGCGTGGCCTGGAAGTCGTCGGACAGGTGCTGCTCGACCTGGTCGGCCAGCGTGCTCGCCACGGCCGCCGCCGTCTCGTACTTCAGCGGCGCCACGCCCACCAGGTTCTGCACGGCCACGTCGCGCTCGGCGTCGGTGAGCCCCTCCGCGGCGAGCTTGCGCAGCACCGTCCACAGGTCCTCCAGGGCGGGACCGGTGTTGGGGGTGTCGACGGACCCGCTGATGGCGAGCATCGCGGCGCCCGTACCGTCCGGCGCGGAGCGCAGGACCTGGCCGAACGCCCGTACGCCGTAGGTGTAGCCCTTCTCCTCGCGCAGGACGCGGTCCAGGCGCGAGGTGAGGGTGCCGCCGAGGCAGTAGGTGCCGAGCACCTGCGCGGGCCACACGCGGTCGTGCCGGTCGGCGCCGGTGCGGCCGATCAGCAGCTGCGTCTGGACGGCGCCGGGACGGTCCACGATGACGACCCGGCCCCGGTCGTCGGCGGTCACCGGGGGGACGGGGCGCGGCTCGGCGGCCGAGCCGGTCCACGCGCCCAGGGTGTCGCCGAGCAGCGCGTCCAGGTCGACACCGGTGAGGTCGCCGACGACCACCGCGGTGGCCGTGGCGGGGCGGACGTGCCGCTCGTAGAAGGCGCGTACGGCGGCCGAGTCGATGGCCGCGACCGTCTCCTCGGTGCCCTGGCGCGGGCGCGACATGCGCGAGTCGGCCGGGAACAGCTCCTTGGAGAGTTCCTTCGCGGCGCGCCGGGAGGGGTTGGCCAGCTCGTGCGGGATCTCGTCGAGCCGGTTGCGCACCAGCCGTTCGACCTCGCCGTCCGCGAAGGCGGGCGCCCTGAGGGCGTCGGCGACCAGGCCGAGGGCCTTGGCCAGGCGCGAGGCGGGCACCTCCAGGCTCAGCCGGACGCCGGGGTGGTCGGCATGCGCGTCGAGGGTGGCGCCGCAGCGCTCCAGCTCGGCGGCGAACTCCTCCGCCGAGTGCTTGTCGGTGCCCTCCGAGAAGGCGCGCGCCATGATCGTGGCGACACCGTCGAGACCGGCGGGCTCGGCCTCCAGGGGGGCGTCGAGGAGCACCTCGACTGCGACGACCTGCTGGCCGGGGCGGTGGCAGCGCAGCACGGTGAGGCCGTTGTCGAGGCGGCCGCGCTCGGGGGCGGGGAACGCCCACGGCTTGGGCTCGCCGGCCTGCGGCTGGGCGTGGAATTCCATGGTGGCGAGCTCGGTCACTTGGCCGCCTCCTCGTTCTCGTCGGTGGCGTCGGTCGGGTCGGCGCCGGTCTCGTCGGCGGGGGCGGTGGGCTCGTAGACGAGCACCGCGCGGTTGTCGGGGCGCAGGCGGGCCTTGGCGACCTCCTGGACCTCCTGTGCGGTCACCTCGAGGACCCGCTGCACGGCGGTGAGGGCGAGTTGCGGGTCGCCGAACAGGACGGCGTACCGGCACAGTTCGTCCGCGCGGCCCGCGACCGTGCCCAGGCGGTCCAGCCACTCGCGCTCGAGCTGGGCCTGGGCGCGCTCCATCTCCTCGGCCGTGGGGCCCTCCTCGGCGAACCGGGCCAGCTCCTCGTCGATGGCCGTCTCGATGACCGGGACCTCCACGTCACCGGACGTCTTCACGTCCAGCCACCCCAGGGAGGGCGCCCCGGCGAGCCGCAGCAGGCCGAACCCGGCGGCGACGGCGGTGCGGTCGCGGCGTACGAGCCGGTTGTACAGGCGGGACGACTCGCCGCCGCCCAGGACGGTCAGGGCCAGGTCGGCCGCGTCGCACGCGCGCGTGCCGTCCTCCGGCAGGCGGTAGGCCGCCATCAGGGCACGGGCCGGGACCTCCTCCTCGACGATCTCGCGCAGCTGCCCGCCCATGACGTCGGGCAGCGAACCGTCGCGGGGAGGCTGCTTGCCGTCGTGCGAGGCGATGGAGCCGAAGTACTTCTCGATCCAGGCGAGCGTCTGCTCCGGGTCGATGTCGCCGACGACCGACAGCACCGCGTTGTTGGGCGCGTAGTAGGTGCGGAAGAACGCGCGCGCGTCCTCCAGGGTCGCCGCGTCCAGGTCCGCCATCGAACCGATCGGCGTGTGGTGGTAGGGGTGCCCCTCCGGGTAGGCCAGGGCGGTCAGCTTCTCGAAGGCCGTGCCGTAGGGGACGTTGTCGTAGCGCTGGCGCCGTTCGTTCTTGACGACGTCCCGCTGGTTCTCCATCGACTCCTCGTCCAGGGCGGCCAGCAGGGAGCCCATGCGGTCGGCCTCCAGCCAGAGGGCGAGCTCCAGCTGGTGGGCGGGCATGGTCTCGAAGTAGTTGGTCCGCTCGAAGCTGGTGGTGCCGTTGAGCGAGCCGCCGGCGCCCTGCACCAGCTCGAAGTGGCCGTTGCCCTTGACCTGTGCGGAGCCCTGGAACATGAGGTGCTCGAAAAGGTGAGCCAGGCCGGTACGCCCCTTGACCTCGTGGCGCGAGCCGACGTCGTACCAGAGGCACACCGCCGCGACCGGGGTCAGGTGGTCCTCGGAGAGCACCACGCGCAGGCCGTTGGCCAGGCGGTGTTCGGTCGCTGTCAGGCCGCCGGAGCCTGCCGGGGCTGTGGCCGTGTGACCCATGGGCATGTACGTCCCTTCGATCGCGAGTTCCTGGTGGAGTCACGGGGTGAACCACCGGGTGGAATCAGTGGGCGGAACTGCGGAATTCCGCCGATCCTGCCACTGTATGCAAGCGTGCGGGCCGCCGGTGGAGTTCCCGGACCTCGTACGCCGAGAGCGAGAACGCGGTGGGCGGGCCGCCGGGGACGGCGGCGCGGACGGCACCCCGGGACGAGGGCGTACTCTGCGGGCAGCGCCGGGCCGGCAGCCCGTGACGGGTCCTGGTCGGTCGCTGTCAGTGCCGCAGTCCACAATGGACCGCGTCAGATCACCGTTCAAGCTTCAGCAAGGAGCCGGCAGCGATGGCCCGCCGTAGTACGAAGACCCCGCCGCCCGACGACTCGTACGAGGAGAAGATCCTCGACATCGACGTCGTCGACGAGATGCAGGGTTCCTTCCTCGAGTACGCGTACTCGGTCATCTACTCCCGTGCGCTGCCGGACGCCCGCGACGGCCTCAAGCCGGTGCACCGCCGCATCGTCTACCAGATGAACGAGATGGGCCTGCGGCCCGAGCGCGGCTATGTGAAGTGCGCCCGTGTCGTCGGCGAGGTGATGGGCAAGCTGCACCCGCACGGCGACGCGTCGATCTACGACGCGCTGGTGCGCATGGCCCAGCCGTTCTCGATGCGCGTGCCCCTGGTGGACGGCCACGGCAACTTCGGCTCGCTGGGCAACGACGACCCGCCGGCCGCCATGCGGTACACGGAGTGCCGGATGGCCGAGGCCGCCGGGCTGATGACGGAGTCCATCGACGAGGACACCGTCGACTTCGCCCCCAACTACGACGGCCAGGAGCAGGAGCCGGTGGCGCTGCCCGCCGCCTTCCCGAACCTGCTGGTCAACGGCGCCTCGGGCATCGCGGTCGGCATGGCCACGAACATGCCGCCGCACAACCTGCGCGAGGTGATCGCGGCGGCCCGGCACCTGATCCGGCACCCGAACGCGGACCTGGACGCGCTGATGAAGCACGTGCCGGGCCCCGACCTGCCCACCGGCGGCCGGATCGTCGGCCTGCCCGGCATCCGGGACGCGTACGAGACGGGCCGCGGCACGTTCAAGATCCGCGCGACGGTGTCCGTGGAGACGGTGACGGCCCGCCGCAAGGGCCTCGTCGTCACCGAGCTGCCCTTCGCGGTCGGCCCGGAGAAGGTCATCTCGAAGATCAAGGACCTGGTCGGCTCGAAGAAGATCCAGGGCATCGCGGACGTCAAGGACCTCACCGACCGCGCGCACGGACTGCGCCTGGTCATCGAGATCAAGAACGGCTTCGTGCCGGAGGCGGTCCTGGAGCAGCTCTACAAGCTGACGGCCATGGAGGAGTCCTTCGGCATCAACAACGTCGCCCTGGTGGACGGCCAGCCCCTCACCCTGGGCCTCAAGGAGCTGCTGGAGGTCTATCTCGACCACCGCTTCACCGTCGTCCGGCGCCGCAGCGAGTTCCGCCGCAGCAAGAAGCGGGACCGGCTGCACCTGGTGGAGGGCCTGCTCACCGCCCTGGTCGACATCGACGAGGTGATCCGGCTCATCCGCTCCAGCGAGAACTCGGCGCAGGCCAAGCAGCGCCTGATGGCCCGCTTCTCGCTGAGCGACGTCCAGACGCAGTACATCCTGGACACGCCGCTGCGCCGGCTCACCAAGTACGACCGCATCGAGCTGGAGTCCGAGAAGGACCGGCTGAACGCGGAGATCGAGGAGCTGACCCGGATCCTCGACTCGGACGCGGAGCTGCGCAAGCTGGTCTCGACCGAACTGGCGGCGGTGGCGAAGAAGTTCGGCACCGACCGCCGTACGACGCTGCTGGAGTCCGGCGGCGCCCCGGTCGCCGCCGTGCCGCTCCAGGTGGCGGACGACCCCTGCCGGGTGCTGCTGTCGTCGACGGGCCTGCTGGCCCGCACCGCGGGCGACGAGCCCCTCGTCACGGAGGCGGGCGCCAAGCGGGTCAAGCACGACCTGATCGTCTCCGCGGTGCCGGCCACGGCACGCGGCGAGGTCGGTGTGGTGACGTCCGCGGGGCGGCTGCTGCGGGTGAACGTGGTGGACCTGCCCCAGCTCCCGGAGTCCATGCCGACGCCGAACCTCGCGGGCGGTGCGCCGCTGGCGGAGTTCGTGTCCCTGGAGGACGACGAGGACGTGGTCTGCCTGACCACGCTGGACGAGTCCTCGCCGGGGCTCGCGATCGGCACGGAGCAGGGCGTCGTCAAGCGGGTGGTGCCCGACTACCCCTCCAACAAGGACGAGTTGGAGGTCATCACCCTCAAGGAGGGCGACCGCATCGTCGGCGGGGCCGAGCTGCGCACCGGTGACGAGGACCTGGTCTTCATCACGGACGACGCCCAGCTCCTGCGCTACCAGGCCTCGCAGGTCCGTCCGCAGGGCCGTCCCGCGGGCGGTGTGGCGGGCATCAAGCTCGCCGACGGCGCGAAGGTCATCTCCTTCACGGCGGTGGACCCGGCGGCGGACGCGGTGGTCTTCACGGTGGCCGGATCGCGCGGCACGCTGGACGACTCGGTGCAGACCACGGCCAAGCTCACGCCGTTCGACCAGTACCCGCGCAAGGGCCGCGCCACGGGCGGGGTGCGCTGCCAGCGGTTCCTGAAGGGCGAGGACTGCCTGGCCTTCGCCTGGGCGGGCGCCACTCCGGCACTCGCCGCGCAGCGGAACGGCACGCCGGCGCAGCTCCCGGAGGTCGACCCGCGCCGCGACGGCTCGGGCGTGTCGCTGCCGAAGACGGTATCGGTGGTGGCCGGCCCGGCCTAGCGGGCGGGCCGGGACTCCTCGCCGTCAGGGCCTTGGCCCTCGGGGTCATCGCCGTCGGGCTCCTCGGCGTCGGGGTCCTCGCCGTCCGGTACGTAGCGCAGGACGCCCCACATGCCGTGCTCGTCGGCGTGCGGGGCGTCGGCGTCCCGGCGGCACGCGTCGAGTTCCGCGCCGAGGGCCGCCGCGTCGATGCCGGAGCCGATGAGGACGAGCTGGGTACGGCGGGCGTCGGCGGACGTCCACGGCTCCGGGTAGAAACGCAGGAAGCGTCCGACGGCGTGGACTCCGTACCGGTTGTGCGGGTCGTACGGGCCGAAGTCGACGTACCCCTTGATCCGGTAGAGGCCCTCGGGCCGGCTGTCGAGGAAGCGCATCAGCCGGCGCGGGTCGAGCGGGAGGTCGGAGACGAACGACAGCGTGTCGTAGGCGGCGTGCGGGTGCCCGGGGTGGGCGCCGTCCTCGGAGTGGTCGTGCAGGTCGTCGAAGGACAGCTGGCCCACCCGCTCCTCGCTGGACCGGCAGTCGTAGAGGAACTCGGGGTCGATGCGGCCGTAAGTCGCGGGCACGACGGCGGCGCCGTCGGTGAGCGAGTGTACGAGGGCGAGCACGCGCTCGGCGTCCGGGGCGCGGTCGGTCTTGTTGACCACGACCAGGTCGGCGAGGGCCAGATGCCGGTCGATCTCGGGGTGCTTGGCGCGGGTGTCGTCGAACTCGGCGGCGTCGACGACCTCGACGAGCCCGCCGTACACGACCTCCGGTCGCTCGCTGGCGAGCAGCATGCGCACCAGTTCCTGCGGTTCGGCCAGGCCGCTGGCCTCGATGACGATCACGTCGATGCCGGCCTCGGGACGGGCGAGCCGCTCCAGGTATCCGTCGAGTTCACTCGCGTCCACGGCACAGCACAGGCAGCCGTTGCCGAGGGACACGGTGGAGTCGCCGAGGGCGCCCGCGACGGCCATCGCGTCGATCTCGATCGATCCGAAGTCGTTGACGACGGCGCCGATACGGCTGCCTCCGCTGCGGTGGAGGAGGTGGTTGAGCAGGGTGGTCTTTCCGGAGCCGAGGAACCCGGCGAGTACGACGACCGGGATCTGCTGCGGAGTCGGGCGCTGCCCCACCGTGCGACCTCTCTCTCACCCACGCGTGCGGAATGGCCTGCTCAGGATACGGTCCGCCGCGGTCGGCACGGAGTGAACGATGGTCAGCAGCGTACGCGAGGCAGACGTTTTCCAGGGCGCCGGACTGTGCGCCCCTCGCTTCCCTCCTCCCTCCGTGCGTCTCCGCTCCGCCTCCCCGTCGATCGGCGCCGCGGGAATTTCGCCTTCATCGGTACCGAGACCGCCGCTCGTGCTCCTCAGGCCGGCGCCGGCACGCCCACCGGGGCCCCTGGACCCACGTACCGTGCCGCCGGCCGGATGATCTTCGAGTCGCGCGCCTGTTCCAGGATGTTCGCGCTCCAGCCCACCACCCGCGCCGCCGCGAACGTGGGCGTGAACATCTCGCGGGGCAGGCCGCACAGTTCCATGACCACGCCCGCGTAGAACTCGACGTTGGTGTGCAGTTCGCGCCCCGGCTTCAGCTCCGCGAGGATCGCCTCGACCTGCCGCTCCACCTCGACCGCGAACTCCACGCGCGGGCCGCCGAACCGCTGCGCCACCTCACGCAGCATCCGTGAGCGCGGGTCCTCGGTGCGGTAGACCGCGTGGCCGAAGCCCATGATGCGGTCACCGGCGAGCACCCGTTCGCGGATCCAGGCGTCGATGCGGTCGGGGGTGCCGATCGCGTCCAGGGTGTCCAGGGCCCGGCTGGGCGCGCCGCCGTGCAGCGGGCCGGACAACGCCGACACGGCACCGGTCAGGCAGGCCGCGACATCCGCACCCGTCGACGCGATGACCCGCGCGGTGAAGGTCGACGCGTTGAACCCGTGGTCGATGGTGGAGATCAGGTACTGCTCGATCGCCCGGGTACGGGCCGGGTCCGGCTCCTCGCCGGTCAGCATGTAGAGGTAGTTCGCGGCGTACGACAGGTCCTCGCGGGGCTCCACCGGCTCCAGGCCCCGCCCCAGTCGGTGCAGCGCGGTCAGCAGCGTCGGTACGGCCGCGGCGGCCACCAGGGTGTCCTGGCGGCGCTGGTCGACCGACAGGTCGTACACCGGCCCGAAGCCGAGGGCGGCGCCCAGCAGGGACAGGCCCGTGCGCATCCCGGCGAGGGGACCGGAGCGTCCACCGGCCTCGGCGATGGCGGGCAGGGCGGCGCGCACCGCGTCGGGGAGTCGCCGCAGCGCCGCGGTCTCGGCGGCGAAGGCGGCCCCGCGCCGCGCGTCGGGAAGCTCCCCCTGCACCAGGAGATGCCAGACGTCCTCGAAGCCGCGGCTCTGCGCGAGTTCGACGGCCGAGTACTGGCGGTAGTGGTAGAAGCCCTCCAGCCCGCGCACGTCGCCGACCTCGGTGTCGGCCACCACGACACCGGCGAGCCCGCGCGGCACCTCGACGAGCGTCGCGGCCGCTGCGGTTCTGTTGACAGACATGATTACCTCCTCGAACGTGACTCCACTGTCCATAGTTGACTGTAAGTCTGTCAATATTGATTGAGTCAATACATAATCACCCAAGGACTCAACACGAACCGCCTCCGATCGATACGGTGACCTCATGCGCGATCAAGAGCCCGACCACACCGCCGACAGCGAGCGGCGCCTGACCACCAGGGAGGCGGCCGAACTGCTCGGGGTGAAGCCCGAGACCGTGTACGCGTACGTCAGCCGCGGCCAGCTCGGCAGCCGCCGCGCGCCCGGCTCCCGGGGGAGCACCTTCGACGCCGACGAGGTGCGGGCCCTCGCCCGGCGCAACCGGCGCGACGGCGGCACGACCGCGGCCTCAGCCGCCGGGCAGGAGCTGACCGTGCGCACCCGCCTCACGCTCATCGAGAGCGACCGGTTCTCCTACCGGGGCGTCGACGCGGTCGAACTCGCCGCCCGCCACACCTACGAGGAGGTGGCCGAGTGGCTGTGGACCGGGCAGTTGCGTCCCGGCGCCGCCTTCCCGGTCCCCGCATCCGCCGTGGCCGTCGCCCGCCGTGCCGTCGACGCCCTGCCCGAACACGCCGGCCCCGTCGACCGGCTGCGCGTCGCGGCGATCGCCGCTGCGGTCACGGACCCGCTCCGCTTCGACCTGACCGAGGACGCCGTCCTGGGCACGGCGCGCGCCCTCATCCCCACCCTGGTCGCCGCGCTGCCGCCGGTACTGCGCGACGGACGGGACCAGGACCCGATCGCCCGCCGGCTGTGGACCCGGCTCAGCGGGCAGGAGGCCGACGAACCGACCCTGCGCGCCCTCGACACGGCGCTCTGCCTCCTCGTCGACCACGACCTGGCGGCCTCCACGCTCGCCGTGCGCGTCGCCGCGTCGGCGCGGGCGCACGCCTACGCGGCCGTGTCCGCCGGACTCGGCGTGATCGAGGGGCCGCTGCACGGCGCCGCCGGAGGACTCGCGCACCGGATGCTGCTGGAGGTGCTCGATCTGGGCAGTGCGGCGCCGGTGGTCGCGGAGGAGTTGCGGGCCGGCCGGCGCATCCCGGGGCTCGGCCACCGGCTCTACCCCGGCGAGGACCCACGCGCGCGTGCCCTATTCGCACTCCTGGAGGACATCCCCCGGGCGGCGCCCGCACTCGCGGCGGCCCGGGACGTCCAGGCCACCGCCGCCCGCCACACCCCGCTGCACGCCAACGTCGACCTCGCGCTCGCCGTGCTCACCGTGTCGTCCGGCATGGCCCCCACCGCGGCCGAGACGATCTTCGCGGTGGCCCGTACGGCGGGCTGGATCGCGCACGCGCTGGAGGAGTATGGAGAGCGCCCGCTGCGGATGCGACCGAGTGGGCTGTACTCGGGTCCGAAGCCGCCGCGACCACTGCCGGAGTAGTGCTCAGGCGCGGCTGGAAGTCGCCACGGGGCAAGTCAGGTTAGGCTCACCTCTGTGAGTACGTGCTCAGCCGTCTCCCGGGACCTCGACGAGCCCGTTGCGGGCACCGCACCCGTCGCGAGGACCTGGTTGCTGCTCGAACAGCCCGGCCCGTGGGGCGCCAAGGCGCTCACCTCGAGCCACCTGGACACCGCGCTGGGGCGCGCCCTCGACGCGGCGGCGAAGGGGACGGGCGTACGCGTCGCGCTCGTGCGCCGCCCCGGCCGCCACGCGGACCGGGGCACACCCGCCGAACGCAGGGTGTACGCGGCCCACACCGTGCCGGGGAACGTGTGGCTGCACGGCACCACGCTCAAGGACCCCGGCCGGCTGCTCGGCCTCGACTTCGCGGCACTCGGCCGGGGCGACCACCACACCTTCGACTCGGTGCTGGACGGCCGCCCCCACACGGGTGATCCGCTCGCCCTCGTCTGCACCAACGGAAAGCGCGACCGGTGCTGCGCCCTGCTCGGCAGACCCCTCGCGGCCGAACTCGCCGCCTCCGGAGCCGACGGCGTCTGGGAGGTCACCCACCTGGGCGGTCACCGCTTCTCACCGACCGTGCTCGTCCTCCCTCACGGCTACGTGTACGGCCGGGTCCAAGCGCCCGGCGTCAAGCAGATCCTGCACAGCGCGCGGGAGGACCGGATCGTCGTCGACGGCTGCCGCGGGAACTCCGCATGGGAGCGCCCGGGCCAGGCGGCCGAGCTGGCCCTGCGATCGGCCGTCGGCGAGGACTCGGCCCAGGCCCTGACCGTGGTACGGACGGACGGTGCCGCACCGCGCTGGGAGGTGACCCTGGCCCACCGCGACGGCCGGCACTGGCGGGTCACCGTCGTACAGGGGGCGTCGGCGCCACCGCGAGCGGAGAGCTGCGGGGCGTCGGTGCTGGGCTCGCCGGCGCGGATGGAGGTCACCGCGGTGCGCGCCCTGTCGCTGACGGGGGCACTGGCGAGCTGACCCCCCACCCGAGAGACGCGCCGGCCCCCGGGAGATACACGCCACACCCCCCTACGGTCGGCCACCGGCCCCACGTACCGTCATGCCCATGAGCTCCACTCCCCCCGTACGCCGACTGCGCCTGGGCCTGCCGCGGCGGGTGTTCTCACAGGTGCTGCTGATGCAGCTGGCGATCGCCGCGGGCGTCGCCGTGCTCGCGACCGGGCTGTTCCTGGCGCCGCTCGGCGACCAGCTGGACGACCAGGCGATGCGCCGGGCGCTGGCGATCGCGCAGACCACCGCGCAGCAGCCGCAGGTCGTACGGGACCTGCGGACCACCCGGCCGACGGCGAACGGCCCGGTGCAGCGGGAGGCGGAACGGGTCCGCGAGGCCACCAAGGCGGAGTACGTCGTCGTGATGGACCGCAAGGGCGTGCGCTGGTCGCACACCGACGCCCGGCGGATCGGCCAGGTCGTCTCCACCGACCCCGGCCAGGCCCTGTCCGGCCGCGAGGTCATGGAGATCGACAACGGCACCCTGGGCCGCTCCGCCCGCGGGAAGGTGCCGCTGCGCGACGGCGACGGCGAGATCGTCGGGGCGGTCTCGGTGGGCATCGCGTACGACAGCGTCCGGGCGCGGCTGATCCACGCCATCCCCGGCCTGTTCGCGTACGCCGGTGGCGCGCTGGCCGTCGGCGCCCTGGCGTCCTGGATCATCTCGCGCCGGGTGCAGCGGCAGACCCAGGACCTCGCCTTCTCGGACATCGCGGGGCTGCTGGCCGAGCGCGAGGCCATGCTGCACGGCATCCGGGAGGGCGTCGTCGCGCTCGACCGCGGCGGCCGGGTGCGGCTGCTCAACGACGAGGCGCAGCGCCTGCTGGGCATCGGCGGCGAGGCCGTCGGCCGCTTGCCCGACGAGGCCCTCGGGGCGGGGCGCACGGCCGACGTCCTGGCCGGCCGGGTGTCCGGCACCGACCTGCTGACCGTGCGCGGCCAGCGGGTCCTGGTCGCCAACCGGATGCCCACCGACGACGGCGGGGCCGTCGCCACGCTGCGCGACCGCACCGAGCTGGAGCAGCTCGGCCGGGAACTGGACTCCACGCGCGGCCTCATCGACGCGCTGCGCGCGCAGGACCACGAGCACGCCAACCGGATGCACACCCTGCTGGGGCTGCTCGAACTGGAGATGTACGACGACGCCGTGGAGTTCGTCGGCGAGGTGGTCGGCGACCACCGGGTCACCGCGGAACAGATCACGGAGCGGATCCAGGACCCGCTTCTCGCCGCCCTGCTGGTCGGCAAGGCCACCGTCGCGGCCGAACGCGGAGTCGCCCTGTGGGTCTCGGACCGGACGCGGCTGCCGGACCGTCTGGTCGATCCCCGAGGGCTCGTGACGATCGTCGGCAACCTGGTCGACAACGCCCTCGACGCCGCCGCGGGGACACCGCACGCGCGCGTGGAGGTCGAACTCCGTGCCGAGGGGCGCGCCGCCACGCTCACGGTGCGCGACACGGGGCCCGGGATTCCGGCGGACCACCGGGAGCTGGTGTTCACCGCGGGCTGGTCCACCAAGGAGTCACCGGCACACCGCGGGCGCGGCATCGGGCTGTCGCTGGTGCGCCGCCTGGCCGAACGGCAGGGTGGCGGCGCGACCGTCGGGGAGGCGTACGGCGGCGGCGCGAAGTTCGTCGTCGTACTCCCGGAGGCGCTGGCCGAACCCTCCCCGCAGCCCGCCCTGACCGCGCCTGTGCCCACCGCCGCCGAGGAGGAGTCCCGATGATCGAGGTCCTGGTCGTGGACGACGACACGCGGGTCGCGCGCGTCAATGCCGCGTACGTCGAGAAGGTGCCGGGCTTCCACGTCGCCGGCGAGGCGCACAGCGCGGTGGAGGCGCTGGACGCGGTGGAGCGGCTGCCCCGCCTCGACCTGATCCTGCTCGACCACTACCTGCCCGACCGGACCGGCCTGGAGGTCGTCCGGGAGATGCGGCGGCGGGGCCGCCAGACCGACGTGATCATGGTGACGGCCGCCCGGGACGTGTCGACCGTGCAGGCGGCGATGCGGCAGGGGGCTCTCCAGTACCTGGTGAAACCGTTCGCCTTCGCCGGTCTGCGGGCCAAACTGGAGGCGTACGCCGAACTCCGCCGCACCCTCGACGGGGGCGGCGAGGCGGAACAGGCCGAGGTCGACCGGATCTTCGGCGCCCTGTCGGCACCCTCCGAACCCGGGCTGCCCAAGGGCCACTCCCCCACCACCGCCGAGCTGGTACGCCAGTGCCTGCTGACGGCCGACGGGCCGCTCTCCGCCCAGGAGATCGCCGAACGGACCGGCGTGAGCCGCCAGACCGCGCAGCGCTATCTGAAGCTGCTGGAACGCACCGGACGGGCCGTCCTGACCCTCAAGTACGGCGACGCGGGCCGCCCCGAACACCGTTACGCGTGGGCGACCCGCACCTGAGACGACCGCTGGACACCGAGGCCGCGCGGGCCCACGTGGCCGCTGGACCGTTCCTACACGGCCCCCGCCCCGGTCAGCGACCGCACCTCGGTCTCGGCGTGCTTGGCCTCGTCGGGCTCCTCCGGCGAGGTGACCGTGCCCAGCCAGCCGGCGACGAAGCCGAGCGGGATCGACACGAGCCCCGGATTCTGCAGCGGGAAGTACTGGAAGTCGAGGCCCGGGAAGAGCGCCTGCGGGCTGCCGGAGACCACCGGGGACAGCAGCACCAGCACCACGGACGGCACCAGACCGCCGTACACGGCCCACACCGCGCCGCGCGTGGTGAAGCCGCGCCAGAACAGCGAGTAGAGCAGCACCGGCAGGTTGGCGGAGGCGGCCACGGCGAAGGCGAGGCCCACCAGGAAGGCGACGTTGAGGTCGCGGGCGAGCAGGCCGAGCCCGATCGCGACGGCGCCGATGCCGACGGCGGCAATCCGTGCCACGGCGACCTCGCTGCGCGGCTCGGAGCGGCGGCGCCGCAAGGACGCGTACAGGTCGTGGGCCACGGACGCCGAGGACGCAAGGGTGATGCCGGCCACCACCGCGAGGATGGTGGCGAACGCGACGGCGGCGACGACCGCGAACAGGACCGTCCCGCCGGTGGACTGGGCGCCGCCGCCCAGGTCGAGGGCGAGCAGCGGCACCGCCGTGTTCCCGGCGGCGTTGGACGCGCGTACGGCGTCCGGCCCGACCAGGGCGGCGGCACCGAACCCGAGCACGATCGTCATCAGGTAGAAGCCGCCGATGAGACCGATCGACCAGACCACGGACCGCCTCGCCGCCCGGGCGGTGGGCACGGTGTAGAAGCGGGACAGGATGTGCGGCAGCCCGGCCGTGCCCAGCACCAGGGCGAGCCCCAGGCTGATGAAGTCGAAGCGAGAGACCCAGTCCGCGCCGTACGCCAGGCCCGGCGCGAGGAACGCCTCACCGTGGCCGCTGCGCTCCGCCGCCGTGCGCAGCAGCCGGTCGACGTCGCCGTGGAAGCGCACCAGGACGAGCGTGGTCAGCGCCACGGTGCCACCGAGCAGCAGGACCGCCTTCACGATCTGGATCCAGGTGGTGGCGCGCATCCCGCCCAGCGACACGTAGATCACCATGAGGGCGCCGACGCCGATGACGGTCCACGTCCGCGCCGCCTCGCTCGTCCCGCCCAGCAGCAGCGCGACCAGGCTGCCCGCACCCACCATCTGCGCCACCAGGTACAGCACGGAGACGGTGACCGAGGAGGTCCCCGCCGCGATCCTCACCGGCCGCTCCCTCATCCGGGCGGCGACGACGTCGGCTAGGGTGAACCGCCCGCAGTTGCGCACCAGTTCGGCGACGAGGAACAGGACCACGAGCCACGCCACCAGGAAGCCCACCGAGTAGAGCATGCCGTCGTAGCCGTAGAGCGCGATGAGCCCCGAGATGCCGAGGAAGGACGCGGCCGACATGTAGTCGCCGGAGATGGCAAAACCATTCTCCATCGGTGAGAAGAGGCGGCCTCCCGCGTAGAACTCCTCGGCGGATCCCTGCCGGTGACGGCCCACCCAGGTGGTGATCCCGAGCGTGACGGCGACGAACGTGCTGAACAGCAGCAGGGCCAGCGTCTGGTGGTCTCCCGTCACGACGCACCGCCCCGCGCCCCGCGGGTCAGCTCCTGGGTGTCCCAGCGCAGTTCGAGCGCGGCCCGGTCCCTGCGCAGCCGGGCGTGCCGGGCATAGGCCCAGGTGAGCAGGAACGTGGTGAGGAACTGCCCGAGCCCGGCGACCATCGCCACGTTCACCGCGCCGGCCACCGGCCGGGCCATCAGGGAGGGTGCCGTCGTGGCGGTCACCACGTAGGCCACGTACCAGAGGAGGAAGCCGGCGACGGCCGGCACCACGAACCTCCGGTACCGGCTGCGGACCTCCTGGAAGGCCGCGCTGCGCTGGACCTCCAGATACACGTCGGCCGCGTCCCGGGGCGGCTCCGCCGGGGCGTCCCGACGCATCGGCGGCACCACCGGCTCGGGAGCCGAGGGGCCGGCCGACTCGCCCCAGCCGGAGGCAAGGGCGTCGTACCACGGGTCGTCGTACCGCGGATCGTCGTACGGCGCGCCGGGGGCCGTCTCGACGTAGGCCCTGCCCGGCACCGCGCGGTGGTCGGCCGCGCTCTCGGGACCGCCCCCGGCACCGCGGGACCGATCGTTGCTTGACTGCATGCCCAAGGATGGACAGAACGGGTGGATCCCCGGCTCTTCTTCCCCGGGCACTTCACCCCATCAGGTGATTCATCCCGCTGGTGGCCGCACCAGCCCCTTCCCATAGGCGTAACGCACCGCCTGCGCACGGTCCTTGATGCCCGTCTTGGCGAACAGGTTGTTGATGTGGGTCTTCACCGTGGCCGTGGAGACCTGCAACCGGCTCGCGATCTGGTGGTTGCTGAGCCCCTCGGCGATGAGCACCAGCACCTCGGTCTCCCGGGCGGTGAGCCCGTCCGGTGGCTCGGGCGGTCCCGCGCGCCGCGGCCCGGACTCGGACTCGGACTCGGACAGGCGCTCCAGCAGCCGCCGCTGGATGCTGGGCGCCAGCCCGGCGTCTCCGGACAGGACGCCGTGCACCGCCCGGACGATCTCGTCCCCGTCCGCGTCCTTGGTGAGGTAGCCGCGCGCCCCCGCCCGCAACGCGGGGAACACCGACGCGTCGTCCGCGTACGTCGTGAGCACGACGACCTGCGTCCCGGGGTGTTCGGACCGGATCCGGCGGGTGGCCTCGACCCCGTCGCATCTGGGCATGCGCAGGTCCATCAGCACCACGTCCGGCGCGAGTTCGGCGACGAGCCGGACCGCCTCCTCGCCGTCACCGGCGGCGCCCACGACCTCGACGCCGGGCAGGAGTCCGAGCAGCATCACGATCCCCTCCCGCACAACGGTCTGATCGTCGACGACCACCACCCGCGCGGACGTCTCCTCGGACTCCTGCGTCATACGGGCACCTTCAACGTCACCACGAACCCTTCCTCGCCCGGACCCGCCCGCAACGAGCCGCCCAGCAACTCGGCACGCTCCCGCATGCCCAGCAGACCGTACCCACCTCCGCCGCCGGTGACGTCGCCGGGCGGGCCTCCCGAGTCCCGTACGTCCAGCGTCACTTCGTCGGCGCCGTAGTCCAGCCGCACCCGCACGCCGGCGCCGGGAGCGTGTCTGCGGGCGTTCGTCAGGGCCTCCTGGGCCACCCTGCGCACCGCCTGCGACGCCTCGGCCGGCAGCGGTCTGCGTTCCCCCGTAATGGTGACCTCCGCGGCGCCCTGTGCCGTCTCGACGAGCTGAGCCAGGAAGTCCTCCAGCGGCGTCAGGTCACCCCGCAGCGCGGACAGTGCCTGCCGGGTCTCGGCGAGTCCGTCGCGGGCCATCCCCCGTGCCGCCACCACCCGGTCCAGGATCTGCTGCCGGTCCGCGCCCCGCTCGATCAGCAACCGGGCCGCCTCCAGGTGCACCATCTGCGCCGAGAGGCTGTGCGCCAGCACGTCGTGGATCTCCCGGGCGATACGGGCCCGCTCCGCGAGTGCCGCGGACTCCGCCTCGGCCGCCCGGGCGGCCCGCTCCTGGGCCAGCAGCCGCTGCGCGCTCCCCCGCGCCTCGGCGTCGAGTCGCAGAACGTATCCGGCCAGAGCCAGTCCGCCCGCCGTCGCCACCGCGGTCAGCCAGTCGTCGTCGCTGACGACGGCGTAGGAGGCCAGCGCGACCGAGGTCACGGGCAGTGCGGCGGCGATGGGCAGCCGCTCCAGGGCCACCACGGCGCAGCCGCACCAGATGACCAGTGCAGGGACCCCGAAGCCGACGGACCGGGCGGCGACCGCGATGGCGAGCAGCACGGCCACGAGTGCCAGCGACGGCCACAACCGGTGCGCGAGTGTGGTCCGGAAGAAGCCCCATGCCGCGCACACGGCGCCCACCAGGCCGACAGCCGCCGCGAGTGAGCCCCACCCGTGCAGACGGCTGCTGGTGAACGCTCCCCACAGCAGCATCCCGAAGACCACCAGCCGCACGGCCAGGGCGAGCAGCCGGCGGGGCCGCGAGACGCTCTCGGGCAGCAGCGCCTCCCTGGAAGGCCACCTCGTCCACACGTTCTCCGTCACGCGGGCTCCTTCCAGGCGGGCCGGGCCACGGCGTCACGGTACGCGGCACCGGGTGCTCCGGAAGGGCGGGCGACCTGAACGCGCCAGGCCAGGACGCCGGACCGGACCAGCAGGGTCGCCGCGAGGGCGAGCAGCAGGGCGGAGCCGTCCTGGTGCACCCCCAGGGCCGCACCGACCCCGTAGAGGCCGACGCGCAGCGTGATGCCGACGCCCCACACCGCGACGCCGGCGCGGGTGCCCCGGCTCCACACGGCGCCGTCGGTCTCGACCCATATCCGGGTGGTCCAGGCCCAGCCGGCCCCGGTGACCAGGCCGACGATCACCTCGGCGGCGAGCAGGAGCACGGCGGCCGTCTGGTGATGGGCGTCGATCATGCCCGGTTCGCGCAGCGCGAGGATGCCCAGCACCACGGGCAGCACCCACTGGCGTCGGCCGGTGTCGATCCGGCCGGCGCGGAACTGCCGGGTGATCACCAGGCCGAATACCGCCGTGACGGCCAATGCGTCGAGGAGCCCGGACACCATGCCTCCGTGGGCGGAAGAAGGGTGATGCCGACGGGGTCCCGCCGACGCCTTCGACGTTACGGAAAGTACGAGGTCACGGGATCGGAGCCAGGGTGGATCAAGGGTGGAGCCGCGCCCGCCCCGGCGCTCCACCCAGGGGTGGAGACGGCGACGGGCCGGGACGGCGGCATGGAAGGCGAACCGCGCATACGCCGGACCGGGCCCGGTTCTCGCTCCCGGGCCCGGTCCGACGTCTTGAGCGGGTCAGGCGTCGATGCGCGACCGGTCCAGCGTGGCAGCCGAGCTGGAGATGAACTCCTTGCGGGGTGCGACGTCGTTGCCCATCAGCAGGTCGAAGACCTGCTCGGCGGAGTCCAGGTCGGTCAGGTTGATCCGGCGCAGGGTGCGGCGGCGCGGGTCCATGGTGGTCTCCGCCAGCTGGTCGGCGTCCATCTCACCGAGGCCCTTGTAGCGCTGGATGGAGTCCTTGTAGCGGATGTTCTTGCTCTGGAACTCCATGAGCTTGTCGCGCAGCTCCCGGTCCGAGTACGTGTAGACGTACTTGTCCTGGCCCTTCTTCGGCTGGACCAGCTCGATGCGGTGCAGCGGCGGCACCGCGGCGAACACCCGGCCGGCCTCGACCATGGGCCGCATGTAGCGGTGGAAGAGGGTCAGCAGCAGGGTGCGGATGTGGGAGCCGTCCACATCGGCGTCGGTCATCATGATGATCTTGCCGTAGCGGGCCGCGTCGATGTCGAAGGTACGGCCCGAACCCGCCCCTATGACCTGGATGATCGCTCCGCACTCGGCGTTCTTCAGCATGTCCGTGACGGACGACTTCTGGACGTTGAGGATCTTGCCCCGGATCGGCAGCAGCGCCTGGAACTCGGAGTTGCGGGCGAGCTTGGCCGTGCCCAGCGCGGAGTCGCCCTCGACGATGAACAGCTCGCTGCGGTCGACGTCGTCGCTGCGGCAGTCCGCGAGCTTAGCGGGCAGGGACGACGACTCCAGGGCCGTCTTGCGGCGCTGGGCGTCCTTGTGCTGGCGCGCGGCGATACGGGTACGGGCCGCGGCGACGGCCTTCTCCATGACGACGCGCGCCTGCTGGGCGGCGTCACGCTTGGTCGAGGTCAGGAACGCCTTGAGTTCCTTGGTGATCACGTTGTTCACGATCCGGCGGGCCGCCGAGGTGCCGAGGACCTCCTTGGTCTGGCCCTCGAACTGCGGCTCGGCGAGCCGGACGGTGACGACGGCCGTCAGGCCCTCCAGGGCGTCGTCCTTGACGATGTCGTCCTCGGCGACGCGCAGCATCTTCTTGGTGCGCAGCACCTCGTTCATCGTCTTCGCCACCGCCTGTTCGAAGCCGGCGACATGGGTGCCGCCCTTGGGCGTGGCGATGATGTTGACGAACGACCTGATCGTGGTGTCGTAACCGGTGCCCCAGCGCATCGCGACGTCGACGCCCAGGTCACGCGTGACCTCCGTCGGGGTCATCTGCCCGTCCTCGTCCAGCACGGGGACCGTCTCCTTGAAGCTGCCCTGTCCGCTGAAGCGGAGGGTGTCGCAGACGGGCCGGTCGCTGGCCAGGTACTCGCAGAACTCACTGATGCCGCCGTCGAAGCGGAACGACTCCTCGCCCTTGCTGCCGCCGTCGCCGAGACCGAACTCGTCCCGCACCACGATGGTCAGGCCGGGCACCAGGAACGCGGTCTGGCGGGCCCGCTGGTGCAGCGTGTCCAGGGAGAGCTTCGCGTCCCGGAGGAAGATCTGCCGGTCCGCCCAGTACCGCACGCGCGTACCGCGGCGGCTCTTGGGGATCTTCTTGGTCTTGCGCAGCCCGCTCCCGGCGTCGAACTTGGCGTCCGGGCCCGCTCCCGCGAACGCGCCCGGGACCCCGCGGCGGAAACTGATGGCGTGGGTGTGTCCCCCGAGGTCGACCTCGATGTCCAGGCGGGCGGACAGGGCGTTCACCACGGAGGCGCCGACACCGTGCAAACCCCCGGACGCGGCGTAGGCGCCACCGCCGAACTTGCCGCCGGCGTGCAGCTTGGTCATGACGACCTCGACGCCGGACAGGCCGGTCTTGGGCTCGACGTCGACCGGGATGCCCCGGCCGTTGTCCCGGACCTCCACCGAGGCGTCGTCGTGGAGGATCACCTCGATGTGGTCGCAGTAACCACCCAGGGCCTCGTCGACGGAGTTGTCGATGATCTCCCACAGGCAGTGCATCAGACCGCGGCTGTCGGTGGATCCGATGTACATGCCCGGACGCTTGCGCACGGCCTCGAGGCCCTCGAGGACGAGCAGGTGCCGCGCGGTGTAGTTGGACCCGTCCCGGTCTGCTCCTGCCAGCAGCGCAGTGGACGGCACGGATGTCTCGGCGGTCACGCGGTTCGCTCCTCGCTGAATTTCAGATGGGGCCCCGCTGGGTAAGGGCGTGGCTCGGTTCACCGGTCAGAGGGTACCGAGCCCTGGTAGAGCCGCTGTAACGCCACCCTCGTCGCGTACACACCCTAGTCCAGGCTCGCATGTCTGTTCGATCCCTCGATGGGGTGAAGTACACATCACGTTCCCTTCGAGGCATGAACCATTTAGGCTCCGGGCACGTCCTCATGAACAAACCGGCAACCCAGCCGGCGGGACCGACACTGACCGACCGCGCGAACCCGTACGACACAGAGACACGCAATACGGCACATTCGCCGCCAATCGGCAACAGCCGGCCCCTCGGAAAGTTTTTTCGAGGAAAAGCCACGAGCGGGAACGTTTTGGGGCTGGTTGGATGTTGACCCTGGTACGACAGCTCGTCGAGCTAGAGAAGAGGCGACGTGACTACTGTTCTGACTTCCGCAAGCCCGCTGACGGCCGCCGATCGCTGCGACCGCTGCGGCGCCCAGGCATATCTGCGCGTCGTCCTGCTGAGCGGCGGAGAACTGCTCTTCTGCGCCCACCACGGTCGCAAGTTCGAGCCGGAACTCAAGAAGATCGCCGCTGAGATACAGGACGAGACGGAGCGGCTGACGGCCGTTCCGACATCTTCCGACGAGGAAGAGCGCTGACTCGACGCGCCCCGACGACGAGCCGAATCGGCGCAGGCCGATGAACGGGCGGTCGCCTCCGGATTCCGGAGGCGACCGCCCGTGCTCGTACCCGAAAGGCTCCCAGCGGCCGTCAGACGCCCCCGCGCTGCCGGAGGGCGGTGCCGTCCCAGCCCAGCGTCCGCAGTACAGAGGAGACCCGCGTGTACACCCCGGGACTGCCCGGGCGCCCGCAGCCACTCCCCCAGGACACCAGACCGATGAGCCGCCCCTGGCCGACCAGCGGTCCTCCGCTGTCCCCCTGGCAGGCGTCGCGGCCACCGGCCTCCTCCCCGGCGCAGAGCATGGTGCTCGGGAGGTACCTCCCGTCGTCGCTCCCCGGATACGCCCGCTCGCAGGACGCGTCGGGAAGCACGCGCACCCGGGACGCGTGCAGGCCGTTCGCGTAGTCGCCGGCGCCGGAGGTGTCCCCCCAGCCGTAGACGAGGGCCCCCGTGTCCGGCGTGTACGCGGGGTCGCCCTCCGCCGCCATCCCTATGACCGAGTCGGCGGGAAGGGCCGCGGAGAGGGTGAGCACCGCGAAGTCGCCGGCGTTGCTGCCGTCGTCGTGCTCCGGATTCACCCACACGGAGCGGACGCGGATCTCCTGCCCCTGGTCCGACAGCAGGTCGGTCCGGCCGGCGATGACCTTCAGGTCGTCCACCTGCTCCGGCGGCGACCCGAGCACATCCTCCCCCAGGCAGTGGGCCGCCGTGAGCACGGTGGTCCGGCCGACGGCCACTCCCCCGCAGAACTGTCCCGCCCGCGTACCCCCGAACCGGTCACGACTGGACAGGGCGACGGTCCACGGGCTGTCGGACACTTCGACCGGGAATCCTCCGACGACGATGCTGTCGGCGGCCGCGGGGACGGCGGCCCCCAGCGGTATCGCGGTCGCCGCGGCCGCCAGCACCAGCGGCCGGGCCAGTGTCCGGGCAAAGAGACGACGCATGCGGGCTCCTCACTCCTAGGTGGTCATGAGACACCCAGAGTGATCCAGTGCGTCGTGTCGCGCACCCGCTGCCCAGCGCGAAGGCCCGGTCCGCACTGGGCGGGACCGGGCCTTCGTCGCTCGGACCGTCTTCTCGGACCGTCCGCTCGTACCGCCTGCGGCGACCTAGTCGAGGTAGTCGCGCAGCACCTGGGAGCGCGACGGGTGCCGCAGCTTCGACATGGTCTTCGACTCGATCTGGCGGATGCGCTCACGCGTGACGCCGTAGACCTTGCCGATCTCGTCGAGGGTCTTCGGCTGACCGTCGGTGAGACCGAAGCGCATGGAGACGACGCCCGCCTCGCGCTCGGACAGGGTGTCAAGCACGGAGTGCAGCTGCTCCTGCAGGAGGGTGAAGCTGACCGCGTCGGCCGGGACGACCGCCTCGGAGTCCTCGATGAGGTCGCCGAACTCGCTGTCGCCGTCCTCGCCCAGCGGGGTGTGCAGCGAGATGGGCTCGCGGCCGTACTTCTGGACCTCGATGACCTTCTCCGGGGTCATGTCGAGTTCCTTGGCCAGCTCCTCCGGGGTGGGCTCGCGGCCCAGGTCCTGGAGCATCTGGCGCTGCACGCGCGCGAGCTTGTTGATGACCTCGACCATGTGCACCGGGATACGGATGGTGCGGGCCTGGTCGGCCATCGCGCGGGTGATCGCCTGACGGATCCACCAGGTGGCGTACGTGGAGAACTTATAGCCCTTGGTGTAGTCGAACTTCTCCACGGCGCGGATCAGACCGAGGTTGCCCTCCTGGATGAGGTCCAGGAAGAGCATGCCGCGGCCGGTGTAGCGCTTGGCCAGCGAGACCACCAGACGGAGGTTGGCCTCCAGCAAGTGGTTCTTGGCGCGGCGGCCGTCCTCGGCGATGATCTCCAGCTCGCGCTTGAGCTTGGGCGCGAGCTTGTCGGAGTTCGCCAGCTTGTCCTCGGCGAACAGACCGGCCTCGATGCGCTTGGCGAGTTCGACCTCCTGCTCGGCGTTGAGCAGGGGGACCTTGCCGATCTGCTTGAGGTAGTCCTTGACCGGGTCGGCGGTGGCGCCGGCCGCGGCGACCTGCTGGGCCGGAGCGTCGTCCTCGTCCTCGTCGGACAGGACGAAGCCCGCGTTCTCGGTGCCCTCGGGCTCCTCCGTCGCGGCCTTCGGCTCCTCGGTCGCCTCGTCCTCGAGAAGCTCGCCGTCTTCCTTCTTGGCGGTGGTCTTCTTGGCCGCCGTCTTCTTGGCGGTCGTCTTCTTCGCCGTCGCCTTCTTGGCGGTCGTCTTCTTGGCCGCCGTCTTCTTGGCGGGCGCCTCTTCCTCGACGGCGGGCTCTGCGGCGGGCGCCGCCGGGGCGGCGGGAGCGGTCGCCTTCCTGCTGGTCACCGTCTTGGCCGCGACCGCCTTCGTGGCGGTGCGCTTGGCGGGACTCTTCGCTGCGACGCTCTTTCGGGTGCGCTTGGGCTCTGCGGCACTGACCATCAGCGTCACACCCTCTTCCTCGAGGATCTGGTTGAGGCTGCGCAGTACGTTCTTCCACTGAGTGGCCGGAATCTGGTCAGCTTCGAAGGCCCGACGCACGTCATCGCCGGCGATCTGCCCCTCAGCCTTTCCCCGCTCAATGAGCGCCATGACAGAGACGGACTCGGCGATCTCCGGCGGGAGCGTACGGGATGTGCTGGCCGACACGAACAACCTCTCGGAACGTTGAAAAACGGCTTCCGGCCCCGTCCACGGCGGAGGGGCCGACCACCGGCTTGGGAATGGGCCGACGGTGCGGGCTGGCCGGGGAGATGCACAGCGCCGTGAACGGCGTCCGTATTCCCTCCGCGGCTGTCACCTCTTAGGTCATCGTGTTGTTCCCAAGAGCGTTACGCCCAATCCGCGTGGCCCGAGTCACACCCCGTAAGCGATCAAAACCGGTCACATATGGACGAACAAGGTCATCAACTCGTGTGTTCCGGCCACATCGGGAAGGCTCAGCCGCTCATCACACCGTCGGACCCCGCGGAACCGTGATCGGTTCCGCGGGGTCCGACGGTGACGGCGGCGGCCGGCCACTGCCACAGGAGGGGTTTGGCGTGCCCGGACCGCGCCGTTCCGGCGGAAGCGGTCAGTGCTCGCGAGGGGCGGGCACCACACGTTCCACCTCGGGGTGGACGGTCAGAAGTTGACGCATGGCGGTCTCGGCCGCCGCGCCGTCGCCGGTGGCGAGGGCGTCGACGATCCGGCCGTGCTGGGCGATCGACACGTCGTTCGGCCGGTCACAGCCCGTGACCGGACCGCCGGAGACATGGAGGGCGGCGGAGACGATCCCGGAGAGGTGGTCCAGCATCCGGTTGCCCGCGACCTGGATGAGCAGGCTGTGGAACTCGGCGTCGGCGCGCGAGAAGGTGAGCGCGTCGCCCTGCCCCATGGCGTGGCCCATGATCCCGACCATGTCGGAGAGCCGCTGCTGGACCTCCTCGCGTCCGTGCCCGGCGGCCAGGCGCGCGGCCAGCGGCTCGATCGTCCAGCGCAGCTCGCTCAGCTCGCGGCGCTGGTCGTCGCGCTGCGGGCCGAATGCGCGCCATTCGATGATGTCCGGATCCAAAAGGTTCCAGTCACTGACGGGGCGCACCCGGGTGCCGACGTTGGGGCGGGCGCTGACCAGCCCCTTCGCCTCCAGCACGCGCAGGGACTCGCGCACCACGGTGCGGGAGACCTCGAAACGCTGCCCGATCTCCTCGGGCACCAGCGGGCGGTCGGCCCCCAGGTCGCCCGAAACGATCATCTGGCCAAGCTGCTGGACGAGTTGCCCGTGCAGTCCGCGGCCACGGTTGCCCGCGGAGCGCCGGCCCACGCGGCCCAGCTCGGGCTCCACCCCTTCCCAGGAGGGCGCTCCGACGCGGTCGACGGCGGGCGTCTCCGCATACGGGTAGCGGTCGAGTTCGCCCGGGTTCGCGAGGCCGGAGTCGGCGGAACGGGCGGCGGTCATCATGGTGTGCGCAAGGGTACTCACGCATCCTTTGTCGGCGCTGACCTCAACTCCCTTGAGGTCTTTGGTGAAAAGCACACGAAAGGGTGATCGCTCACCCCGTCGCAATTGACGCCTTATCGGAAAGAAATGGGCTTTCCCCGGGGAGTTGCGCACACGGTCGGAACGGAAGCGTGGGACAGGGTCGTCAAACCCTTCTGCGCAAGGTCATGAGCAGATAGGCGCAGAGCAGCGCGGTCAGCGACAACGTCATTGCGCCGCCCACCGGTTGGGCGATCAGGCGCAGGACCTCGGCCACGTACCGCTCACCGCCGAACGGCCACTGGGTCAGGAGGACTTCGCGCACCCGCATCGGGAACCCGGCGGCCGTCCGTACGGACGGGCCCGCCCAGACCTTGTGTACGAGCGGGACGACGACGACCGGAACGGCGACCACCGCCGCCAGCCCGGCGGTGGTGGACCGGAAGACACCTGCGGCGAGCACCCCGGACCAGGCGCACCCGACCACTAGTCCGAGCCAACCGGCGCTCAGCGCGGGCCAGTCGGCGGGGACCTCGGCGAGCTCCGGACCGTAGAAGAGACGGAGCAGCTCGGCGTCGCACCCCACCGTCAGGGCGGCCAGCAGCAGTGCGGTCGCCGCGGAGACGACGAGTTTGGCGGTCAGCAGCCCCATGCGGCGGGGCACGGTGCCGCGGTCCGCCGCCAGGGCGGGGTGGCGGAACTCGTCACCGAAGGCGAGGGCGCCGAGTAGCCCCGCGCCGAGTGCGGCGGGCGGCAGCGGGAGCTGGCGCGGCCACGCGGCCAGGAGCCGCGGCTGCGGGGTGTGCCCGACCCGGGCCAGGATCACGGCGGTGGCGGCGGACACGAGGAGCACGACCGCACCGGTGACGAACCCGGTACGGACACCCGCCGCCCGACGGAGTTCGTAGCGCAGCGGCCGGAGCGGGCTGGGGGCGGAGCGGACGGTGATGGGGGGCGGAAGCGTGGCGGCCGCTTCCCGGGCCGTCGCTCTGCCGGGGGTCAGACCGCTGGAGTGGCGCGGGACGCGGTGCGGGGCGGCGTCGGGTACGGAGGGCCCGGGAGGTCGGGGAGGTCCCGGAGGACCGGGAAGGTGGCCGGGGACGAGGGCTTGGCGGGGGCCAGGGGTTCTGTGCAGGACGGCACCGGGTGCGGAGCCGTCAGGGTCTCCGGCGGTGTCCGCGACTGCGTCCTGCTCCGTGACGGGCGACGGACGCGCCGTCGCGGAGGTCTCGGCCTCCTGCGCGCGATCGGCGTCCGCCTCCTGTCGCTCCTGCTGCCGGGCTGCCGGGATCTCACCCGCGCCGGGGCCCATGTCACCGACCTCGTCGGCCAGTTGATGGACGAGGATCCCGTGCCGGAAGGCTGTCTCACCGATGTCGGCGCATGTACTGCCGTAGACCGCGAGCCGGTTGCCGCCCTCGCGGACCACCTCGACGGAACGGCGTGCGGCGCGTGCCTCCTTCGTCACCAGGGCGGCGAGGCGGGCGGCGTGCGGGCTGCGTACGGCGACGCGGGGGCGCAGCCGGGTACGGGAGAACTCCGCCGCCTCCTGGTCGGCGACGACTCTGCCCCGCTCCAGCGTGACGACGTGGTCGGCGTTGCGCGCCGCCTCCTTGGGGTCCGCCGTGCTGAACAGGACCGTGCCGCCCTGGGCGGCGTGGGCACGCAGTGCGCCGTGCAGCCGTCGGGCGTCCTGGGCGGAGAGTGCGCCGGCGGGGTCGTCGAAGACCAGGGTGTGCGGGTCGGGGACCAGCGCGCAGGCCAGTCCGAGGCGTCGGTCCATGCCGCGGGAGAGGGTGCCGAGGCGTTCGTCGCGCAGGTTCTGGAGGTCGACCGACTCCAGGACCTCGTCCGCCCGGCTTACGGGCACGCCGGCCGCAGCGCACAGCATGCGGAGATGGCCGCGCACGGTACGGGCGGGATGGCCCGGGACGTCCCCCAGCAGCACGCCCACCTCGCGTGAGGGGTGGGCGATGCGGTGCAGGGGGCGGCCTCTGAAGTAGGTGAGACCACGGCCCTGTTGGAGCTCGAGCATGAGCCTGAGTGCCGTCGTCTTGCCGGCGCCCGATGCTCCGAGCAGTGCGGTGACGCGGCCCGCGCGCGCCTCGAACGAGACGTCGTCGACGGCGGGCGGAAGCTCTTTGCGGGGGTTGCTGGTCAGTCCGAAGGCCTGGATCACCTTTAGCAGAATAGCGTGTGATATCCGGTTTTTCGGGCATCACCCAGGCCCGGCGTCACACCTCGGGACGGAGCATCGGGGGGTTGAGGAGGGTCGCGCCGCCCGCGCGGAAGAGCTGGGCGGGACGGCCGCCCTGGCGGGTGGTCGTCCCGCCGGTGGGGACGAGGAAGCCCGGTGTGCCCGTCACCTTGCGGTGGAAGTTGCGCGGGTCGAGTGCCACGCTCCACACCGCCTCGTAGACACGACGCAGCTCGCCCACGGTGAATTCGGGTGGGCAGAAGGCGGTGGCAAGGGACGAGTACTCGATCTTGGAGCGGGCCCGCTCCACCCCGTCCGCCAGGATCCGGGCGTGGTCGAAGGCGAGCGGCGCCACCGCCTCACCGGCCCGGCCGTAGCCGCTCTGTTCCAGCATTTCCTCGACCGGTGCCCAGCGGGCGTTGCTGGCGTCACCGCCCGCTCGCGGTGCGGGCAGGTCGGGGGCGAGTGCGAGGTGGGCGACGCTGACCACCCGCATGCGGGGGTCGCGCTCGGGGTCGCCGTAGGTCGCGAGCTGCTCCAGATGGGCGCCGTGGTCCTGGTTGGGTGCGGCCGGGTCGTGGACACACAGCCCGGTCTCCTCGGCCAGCTCCCGCGCCGCCGCCTGCGCCAGGTCCTCGTCGGCCCGTACGAACCCGCCGGGCAGGGCCCACCGGCCCTGGAACGGAGGCTCCCCCCTGCGCACCGCCAGCGCGCACAGGGAGTGACGACGCACGGTCAGCACGACCAGGTCCACAGTGACGGCGAAGGGCGGAAAGGCTGACGGGTCGTAGGGCATGCGGCGATCATAGTCGTCTGCCTGACGATAAACACTCCCTTCGCCCACCGCTCCGGGTACTGATCCGCTTCCTTCCGACCTGTGCCTCACCGCCCGTTCCCGCACGCTGCGCGGGGACGCGTCGCACCAGGTCAGGAACGCGATGGCGGCGAGCCGGCCGACCTGTGGCACCGGCGCACGTCCCCCGAGGCCGCGGCCACTCGTCTCAGGTGCACTCGCTGTCCCCTCGCCCCCCGCGTCCTGCCGTGCCCGCCCCGTCCGGACGGGCCGCCTTCCGGCCTGTGACCGGCGCCCCCGAGTCGTCGGGGCGGGTCCGGTCCGTCCGTGCGGTCCCGGGGCTCCCGGCCCCTGAGGCAGAACGGGGACGCGGGGTCGCGGTGCCGGGCTCGCGGCCCTGTGCCCTCGCGCGGCGGCGTACGGCATGAGGCGACGAGGAGAGGGAGCGGGTGCGACGCCGGGCCGCGGGCAGTGAGGCCGCCGAGGACCGGGCGGGCTGCCGCCCCGCGGACGGAGCGTCGTGAGTGTCGTCGTCCGCGGTGGCGTCTCCCGCGTCCTCGCCGCCGTCCCTGCCCTCGCGCAGGCAGCGGCGGATCGACTCGGGGTCGAGACCCTCGTTGCACGCCTGGTGCAGGAGCCGGGCGAAGAGGTAGTCGGGGTCCGCGCCGAGAGCCATGGCCAGTGCCTCCCGCGCCTCCAGTTCGTCACCGGTGGACCAGGCGACCCAGCCCGCGAGGGTGAGGGGCGCGGCCGCGTGTTCGCCGTACGGCCCGACGCAGCGCCGGGCCAGGGCCCGCCAGAGGCGCATCGCGGGGGCCGCCTCGTCGCCCTCCATCCAGGCGGCCGCGCGGTCGCGTGTCGTACGGTCCTGAAGGCCCAGGATCAACGCCGCCGCCTCGTCGTGCCCCAGCAGCTGGTCGTCACGCCGGTCCTCGGCCGGCCCGCCGGAGACGGGCGGGGCCTCGGCGAGCCGTCGCATGATCCGCTCCGCCGCCCCCAGCGTCTCTTCGGCCACCTCCGCACGGCCGTCGGCGTCGAGGATCCGGGAGACCAGCGTCGCGGCGGCCGCGTCCAGGGCGGCCACCTGCCCGGCCGCCACCGCGTCCTCCCTGGGCAGCAACCTGGCCCGCAGCTCGCTGAGCGAGCCGCGCACCTGGATACCGGCGTAGGTGGCCGCCGCGGCCAGCACCGACGTGCCGGGCGGTCCCATGGGGAGTCCTTCGGCCGGGCAGCAGGACTCTTCGTCGCAGCAGTACGACCAGAAGCGTCCGTCCGAGATGCACAGTGCTTCGACGACGGGAATGTCCAGGGCGCCGCACTCGACGCGCAGCTTCTGGGCCAGCGGTCGCAGGCGCTCCATCACGTCCCGGCCGGTCTCGCCCCGGGCCGGTTCCTGGCAGAGGTAGACGACCATCTGTTCGGGCCGCGCCCCGCGCCGCTCGCTTCCGGTCACCAGGCCGTGGACCAGTTGCCCGGCTGCGCCCGCCCAGTCGGCCGGGCTGGCCGGGATGCCGAGCCGCGCGCGGCCGCCGAACCGGCCCCTCCCTTCCCTGTCGCGCAGGGCGGCCAGGACGATGCTGTCCTCGGGGCGGTATCCGAGCAGGTACGGCAGGGCGTCGGCGAGTTCGGCGGGGGTGCGCAGGGTGACCTGGTGTTCGTCTCCGGGGCTCTCGTGCGGGTCGCGGTGGGGCCGATCCGGCTGTGCGGCCTGCGAGATGTCACCGTTCTCGGCGGGTCCAGTCGTTTCGCTGTGGTTCGTCATGGCTCGACGATCTCGCGGATCGGGAGGTTCCGCTTTGCCCTGTGGATAACTGTCCGCAGGAACACGTCACTTTGCGCGACCCGGCCCGGCTCCGGGAACCGGAACCCCTAACCGGCGAGGGCCAGGACGAGCGGGAGCACCTCGTCGGCGCCGGCCTGGCGCAGGAGGCGGGCGCCCACGGCCAGGGTCCAGCCGGTGTCGCTGTAGTCGTCGACGAGCAGGACCGGGCCGGTAGTACCGGCCAGGGCCGTGGCGAGTTCGCCGGGCACGGTGAACGACTCGGCGAGGGCGCGCAGCCGCTGGGCGGAGTTGCTGCGGTGGGCGGCGTACTCGTCGGCGTGCGGGGTGTGGGCGAGGCTGCCCAGCAGCGGGAGCCTGCCGACCCGTGCCACTCCCTCGGCCAGCGAGGCGACCAGCTGGGGGCGGGTGCGGGAGGGCATGGCGACGACGCCCACGGGCCGTGCCACCGCGTCGGGAGAGCCGGTGGCCCAGCCACCCGGTGAGCGGGCCCAGTCGGCCAGCACCGTCACGACGGCGCGGAGCACGTCGTCCGGGACCGGCGCGTCCGCCGCCTGCGCCGACAGGAGCGGCCGCAGACGGTTGCCCCAGCCGATGTCCGACAGTCTCCCCAGCGCCCGGCCGGCGAGGGCCTGCTGGCCCGCGGGAATGCGGCCCTTGAGGTCCATCCCCACCGCGGCGAGGCCGGTCGGCCACATCTTGCGCGGCTCGACCTCCACGCCCGGCCGGTCCAGCTCGCCCGTCGCCGCCGCGAGCGCCGCGGAGGACACGGCCGGGTCGAGCCAGGGTCCGGCGCAGGTGTCGCAACGACCGCAGGGCGCCGCCTTCTCGTCGTCGAGCTGCCGCTGCAGGAACTCCATCCGGCACCCCGTGGTCGCCACGTAGTCCCGCATGGCCTGCTGCTCCGCCTGCCGCTGCCGGGCCACCCACGCGTACCGCTCCGCGTCGTAGGTCCACGCCTGTCCCGTGGCCGTCCAGCCGCCCTTGACCCGCTTGACCGCGCCGTCCACGTCCAGGACCTTGAGCATCGTCTCCAGCCGCGAACGGCGGAGGTCCACCAGCGGCTCGAGCGCCGGGAGCGACATCGGCCGCCCGGCCTCCTCCAGCACCGCCAGCGTGCGCCGGACCTGCTCCTCCGGCGGGAAGCCCACCGAGGCGAAGTACGCCCAGATCGCCTCGTCCTCCCGCCCCGGCAGCAACAGGACGTCCGCGTGGTCCACCCCGCGCCCCGCACGCCCCACCTGCTGGTAGTACGCGATGGGGGACGAGGGCGACCCCAGGTGCACGACGAAGCCCAGGTCGGGCTTGTCGAAGCCCATGCCCAGCGCCGAGGTCGCCACGAGTGCCTTCACCCGGTTCGCCAGCAGGTCCTCCTCGGCCTGCAACCGGTCGGCGTTCTCCGTCTTGCCCGTGTAGGAGGCCACCGGGTATCCGCGCTGGCGCAGGAACGCCGCGACCTCCTCGGCCGCCGCCACCGTCAGCGTGTAGATGATCCCGGAACCGGGCAGGTCGCCCAGCCGCTCCCCCAGCCACGCCAGCCGGTGCGGCGCGTCCGGCAGCTCGAGCACGCCCAACCGGAGGCTCTCCCGGTCGAGCGGCCCCCGCAGCACCAGGGCGTCCCCGCCCCCCGTGCCCAACTGCTCCGCCACGTCGGCCGTGACCCGCGCGTTGGCGGTCGCGGTGGTGGCCAGCACGGGCACCCCGGCGGGCAGCTCGGCGAGCATCGTGCGCAGTCGGCGGTAGTCGGGGCGGAAGTCGTGGCCCCAGTCGGAGATGCAGTGCGCCTCGTCCACCACGAGCAGACCGGTGGTGGAGGCGAGCTTCGGCAGCACCTGGTCACGGAAGTCCACGGAATTCAGGCGCTCCGGGCTCACCAGGAGGACGTCGGTCTCACCCCGCTCGACCTCCGCGTAGATCGTCTCCCAGTCCTCCGGGTTCGCCGAGTTGATCGTGCGCGCCCGGATCCCCGCCCGCTCGGCCGCCTCGACCTGGTTGCGCATCAGCGCCAGCAAGGGAGAGATGATCACCGTGGGCCCCGCGCCACGCCGGCGCAGCAGGGCGGTGGCGACGAAGTACACGGCCGACTTGCCCCAGCCGGTGCGCTGCACCACCAGAGCACGCCGGTGCTCCTCCACCAGGGCCGCCACCGCCTGCCACTGATCCTCCCGCAGCCGTGCCGAGCCCGCACGATCGCCGACGAGCTCGGCGAGGACGGTGTCGGCTTCGGTACGGAGTTCCACGTGGTCCATGACCCCATGCAACCCGATGGCACCGACAATCGGCGAATCCGGGACGGACCGCGGCGCGTACCGTGCCCCATGCGTCGTCCGGTGACACTCCGGGTAGGGATATAGGACGCACATCAGCCGATATGGGTCCTCGGGCTCAATTGCTCGTTGCCGCATCCCAGTTCGGCAGGAAGAATTGAAGTCCGCTCCCCGCACGGCCCCTCCGTCACCCGGCAGGGCTTCGCTGCGGTGCGCGCTCCCCCCGCATCCGACCCTGCCCGCAGTGTGGGCGCGTAGCCGAAGGGAGGAACGTGACCTTCGGATTCGCTCCGTCCTCGGCGGCCTCGCTTTCGTCGTCCGCCGTTTCCGCCACTCGCATGCTCGAACCGGCGGAGTGGGCCGCCGCCGGGATCCCGCTGCTGCGCAATCCTCGCGAGGTCGTCACCGGGCTGCACTCGCGGCACCGCCCCGAACCGGCGACGGCGGTCGTGGCCGTACTCGATCCGGACGAACGACTGCGCGCCAGCGCCTCGTTCACCAGCCGCCGCTCCCCCGCCGACGGCTGGATGTTCCGCAACGCGCTGCTCTCCCAGCTGCGCCGGGTCATCCCGCACGACCTGCGGCGCCGCACTCCCGTGCGCACCGCCGTGCTGCTCTACTGCCGTGAGGGCGACGCGCGTTGGACGCCGGAGGACGGCGCGTGGATGTGGGGGCTGCGGGACGCCTGCACCCTGCACGGGCTGCGCTGCGGCGCGTACATCACGCTCACCCGGGACGGCTGGCAGGTCCTCGGCGAGGGCCGCGGCGGCCGTCGGCCCAGCGCGGCGTCGACGCCGGAGCCGTTCGCCACGGCGGAGGCACCGCCCCCGCCGCCACGCACCGGCGGGGTCGCCTCGGACGTGCTGCGCCGCGCCGCCGCCCGCTGAGCACCGCGGACGGCAGGGCCTCGGGGGCCACGGCGTACCTGCCCGAGGGGTGACACGGCTCGCCCTCGACCCGTGCGGTGGCCCGGCTCACCCGTGACCCGACCGGCGTACGCCCCCTTCGGCCCCGCCTGCCGGGCCCGGCAGCGCCCGTACCGCCACACCTCGTCCGGGTCCTCACGGCCGGCACGTCCACCGTTTCCCCGGTGGACCCGATCCGCTGCGGCGCCGGATGTCTTCGGCGTACCCGGGCACGCCGCAACGGCCTCCGTGCGGGGGCGCCAAACATGCGCCCCCGGGGGTCACCCCGGCGTCCTCCGCACTCGGCGGAACGGACTCAGACGCCCGCGCCCAGCACCGAGTTGATCCGCTGCGGGTCGCCGCAGACGATCAGCAGGGCGCCGGCCCGCGAGTGGGCCACGGTCAGGGCGGTGACAGCGGCGGCCTCGGGGCCGCCGTTGAGCGCGACCACGACCACGGCCCGCGACGCGGCACGGTCCGCGACGGCGGCGTCGGCGTAGAAGACGTCGTCGCCCGCGTCGTGCTGCGCCCAGTAGGCGGCATCGCCGAAGGAGAGTTCGTGGGCCGCCCACGGATGGGCTTCGCCGGTGGTGATCACCAGCACGTCACCGGGGGTACGACCCGAGTCCAGCAGCAGGTCCACGGCCTCTTCGGCGGCGTCGAGCGCACCGTCCGGCGTGGCCGGGATCAACTGGATCTGCGGGGCGGCCGGGGTGGCTGCCGGCGTGACCGGACCCGAGGGTCCGGGTGGGGCCGCGGCCGTGTCGCGCGAGGCGCGTTGCGCCGGTGGTGCCGGCCGCGCCGGGCCGGGACGGCCGGGGCGGGGCGGAGCCGCGGGACGGGGGCCGGGTACGGGGCGGGGGGTCGGCGCGGTGCGGCCACTGGCCGGAGTGGCGCGGAGACCCTGGGCCTTCTCGTGAATCTGAGGCTCCTCGGGAATGAGAGGCATGAGCTGATATTTATCAAACGTTGGTGCGGCTCGCGTCGGCGGGTGGCACATGCCTGCGAGCGGAACCGTCAGAAATCGAATCCGAGCTGGCCCTCGATTTCCGGAACGCTTCCGTCCACCCAACTGCGGACCTTCTTGAGGTGCCGCCACTGGGGCAGCGCATCAAGATACGCCCACGACAACCGGTGGTGCGGGGTGGGGCCCCGCTCCGCCAGTGCGGCCTTGTGCACGGGCGACGGATACCCGGCGTTGTCCGCGAAACCGAAGTCTGCATGGTCGGCACCCAGTTCGGCCATCATTTTGTCGCGCTGGACCTTGGCGAGCACCGAGGCCGCCGCGACGGCGACGCAGGACTGATCGCCCTTGATCACCGTACGCACCCGCCACGGGGCGCCGAGGTAGTCGTGCTTGCCGTCGAGGATGACGGCGTCGGGGCGGACCGGCAGGGTCTCCAGGGCACGCACCGCCGCCAGGCGCAGCGCGGCGGTCATGCCCAGCGCGTCGATCTCCTCCGGAGAGGCGTGACCCAGGGCGTAGGACGTGACCCAGGTCCGCAACTCCACGGCGAGTTCGGTGCGTCGCTTGATGGTGAGCAGCTTGGAGTCCGTCAGGCCGACCGGGGGCCGGCGCAGTCCGGTGATCGCCGCGCAGACGGTGACCGGGCCGGCCCACGCGCCGCGCCCCACCTCGTCGACACCGGCAATGATCTTCGCTCCGGTCGTGGCGCGAAGAGAGCGCTCGACGGTGTGAGTAGGTGGTTCGTACGGCATGGCGCACCCAGCCTACGCCGCCGCGATCCCCGGACGACACCCCGGTTGCCCAAAGGGGACCGGTCGCCGCGTCGGCCGGGATCAGGGGGCGTCGGGCCGCAGCAGCGGGACTATCAACTGGTCGATCATTTCCTCGAGCTCGCGGTCCGTCCATTCACTTGCACAAATCTTCGAGCGATACATCATCATCGCCGGGATGGTGTCGAAGACATATCCGTTGGCCGCGTCGTGCCGGACTTCTCCCCGCTCCATTCCGCGGTGGATGACCTCACGCAGCACCTTGAGGGTCGGCTCGACCACCCCCTTGATGATCACGGCATGGAAGCGCTCGGCCTGCGTGGCGTCGCATTCGTGAATCACGGACCGCACAGCGAATCCGGGGCGGCTGTACATGGCGTCGCGCACCTCGCGACAGAGCTCCAGCAGATCCTCGCGCACGCTTCCGAGGTCGGGGACCGTGTCGAAGTCCGGCAGTGCGGACCGCAGCGCGTCCGCGACGAGGTCTTCCTTGGACGGCCAGCGCCGGTAGACGGCCGCCTTGCCGGTCTGAGCGCCCGCGGCCACTCCCTCCATCGTCAGGCCGTTCCAGCCGACGGTGCCGAGTTGATCCAGTGCGGCCTCGAGGATCGCGCGTTCCAGGACCGCGCCACGCCGGCGGGAGGGCGTCTGGGCGGAGGCGGCCGCCCAGTGCGAAGGAACCATGTCGAAGGTCTCCAGAAAGCGGTGAAAACGGGTATTCGGGGATGAAGAACACATCGCGCGGCCACGACGGGGGACCGGACGCGCGACGACGCGACAAGTGAACGGTTGCGTTCACTGTCTCCGGGTCACTAACGTTGAAGCAACAGTGAACGCGAGCGTTCACTAAGTCGTTCGTGGGGGACACATAGTGACAACCTCTTCTCTGATCAAAGACCAGAAGCCGGGAGCGGCCCGCCGGGAGGGGCATCCCGGCATCGCACTCGCCGTCATCGCGGCCTGCCAACTCATGGTCGTACTCGACGCGACGATTGTGAACATCGCGCTCCCGCACATCCAGAACGCGCTCGACTTCAGCACCACCGACCTCACCTGGGTCGTCAGCGCCTACACGCTCACCTTCGGCGGTCTGCTCCTGCTCGGCGGCCGAGCCGGTGACATCCTCGGCAGGCGCCGGGTCTTCATGACCGGCATCCTGCTCTTCACCTTCGCCTCGCTGCTCGGCGGCTTCGCCCAGGAACCCTGGCAGCTTCTCGCGGCGCGCGTTCTGCAGGGCGTGGGCGGCGCGATAGCGTCGCCCACATCGCTGGCCCTCATCACCACCACGTTCCCGGAGGGGCCGGAACGCAACCGGGCCTTCGGCGTCTTCGCCGCCGTCTCCGCAGGTGGCGGCGCCATCGGCCTGCTGGCGGGCGGCATGCTCACCGAGTGGCTCGACTGGCGCTGGGTGCTCTTCGTCAACGTGCCGATCGGTGTGCTGATCGCGGTGCTGACGCCGCTCTACATCAGCGAGTCCGAACGGCACTCCGGCCGCTTCGACATCGCCGGGGCGGTGACCTCGACGGCGGGCATGGCGTCTCTCGTCTACGGCTTCATCCGGGCCGCCGACGAGGGTTGGCGGGACAACCTGACCATTGGCTCCTTCGCGGCCGCCGCGGTCCTGCTGCTGGCCTTCGTCCTCATCGAGCAGCGAGCCAAGGAGCCGATCACGCCGCTGCGGATGTTCGCCGACCGCAACCGCTCCGGCACGTACCTGATCATGCTGAGCCTGGCCGCGGCGATGTTCGGCATGTTCTTCTACATCGTGCTGTTCGTGCAGAACGTGCTCGGCTACACCCCCATCGAGGCCGGTCTGGCCTTCCTGCCGGTCACCGTCGTGATCGCGCTCGGCGCGGGTCTGTCGCAGCGCTTCCTGCCCGTCTTCGGCCCCAAGCCGTTCATGATCGCGGGCTCGGCACTCGCCGCGTTCGGGCTCGGCTGGCAGGCCCTCATCAGCTCCGACAGCTCGTATGCCGGCGGAATCCTGGGACCGATGCTGATCTTCGGGTTCGGCATGGGACTGAACTTCGTGACGCTGACGCTGACCGCGGTCTCCGGGGTCGCCCAGCACGAGGCGGGTGCGGCGTCGGGACTGCTCAATGCGATGCAGCAGGTCGGCGGATCGATCGGTCTCGCCATCCTGACCACGGTCTTCGGCACGGCCAGCAGGGACGAGGCGGAGAAGCAGGTGCCGGACTTCCTCACCAATGGCTCGCCGGAGCAGAAGGCGGAGTTCGCCCAGACCCACCAGCTGCCCGCGCCCTGGTCGCACGACGTGCTGGCCCAGGGCATCTCGGCCGCCTTCATCCCGGCCGCCGCCATGGCCGTACTCGCCCTGGCCACGGCCTGGCTGGTGATCCGGGTACGCAAGAGCGACCTGGAGGCCCTGTCCGGCACGGCCGGCCCGGGTATGGGCTGACCCTGCGGGGCTCGGGGCCGGGCGCGGTCCACCGGCGGGCGTCCCGCACGCCCGCCGGGGCCCACCCCGCCGGCTCACGGTCGCCCGAGCGCATCTCACCGGGGCGGCGGACAGCGCAAAGGACAGCACGACGAACAGCGCGACCAACAGCGCGGCGCATGCCGACAGTGCCTCCACGACCCACACCCCCATGACCTTCCGGACCTGCCCGGGGACGCACCCCGGGCAGCGGTTGTCATGACAACGCGTCGGCGGTTACACAGAGTTCCCGTCACGCACGGAGAGTTTCCGCGGGGAGCCGGTCAGGCCGTGGCCGACATCCAGGCGGGCAACGCCTCGACCCGCTCCACCCACTCGGCCGGTGGCGCCCCCGCCTTCCCGGCCGCGATCACTCCGCCCACGATGGCGCAGGTCGTGTCCACGTCCCCACCGGCCTGCGCGGTCGTCCAGAACCCGGTCTCGTACTCGCCGAGGGCACGGGCCGCGGACCAGAGGGCGAAGGGGACCGTGTCATGCGCGGTCGTACGCCGGCCACAGCCCAGGACCGCCGCCACGGTGGTCGCGTCGCCGTAGTCGAGCATGTCCCGGGCGCGTCGCAGTCCGGCGCCCACCGCGCTCTTCGGCACCAGCGCGATCACACCGTCGAGGAGCGCGTGCGCGGAGGGCGGCCCGGCCGGATCGGCGGCCAGTGCCGCGGCCGCCGCGACGGCCATGGCGCCGACCACCGCCTCACGGTGCTGGTGCGTCGGGTAGGCCGAGATCTCCGCCTGGTGGGTCGCCTGTTCCGGGTCGTCGGCGTACCAGGCACCGAGCGGCGCGATGCGCATCGCGGCGCCGTTGCCCCAGGAGCCCTGCCCGTTGAACAGCGCCGCGGCGAGTTCGCGCCAGTCGCCGCCTTCCCGGACCAGCCGCAGCAGCCGGTTGACCGCGGGACCGTACCCGCGGTCGAAGTCGTGGTGCCGGGCGAAGGAGAGGGCCAGCGCGTCCTGGTCGATGCGGTGGTGGGCGGCCAGCACGGAGACCACGGAGCACGCCATCTCCGTGTCGTCCGTCCACTGCCAGGTGCCGGGCGGCAGCTCGCGGCGCCCCAGCAGCGGATAGTTCGCGGGGACGAAGAACTGTGAGCCCAGCGCGTCCCCCACCGACAGTCCGCGCAGGCTGGACAGGGCCCGGTCCAGGCGCCCGTCGGGAGAAGAATGAGCGGTCATCGCCCTGCCACTCTATCCGGTGATCCCGTACGGTTCCGGATCTCGCCAGCGTTCGAAGGGCCGGTCAAGGGTGTACTTGCCGTCCTCACCGAGAACGAGCATCCGCATCTCGGCGTTCCCGGGGTTGGACAGCGACTCGAACTCCGCGACCGTCCAGTGGAACCACCTCATGCAGAACAGCCGCATGGCGAGCCCGTGCGTCACCAGCAGCACGTTCGGCGGGTGGTCGGGGTCCTCGAAGCTGCGGAACAGGCTCTCCAGGAACCCGCCGACCCGGTCGTACACGTCGGCACCGGACTCGCCCTGGGCGAAGCGGTAGAAGAAGTGCCCGTAGGCGTCGCGGTAGGCCTTCTGCAGGCGCACGTCGTCGCGGTCCTGCCAGTTGCCCCAGTCCTGCTCGCGCAGCCGGGGCTCCTCACGTATCCGTATGAGCTCCGGGTCGAGGTGGAAGGCGCGGAGGGTCTCGTGGGTGCGGCGGTACGGGGAGACGTACACGCTGATCCGCTCCCGGCCGAACACCTCGCGCAGCCCCTTGCCGGTCTCCTCGGCCTGCGCCCGGCCGCGGTCGGTGAGGGCGAGCGCGTGGTCGGGTTCGCGCTCGTACACGGTGTCATCGACGTTGCCGATCGACTCGCCGTGCCGGACAAGGACGATGCGCCGTGGTCGTGCCATGCCAGAACCCTAGATCGAGACGGACGGAACCAAGCACTCGTACGGGCCCCGTACGGCGTACGTCACACGGTTCCCACACCTGGGCGAGTCGGAGCGGGTCCGGATCTCAAACGGTCCAGGAGGGTTCCAGTTGCACGATGTCGCCCGTCAGCGCCGCGATGTCGGCCTCCGTCTGGGCACGCAGGGCCAGCCGCTCCACCCGCTCGGTGCGGTACTTTCCGTGTTCGGCGGCCGACAGCCACATGGACAGCACGAGGTACTCGTTGTACCCGTCCCCCGGAGCCTCGCCGAACAGGCCGCGGATCATGCCGGGCGAGCCGGCCATGGCCGGGTTCCAGACCTTCTCCTGCATGAGGACGTAGTGCTCGGCCCGTTCCTCGTGGACCCGGCACAGCGCCACCCGCAGCAGGTCGGCGTCGGTGAAGCGCGGCTCGAACCCGGTCTTCACGTCGAACCGGTAGTCGAAGAGCCTGACCTGGGCGTCCTTGAAGGTGCCCAGCTGCGCGGAGGCCAGCCTGTCGTGGGAGCGGGCCATGAAGGAGTCGTAGAAGGCACGGCTCTCCCAGAAGGCGAAGACGTGCGCCACGTCCGGCCGCCCCCGGCTCCAGCCACCCCCCTGCCCCCGAAAACCCGGCTCCCCCGGAAGCCCCGCCCACTTCCGCTGCCCCCGCTCGAAACCGCGGCGGTCCACCACGGTGCAGCGAATCCACTTGACCAGCACCGCGCCATGGTAAGGCCAGGGAAGGTGGCACCGGTCGCTCTCCGGAGGACCGCTTGCCCGCGCGCTCGTCCCGGTGCGTGGCAGGATGGGCAACCGGCCGTCATCGTCCGGCAGTTCAGGGGGCCGGGCAGGGCGGGGGACCTGGGAAGGGGAAGTCTGTGAACGGCCTCAGCAAGGGTTTGGGCAAGGTCGAGGTCGCGCTGCGGTGGGACCCGAGTCCGGCGGGACAGCCGGCCACCGACCTGGATCTCGTCGCCGGGACCTATCCGGTGGACGATCCGTACGGCGCCCCGGCCTACGTGGTGCACTTCGACAGTCGCTCACCGGACGGCACCATCTATCTCAACCGGGACAGCAAGGACGGCAAGGGCTTCGGTTTCGACGAGGTCATGACGCTGGAGCTGGAGCGGCTGGACGCCCGGTACGCGCGCGTGGTGGTGGGCGTCGCCATACAGCAGCACACCGAGGAGCGGACCTTCAGCCACGTGACCAACCCCGGCCTGCGCATCCGTGAGGGCTACACGGACCTGGCCGCGGAGGACTTCGCCGCCGTCCCGGGCGCCACGGCGGCGACGGTCGCCGAGTTCGTCCGGGACGAGACGGGGGCGTGGGAGTTCCGGGCCGGCGTGCACGGCTTCGAGGGGGACCCCGCGACGTTCACCCGGGTGATGGGCGCGCCTCGTCGGCCTTGACGGCGGCTGGGAGCGAGAGCATCGCCTCGGCGACCTCGCCGACCGCCGCGTCGGGGATCGCGGTGGCCGCGTCCTCGAGGACTTGCAGCCGCGCCCGGGGGATCTCGCGCGCGATCGCCTCGCCGTTGCCGACGGGGAAGAACGGGTCGTGGCGACCGTGGACGACGAGCGTGGGGATCTCGATCTCCGGCAGGCGCTCCCGCCAGCGGGGTGCGCAGTCGAGCCTGGAGAACACGATGCCCAGCTGGTTGGCCAGCTGGAGCGGGGCGGCGGTGCCGGGCGTGCGGTCCCAGATGCGCGCGGCGGTCGCGCGCGCGGCGACGGGGTCGTCGCCGAGGAGTTCCGCGCCGGTGGCGGCGAACTCGGCCACCGCCTCGCGGTGGGTCCAGTCGGGCATCGGCGTCGCGAACAGCCGGCTCATCGTCGCCTGGTCGTGGTCGGGCAGGTCGTCGTCGGGCGGGCCGGGCGCGACCGCGCGGGTACCGACCAGGGTGAGCGCCGAGAACGCGTCCGGGTGGTCGAGCGCGGCCACCTGGGCGACCATCCCTCCGACGCCGATCCCGGCGAGGTGCGCGGGCCCGGCGCCGAGCGCGTCGGCCAGCGCGGCCGCGTCGGCGGCGAGGTCGCGCAGGGTGTAGGCGGGCGCCTCCGGGTCCGCCGTGGTCGACTCTCCGCTGTCGCGCAGGTCGTAGCGCACGACCCGGCGCCCGCCGGCGGCGAGGCGCTCGCAGAGCGCGTCCGGCCACGAGAGCATCGTCGTCCCTCCGGCGAGCAGGACGAGTGGCGCGTCGTCGTCACCGAACGACTCGACGCCCAAGGCGATCTCATTGACACTGACGGTTGTCATCGCAGCCCCGGAAGGTCTCGTGGGTCGGGTGTGTCGCAGGGGCAGACCCGATCCGGCGCCCGAAGTCATCGCTCGCGCGCGAACCGTGCGCCGAGGTGAGCGCCGGCAGGTCGCAGGAAGATCGCAGGCACACGCCGAAGGGGACCGGCCGGTGGCCGGTCCCCTTCTGAACCCGCGGGTCACCCCCGCGGGTCACTCCTCGGATCAGCTGCAACCGCTGGTCGAGCCGCAGCCCTCGCAGATGTAGCAGGATCCGGCGCGCTGCATCTTGGTGCCGCAGGAGAAGCACAGCGGGGCGTCGGCCTGGATGCCCAGCTGCATCTCCACCAGCTCGGCGCTGGTGTGCGCCTGCTGCGGAGCGGGCTTGGCGGCCTCGACCTCGGCCTTCGGCGTGGCGACGGCCTTCAGCTCCTGGGCGCGCGGCGCCGACTGGGCCAGGCCCTCGACGTCGACCTCGTCGTCGGCCGGCTCGTACGACCCGGTCTCCAGGTGGCGCTGACGCTCCTCGGCGGAGTGGATGCCGAGCGCGGAGCGGGTCTCGAAGGGCAGGAAGTCCAGCGCCAGGCGGCGGAAGATGTAGTCGACGATCGACTGCGCCATCCGCACGTCCGGGTCGTCCGTCATGCCGGCCGGCTCGAAGCGCATGTTGGTGAACTTCGAGACGTACGTCTCCAGCGGCACGCCGTACTGGAGGCCGACGGAGACCGCGATGGAGAAGGCGTCCATCATGCCCGCGAGGGTCGAACCCTGCTTGGACATCTTGAGGAAGACCTCGCCGAGACCGTCGTCCGGGTAGGAGTTGGCGGTCATGTAGCCCTCGGCGCCGCCGACGGTGAAGGACGTGGTGATGCCGGGACGTCCCTTCGGGAGGCGCTTGCGGACCGGGCGGTACTCGACGACTTTCTCGACCGTCTCCCGGATCGCCGCCTCGGTCTTCTCGGTGATCTCCGCCTTCTCCGTGTCCTTGACCGTCTTGGTCTTGGCGGACAGGGGCTGGCCGACCTTGCAGTTGTCGCGGTAGATGGCGAGCGCCTTGACGCCCATCTTCCAGGCCTCGAAGTAGACCTCCTCGACGTCCTCGACGGTCGCCGTCTCCGGCAGGTTGACCGTCTTGGAGAGGGCGCCGGAGATCCAGGGCTGGATGGCGGCCATCATGCGGACGTGGCCCATCGCGGAGATGGAGCGCTCGCCCATCGCGCAGTCGAACACCTCGTAGTGCTCGTGGGCGAGACCGGGCGCGTCGATCACGTTGCCGTTCTCGGCGATGTGGGCGACGATCGCCTCGATCTGCTCCTCCTGGTAGCCCAGGCGGCGCAGGGCCTGCGGGACGGTGCCGTTGACGATCTGCATCGAGCCGCCGCCGACCAGCTTCTTGAACTTGACCAGCGCGAGGTCGGGCTCCAGGCCGGTGGTGTCGCAGGACATCGCGAGACCGATGGTGCCGGTCGGGGCGATGACGGAGGCCTGGGAGTTGCGGAAGCCGTTCTTCTCGCCGAGGCGCAGCACGTCCTGCCAGGCCTCGGTGGCGGCGGCCCAGATCGGCGTGTCGAGGTCGTCCATGCGGACGGCCTTGGCGTTCTCGTCGGAGTGCTGCTTCATGACCCGCAGGTGCGGCTTCGCGTTGCGGGCGTAGCCGTCGTACGGGCCGACGATCGCGGCCAGCTCGGCGGAGCGGCGGTACGACGTGCCGGTCATCAGGGAGGTGATGGCGCCGGCCAGGGCGCGGCCGCCGTCGGAGTCGTAGGCGTGGCCGGTCGCCATCAGCAGGGCGCCGAGGTTCGCGTAGCCGATGCCGAGCTGGCGGAAGGCGCGGGTGTTCTCACCGATCTTCTGGGTCGGGAAGTCCGCGAAGCAGATGGAGATGTCCATCGCCGTGATGACCAGCTCGACGACCTTGGAGAAGCGCTCGGCGTCGAAGGACTGGTTGCCCTTGCCGTCGTCCTTCAGGAACTTCATCAGGTTCAGCGAGGCGAGGTTGCAGGACGTGTTGTCCAGGTGCATGTACTCGCTGCACGGGTTCGAGCCGTTGATGCGGCCGGACTCCGGGCAGGTGTGCCAGGCGTTGATGGTGTCGTCGTACTGGATGCCGGGGTCGGCGCAGGCCCAGGCGGCCTCGGCCATCTTGCGGAAGAGCGCCTTGGCGTCGACCTCCTCGATGACCTCGCCGGTCATGCGGGACGTCAGGCCGAACTTGCCGCCGTCCTGCACGGCCTTCATGAACGTGTCGTTCACCCGGACCGAGTTGTTGGCGTTCTGGTACTGGACGGACGTGATGTCGTCGCCGCCCAGGTCCATGTCGAAGCCCGCGTCGCGCAGGGCGCGGATCTTCTCCTCTTCCTTCACCTTGGTCTGGATGAAGTCCTCGATGTCGGGGTGGTCGACGTCGAGGATGACCATCTTGGCCGCGCGGCGGGTGGCACCGCCGGACTTGATCGTGCCGGCGGAGGCGTCGGCACCGCGCATGAAGGAGACCGGTCCCGAGGCGTTGCCGCCGGAGGAGAGCAGTTCCTTGGAGGAGCGGATCCGGGAGAGGTTCAGGCCGGCGCCGGAGCCGCCCTTGAAGATCATGCCCTCTTCCTTGTACCAGTCGAGGATCGACTCCATGGAGTCGTCGACGGACAGGATGAAGCAGGCGGAGACCTGCTGCGGCTGGGGCGTGCCGACGTTGAACCACACCGGGCTGTTGAAGCTGAAGATCTGGTGCAGGAGGGCGTAGGCCAGCTCGTGCTCGAAGATCTCGGCGTCGGCGGGCGAGGCGAAGTACTTGTTGTCCTCACCGGCCTTCCGGTACGTCTTCACGATGCGGTCGATGAGCTGCTTCAGGCTCACCTCGCGCTGCGGGGTGCCCACGGCGCCCCGGAAGTACTTACTGGTGACGATGTTGACCGCGTTCACCGACCAGAACTCGGGGAACTCGACGCCCCGCTGCTCGAAGTTGACCGAGCCGTCGCGCCAGTTGGTCATGACGACGTCACGACGCTCCCACGCCACCTCGTCGTAGGGGTGGACGCCGGGAGTGGTGTGGACGCGCTCGACGCGGAGTCCCTTGCCCGCCTTGGTGGCCTTGGCGCGGGAACTCCGTGCCGGACCGCTCGCCGTCTCTGTCATGCCGCCTCCCTGTACGGGCGAAAACGCCCTGAAGTGCCCCGATTGTTCCCGTGGGCACGGTGTTCTGTCTGGTGTTGCGGGCATCGCTGGCTCCGCCCGCAACAGGTCTTGTTCACTCGCCGCCGTCCGGCCGGTCCCGGGCGCCGAAGTCCGGGTCCGGCCCGCCGATCAGTCGGCGGCGCCTGCGGGCTCGGGGACCTGTCCTGCCCCCGTGGGCCCGCGGTCGTTCTCCTGGCTCCCCGCGCCGGTGTCGTCGTCCTCGCCGGGGTGCCCCGTCGTCTCCCTCAGTTCCGTGATCGCGGCCTCGAAGTCCTCGAGCGAGTCGAACGCCCGATAGACGGAGGCGAATCGCAGATAGGCGACGAGGTCGAGCTCCTGCAACGGTCCGAGGATGGCCAGCCCCACGTCGTGGGTGGTCAGCTCGGCGCTTCCGGTGGCCCGCACCGCCTCCTCGACCCGCTGGCCGAGCTGGGCGAGCGCGTCCTCCGTGACGGGCCGGCCCTGACAGGCCTTGCGCACACCGTTGATCACCTTGGTGCGGCTGAACGGTTCGGTGACCCCGGACCGCTTCACCACCATGAGCGAGCACGTCTCCACGGTCGTGAACCGGCGGGAGCAGTCAGGGCACTGGCGGCGCCTGCGGATCGACGTGCCGTCGTCGGTCGTACGGCTGTCGACGACACGGCTGTCGGGGTGCCTGCAGAAGGGGCAGTGCATGGCCTCCGAACCCTCCTCACAGCAGACTCAACGGCCTCGAAAGGCCCTTCCGGCCCCTCGAAGCAGCCCCCAGCATAGGCGATCGCGGTGGGCTCGAAGACCCGGGGGACCACAACTTGTGGGCTGCTCTCGCTATCCAACCACTAGATGTGGGGATTGGCCCATACATACACGCCCCGCACGCGTGTCGCACCTGAGCGTGCGCGGCCGGCCGGGCGGCGCCGCGCGTCGCGGGGCCTTGTCGCGGCCGTATCGCCCGGAGGCATGCGGAGATACCGTGGGCACCGCGGGGAGGGGGCGTGGGACTACCGCAACGGATGGGAGACCCGCCCCGTCGAACGGAATGCCGGATGGCAGACTGGAGCGACATCCCGGAGGTTGTCACCACGGCGGTGAAGAGTACAGCAATAAGCCCTTTTGTCCGCCAGGCGCCACGGTAGCCATACACCCAGACATGCAAGACGGGCGAGTGATTCGCGTTTTTTCACTCGAACGTGTGTTTGGCGCAACCTTTCGAAAGCTACTACCGTTGTGCAGCAGGGAGACCATCGAGAGGGGCCGACGTGACCACCACCGCCGACAGTGCCACCATCACTGCCCAGGACCGCCCCCAGGGCCGACCTGAGCCGGTGCACGCGATGAGCGACGCCGCGAATCCCGAGGGGCACAAGCGCTCCCTGCCGGGACGACCTCCCGGCATCCGGGCGGACAGCTCGGGACTCACCGACCGCCAGCGCCGGGTGATCGAGGTCATCCGCGACTCCGTGCAGCGACGCGGGTACCCGCCGTCGATGCGGGAGATCGGGCAGGCCGTCGGTCTTTCCAGCACCTCGTCGGTGGCGCACCAGCTGATGGCACTGGAGCGCAAGGGCTTCCTGCGCCGGGACCCGCACCGCCCGCGCGCCTACGAGGTGCGCGGCTCCGACCAGGCCGCCTCGGTGCAGCCCACGGACACGGCCGGCAAGCCCGCCGCCTCGTACGTCCCGCTGGTGGGCCGTATCGCCGCCGGTGGTCCGATCCTGGCCGAGGAGTCCGTCGAGGACGTCTTCCCGCTCCCCCGGCAGCTGGTCGGCGACGGTGAGCTGTTCGTCCTGAAGGTCGTCGGCGACTCGATGATCGAGGCGGCGATCTGCGACGGCGACTGGGTCACGGTCCGCCGCCAGCCGGTCGCGGAGAACGGCGACATCGTGGCGGCCATGCTGGACGGCGAGGCCACCGTGAAGCGCTTCAAGCGCGAGGACGGCCACGTCTGGCTCCTCCCGCACAACTCGGCGTACGAGCCAATCCCCGGTGACGACGCGACCATCCTCGGCAAGGTGGTGGCCGTACTGCGTCGCGTCTGAGCGCCACGGCGGGCGGGTACGCGCGACAGCGCCCCGCCGACCCGACCGGGCCCCGGGACCTCTGCGCCGGTTCCGGGGCCCAGCGCTGTCCGGGGACGGATGGTGCCGGGGAGGCGGCGGCCCGGTGCACGGGCCGGGCCGCGGTCAGCCGCCCTCGACCTGCTCCGCGCCCTCCGTCTGCTCGGCGCTCCCGGCCTGCTCGGTGCCCTCGGTCTGCCTGGCCTTCGCGTCGATCGCGGCGAGCGACTTGCGGACCTGGTTGCGGTCCGTGGTGAACCAGAAGTCGGGCAGGGACGCCTTCAGATAGCTGCCGTACCGGGCCGTCGCCAGCCGCTGGTCCAGTACGGCGACCACCCCGCGGTCGCCCGACGCGCGGACCAGCCGGCCCGCGCCCTGGGCCATGAGCAGCGCGGCGTGGGTGGCGGCGACCGCCATGAAGCCGTTGCCCCCGGCCTCCTCCACCGCCTTCTGGCGGGCGCTCATCAGCGGGTCGTCCGGCCGCGGGAACGGAATCTTGTCCATGACGACCAGCTGGCAGCTGGGCCCGGGCACGTCGACGCCCTGCCACAGCGACAGCGTGCCGAAGAGGCAGGTCCGCGGGTCGGCGGCGAAGTTCTTGATCAGCTCACCGAGGGTCTCCTCGCCCTGGAGGAGGATCGGGTACTCGGGAATCCGCGAGCGCAGCTCCTCGGCGGCCAGCTGGGCCGCGCGCATCGAGGAGAACAGGCCCAGGGTGCGGCCGCCCGCCGCCTGGATCAGCTCGGTGAGCTCGTCGAGCATGTCGCCCCGGTCGCCGTCCCGGGCGGGGCGGGCCAGGTGCTTGGCGACGTAGAGGATGCCCTGCTTGCGGTAGTCGAAGGGCGAGCCCACGTCGACGCCCTTCCACTGGGGCACGTCGTCACCCTCGGTGCCCTCGGGGGCGAGGCCCAGGGACGCCCCGACGCCGTTGAAGTCGCCGCCCAGCTTCAGCGTCGCGGAGGTCAGGACGACCGAGCGGTCGGTGAAGAGCTTCTCCCGCAGCAGTCCGGACACGGACATCGGAGCGACCCGCAGCGAGGCACCGAACCGGTCGTGACGCTCGTACCAGACGACGTCCCACTCGGAACCGTTCGTGATCCGCTCCGCCACGTCGTGCACGGACTCCACGGAGGCCAGCGCCTGCTTGCGGACCGCGTCCTCGTCCTGCACGGACTTGTCGCGGGTGGTCCCGATGGCCGAGATGACCGTACGGCAGGCGTCCCGCAGCGCCATCAGGGCGTAACCGAGGTCCTCCGGGATCTCCTCGAGGCGGCCCGGCAGCGCCAGCTCCATCAGCCGCTCGAAGCCCTCGGCGGCGGTCTGGAGCTGGTCGGCCGCCTTCTCGTTGACCAGCTTCGCGGCGCGGCGCACCGCACGGTTGACCTGGCCGGGGGTCAGCTCGCCGGTGGCGACCCCGGTGACCCGGGAGACCAGCTCGTGCGCCTCGTCGACGATCAGCACCCCGTGCTGCGGCAGCACGGGCGCGCCCTCGATGGCGTCGATCGCGAGCAGCGCGTGGTTGGTGACGACGACGTCGGAGAGCTTGGCGCGCTCCCGGGCCGTCTCGGCGAAGCACTCGGCGCCGTAGGCGCACTTCGAGGCGCCCAGGCACTCCCGGGACGACACCGACACCTGCGCCCAGGCACGGTCGGAGACGCCGGGCGTCAGGTCGTCGCGGTCGCCGGTCTCGGTCTCGCCCGCCCAGTCGCGCATCCGCAGCAGGTCCTGGCCCAGCTTGCTGGTGGGAGCGGCGGCCTCGAACTGGTCGAAGAGGCCGTCCTCCTCGTCCTGCGGGACGCCCTCGTGCAGCCGGTGCAGGCACAGGTAGTTCGACCGGCCCTTGAGCATCGCGAACTCCGGGCGGCGGCGCAGCTGCGGGTGGAGCGCGTCGACCGTGCGGGGCAGGTCCCGCTCGACCAGCTGGCGCTGGAGGGCCAGGGTCGCCGTGGCCACGACCACCCTCTCCCCGTGCGCCAGGGCGGGCACCAGGTAGCCCAGCGACTTTCCGGTGCCGGTGCCGGCCTGGACCAGCAGATGGGAGCCGCCGTCGATGGCTTCCTCGACGGCTTCGGCCATGGCCACCTGGCCGGGACGCTCCGTGCCGCCGACGGCGGTGACGGCGGCGTGCAGGAGTTCGGGGAGTGAGGGCTTCGTCATAGCGCGACCACCCTACGGCCCGGGACTGACAAACGGGTCGGCAAGGCGGGTGCGAGGGGCGTGAGTGACCGCGAGGACAGGCGGGGCAAGGGTGGCTCCTGGGCGGCTGGCCGGTGAGACGTGACGGGAGGGGCGGCCGACGGGAACGGCGGAGGCGGCGGGACGACTAAGGCGGCGGAAGACGATGAGACGGCGGAGGCGGCGGAAGGCGGCGGGACGACGGACTCGGCGGAAAACGGTGAGACGGCGGAGGCGGCGGGCGCGGCGGGTCACCGGGCCTCCCGCGCCACCCGTTCGCGGATCATCAGGGCGGCCCGCTTGCCGGGCAGGTCCACCTCGGCCGCCCGCCGGAACCCGGCGCCGAGGAACGCCGCGACGGACGACCGGTTGCGGACGTCGGGTTCGGCGAGCACCCGCGTGCAGGCGGGGCGCGCCGCGAGGACGAGGTCGGCGACGGTGCCGATCAGCTCGGTCCCGAGGCCCCGCCCGCGGTCGGCGTCCTCGCCGATCAGCAGGTGGACGCCGGTGTCGTGCGGCCGGACCGGGCAGTACCGGGCCAGCGGGTCGAGGTCGGCCCGGTAGATCTCCCAGTAGCTCATCGGCACCCCGTCCAGCGTCCCGAGGCACGGGACGCTGCGTCCGTCCCCGGCCAGCTGGGCCCGGAGGTGGTCGGCGGTCACGCTCTGCGGGCCGCTCAGCTCCCAGTACGCGGCGACGGCGGGGTCGTTCATCCAGCGGGCGATGAGCGCGACGTCCCGTTCGACGTCGACGGGCACCAGGTGGAAGACGCCGGCGGAGGTCTCGCTCGGCCCCCAGTCGGCGAGACCGTCGAGGAGGTCCCCCCGCGCGCGTGCTGTCGCCGCCTCCGCGACCTCGTCCCCCGTCGCGTCGTCCCCCGCGGTCCGGAAGAGGGCGACGAACTCCTCGGGCAGGTGCAGGTCCAGGGTGTCGTCGGCGCTCGCGTCGGTGGGGTTCACAGGGTCGCTCCTTCGGGACGGCGGCTCGCCCCGGCGTGCAGGGGGTTGGCGATGGTGACGTAGACGGACTGGGTGTCCACCGGGCCGACGAGTTCGTCGAGGCCGTGCAGCCGGGTCAGCAGGTTCGCCTTGCAGCGCAGTACCGGCGAGTCCAGGAGGTGTGCGGGGAGCGAGCCGAGTGCGCGGGGGCCCGAGGCCAGCTCGCCGAGGAGGCGGCGGAAGGCGGCCAGCAGTGTTCCCTCCCCGGCGAGACGCTCGGAACCGAAGGCGCCGATGAGACCGAACACGTTGTTGACGGCGAGGTAGTAGGCGAAGCGCTCGTCGGTGACGGCGTCGGCCACGAACGTGTCGCTGTGTGCTCCGATCCCGGGCAGCCGGGCGTCCAGTTCCGCGCGCCGGGACTCGCGGAAGTAGTAGCCCTGGTTGTCGCGGTAGCGGCCGCCCGCAGGCCAGCCGTCGGCGTCCAGCAGGACGAGCGTGTTCTGCTGGTGGGCCTCCAGGGCGATGCCCGCGCGGGCGTCCAGCCACAGCACGGGACGGACGACGTGATGGAGGTAGCGCAGGAACCACTCGACGGCGACGGCCCCGCACGGACGGCCGGTCCGTCCGGCGAGCCGGGTGACGACCTCGGCCAGCCGGGTGCGCGCGGCGGTGCCGGACACGCCGTTCCCGGGCCCCCGGTGGCCCGGGGAATCGTCCTCCGCGCGGGTGTGCGGCCGCGGCGCGACGAGGGAGGCCACGCAGCAGACGTCGTCCGAGGGCCGGAAGGGGTTGTGCCGGACGACGACGTCGAGGCCCCGCACGGGTGTGCCGTCCGGTCCGTCGACGGCGAGCCAGGCCGGGTCGCGGACGATGTCGAAGTCCGGGTGGGCCGCCCGCCACTGGCGGGACAGGCCGCGGCGCAGCAGCCGGTGGACCTCGACGCCCCGGTGCAGCTCCTTGCGGAGGTTCTCCCGCCGGGAGTTGGTGATGTGCAGGGCCAGCGAGAGCTTGAGCATGGCGGGGGCACCGCTGCGGTGGACGGTGCGCACGGAGGACGTGGGGTGCCAGGCCGGGCCCCGGGCGCCGAGGTCCCTGACCAGTCCGGCGTCCATGAGTGCGGCGACGTCCGGCTGATGCAGCACCGCGCGGAACTGCCACGGGTGCAACGGCAGCAGGGCGAACCCGTCCGGCGGCACCGGACCCTCCGCCGGTGCCGGACCGTCCGCGGCGAGGCGTGCGGTGAGCGCGGGCGCGGTGACCAGGCGGCCGCGCTCGGTCCAGGCCGAGTCGGTGGCCAGCACGGAGGGGGCGACGGCCAGCCAGTGCAGGGGGAAGGACCCCCGCAGTTCCGGTGAGTACCGGCGGGCCTCGGCCTCGGTGAGGCCCTCACGGCTCTTCGGGGTGGGATGCAGCGGATGCCCGAGGAGGAGCGCCTGCTCGGCGGCGAGGAAGAGGTCGGGGTGACCACGGTCCGGGGATGCGTCGCCGCGGTCTCCCGGACCGTCGCGGCGGCCGTCGGGAGCGTCCACGGGCCGGTCCGCGCGGTGCCGGAGGAACACGGCGGTGCGGCGGACGGAGTCGGCCACGCGCGCGACGAGGTCGGGACCGTCGGGCCCCGGGGCACCGGCCGTCTCGCGCACAAGCAGCGCGGCGAGCGTGACCGCGTCCACGGGCGGCGCCGAGTCGGGGGCGCCGGTCAGCCGCGGCGGGCCGAAGCGGTGCCGGCCGGTCGGGGACCAGTAGCGCACGGGCACGACGAGGGCCGTACCGGAGGCCGGGAGCGGCACGCGGAGGACGCCGTCGCCGGGGGCGGGCACGTCGGCCTCGCGGGCCCAGCAGCGGATCAGGTTCTCCGTGCCCGCGGCCTGGGCGGCGGCGTAGGGATCGAGGGTGTCCAGGGGGTCGGCCGCGGGGTGCTGGGCGAGCGGCGCGGACCGCGGCCCGGGGAGGGCTCCAGGCCGGGGAGCGACCGGCCCCGGAGCGGTCGGGGCGCCGGGTGCGGAGGCGGCCGCGGGGGGCGGTTCGGGGGCGGAGTCGGGGTGCAACGCGGGTCCTCCTGGCGGGCCGTGTCCTGGGGGTGGGTCTCGTCTCTGGGCGCTCCCCGCGTCACGGGGCGGCGCCGCCGGGGCGGCCGCGGTCCACCGCCCCTACGGCGTCGGCGAGTCGGTCCAGGACGGCCGCCATCTGCTCCTCGGTGACGATGAGCGGCGGCAGCAGCCGTACGACGTTCGCGCCGGGGCCCGTGACGTCCACGATCAGCCCGCGCCGCAGGCACTCCCGGCGGACGGCGGCGGCGAGGTCGGCGGCACCGCAGCGGGCGGTGCCGGGACGGGCGCCGTGGGCAGACCTGTCGGGCGCGTCGTCCGGCGCCACCAGTTCGAGACCGGCCATCAGGCCCCGCCCGCGCACGTCGCCCACACACGCGAACTGAGCGGCCAGGTCACGCAGTCGGGTCAGCATCCGGGCGCCCAGCGCGGCGGCGTGTGCGGCGAGGCGGCGTTCGCGGACGTGGGCGAGGGTGGCGGCGCCCGCGGCCAGGGCGAGTTGGTTGCCGCGGAAGGCACCGGCCGCGGGTCCGCCGGGCCGGTTCGGGTCGTCCAGATCGTCGTTGTGGACCAGCACGGCCAGCGGCAGGCTGCCGCCGATCGCCTTGGCGAGGATCAGCACGTCGGGGGTGACTCCGCTGTGCTCGAACGCCCAGTAGGCACCGGTCCGGCCGACGCCCGTCTCGGTCTCGTCGACGATGAGCGGGACGGCCCGTTCGGCCGCGCGGGCGCGCAGGCGCCGTACCAGCGCGTCCGGCGCCGGAAGCACCCCGGCGTCGCTCCGGACCGGCTCCAGGAGGAGCCCGGCGGGCGGCCCCAGGCCCGGGTCGTCGTCGAGAAGCGGCTCGTCGGCGTCGGCGAGGGTGATCACCCGGGTCCGTCCGGTGGCGGCGCGGACCAGCGCGACGGCGGCGGCGACCGGGTCCGTACCGGTCGGGCCGCAGAACCGCACGCGCGCGCGGTCGGCGAGTCCCGGCGGCAGGGTGCGCAGCAGTTCGCTGACGAAGGCGTCCTCGACCGGGGTGGTGAGGTCCATGACGTGCAAGGGGGCGCCCGAGTCGAGGACCGCGCGGATCGCCTCCAGGACGACGGGGTGGTTGTGGCCGAGGGCCAGGGTGCCCGCACCGGAGACGCAGTCCAGGTAGCGGCGGCCGTCGGCGGCCTCGATGGTGAGTCCCCGGGCCCGGACGGGGACGACCGGGAGGGCGCGCGCGTAGGTACGCGCGGCCGGTTCACGCGCCGGCTGCCGCCGCGAAGCGCCGCTCCGCTCGCTCCGCCCGGTGCGCTCCCGCGCGGTTGCCTCGTGCCCGGCGTGCGCCCGCGCGGACGTCCCGCTCGCGGGCTCCCGCGTCACGACCGGCCCGGTGTTCCCGTCTCCGGACGCACAGCTCCCGTACGGGGATCCCGCCACGGCTTGTCGACCTCCCGCCGTCCGGACACACGGTGACGTGCCGGGCGCTCCCGGCCTGGGGGACCACGTCCGGACAGCGGGCCCCCACCGCTACAACCGAGGGCCGTGCACGGGGTTACGGTCCGCCCGAAGATCGTTGCCGGGGCGGGGATGCCGCGGTCCGCTCCGGCTCCGCGGCCCGGCCCTCCGCACCGGCGGGCGGCGCGTGCCTGGTCAGGGCGCTGTGTCCGAACCGTTGCCGTTCCGTCGGAACTCCCCCACAGCCACCGCATAGTGTGTGGTGCCGTTCCCGGTCACCGCCGCTCGGCGGTTCGACCGCGGCACCACGTTCGTTCACAGCAGGGGGAGTCAACACCATGCGATCCATACGGCCGTCGTTCAGCACGCGCGGAAACAGGCGCGGGCGGCGCGCAACCTCCTCCGCGGCCGCCGCCGTGGCGCTCGTCTCGGCGCTCGCGCTCACCGCCACGGCGTGCGAGGACGGCGACTCCGAGGCGGCCGGCGACGCCTCGGCCTCCGCGTCCGCCGCGGACGACGCCAACGGCGGCATCCGGATCCCGGACCACATCAAGGACAAGCTCAAGGAACACGGGATCGACGTCGACGACTGGAAGAACGGCGCCTGGAAGAACTGGAACCGGGACGACTGGCTGCGCGAGGCGCAGGACTACGTCAACCCGATCATCGAGGGCCTGTGGGACCCGGACCGGATGCGGGACGCCGAGGAGCCGGACCAGGAGGTCGACGAGAACGACATCTCCGGTGACCAGGGCGTCACCGACCCGGAGCCCGCCCCCGTCGAGGCGGAGGCCGTACCGGCCACGTACCACGACAACGCCGCCACGGCCGGCAAGCTCCTCTTCGACTCCCCCAAGGGTTCGATGGTGTGCTCGGCGACGGTCGTGAAGGACCCGGCCCACCCCGGCAAGTCCAACATGGTGTGGACGGCCGGTCACTGCGTGCACGCGGGCAAGAGCGGCGGCTGGTACCGCAACATCGCCTTCGTCCCGTCGTACAACGACGCGAACATGTCGGTCGAGGAACTGCAGACCGCTTCCAAGGAGGAGCTCGCTCCCTACGGTGTCTGGTGGGGCGACTGGGCGCAGACCTCGGACCAGTGGATCGAGCAGGGCGGGGCGACCGGCGGCGAGGGCGCCCCGTACGACTTCGCCGTGATCCATGTGACGCCGGAGAAGGGCAGCGGCGGCAAGTCGCTGGAGGAGACGGTCGGCGCCGCGCTGCCGGTGGACTTCGACGCACCGGCCGTGCCGGAGATCGAGAACATGAAGGCGACCGGCTACCCGGCCGCGCCGCCGTACGACGGCCAGAAGCTGTACCAGTGCCAGGACAAGCCCGGACGGCTGTCGATCAACGCCTCCGACCCGACGATGTACCGCATCGGCTGCACCATGACCGGCGGCTCGTCCGGCGGCGGCTGGGTCGCCGCCGGTTCCGACGGCAAGCCCGCGCTGGTCTCCAACACCTCGATCGGCCCGGTGACGGCCGGCTGGCTGGCCGGTCCGCGCCTGGGCAAGGAGGCCAAGGGCGTGTTCGACGCGGTGAGCGGTAAGTTCACCGGCCAGTGACCGGGCGCCGAGCACCGCGCTGAGTCCGGCAGCGGGCATTCAGGCATCCAAACATCCCGGCATACAGCCGTTCATTCGCTTCATCAGACATTCATACGTTTCCACGGGGGTTGTCCCACCATGCGTTCCACACCTGTGTCCGCCGCGCCACGGCGCGGGCGGCGCACCGCACTCGCCGCGGCCGGTCTGGTCGTCGCGCTCACGCTCACCGCCACCGCCTGTGGGTCGGAGCAGGACAAGGCCGACGCCGAGCCCGGCGGCGGCACCTCCCAGGCCGCCGACGCCGGGAACACCGGTGGCGGCGAGAGTGGCCTGCCGCCCGGCCTCGCGGACCGGCTCAAGGAGCGCGGCATCGACGTCGACCAGTGGAAGGACGGCGGCTGGAAGAACTGGGACAGGGACAAGTGGCTCGGTGAGGCCAAGGACTTCGTCAACCCGATGATCGAGGGCCTGTGGAAGCCGGACCGGATGAAGTCCGCGAAGGAGGCCGACAAGACCGTCACCCAGGACGCGGCCGCCGACCAGGGCGCCACCGACCCGGAGCCCACTCCCGTCGAGGCCGTGGCCGAGAAGAAGCCGTACCACGAGAACGCGGCGCCGGTCGGCAAGGTCTTCTTCGACTCCCCCGAGGGCTCGATGGTCTGCTCCGGCACGGTCGTCAAGGACGTGAACCACCCGGGCAAGTCCAACCTGGTGTGGACGGCGGGCCACTGCGTGCACGCCGGCGGCAGCGGCGGCTGGTACCGCAACATCGCCTTCGTCCCGTCGTACAACGACTACGGCAAGTCCGAGGCGGAGCTGGCGAACGCGACGACCACCGAGATGGCGCCGTACGGCACCTGGTGGGCCGACTGGGCGTCGACCTCGGACCAGTGGATCAAGGGTGGCTCGGAGAGCGGCGGTGACGGGGCCGCGTACGACTACTCGGTGCTGCACGTGAAGCCGGAGCAGGGCAGCAAGTCGCTGGAGGAGACCGTCGGCGCCGCGCTGGAGGTGGACTTCTCGGCCCCGTCGGCGACGGAGGTGCCCAGCATGGGCGCCTGGGGTTACCCGGCGGCGCCGCCGTACAACGGCCTGGAGATGTTCAGGTGCGTCGACCGGCCCGGCCGTCTGTCGCTGAGCCCGTCGCTGCCGACGATGTACCGCATCGGCTGCACCATGACCGGCGGTTCGTCGGGCGGCGGCTGGTTCCGGGTGGTGGACGGAGAGACCAAGCTGGTCTCGAACACCTCGATCGGCCCGCTGGAGAACACCTGGCTGGCGGGCCCGCAGCTGGGCCCGTCGGCCGAGGCGATGTACCAGGACATGAGCAAGACGTACGGCGGTCAGTGATCCGCGCGTGACCATGTGACGAGGGCCCGCCTCCTGCCTCGGCAGGGGACGGGCCCTCGGTCGTCGGCCGGTCGTACGGCCGCGCGGGTCTCAGGCGAGCGGCGCCGGAACGTACGGCGCGAACTCCGCCGCCAGTTCCTCGTGCACCCGCACCTTGAGCAGGGTGCCCTCCGGGGTGTGCTCCTCGGAGATCACCTCGCCCTCGTCGTGCGCGCGGGCCACCAGCTTGCCGTGGGTGTACGGCACGAGCGCCTCGATCTCGACCGAGGGACGCGGCAGCTCGTTGTCGATCAGCGCGAGCAGCTGGTCGATGTTCCGGCCGGTGCGCGCCGAGACCGCGATGGACCGCTTCTCGACCCGCAGCAGCCGCTGGAGCACCAGCGGGTCGGCCATGTCGGCCTTGTTGATCACGACGATCTCGGGTACGTCGGTGGCGCCGACGTCCCTGATCACCTCGCGCACGGCGGCCAGCTGCTCCTCCGGGACGGGGTGCGAACCGTCGACCACGTGCAGGATCAGGTCGGAGTCGCCGACCTCCTCCATCGTGGAGCGGAACGCCTCGACCAGGTGGTGCGGCAGGTGCCGGACGAAGCCGACGGTGTCGGCCAGGGTGTACAGACGGCCACTGGGCGTTTCCGCGCGGCGCACCGTCGGGTCGAGGGTGGCGAACAGCGCGTTCTCCACCAGCACGCCCGCGCCGGTGAGGCGGTTGAGCAGCGAGGACTTGCCGGCGTTGGTGTAGCCCGCGATGGCGACGGAGGGCACCTTGTGGCGCTTGCGCTCCTGGCGCTTGATCTCGCGGCCGGTCTTCATCTCCGCGATCTCCCGGCGCATCTTCGCCATCTTCTCGCGAATCCGGCGCCGGTCCGTCTCGATCTTGGTCTCACCGGGACCACGGGTGGCGAGGCCGCCGCCCTTGCCGCCGCCCATCTGCCGGGACAGCGACTGACCCCAGCCGCGCAGCCTCGGCAGCATGTACTGCATCTGCGCGAGCGCGACCTGCGCCTTGCCCTCTCGGGACTTGGCGTGCTGGGCGAAGATGTCCAGGATCAGGGCCGTGCGGTCGATGACCTTGACCTTGACGACGTCCTCGAGGTGGATCAGCTGCCCCGGGCTCAGCTCACCGTCGCAGATGACGGTGTCCGCACCCGTGTCGAGGACGACGTCCCGCAGCTCCTCGGCCTTGCCGGAGCCGATGTAGGTGGCGGCGTCGGGCTTGTCGCGGCGCTGGATGACGCCGTCGAGCACGAGCGCGCCCGCCGTCTCGGCGAGGGCGGCCAGTTCGGCCAGCGAGTTCTCCGCGTCCTGCACGGTGCCCGAGGTCCAGACGCCGACGAGGACGACCCGCTCCAGGCGGAGCTGGCGGTACTCGACCTCGGTGACGTCCTCGAGCTCGGTGGACAGGCCCGCCACCCGGCGCAGGGCCGCGCGGTCGGAGCGGTCGAACTGCTCGCCGTCCCACTGCGAGTCGTTTGCGTGTGCGTGGCTCCAGGCGACGTCCTCTTCCATCAGGGCATCGGCCCGGAGGCCCTCGGGATAGGTCTGCGCGAGACGCTTGGTGTCCTGGGAGGGGGAAGAAGAGGAGGTCATTGGATCCTTACGTAGCTGGGAAGGGGTGGCCGCGGCACATGCGCCGCGACACTGACTACAACGTGCGAGCCGCCGGGGAGATTCCCGGGGCCGTACCGCGCCGTCCCGAAGATGGTCGCACGGCACGGGCCGTCTCGTCACCGGCTTATTCCCCGTGTGCCTTCCCGGCCGCCTCGGCGGGCGCCTTCTCGGCCGGAGTCTGCTTCCAGTCCGGGTGGCCGGGCATCGGCGGGGTCTTCTCGCCGTACAGCCAGCCATGGAAGAAGCCGTCCAGGTCGCGTCCGGAGATCTCGGAGGCGAGCCGGACGAAGTCGGCGGTCGTCGCCGTGCCGTCCCGGTGGCGGGCGACCCAGGCGCGCTCGAGCCCTTCGAAGGCGGTGCTGCCGATCTCCTGGCGCAGGGCGTAGAGCACGAGCGCGGCGCCGTCGTACACGTTGGAGCGGAAGATTCCGGTCTTGCTGCCGTTCTTCGGCGGCTTGGGGGCGGCGGGGGGTCCGCCCGCGGTGCGCCAGCGGTCGGAGGCTCCGTAGGCGGCCTTCATGCGCGCCGCCATGGGCTTGTCCGCGGTCTCCTCGGCGTACAGCGCCTCGTACCAGGTGGCGTGCCCCTCGTTGAGCCACAGGTCGGACCAGGTGCCGGGGCTGACGCTGTTGCCGAACCACTGGTGGGCCAGCTCGTGCACCATGATCGACTGGACGTACCACTGGGGGTAGGCGGGCTCGGTGAACAGCTCCCGTTCGAAGAGGGAGAGCGTCTGGGTCTCGAGTTCGAAGCCGGTGGTGGCGTCGGCCATGAGCAGCCCGTACGTCTCGAAGGGGTAGGGCCCGACCTTCCGCTCCATCCACGCGATCTGGTCCGGGGTCTTCTCCAGCCACGGTTCGAGCGCCGCGCGGTGCTTCGTCGGCACGACGTCCCGGACGGGCAGCCCGTGCGGCCCCGCGCGGTGCAGCACCGTGGAGCGGCCGATGGAGACCTGGGCCAGCTCGGTGGCCATGGGGTGCCCGCTCCGGTAGGTCCAGGTGGTCGAGCCGCCGGTCCGGTCCACGCCGGTCGGCAGGCCGTTGGCGACGGCCGTGAGCCCGTCGGGCGCGGTGATGCGGAACGTGAACCGTGCCTTGTCGGAGGGGTGGTCGTTGCAGGGGAACACCAGGTGGGCGACGTCCGCCTGGTTGGCCATGGCGAGGCCGTCGGCGGTGCGCACCCAGCCGCCCGGGCGGTCCTCGGAGTACACGGGGTCGCTGCTGTGCCGCACGGTGATCCGCGTCCGCTCGCCCTCGTCGAGCGCGTCCTCGGGCGTCACGACGAGGTCCTCACCGGCGGTGGCGAAGGCGGCGGGCTCGCCGTCGACCTCGACGGAGTCGACCTTGCCGTGGGCGAAGTCGAGGTTGAGCCGGTCCAGGTCGGCGGTGGTCCGGGCGTCGATGGTGGTGACGGCCTTCAGCGGTTCGCTGTTGCTGCCCGAGTAGGTGAAGGAGAGGTCGTACGCCGTCACGTCGTAGCCGGGGTTGCCCAGCTGCGGGAAGAGGCGGTCGCCGACACCCAGCGGGGTCGGCGGGGCGCTCGCGGCGACCAGGCAGACGGAGACGGCGGAGGCGAGCAGCGCCGCGGCCCTGAGCCGGCGCCGGGAGCGTGCGCGGGGTCGCGGAGTCGGGGGGTGCGGGGTGTGCGGCATCCCTCACGGCTATCAGCGCGCGCCTGCCGCGCGGCGGCGGCGCGCGCCCGGGACACCCGAACGGGTCCCCGCGCGCGGTGTGCCGGTTCAGGCGCCGGTCGGCTGCGGCTGGGCCCGGCTGACGTCGTACACGCCGGCCACGTCGCGCATGGCCCGCATGAGGGCGGGCAGCCGGGCGGCGTCCGGGAGCACCACGGTGTAGCTGTGCCGGACCCGCTGGCGGTCGGGTGGTTCGACGGTCGCGGAGACGATCTCGGCGCCTTCGAGGGCCATGGCCTCGGTGAGGTCGGCCAGGAGGTGCGGGCGGCCGAACGATTCGGCGAGGAGAGTCACCCGGCATCCGGTGCTCTCGCCCCAGCGCACCCCGACCTCCGGGCGCCCGGCGTCCTTCATGCGCGCCACCACGGCGCACGGGGCGCGGTGCACGGTCACCACTCCCCCGCGCACGGCGAAGCCGGTGATCTCGTCCGGCGGTACGGGGGTGCAGCAGCCCGCCAGCCGCACGGTGGCGCCCGGCGGGTCGACGAGGACGTCGGCGGAGGCGGGGCGGCTGGATGCGCCGCCCGCGGCCGGGCGGGGGGCGTCGGGGTGGGCCTCAGGGGCGGCGGGGCCGCGGGCCGGCTCCTCGAGCTCGGGCGCCGGCTCAGGGTGGGCCGCGAGCCGGCGCTGGATGGCGATCCGCGCGGCGGGGGTGTGGGCGTGGTCCAGCCAGTCCCTGGACGGCTCGGAGGCGGGGTCCTGCCCCATCAGGAGCTGCACGGTGTCGCCGTCCCGCAGCACCGTGCTCATGGTCGCCAGGCGGCCGTTGACCCGGGCGCCGATGGTCGTGTGCGCGTCCTCGCCGTACTGGGCGTAGGCGGCGTCGACGCAGGTCGCGCCCTCGGGGAGGCCGAGGGTGCCGCCGTCGGGGCGGAAGACGGTGATCTCCCGGTCCTGGGCGAGGTCCGCGCGGAGGGTGGACCAGAAGGTGTCGGGGTCGGGGGCGCCGCGCTGCCAGTCGAGCAGCCGGGACAGCCAGCCGGGCCGGGTCGGGTCGGCGCGCTCGCCGTCGCCCGCGCTCTGCTCCTCGGACGGCTGGGCGTACGGGTTGCCGAGCGCGACCACACCGGCCTCGGCGACCTTGTGCATCTGATGGGTGCGGATGAGGACTTCGACGACCTGGCCGTCCTCCGCGCGGGCCACCGCCGTGTGCAGCGACTGGTAGAGGTTGAACTTGGGGACGGCGATGAAGTCCTTGAACTCCGAGACGACGGGCGTCATACAGGTGTGCAGTTCACCGAGGACGGCGTAGCAGTCGGCGTCCTCCTGGACGAGCACCAGGAGGCGGCCGAAGTCCGCGCCGCGGAGGGTGCCGCGTTTGCGGGAGACGCGGTGCACGGAGACGAAGTGGCGTGGGCGGATGAGGATTTCGGCCTGGATGTCGGCCTCGCGCAGCACCTCGCGCACTTCGTCGGCGACGGCGGTGAGCGGGTCGTCCGCGCGGGCGGCGTTCTCCTGGACCAGCTCCCGCGTGTGCGCGTACTCCTCGGGGTGCATGACCGCGAAGACGAGGTCCTCCAGCTCGGACTTGAGCGCCTGGACGCCGAGCCGTTCGGCGAGCGGGATGAGGACGTCGCGGGTGACCTTGGCGATGCGTTCCTGCTTCTCGCGGCGCATGACGCCGAGGGTGCGCATGTTGTGCAGCCGGTCGGCGAGTTTGATCGACATCACGCGGACATCGTTGCCGGTGGCGAGGAGCATCTTGCGGAAGGTCTCGGGTTCGGCGGCGGCGCCGTAGTCGACCTTCTCCAGCTTGGTGACGCCGTCGACGAGGTAGCGGACCTCGGCGCCGAACTCCTCGCCGACCTGGTCGAGCGTCACCTCGGTGTCCTCGACGGTGTCGTGCAGGAGCGAGGCGGTCAGGGTGGTGGTCTCCGCGCCGAGTTCGGCGAGGATCAGGGTGACGGCGAGGGGGTGGGTGATGTACGGCTCGCCGCTCTTGCGCATCTGGCCGCGGTGCGAGGACTCGGCCAGGACGTAGGCGCGGCGCAGCGGGTCGAGGTCGGCGTCGGGGTGGTGGGCGCGGTGGGCCTCGACGACGTGGCCGATGGCGTCGGGGAGGCCCCGGCTGCGGGCGGCGGAGCCGAGCAGGGCGGCGCGGCCCAGCCGGCGCAGGTCGATCCGGGGGCGGGCCTTCCTGCGGGGCGCCGGCGCGGCGGCACCGGTGGCCGCGGGCGGCACGGGGCCCCGGCTCGCTGGATTCACGGCCTCCGCGTTCATGGGCACCTCCGGCTGCACGGACCGGCGGACGGGGAATCCCAGGGCGGACACGGCTCAGGGGATGCTGTCGGTCCCCCGTCCGGGCCGGTGCTTGATGCTATCGAGCCCATCACGTGCGGCCGACCGCCTCTCGCCGAGCGTGAAACGGATCACCCATTCGAGCGATGGTCCGAGGGTTTACGTTTTCGCACTGAGTGTCATGGACCGGGCTGTGGTTCACCTCGGCCATGGTCACCGGGTCCTCGTTCAGACGCGTACCCCCTCCAGCCAGGCGGAGTCGAACTCGCCCTCCGCGACGATCACGGCGGGCCCGGTCATCTCGATCTCACCGTCCGGACGCTCGGTGATCACCAGGGTGCCGCCGAGCACGTCGACGGTGTACGTGGCCGGGGTGCCGGTGACCGCCGGGTCGACACCGTCCCGGCGGGCGGCGGCGACGGCGACGGCACAGGCGCCGGTGCCGCAGGAGCGGGTCTCGCCGGAGCCGCGTTCGTGGACGCGCATCGCGACGTGGCCGGGGCCCCGGTCGACGACGAACTCGACGTTGACCCCGTCCGGGTAGGCGCCGACGGGCGCGTGGGACGGCGGGGCGTACAGGTCGCCGGCGTGGGCGAGGTCGGCGACGAAGGCGACCGCGTGCGGGTTGCCCATGTTCACGTTCCGCGCGGGCCAGCTGCGCTCGCCCACGCTCACCTCGACGTCTCCCTCGGGCAGCAGCGCGCGGCCCATGCCGACGGTGACGTCGCCCGCGGCGGAGCCGCCCCCGGCCACGGACTTGGCGAGGTGCACGCGCTTGACTCCCCCGCGCGTCGCGACGGCGAGGTCGCCTTCTCCGACGTAGCCGGCGTGCTGGAGGTAGCGCGCGAAGACCCGCACGCCGTTGCCGCACATCTCGGCGACCGAGCCGTCGCCGTTGCGGTAGTCCATGAACCACTCCGCCTCGGCGGCCATGTCCCGGGCCTCGGGGTGCGCCGCGGACCGCACCACGTGCAGCAGCCCGTCACCGCCGAGCCCCGCGCGGCGGTCGCACAGGGCGGCCACGGCGGCGGGCGGCAGGTCGATGGCGTTCTCCGGGTCGGGAACGATCACGAAGTCGTTCTCGGTGCCGTGACCCTTGAGGAAGGCGATCCGCGTGCTCATTCCTCGATCGTACGGGGTGGGCGCGGTACGACGACGAGGGGCGGAGGACGCCCCCCGGGCGCAGGGCTTCGTCAGCCCCGCAGGCGGGCGACCCGCCACACGGCCAGGACGACGACCGCGACGACCGCGAGGGCGTACACGAGGATCGTGCGCCAGTCGGCACGGCGCCCCGACCCGCGCTGGGGCAGGCCCGGCCAGGTGTATCCGACCCGGCGGGCGGCCATCATGCCCCAGCCGGCCGCGCAGGAGCAGATCAGCAGGCCCAGCATGGCGATCACGGCGCCGCTGTCGCCGAAGTCGAAGGCGAGCGGGAAGGCGAACATCAGGGAGCCGAGCGCGGCCAGGCACACGATGGGCGCGAGCTGCCAGATCCGCAGGCGGCGCTGGGGACGCAGCTCGACCTCGACCTCGTCCCCGTACATCTCGTCGGGCGCGGGACCGTCGGCCGCGACGCCCTCGGGCGTCTCGTCGGGGCCGTCGGGGCTCAGGGCGCCGCCTTCGGGCTCCGGTCCGCCGGGATCGGCGGTGCCGTGCTCGGTGCTCCGTGCGGTGTCGCGAGGGCCGGCCTCCATCGCCACGCGCCCTCCCAACTAGGACTCACTCGGTCGATCGAAGCTCGATGATGGCACGCCGCCCCAGGCCCGGATGACGGCCGGGGCGTCCCGATGCCATCACGTGATCAGGCTGTAACCGGTCGTTCGACCAACGACAGGGCGAGCCGCGGAAGTTCCGTGCGATCCGCCACACCCCCACTCAGCCAATGCACCCGCGGGTCGCGCCTGAACCACGCATCCTGACGGCGCGCGAAGCGCTTGGTGGCACGGACGGTCTCGGCGCGCGCCTCGTCGAGCGTGCACTCGCCGGCGAGCGCCGCGAGGACCTGCTGGTAGCCGAGCGCGCGCGACGCCGTACGCCCCTCGCGCAGCCCCTGCGCCTCCAGTGCGCGGACCTCGTCGACCAGACCGGCCTCCCACATCCGGTCGACGCGCAGGGCGATGCGCTCGTGCAGTTCGGGGCGCGCCACGTCGACGCCGATCTGCACGGTGTCGTAGACGGAGTCGTGACCGGGGAGGTTGGCGGTGAAGGGCCTGCCGGTGATCTCGATCACCTCGAGGGCGCGCACGATCCGGCGCCCGTTGCTGGGCAGGATGGCCCGTGCCGCCTCCGGGTCGGCGGCGGCCAGGCGGGCGTGCAGCGCACCCGAGCCGCGCCGTTCCAGCTCCTCCTCCAGGCGGGCCCTGATCTCCGGGTCGGTGCCGGGGAACTCCAGGTTGTCGACGGCTCCGCGGACGTAGAGGCCGGAACCGCCGACCAGGATCGGCCAGCGCCCCTCGCCGAGCAGCGCGTCGATGCGCTCCCGCGCGAGGCGCTGGTACTCGGCGACGGACGCGGTGACCGTCACGTCCCAGATGTCCAGCAGGTGGTGCGGTACGCCAGCGCGTTCCTCGGGCGTCAGCTTGGCGGTGCCGATGTCCATCCCACGGTAGAGCTGCATGGAGTCGGCGTTGACGACCTCGCCGCCGAGTCGCTCGGCCAGGAAGACGCCCAGATCGGACTTTCCGGCCGCGGTGGGTCCGACTACGGCGATGACGCGGGGGGCGGGGGGTGTGCTGCTCACCGCACCAGTCTCGCAAACCTCTCACCTCGCCCTCGAACGAGTTACGTGACGGCCCGCGTCCGGGGTCGTTGCCCGTTGCGAGGTTCCCGCTCCCCGGACCACCGGGTCATGGCCCCGGCCACGCGAACGGACGCACCGGATGCCGCGGGATGTCGCCCGCACGAGTAACGTATGGAGTTGATATGGGCGTTTTTGCACGGCTTTTTCGGAGGTCGAAGAGCACCGAGGAGACGTCGGGCGCGGAGACGCGGACCGACACCCCGGACACCGAGGGCGCGGCGGAGGTGAAGGCGGCCGAGGCCGTGGAGACGGCGGAGGCCGGTCCCCGGAACACGGCGGAGACGGACGAAGCCGGTGGGGCCGCCGCCGAGGCCGACGACCCGGAGAGCGTCGGCATTCCCAAGCAGCAGTCCGCCGGGGAGGCCGTCGACAACGAGGCCGACAAGGGCGCCCGCACCTGACTGCCCCGTGAGGGAAGGCGAACCATGGGTCTCCTGGACAACTTGAAGGCCAGACTCGAACCGGCGAAGGGCAAGGTCTCCGACCTCGCGCAGCAGCACGGCGACAAGATCGATCGCGGTCTCGACAAGATGGCGCGGACCGTCGACGAGCGGACCAAGGGCAAGTACAGCGACCGGATCCAGACGGGCACGGGTAAGGCCAAGGACGCCATGGACCGCCTCGCGCACAAGGACGACAAGAGCGGGGAAGGAGACGGCCACACGCCCGGCGGAACGCCCGGCAGCACCCCTCCGGCGGGACCGCCCCCGGCGTCCTGACCGGACGCCCACCGTCCTCGGACGGTCACGGAGCCGGAACGGTGGGCCGGCTCCGGGCCGTACGGGACCCGGAACGGCTGGGTCGGCTCCGGCTCGTGCGGGGTCCGAGCGGTGGCGTCGGCTCCGGCTCGCCCGGGATCGGAGCAGCGGGCAGGGCTCCGACCGTGCGCGAAAGCGCTCGGTGGATCGACCCCGCTCGGACGCCGAACCGGACCGGGTCCGGCCGTCGGCGGGCCCGTTGCCGCCCGGTCGGTTATGACCAGGCGGCTACGACGTACCCGACCCCGTAGGGCGCGTCCTCGTACAGCAGGGTGCCGGCGAGGTCCGTGTCCACGGCAGCGCCCGCGAGGACCTGCCAGGGCGCCCGGCCGGACACCTTGAGCTCGCGGGCCAGGACGACGTCCAGCGCGGCGAGTGCGGCCGGGTCCGCCGCTCCCAGGGCGCGGCCCACCTCCGCGTCGAACGGCGCCGCCCGCTCGTCGAGGTAGCCGGGCGCCTTCAGCGTGCGGCACGCGCTGGCGTCGCCCAGCACCAGCAGTGCCGTCCGCCCGGCCCGCGCGGCGAGGTCCCGGCCGAGGGCGGCGCAGCGCTCGGCGGACAGCGCGTCCCCCACGCCGATGCCCTCGACGGGGACACCGGTCCAGTCGGTCCGCCCGAGCAGCCAGGCGCCCACGGCGAACCCGTAGGGCAGCTCGGCCCCGTCCGCGTCGCCGCCGTCGGCGCCCAGGTACACGTCCAGGTCCACGCCGAAGCCGCGGAAGGAGCCCTTCGCACCCTGCGGGTAGACCTCGGGCCCGGCGGAGTCGGCGGGCCCGACGACCAGGAGCCGGTCGGGCCGGGACGCGGCGAGCACGCCCAGCGCGTCCGTGCACGCGGCGCGCGCGGCGTCCAGCTCGGGTGCGGCACCCGCGGCGACCTCCGGTACGAGGAGCGGCGGGCAGGGGCAGACGGCGGCGGCGACAAGCATGATCGGCAGCGTAGCCCCGTGCCGCCGCCCCCCGCGGCACCCCCCGCGGTCAGTCGCAGCCGCAGCCGCTCGCCACGGCCGGCTGGGGCTCGGGGACGCCGATCTTCGGCAGGCCGAGCAGCACACCGGCCGGCTTGGCCTGCTCGGCGGTGTTGCGCTTCTCCCAGGCGTCGCCCGCGCGCGTGCGGCGCACGTCGAGCACCGCGCCCTCGGCGAGGAGGTGGTGCGGGGCGGCGTAGGTGACCTCGACCGTCACCACGTCGCCGGGGCGGACCTCCTGGTCGGGCTTGGTGAAGTGCACCAGGCGGTTGTCGGGGGCGCGGCCGGAGAGGCGGTGGGTGGCGCCGTCCTTGCGGCCCTCGCCCTCGGCGACCATCAGCTCCAGGGTGCGGCCGACCTGCTTCTTGTTCTCCTCCCAGGAGATCTCCTCCTGGAGGGCGACCAGGCGCTCGTAGCGCTCCTGGACGACCGCCTTGGGGATCTGGCCGTCCATCTCGGCGGCCGGGGTCCCGGGCCGCTTGGAGTACTGGAAGGTGAAGGCCTGGGCGAACCGGGCCTCGCGCACCACGTGCAGGGTCTGCTCGAAGTCCTCCTCGGTCTCGCCGGGGAAGCCCACGATGATGTCGGTGGTGATCGCCGCGTGCGGGATGGCGGCCCGCACCTTCTCGATGATGCCGAGGTAGCGCTCCTGGCGGTAGGAGCGGCGCATCGCCTTGAGCACCGGGTCGGAGCCGGACTGGAGCGGCATGTGCAGCTGCGGCATCACGTTCGGCGTCTCGGCCATGGCGGCGATGACGTCGTCGGTGAAGTCGCGCGGGTGCGGGGAGGTGAAGCGGACGCGCTCCAGCCCGTCGATGGTGCCGCAGGCGCGCAGCAGCTTGCTGAACGCCTCGCGGTCGCCGATGTCGGAGCCGTAGGCGTTGACGTTCTGCCCGAGGAGGGTGATCTCGCTGACGCCCTCGGCGACCAGGGCCTCGACCTCGGCGAGGATGTCGCCGGGGCGGCGGTCCTTCTCCTTGCCGCGCAGTGCCGGGACGATGCAGAAGGTGCAGGTGTTGTTGCAGCCGACCGAGATGGACACCCAGGCCGCGTACGCGCTCTCGCGCCGGGTGGGCAGCGTGGACGGGAACGCCTCCAGGGACTCGGCGATCTCGACCTGCGCCTCCTCCTGCACGCGGGCGCGCTCCAGCAGCACCGGGAGCTTGCCGATGTTGTGGGTGCCGAAGACGACGTCCACCCAGGGGGCTCGCTTCACGATGGTGTCGCGGTCCTTCTGCGCCAGGCAGCCGCCGACCGCGATCTGCATGCCGGGGCGGCTCGCCTTCTTCGGGGCGAGGTGGCCGAGGTTGCCGTACAGCTTGTTGTCGGCGTTCTCCCGTACGGCGCAGGTGTTGAAGACGACGACGTCCGCGTCGCCGTCGGCGCCCTCGGGGGCGCGGACGTAGCCGGCGTCCTCCAGCAGACCGGACAATCGCTCGGAGTCGTGGACGTTCATCTGGCACCCGTAGGTGCGTACTTCGTAGGTGCGCGTGCCGCCCACTGACTGGCTCCGGTCGATGCTGCTCATGGCAACAAGGGTAGGCGGTCGCGATCGCGCTCCATGCCACACACGTCTTGACAGTGCACTGTCAGACCCGCGCTGTCCTGTCGTGGGAGCGCTCCCACAACGGGGGGCGCTCGCGCATCCCTTCTCCCGCACTGGAGGCACCCTGTGCGCACCCGAGTTCTCCGATTACTGCGCCGGCCGTGGACCGCGGCGGTGGCCGCCGTGGCGCTGGTGGTGTCGGTCCTGGTGGCGATGCCCGCGAGCGGTGCGGCGGCGGCCGCCTGCCGGGTCGACTACACCGTCGACGCGTGGGCGGGCGGCTACACCGCTCGGGTGCGGATCACCAACCTGGGCCCCGCGGTGAACGACTGGCGTCTGACCTGGACCTACACCGGCGATCAGCAGGTGACGTCGGCGTGGAACGCGAGCGTCACGCAGACCGGCGCGTCCGTCGTCGCCGTCAACGCCGACTGGAACGGCGCGCTGGCCGCCGGCGGCACCGCCGAGTTCGGGGTGCAGGGGACCTGGCGGTCCGCCGACCCGGCGCCGGACGACTTCGCGCTCAACGGCTCCTCCTGCGGCGGTGACGGCGGGACACCGACCACCCCACCGCCGACCACCACCACGCCACCGGCCACTCCGCCGCCGACCACGCCTCCCGCGACCACACCGCCGCCGTCCGCGGAGTGCGGGGACGCCGTGATCTGCTCGGGTTTCGAGGACCAGGCCGGCCCCGAGCCGTCCGGCGACTGGCGGTTCACCGCGCCCGACTGCCGGGGCACGGGCGCGGTCGCCGTCGACTCGGCGGTGTCGCACGCGGGCGGCAGGTCGCTGCGCGTGGACGGCCGGACCGGCTACTGCAACCACGCCTTCGTCGCCCACACCGCGGACCTGTCGTCGGTCGGCCCCGTCCTGTACGTGCGCCTGTGGGTCCGGCACACCACCGCGCTGCCCACCTCGCACGTCACCTTCGTGGCGATGCCGGACTCGGCGCAGGGCGGCCGGGCGCTGCGCGTGGGCGGCCAGAACGGCGCGTTGCAGTGGAACCGGGAGAGCGACGACGCCACCCTGCCCGCGCAGAGCCCGGCCGGGGTCGCGCTGAGCAGGCCGCTGCCGACGGACGGCTGGCAGTGCCTGCGGTTCGCGGTCGACACCTCGGCCGGTCACCTGGACACCTGGCTCGGCGACGCACAGGTTCCCGGCCTGCACGCCGACGGGGTGCCGACGCAGGACGTCGACCAGCAGTGGCTCGCCCGCGGCGGCGCGCCCCGGCCCACCGCGCTGCGACTGGGCTGGGAAAGCTACGCCACGGGCGACGACACCCTCTGGTTCGACGACGTGGCCGTGGGCTCCGCGCCGATCGGCTGCTGAGGGCCGGTGCGGGCGGCGGGCGCGGGGCTCACGGCTCGATGAGCCCCGCGCGGATCGCGTACCGGGTGAGTTCCAGCCGGTCACGGACGCCCAGCTTCTGGAGGAGGTTGGCGCGGTGGCGTTCGACGGTCTTGGCGCTGATGAACAGCAGCTCGCCGATCTCCTTGGAGGTGTGGCCCTCGGCGACGAGCTTGAGGATCTCCTCCTCGCGCTCGGTGATCGGCCGCTCGGGCAGCCCGCCGCCGCCCTGCACGCGCTCCAGGTAGGAGCGGACGAGGGCCCGCTCGGCGCCGGGGTAGATGAAGGGCTCGTCGCGCACGGCGGCCCGGCACGCCTCGACCAGGTCGCGGTCGGCGACGGACTTGAGGACGTATCCGCAGGCGCCCGCCTTGAGGGCCTCGAAGAAGTACTGCTCGTTGTCGTACATGGTCAGGATCAGGATGCGCAGCTCGGGCAGGCGGCGGGAGAGTTCGCGGGCCGCCTGGAGGCCGGTCATGCGGGGCATGGCGACGTCCAGGACCGCCAGGTCGACCTCGGTGGCCCGCGCGGCGGCGACCGCTTCGGCACCGTCACCGGCCTCGGCGACCACGGTCAGATCGGGTTCGCCGTCCAGGATGAGGCGGACTCCGCGGCGTACCAGGGTGTGGTCGTCGGCGAGCAGGACACGGATCGGGGGCCGTTGGGACATCAGGGGCTGTCTCCGGTTCGGTCTGCGGAACGGTCCCCGGGCGGCGCGGGGACGCGCAGGCGTACATCGGTGCCCCCTCCGGGGGCGGGTGCGAAGTGGATGTCGGCTCCTATCAGCAGGGCCCGCTCCCGCATCCCGCGGATACCGGCGCCCTCGGCGGCCGTGCCGAGGCCGGTGCCGTCGTCGCGGACGAGCAGTTCGACACCGCCGCCCTCGGACGGCGGCAGCGGGCGCAGCGTGAGTGCGGCGCGGGCGGCCGAGGCGTGGCGGGCGGTGTTGGTCAGGCCCTCCTGGGCGACCCGGTAGAGGACGAGTTCGGCCTCCGGGGCGAGCGGGGGCAGGTCGCCGGGGATCTGGTGCTGGACGGTCAGTCCGTGGTGGGTGAACTCGGCGGCGAGCGAGCGCAGGGCGCTGGCCAGGCCGAGTTCCTCCAGGACGCCGGGGCGCAGGCGGCGCGCGATGCGGCGGATCTCGTCGAGTCCGGCCCGGGTGGCCTCCTGGGCCAGGGTCACCTCGTCGCGCAGGTCCCCGGGGACGCGGTCGGCGACGCGCTTGAGCTGGAGGAGGACGGCGGTGAGGGTCTGGCCGACCTCGTCGTGGAGTTCGCGCGCGATGCGGTGCCGTTCGCGTTCCTGGGCCTCCAGCGCCCGGCCGGCACCGGCGGCGCGTTCGGCCTGGAGCCGGTCCAGCATCGTGTTGTACGTAGCGATCAGCTGCGCCGCCTCGGCCGGTCCGGAGACCTCGGGCCGGGTCCCGGGCACCAGCAGGTCGGCGGTGGACATGGCCCGGCCCAGCCGGCGCAGCGGGGTGAGTCCGATGCGCAGGACGACCGCGTTGCCGATCAGCAGGGCCGCGAGGCCCGCCAGCAGGACGAGGGCCTCCCCGGCCAGCACGGGGGTCGACACGGTGACCGGTCCCAGCAGCAGTGCGGTGGCGACGACCAGGCCGGCGGCGTTGAGCGAGAAGATCCGCCAGAACAGCGACACGTTCCTGTTCCCGCTCCTCCCGGCCCGCTCGCACGACACCCCCGCGGCCAGCCTCGCCGACCGCGACCGGCTGCGTATATCCGTCACGACACCCATATCGCCACCGTACGTGCGGATGGCAGCATGGCGAGGTCGCGAGCACGGCACCCACGTGCGCGAACGCAGCAAGGCCGGCCGGCGACGCGGCAGCCGGCGCAGGACGAATGAGGGGAAAGCACGTGTCAGCTCCACGCCTGAGGGCGACGCCGCTCCCGGGTATCGGGGTCCAGTACGACCTGGTGACCCGCGAGCACCGCCACCTGTCGGTGGTGGCCCACCGCGACGGCGCCCGCACGGTGAACGTGTACCGGTCCGACGACCCCGATTCCTGTGCCCACTCGCTGCGGCTGAGCGGCCCCGAGGCGGGTGCGCTGATCGACGCGCTGAAGCCCTCCCACCACAGCGCGAGCCTGCTCTACACCACCGATCTGGGACTGGTCGCCGAGCGGGTCGAGGTGGCCGCCACCTCCCGCTGGAACGGACGGCTGCTGGGCGACACCCGGATGCGGACCGACACGGGGGCCTCGGTCGTGGCGGTGCTGCGGCGGGCCGAGGCGATTCCCTCGCCGGCCCCGGACTTCCGGCTCGTGGGTGGTGACACCTTGATCGTCATCGGCACCCGTGAGGGCGTCGACGCCGCCGCGGCGATACTCGGGCAGGAGTGAGCCGGTGCACTCCGCGGTTCTGCTGATCGAGTTCGGTTCCATCATCCTGGGGCTCGGGCTGCTCGGCCGGTTCGCCGGCCGTTACCGCCTCTCCCCCATTCCGCTGTACCTGCTGGCCGGCCTGGCCTTCGGCGAGGGGGGCCTGCTCCCGCTCGGCGCGAGCGAGGAGTTCGTCGCGACCGGCGCCGAGATCGGTGTCATCCTCCTGCTGCTGATGCTGGGCCTGGAGTACACGGCGAGCGACCTGGTCACCAACCTCAAGTCCCACTATCCGGCCGGCCTCGTCGACTGCGCGCTCAACGCCGTGCCGGGCGCGGTGGCCGCGCTGCTGATGGGCTGGGGCCCGGTGGCCGCCGTGGTCCTGGCCGGCGTGACGTGGATCTCGTCGTCCGGGGTGATCGCGAAGGTCCTCGGCGACCTGGGCCGGGTCGGCAACCGCGAGACGCCGGTGATCCTGAGCGTGCTGGTCCTGGAGGACCTGGCGATGGCGGTTTACCTGCCGATCGTCACGGCCCTGGTCGCCGGTGCCGGTCTGATGACCGGGAGCATCACGCTGGCGGTCGCGCTGGCCGCGGCGGGCCTGGTGCTGTTCGTGGCGGTGCGCTACGGCCGCCTCATCTCCCGTTTCGTCTCCAGCGACGACCCCGAGAAGCTGCTCCTGGTGGTGCTCGGCCTGACGATCCTCGTCGCCGGTGTCGCGCAGCAGCTCCAGGTCTCGGCCGCGGTGGGCGCCTTCCTGGTGGGCATCGCGCTGTCCGGGGAGGTCGCGGAGGGCGCGCACACGCTGCTGAGCCCGCTGCGGGACCTGTTCGCGGCGGTCTTCTTCGTCTTCTTCGGCCTGCACACGGACCCGGCCAGCATTCCGCCGGTCCTGCTGCCCGCGCTCGCGCTGGCCCTGCTGACGGCCGTGACGAAGATCGCCACCGGGTACTGGGCGGCGCGGCGGGCCGGGATCTCCGTCAAGGGCCGGTGGCGGACGGGCGGCGCGCTGGTGGCGCGCGGCGAGTTCTCCATCGTCATCGCGGGCCTCGCGGTCTCGGCCGGCATCGAGCCGTCTCTGGGACCGCTGGCCACGGCGTACGTCCTCATCCTGGTCGTCCTCGGCCCCCTCACCGCGCGCTTCACCGAGCCGCTGGCGATGCGCCTCTTCCGGCGCGGCGACAACCCCGACCGTCCCGCCGCCCCCGCCGAGGGGGCGCCCCGGGCGGCGGAGGCGGAGGCGTCGGTCGGCGACTGACCTCCGTCCGGCGGCGCCCGCGCTCCCGGTGCCGAGGTACCGCGCGGTGTCGACGTGCCGCGCGGCACCTCACGGTGCCGTGGTGCCGCGGTGTGAGCCCGGCCCTGGTCAGTGCGGGTGCCGCCTGGCAGGATCGCCCCCATGTCCACGCTGCTCTCCCGTGTCGGCAGGCGCCGGGCCGTCCAGGGCGCGGTCGCCGGTGCCGTCGTGCTCGGGCTGCTGCTGTGGTGGCTGCTGCCGCTGGGCGAGAAGCCGCCGAGCGGGACGATCACGTTCAGCACGGGCACCCGCGCGGGCGTCTACCAGAAGTACGGCGAGCTGCTGCGCGCCGAGCTGCGCAAGGACATGCCCGACCTGAACGTGCGGCTGATGACCAGCGCGGGCTCGCAGGAGAACGTCGAGCAGGTGGCGTCCGGAAAGGCCGACTTCACCATCGCCGCGGCCGACGCGGTCGAGACGTACAAACTGGCCGGCAACCCGGGTGCCGAGCGGCTGCGCGGGGTCACCCGGCTCTACGACGACTACGTGCAGCTCGTCGTGCCGAGCAACTCGGACATCCAGTCGGTGGCCGATCTGCGCGGCAAGCGGGTGGCCATCGGGCTGCCCAACTCGGGGGTGCGGCTGATCGCCACCCGGCTGCTGAAGGCCGTGGGCATCGACCCGGAGACGGACATCACGCCCCGCGCGGACGGGATCGACACCGGCCCCGGGCGGCTCGGCGACGAGCTGGACGCGTTCTTCTGGTCCGGCGGCGTGCCGACGGACGGCCTCAAGGAGATCGCGGCGAGTTCCGCCTTCCGGTTCGTACCGATCGGCGACGACCTGGTCACCAAGCTGCACGAGTCGGGCGGCGCGACCCGCTACTACCGCACCACCAACATGCCGGAGTCGGCCTACCCCACGGTCCAGAACGGCGCGGTGGTGCCGACGATGGCGGTGTCCAACCTGCTGGTGACCCGCGCGGACGTCGATCCGCGGCTCACCGAGTGGCTGACCCGGACCGTGCTCGACAGCCGCGACGGCATCGGCGCGCACGTGCACTCCGCGCAGCTGGTGGACCTGCGCACCGCGATCTACACCGACCCGCTGGAACTGCACGAGGGCGCCCGGCGCTACTACCGGTCGGTCAAGCCCTAGGGGCGCGGCTGCCGCGGCTCCGTGGGTGCCGTGCCGGTCCTGGGCACGGTGACCGTGACCTCCAGTCCGTGCGGCTCGTGGTGGCCGAAGGAGATCGAGCCGTCGCCCGCCGCGAGCAGCGCCCGGCAGATGGACAGGCCGAGGCCCGAGCCCTTGACGTTCTGGTGCCGGCCGCTGCGCCAGAAACGGTCGCCCACGCGCGCGAGCTCCTCGTCCGTGAGTCCGGGACCGTTGTCGGTGACGACGACGGTGGCGGCGTCCCCCGTGGAGGAGACCCCGACCCGGACGGTCTCGCCGCGCGGCGTGAACTTCACCGCGTTGTCGATGACCGCGTCCAGGGCGCTGGACAGGCTCACCGGGTCGGCCCAGCCCGTGGTCGGCGGGCAGTCGCCGACCAGCCGTACGCCCTTGGCCTCGGCCGTCGGGGCCCAGGCCGCCACCCGCTCGGCGGCCAGCGCGCCGATGTCGGTGACCTTCAGGTCGGCCTGGCTGTGCTCGGCCAGCGCCAGGTCGAGCAGGTCGTCCAGGACCCGGGCGAGGCGTTTGCCCTCGGTCTGGACGGAGGCGATCTCCTCGTTGCCCTCGGGCAGTTCCAGGGCGAGCAGCTCGATGCGCAGCAGGAGCGCGGCGAGCGGATTGCGCAGCTGGTGCGAGGCGTCGGCGACGAAGGCGCGCTGCTGCTCCAGCACGTCCTCCACGTGGTCGGCCATCTCGTTGAACGACCGGGCCAGGCGCCTGAGCTCGGGCGGCCCCCCGGACGGCGCGACCCGGGACTTGAGCCGTCCGGTGGCGATGTCGTGGGTGGTGGCGTCGAGCACCCGCACCGGCCTGAGCACCCAGCCGGTCAGTCGCAGTGCGGCCCCGACGGCGAGCAGCATCGCGGCGACCTCCCCGGCGCCGATGAGCAGCCAGCCGCGCAGGGTCGCCGAGCGCATCGAGTCGGTCGGCGACTCGGTGACGACGACCGCGACCACGTCTCCGTCCCGGATGACCGGCGAGGCCACCACGAGCCTGCCGTCCTGCCAGGGCCACACCTGCGCGGGGTCGTGGCTGCGGCGGCTGAGCAGCGCCTCGTCGAAGGAGTCGCGGACCTCACCGGTCTGCGGCAGGAACCACGTGGTGGGCGCGTTGGCCATCGGGATGTGGTTGCGGTAGAAGACGCCCGCCTTGATGCCGTAGACCTCGTAGTAGCTGGTCAGCTCGGTTTGCAGGGTCGCCAGCCGCTCGTCCGTGTCCGTCTGGCGGGAGCCGCCCGTCCCGTCCTCGGTGACGAACTGGGCGAGCGCGGCGAAGCGTGCCGTGTCGTCGATGCGGTCGATGACGACCTTCTGCTGCTCCGCGCGGGCGACGCTGACACCGAGCGGCACGCCGAGCGCGAGCAGTACGGCCGCCATCAGGACGATGAGCAGCGGGAGCAGGCGTGTGCTCACCCGGCCCCGCTAGGCGGTGGGGGCGACGAGGCGGTAGCCGACGCCGCGGACGGTCTCGATCAGCGCGGGCATGTGCAGCTTGGCGCGCAGGGAGGCGACGTGCACTTCCAGGGTGCGCCCGGTCCCCTCCCAGCTGGTGCGCCAGACCTCGCTGATGATCTGCTCGCGGCGGAAGACCACACCGGGACGCTGGGCGAGCAGGGCGAGCAGATCGAACTCCTTGCGGGTGAGTTGGACAACCGAACCGTCCACGCTGACCTGGCGGGTCGGCAGCTCGATGCGCACGGCGCCGAGGCGGACGACGGTCTCGGTGCTCCCGGTGGCCTCCTCGTGCACGGTGCGCCGGCTGACGGCGTGGATCCGGGCGAGCAGTTCCCCGGTGTCGTACGGCTTGACCACGTAGTCGTCGGCGCCGAGGTTGAGGCCGTGGATGCGGGAGCGCACGTCGGAGCGCGCGGTGACCATGATGACCGGGGTGCTGGTGCGCTTGCGGATCTTGCCGCAGACCTCGTAGCCGTCCTGGTCGGGCAGGCCCAGGTCGAGCAGGACGACGCCGAAGCCGTCGACGTCGGGGACGAGCGCCTGGAGCGCCTCCTCGCCGCTGCGCGCGTGGGTGACGTCGAAGCCGTGCCGTGCCAGGATCGCGGACAGGGCTGCGGCCACGTGGTTGTCGTCCTCGACGAGCAGCAGTCTCATCCGGGCTCCCTTCGGTTCATCGGCCGTACGCTCGGGACGGGTAGAAATCGGGACGGTCGGGGTCGGGCACGCGCGCGTGCGTCCTGTGCAGTGACGCCGATGGAGGGGGACGGCGTCAAGGGGCTTCCGGGTGCGGCCGCTCGAAGTTATCCGGCCGATATGCGCCCAGCTCACCCGTGCTACGACTCGTGTCCGATTGCTATCGGATCGTGATGCTCAGATCTCCCTCAGATGTAGAGACGCGACGTGTCCCGGGTCACTACTGTCCTGCGAAACCCAGGAGGACGGAGCCCGAGAGCGATGACCGAAGTATCGGTGGCCAAGGAAGACAAGGCTGGGACCGGCGAACTGGTCGTCCTGAAGAGTGTCAACAAGCACTTCGGCGCGTTGCACGTACTCCAGGACATCGACCTGACGATCCACCGCGGCGAGGTCGTCGTGGTCATCGGACCCTCGGGGTCCGGTAAGTCCACCCTGTGCCGCACCATCAACCGTCTGGAGACCATCGACGACGGTTCGATCACGATCGACGGCAAGCCGCTGCCGGCCGAGGGCAAGGAGCTGGCCAGGCTGCGTGCCGACGTCGGCATGGTCTTCCAGTCGTTCAACCTCTTCGCGCACAAGACGGTGCTCGAGAACGTGACCCTGGGCCAGGTCAAGGTCCGCAAGGCCGACGCCAAGAAGGCCGAGGAGAAGGCCCGCGCCCTGCTCGACCGGGTCGGCGTGGCCGCCCAGGCGGACAAGTACCCCGCACAGCTCTCCGGTGGTCAGCAGCAGCGCGTCGCCATCGCGCGTGCGCTGGCCATGGACCCGAAGGTCATGCTCTTCGACGAGCCGACGTCGGCCCTCGACCCCGAGATGATCAACGAGGTCCTGGAGGTCATGAAGCAGCTCGCCGAGGACGGGATGACCATGATCGTGGTCACGCACGAGATGGGCTTCGCCCGCTCGGCCGCCAACCGCGTCGTGTTCATGGCGGACGGCCGCATCGTCGAAGAGGCCACGCCGGACCAGTTCTTCAGCAATCCGCGAAGCGACCGTGCCAAGGACTTCCTGTCGAAGATCCTGCACCACTGAGACTCACTGAGACTTCGGAGCGGCTCCGGCGCCCCGCGCCGACCGCACCGGCGGCCCGCTCCCCGCGGCCGCACCTGATCGCCTGATCCTCTGATCGTCCGATCGCAGCTCGATCACAGCCAAAGGATGTTCACCATGAAGCTTCGCAAGGTCTCCGCCGCCTCGGCCGCCGTGCTCGCCCTCGCCCTGACCGCCACCGCGTGCGGCGGCGACGACAAGGACAGCGGCTCGTCCGGTGGCGACGGCAAGAAGATCACCATCGGCATCAAGTTCGACCAGCCCGGCCTCGGCCAGAAGACCCCGGACGGCTACGCGGGCTTCGACGTGGACGTCGCCACGTACGTCGCCAAGAAGCTCGGCTACACCGAGGACCAGATCGAGTGGAAGGAGTCGAAGAGCGCCGACCGCGAGACCATGCTGCAGCGCGGTGACGTCGACTTCATCGCCGCCACGTACTCGATCACCCCCGAGCGCTCGGAGAAGGTCGACTTCGCCGGTCCCTACCTGCTCGCCCACCAGGACGTCCTGCTCCGCGCCGACGAGGACAAGATCAAGTCCCCGAAGGACCTGAACAACGCGAAGCTCTGCTCGGTCACCGGTTCGACCTCGGCGCAGAACATCAAGGACAAGCTGGCCCCCAAGGCGCAGCTGCAGCCGTACCCGACGTACTCGGCCTGCCTGCCCGGTCTGCAGAACGGTGCCATCGACGCGCTGACCACGGACGACTCGATCCTCGCCGGTTACGCCTCCCAGGCGCAGTTCAAGGGCAAGTTCAAGCTCGGCGGCTTCAAGCTGACGAACGAGAACTACGGCATCGGCGTCAAGAAGGGCAGCGACCTCAAGGACAAGATCAACAAGGCCCTTGAGGAGATGGTCTCGGACAAGTCATGGGACAAGGCCGTCAAGGACAACTTCGGCCCGGCCAACTACAAGAACGAGCCGGCGCCGAAGATCGGCGACATCAAGAGCTGAGGCCGGGCCTGACGAGGTGCGCCGCCCCACGGCAGGGGCGGCGCACCGGGGCGGGCATCCCTACACGCGGAAGCGCGGGAGATCGTGTTCGACTTTCTTCAGGATTACGACCTGGCGGGTGCCGTCTGGACGACAGTGCAGCTTGCTGTGCTTTCGGCCGTCGGCTCCCTGATCTGGGGCACCATGCTGGCCGCCATGCGGGTCGGCCCGGTTCCGTTGATGCGCGCTTTCGGAACCGCGTACGTGAACATCGTGCGGAACATCCCGCTGACCGTGATCATTCTGTTCGCGTCGCTGGGACTGAACCAGACGCTGGGGGTCACCCTCGGCGGGGGGAACGACTTCGAGACGATCAACTTCCGGCTCGCCGTCCTGGGCCTGATCCTCTACACGTCGTCGTTCGTGTGTGAGGCGCTGCGCTCCGGCATCAACACGGTGCCGGTCGGCCAGGCGGAGGCGGCCCGGGCCCTCGGCCTGAGCTTCGGCCAGGTGCTCCGGCTGGTGGTTCTGCCTCAGGCGTTCCGCTCGTCCGTCGTTCCGCTGGCGAACGTGCTGATCGCGCTGATCAAGAACACCACGGTCGCCGCCGCCATCGGTGTGGCGGAAACGGCGCTGCTGATGAAGGAGATGATCGAGAACGAGGCTCAGCTGCTGCTCATCTCCGCGGTCATCGCGCTCGTGTTCGTGGTGTTGACGCTGCCGACCGGCCTGATCCTCGGCTGGGTGGGCAAGAAGGTGGCGGTGAAGCGATGAGCTCGATCCTCTACGACGCCCAGGGCCCCCGCGCCAAGCGGCGGAACGTCCTGTTCACGGTCGTCTTCCTGGTCGCCCTCGCCGCCCTGCTGTGGTGGGTGTTCAGCACCCTCAACGACAAGGGCCAGCTGGAGTGGGCGCTGTGGAAGCCGTTCTTCACCGGTACCGAGGCGTGGTCGACGTACATCTGGCCGGGTCTGCAGAACACCCTGAAGGCCGCGGTCCTCGCGGTGGTCATCGCCCTGCCGCTCGGCGCGGCGCTGGGCATCGCCCGGCTCTCCGACCACACGTGGGTCCGGGTACCGGCCGCGATCGTGGTCGAGTTCTTCCGGTCCATCCCCGTGCTGGTCCTGATGATCTTCGGTCTCGCGCTGTTCGCGGAGTACACGAACGTCAGCTCGGACGACCGCCCGCTCTACGCCGTCGTCACCGGCCTGGTGCTGTACAACGCCTCGGTCCTCGCCGAGATCGTCCGGTCCGGCATCCTGGCCCTCCCCAAGGGGCAGGCCGAGGGAGCGATGGCGATCGGGCTGCGCAAGGGCCAGGTCATGCGGCTGATCCTGCTGCCGCAGGCGGTCACGGCGATGCTGCCGGCCATCGTCAGCCAGCTCGTCGTGATCCTCAAGGACACCGCGCTCGGCGGCGCGATCCTGACCTTCCCCGAACTCCTCGCGTCCGCCAACACCATGAGCGGCTACTACGGCGCCAACGTCATCGCCAGCTACACCGTGGTCGCCGTGATCTACATCGCGCTCAACTTCGCCCTCACCACCTTCGCGGGCTGGCTCGAGCGCCGGCTGCGGCGGGCGAAGAAGTCGACCGGTGCGGTGCTCCGCGCGGACGACGTCGAGACCGCCGACGCCGGAACGGTCGGCAAGATCTAGCACACCTGACACGCAGTCATCTCGTATGACCATAAACGGAGGCCGTGGCATGATCGCCACGGCCTCCGTCGCTTGACGCAAGCAGCGGCAATAGGTTGCATACGTTCTGTGACCGTGCACCCTGCTCCAATGTCCTGTTCACCCACGTCCCCCGGGACACCGCCACGGGCAGGGGGCGCCGCACCGTGGACCCGGTGATCATCACCGGAGCGGGGCCCGTCGGGCTCACGCTCGCCCTGGCGCTGGCGCGGCAGGAGGTGCCCTGCGTCGTCCTCGACGAGGGGCCGGGCAAGGACGAACCGCGCCCCGCGCGCACCGTCGTCCTGCGCGAGGAGGCCGTCGCGCTCGTCGAGCGGCTGACCGGCACACCGCTGACGGGGCTGGGTTCGCGTTGGGCCGGATGGCGGTCGGTGCGGCGCAAGCAGGTGACACGCGAGGTCGTGTTCGGCGACGCCGATCCGGCGCCCCTGCACATCGCCCAGCACGAGCTGACCGGCGCCCTGCGCACGGCGCTCACGCGTGAGCGGCTGGTCAAGATCGCCGTGGACAGCCGACTGGACGGCATCGAGCAGGAGAAGTCCGGCGTCACGGCACACACCCGCGGCCCGGCCGGCACCTGGTGGCGCGGCAGTTACCTGGTCGGCTGCGACGGCCCCCGCTCCACCGTCCGCAAGCTCCAGGACATCCGCTTCCCCGGCCGTACGGCGGTGGAACGATACGCCGTCGCCGCACTGCGCACCGAACTCCCGTGGACCGACCAGGCGCTGCTCCACCGCATGCCGCCGTGGCGGACGACCGGACCGTCGGCCGGTGAGGTGGTCGGCCGCCCGCTGCCGGACGGCGTGTGGCGCCTGGACTGGCTGCTGCCGCCCGGCAAGGACCTGGTCACGCCCGAACTGCTGGTGAACCGGGTCCGCGAGACCCTCGCCGGATGGGCCGAAGGCTCGACCCCGGCGTACGAGCTCCTCGACACCGGCGTCCACACGGTCCACCACCGCCTGGCCCGCCGCTGGCGGGTGGGCCGCGTGCTGCTCGCCGGGGACGCGGCGCACCTGCTGGGCGCGCTGGGCACGCAGGGCCTCGAGGAGGGGCTGCTCGACGCCGACAACCTCGCCTGGAAACTGGCCCTGGCCTGGCACCACGGGCCGCGCGAGGCGCTGCTGGACAGCTACCAGGAGGAGCGGCGGTCCGCGATCTCCGCGCGGCTGCGCGCCGCCGACCAACTGCTCCCGCTGCTGCGCGGCGGCGGCGGACTGCGTTCCTACGTCCCCGGCGCCGCCCGCGGCAATGACGCGCTGCTGACGGACGGTCACCTCGGGCGCGGGACGCTGGGCGCGCCCGGCACGTACGCCGACTCGCCCCTCGCGCCCGAGAACCTCGCCGGTGAGGTGCCCGTGGCCACACCGCCCGGGACGCCCGTCGCCGATGTGCGGGTCACGGCGGAGGACGGCACCTTCGTGCGGCTGCGCGACCGGCTGGGGCGCGGGGCGCTGCTGGTGGTGCTGATCGCGCCGGGTACCGGGGTGTGGGAGCGCAAGCACTGGGTGACGGCCGGGATCATGCCCAGGCTGGCGGCCGCCGTGACGGCGCTGCCCCACCGTGCCGAGCTGCTGGTCACCGAGAGCTATCCCGGTGCCGCGGCGCACACGGTGCTGCTGGTGCGGCCCGACGGCCACCTGGTCACGGCGCTGAACGGGGTGCGCCCGGCCGACCTCTACGCGGCCGCGGAGAGCGCGCTGGGCGGGGCGGTGACCGAGGCCGAGGAGGGGGCGGGGGCGGCGGCCGGGTCGCGTTGAGCGGGGCGCCCCGCCGGTCACCGGGCGGACGGGCACTGTCCGCATGGTGACGCTGAGTTGACCGTCCGGCACCGTCATGGTCTACTCCGGACCGTGACCGACACCTGTGTGCGCCTGTGGCGGAGGGTCCATATGGACCTCGTCCGCTATGCGGGCTGCGTGTGTCGTCCGTCCTGCTGAATTCGCCTTCCCTCTTCTTCGCGCGCGCCGCCGCTCAGACGTGCCGTCGCGCGCTCCCTCGCGAACTCCCAGGACGGTACCCGTGTCCCTCCCCTCGCTTTCCGCGGCCTCCGCCGCCTCCGCTGCCACGGCCGCGCCGACTCAGGCCGAGCTCCTCGACTTCGTACGGCGTGCCGCGGCCGACGCCGAACTGATCGCCTCCCTGCCGCTCGACCCCGAGGGCCGCACCTGGGTGCGGCTGGCCGGGCCGGGCGGCAGCGAGGCCTGGCTGATCGGCTGGCCGCCCGGTACGGGCACCGGCTGGCACGACCACGCCGACTCCGTGGGCGCCTTCGTCACGGCAGCGGGCGAGCTCAAGGAGAACGCGCTCGCCGCCCGCCTGCCCACCGACGGCTGGAAGACCCTCGAACTCAGCGACGGTGTGGACCGGGAACGCCGGCTGACCGTCGGCAAGGGACGCGCCTTCGGCCGGCATCACGTGCACGAGGTCCTCAACGAGTCGACCGACCGCCACGCGGTGTCCGTGCACGCCTACTACCCGCCCCTGCCGCAGATCCGCCGCTACAGCCGCAGCGGACAGACCCTGCGCCTGGAGCAGGTCGAGCGCCCGCAGGACTGGCAGTGAGCGGGCCCACGGGCATCGACGCCCTGCTGGAGCGCGTCCGCGCCGGATACCGGCGGATCGCACCGGAGGAGGCGTACGACGCCGCCGAGGCCGGCACGGCACTGCTGGTCGACATCCGGTACGCCGCTCTGCGCGAGCGGGACGGTGTGATTCCCGGCGCTCTGGTGATCGAGCGCAACGAACTGGAGTGGCGTCTGGACCCGCAGGGCAGCCATCGCCTCCCCGAGGCGGTGGACCATGACGTGCGGGTGGTCGTGGTGTGCGACGAGGGGTACGCCTCCAGTCTGGCGGCGGAGTCCCTGCACCGTCTGGGTCTGCACCGGGCCACCGATCTGATCGGCGGCTTCCAGGCCTGGCGCACGGCGGGTCTGCCGGTGGCCGCCGCCCGGTCTCAGTAGTCGGGGGGCGGTCCACCGGGGTCGTGTCACCGTCGTGGAGAAGGCGTCCGTCCTTCAGGGCGACGAAGTCTCGTCGGTGCTACTGACCGTCACGATCGTGACGGTCGGCCCCGGCCGCGTCGAAGGCCTTGTCGGCGGTGATCCTGCGCGGTCCTCGTCCGCCCGCCCGCCGGTCCGGCTCCCGAGCGCCCTCGGGTCGGGCGTCGGCTCAGAACCCCTCGTCGCCGAGGTACTCCGTGTCCTCGCCCTCCTCCTCCAGCGCCTGGCGGACCACCCGCAGGGCCATGCCCTCGGGGTAGCCCTTACGGGCCAGCATGCCCGCGAGGCGGCGCAGCCTCTTGTCGCGGTCGAGGCCCCGGGTGGCGCGCAGCTTGCGGTCGACCAGGGCGCGCGCGGTCTCCTCCTCCTGCTCGGTGTCCAGCTGGGACACCGCCGCGTCGATGAGCGTGGCGTCGACGCCCTTGGTGCGCAGCTCTCTGGCGAGGGCGCGCCTGGCCAGCCCGCGGCCGTGGTGCCGTGACTCCACCCATGCCTCCGCGAAGGCGCCGTCGTTGATGAGGCCGACTTCCTCGAACCTGGACAGCACCTCTTCCGCGGCCTCGTCCGGGATCTCCCGCTTGCGCAGGGCGTCGGCCAGTTGTCTGCGGGTGCGCGGGGTCCCGGTGAGCAGGCGCAGGCAGATCGCCCGTGCCTGCTCCACCGGGTCCCGCGGAGGCTCCCCCTTCTCGGCCCTCGACGAGGAAGTGGCGCCTCCGTCCTCGGCGGACGGCTCCGCCCGCTCGCGCCTCCGGCGTCCGCGCGCGCCACCCGCTCCGCGGCCCCGCCCGCCACGGCGCGCCTCGCCGTCACCGTGGCGCGCCGCGCCGTCCTCGGGGGGACCCGCGGCAGAGGAGTCCGTCTCGTACGGGGCCGCAGCCGCCCCGTACGCGTCGTCGCCCGGCCCGGCGGAGCCGCTCGGGTACTCGGCCCAGTCGGTTCGTCGGGTCACGGGTCAGCTCTTGGCTGCCGCGGCCTTGGACTTGGTGGCCTTGGCGGTCGTGGGCGCGGGCACCGCCGGTGCGGCGTCGGCCGGGGCGGCGGAGGCGGCGTCCGCGGCGGGCTCGGTGACCGGCTCCTCGGGACGCACGCCGACGCCCAGCTTCTCCTTGATCTTCTTCTCGATCTCGTTGGCCAGGTCGGGGTTGTCCTTCAGGAAGTTGCGCGCGTTCTCCTTGCCCTGGCCGAGCTGGTCGCCCTCGTACGTGTACCAGGCGCCGGCCTTGCGGACGAAGCCGTGCTCCACGCCCATGTCGATCAGACCGCCCTCGCGGCTGATGCCGTGGCCGTACAGGATGTCGAACTCGGCCTGCTTGAAGGGCGGCGCGACCTTGTTCTTGACCACCTTGCAGCGGGTGCGGTTGCCGACCGCGTCCGTGCCGTCCTTCAGCGTCTCGATGCGGCGGATGTCGATGCGCACCGAGGCGTAGAACTTCAGCGCCCGGCCACCGGTCGTGGTCTCCGGGGAGCCGAACATCACGCCGATCTTCTCGCGGAGCTGGTTGATGAAGATCGCGGTGGTCTTGGACTGGTTGAGCGCACTGGTGATCTTCCGCAGGGCCTGGCTCATCAGCCGGGCCTGGAGACCGACGTGGCTGTCGCCCATCTCGCCCTCGATCTCCGCGCGCGGGACGAGCGCGGCGACGGAGTCGATGACGATGAGGTCGAGGGCGCCGGAGCGGACCAGCATGTCCACGATCTCCAGGGCCTGCTCGCCGTTGTCCGGCTGGGAGAGGATCAGGTTGTCGATGTCGACGCCGAGCTTCTTGGCGTACTCGGGGTCGAGGGCGTGCTCGGCGTCCACGAACGCGACCTGGCCGCCGGCCTTCTGGGCGTTCGCCACCGCGTGCAGGGTCAGGGTCGTCTTGCCCGAGGACTCGGGGCCGTAGACCTCCACGACACGGCCGCGCGGGAGGCCGCCGACGCCGAGGGCCACGTCGAGCGCGGTCGACCCGGTCGGGATGACCTCGATGGGCTCGTTCGGCCGCTCGCCCATGCGCATGACCGCGCCCTTGCCGAACTGCCGTTCAATCTGTGCGAGCGCGGCGTCCAGGGCCTTCTCGCGGTCGGTTCCTGCCATGGGTTCCACCCGGTTTGCTTGATTCGATCGCTTCACGTCAAAGACGCTAATGCCTGCCACTGACAATGGGCCCCGATGCGGGTCCGGCCTGTGGATAACTCGGGTGCATCTCCCCCCGAACCCACTCGAATCACCCGTCACGAGCCCCGCCGGAGCCTCCATAAGAATGGATGTTCGATTTTCGTGTCAAGCGCACCACGCGGCACTTCCGAGCGTACGTCCCGGCCCGGCGAGCCCGGTGGTGGAAGTGAAGCTGCCGGCCGGTCTCGGCTCACCTCAGGACGCCGTCGAGGCGGTGGCCGCGGCCTGCGGGAGATCGGGTGCGCCCGTGCTCAGGAGGAGGAGCCGCCGTCCACGGGGCCCTCCGGGCCCTCTGCCTCCGGGCGCCCCTGCTCCGCGCGCCGGGTCCACAGCTTGCGCAGGCGCGTGGACGTACCGGACACCGCCCGGCGTTCCCGGTGCCCGTGGACGCGCGGATCGTCCGTGACGTCGTAGCGCTTGACGTACGCCCCGAGGAACGCCTGCAACGTGGCGACCGCCGGGATGGCGATCAGCGCGCCGACGGCGCCGAGCAGGGCGGTGCCCGCGATGACGGAGCCGAACGCGACCGCGGGGTGGATGTCCACGGTCTTGGACGTCAGCTTGGGTTGCAGCACATAGTTCTCGAACTGCTGGTAGATCACCACGAAGATCAGCACCCACAGCGCGTACCAGGGGTTGACCGTGAACGCGATCAGCATGGGCAGGGCGCCCGCGAGATAGGTGCCGATGGTCGGGATGAACTGCGACACCAGGCCCACCCACACGGCGAGCGCGGGCGCGTAGGGCACCTCGAGGAACTCCAGGAGGATGTAGTGCGCCACGCCGGAGATCAGCGCCATCAACCCGCGTGAGTACAGGTAGCCGCCGGTCTTGTCCACGGCGATCTCCCACGCGCGCAGGACCTCGGCCTGGCGGGCGGGCGGCAGGACGGAGCAGAGTCCGCGCCGCAGCCGGGGGCCGTCGGCGGCGAAGTAGAACGAGAACAGCAGGACCGTCAGCAGCTGGAAGAGACCGCCGAGGACCTGGGCCGACACGTCCAGAACGCCCGTCGCGCTGTTCTGCACGTAGTTGCGCAGCCAGTCGGAGCGGAGCAGGCCCTCCTGGATGTCGACCCGCCGCAGTTCGGTGTGGAAGTGGCCATTGACCCAGTTGATGACGGAGTCGAGGTAGTCCGGGAAGTCCTCGACCATCTTGACGATCTGCCCGGCCAGCATGGAGCCGAGCAGCGTGACGAACCCCGCGGCGGCGATCAGCACGGCGAGGAAGACGAGGAAGGTGGCGAACCCCCGGCGCATGCCGCGCCCGGCCATCCAGCTCACCGCCGGTTCGATGGCCAGGGCCAGGAAGAAGGCGATGAGGACGTTGATCAGCAGCCCGGTGAGCTGGTGGAAGGCCCAGCTGCCCAGCTGGAAGGCGGCGATGAGCGCGAGGGCCAGCACCATCGCGCGCGGCAGCCAGCGCGGCATGCGGGCGCCCGGCCCGGCGACGGCCGCGTCGGCCGGGGGGCCCGTGGGCGGCGTGGTACCGGCCTGGGATGCGTGCCGGGCGGTCTGCCCGGTCTCGTCAGTGGATGCCACGGAGCAAGTCTCGCCCACGCCACGGACCGGGGAGCACGGTACGGCGATCTTCGTGAACCGTCACCGCTGTTCCCGCGGCACGTTCATGACGGTGCACACCACTCGCCACACGTCCCTGGCGTCCCAGCCGGCGTCCAGCGCCTCGTGCACCGTGCGCCCGCCCAGCTCCGTCATCACGTGATCGCGCGCGAAGGTGTCGGCGTACCCCGGACCGAAGTGATCCGTCATCCGCTCCCAGAAGACCGTCAACCGCATGCCTCCAGTATCCCGCCCCTGAGAGTGGGCCCTGAGCCGGGACCGCCTGCCGGAACCGCTTTCCGGCCTACGGTCTGTCCATGGCCGAAACCGGAGCGTCCCCACTCCCCGCGATCCCTCCGCCCGCGACTGACCGCACCCCTCAGTCCCGTGCACCGCTCGCGCGCGCGGAGCACTTCGTCTGGCTTACCGCGCGCGTACTGGAGCAGCGGTTGTTCGCGTACCACTTCCGCGGTGGGGACCCCGGCCCGGTGGAGACCGCGCTGGAGGCGTACCGCAACGAGGACGGCGGGTACGGCCATGCGTTGGAGCCCGATCTGCGCGGCCCGGTCAGTCAGCCGCTGCACACCGCGTGTGCCCTGCGCGTCCTGGACGCCGTCGGCCGCTGCGGCGGGCAGCGGGCCGAGCGGATCTGCCGCTATCTGACCTCCGTGTCCACGCCCGACGGCGCCCTGCCGGTGACCCGGGCGAGCCGGGACGGGTATCCGGCCGCGCCCTTCGTGCCGGTCATGGCCGACCCTCCCGGCGCGCTGCTCGTCACCGGTCCGGTGGTCGGACTGCTGCACCGCAACGAGGTCTGGCACGCCTGGCTGTTCCGCGCCACGGACTTCTGCTGGCAGGCGGCCGAGTCGCTGACGTCCCCGCACCCGCACGAGGTCGAGGCCGCCGTGGCCTTCCTGGACGCCGCTCCGGACCGCCCGCGCGCGCGGGCCGCGGCCGACCGGCTGGGTCGCCTGGTGCGCGAACAGCGCCTCGCCGTGCTGGACCCGGGCGCTCTCGACGCGTACCCGGTCCCTCCCGGCCACGCCCGGGGCGAGCACCGCTTCCCGCACGACTACGCGAGGGACCCGCGTTCGCTCGCGCGCGCGTGGTTCACGGACGACGAGATGGCCCGCTCCCTCGACTTCCTCGCGGCCGAGCAGGAGGACGACGGCGGCTGGCCGGTGCGCCGGCGCCGGTGGGCCCCCCTCCCGGCGCTGGAGATCCGCGCCCGGGTGACGCTGGAGGCCCTGTGCACCCTGCGGGCGTACGGCCGTCCCCTCGGCTGATCCGCCGGTCGGCCGACCCGCCGCTTCAGCCGCCCATGGCCCGTACGCCCGCGGTGACCACCACGGCCGCCGCGACGACGAGCAGGAACGGCGCGCGCAGCAGCAGCGCGACGGCGGCCGCGGCGACTCCGGCGGCCCGCGCGTCCAGCACGAGGGTCTGCTCGTCGGCGAAGGTCTGCTGGGCGGTGAGCGCCGCGAGGAGGGCGACGGGCAGCAGCGCGGCGAGCCGCCGGACCACGGGCCGTTCCAGGGCGCCCGCGGGCACCAGCAGCCCGAGAAGCTTGACCACGTAACAGCCCACCGCGGTCGCGCCGATCGCGATCCACACGCTCATCGCTCGCCCTCCCCCTCGGCGGCCCCGCGGACCGCACCATCCTCGGCACCACCCGCGCGGCGTCCGCGCGCCCACAGGACGAGCGGCGCCGCCAGCGCGGCCACCAGGACGGGCACGCCCGCGGGCAGCACGGGCAGCAGGCCGAGCCCCAGGAGAACGGCCAGGGCGGCGACCACGCGCTCGGTGGTGTTCTTCAGCATCGGCGCGAGCAGCGCGAGGAAGACCGCAGGACCGGCCGCGTCGAGACCCCACGCGTCGGTGTCCCCGATGGCCTCCGCGCCCAGCGCCCCGAGCAGCGTGGTGAGGTTCCACAGGACGTACAGGGTGAGTCCGGTGACGGTGAACCCGATCCGGACGGCGCGCCGCGTGGGCTGCGCGAGCGCCACCGCCGCCGTCTCGTCGATGACCCACTGCGCGGCGAACGGCCGCACCGCGCGCGGGAGGGCCAGCAACTGCGACAGGCGCAACCCGTAGAAGGCGTTGCGCACCCCCAGGAAGAACGCCCCCGCCGCCGCGGTGAGCGGGTTCCCGCCGGCCGCGAGGGCGCCGACGAGCGCGAACTGGGACGCCCCGGTGAACACCAGGAGGCTGAGGGCGCAGGTCTGGGCCAGGGAGAGTCCGCTGCCGGCCGAGGTCACCCCGAAGGCGAACCCGGACAGTCCGACGGCGACCCCGACCCCGAGGGCGTCCCGTACGACAGCGGCGTCCGGCTTGGGGCCGGCGCCCCGCGTCCCGGGAGCATCGGGAAGGGCTGTCTGTTCTGTCACGCCTCGAACGGTACGAGCAGCCCCCGCCGCGCGTCTTGTACGTTCTTGCGCTCGCGCTGGTAGGCACCGGGCGGCACGCCGACGATCCGCGCGAAGTGCCGGTTCAGGTGCGGCTGGTCGGTGAACCCGACGGCGACGGCGGCCTCGGCCGGGGAGGTGCCGGTGTCCAGCAGCCGCCGCGCCCGGCGCACGCGGGCGTCCGTCAGCCAGGTGTGGGGCGGCATACCGTAGGTCTGCCGGAAGGCCCGCAGCAGCGCGAACGGGCTGCTTCCCAGCTCCCCGGCGAGCCGCTCCAGGCTCGGCGGGTCGGCCATCCGCTCCTCCAGCACGGCACGCGCGCGTGCCGCCGTCCTGGCCCCGGCCGTACGCACCTGGCGCCGGGGCAGCGGGCCGCCGTTCAGCCGCAGCAGCCGGGTCACGGCCACCCGCAGCAGGGTGTCGGCGGCGAGCGCGTTGCCGTCGTCGGCGGCCCGCAGCACGCGGTGCACCAGCTCGACGCTGTACGGGTCGTCGAGCACCGGCCGGACGAACCCCGGCGTCCCGCGCAACGTCGTCGTCTCCGCCGCGATCCCGGCCACCAGCTCGGGCGCCGGGTAGACGGCCCCGTACCGCCATCCCTCCGGCACGCCGGCCCGCCCCGTGTGCGGGGTGTCCGGGTTGACCAGGGCGAGCGAGCCGGCCCCGGCGTACTGGTCGCTCCCGCCGTGGTGGAAGACCTCCACACCGTCGGCGATGGCGGCGATGACGAAGTGCTCGTGCGTGTGGCGCACGAAGGTCTTCCGTATGTACTGGGCGCGGAGCAGGTCGACGTCGGGCAGCTCCGCGTACCGCCAGTGCCGCGCCCGCTCACCCGATCCCGCCATGCCCCCCATTCTCCGCCACGCTCGCCGCGCCTCACCTCGTCCCCGGCGACGGTCCGGGGCGGCCATCCCGGCAGCCGGGCTCGGGACGCCCGGCGCACGTCGGTGACTCACGCCGATGCGGCACGCGCTCCCCGCCCCGCCCCCGCGGGGCGTGGGGTACGGGGCGCCCGGGGCCTGGGGAGCGCGGGAGGCGTGCGCCTCGCCCCCGGCATAGGCGGCGTCGGTACCCGCCTCCGGCGACAGCCCGGCTCGGACACCCGCGCACGCCCGGCTCGCCCGAGCAGTCGCGACGTCCGGCCGGTCGGGCGCCCGGCACCGGCCACGTCCGGCCGGTCCGCCCGGCTCGGGCCGATTGTCAGTGGTCGGGTGCACGATGGATCCATGGTCAGCTCCGCACACCGAGCCCTGGACGGCTTCTCCCCCGCGACCCGCGGCTGGTTCACGGGGGCCTTCTCCGCGCCCACCTCCGCCCAGGCGGGCGCGTGGCAGGCCATCTCGCAGGGTTCGGACGTGCTGGTGGTCGCCCCCACCGGCTCGGGCAAGACGCTGGCCGCCTTCCTCGCCGCGCTGGACCAGCTGACCTCGACGCCCCCGCCCGCCGACCCCAAGAAGCGCTGCCGCGTCCTGTACGTCTCCCCGCTCAAGGCACTGGCCGTCGACGTCGAGCGCAACCTCCGCAGTCCGCTGACCGGCATCAGGCAGGAGTCCGTCCGCCTCGGCCTGCCCGAGCCCGAGGTCAAGGTCGGCATCCGCTCCGGCGACACCCCGGCCGCCGAGCGCCGCGCCCTGTCCACGCGGCCGCCGGACATCCTGATCACCACCCCGGAGTCCCTGTTCCTGATGCTGACGTCGGCCACGCGCGACGCGCTGACCGGCATCGAGACGGTGATCCTGGACGAGGTGCACGCGGTCGCGGGCACCAAGCGCGGCGCCCATCTCGCCCTCACCCTGGAGCGACTGGACGAGCTGCTGCCGAAACCGGCCCGCCGCATCGGCCTGTCGGCGACGGTCCGCCCCGTGGACGAGGTCGCCCGGTTCCTCGCCCCGCGCGGCAAGGTCGAGATCGTCCAGCCGGAGTCGGGCAAGGAGTTCGACCTGTCCGTCGTCGTCCCGGTCGAGGACCTCGGCGAGCTGGGCGGCTCCCCGGTCGCGGACGGCAACGAGGGCGCGGAACGCCCGTCGATCTGGCCGCACGTCGAGGAGCGGATCACCGACCTGGTCCAGTCGCACCGCTCCACGATCGTCTTCGCCAACTCCCGGCGGCTGGCCGAGCGCCTGTGCAACCGGCTCAACGAGATCGCGTACGAGCGGGCCACCGGCGAGCCCCTGGACGAGCACCACTCCCCCGCCGAGCTGATGGGCGGCTCGGGCGCCGCCCAGGGCGCCCCGCCCGTGATCGCCCGCGCCCACCACGGCTCGGTCTCCAAGGAGCAGCGCGCCCTCGTCGAGGAGGACCTCAAGGCGGGCCGGCTGCCCGCCGTGGTCGCCACCTCCAGCCTGGAGCTGGGCATCGACATGGGCGCCGTCGACCTCGTGATCCAGGTGGAGTCGCCGCCCTCCGTGGCCTCCGGGCTCCAGCGCGTCGGCCGCGCGGGGCACCAGGTCGGCGCCGTCTCCACGGGCGTGGTCTTCCCGAAGTACCGCGGCGACCTGGTGCAGTCGGCCGTGGTCACCGAGCGGATGCGCAGCGGCGCCATCGAGGCCCTCAGGATCCCCGCCAACCCGCTGGACGTGCTGGCCCAGCAGCTGGTGGCGATGACCGCGCTGGACACCTGGCAGGTCGACGACCTCCTCGCCACCGTCCGCCGCGCCGCGCCGTTCGCCTCGCTGCCGGAGTCGGCCTTCACCGCCGTCCTGGACATGCTCGCGGGCCGCTATCCCTCCGACGCCTTCGCCGAGCTGCGCCCGCGCGTGGTGTGGGACCGGATCGCCGGCACGGTCACCGGCCGCCCGGGAGCCCAGCGGCTCGCCGTGACGTCCGGGGGCACGATCCCCGACCGCGGGCTCTTCGGGGTGTTCCTGGCCGGTGCCGACCCGAAGAAGGGCGGCGGCCGGGTCGGCGAGCTGGACGAGGAGATGGTGTACGAGTCCCGCGTGGGGGACGTCTTCACGCTCGGCACCAGCTCCTGGCGGATCGAGGACATCACGCGCGACCGGGTCCTGGTCTCCCCGGCGCCCGGCGTGCCGGGCAGGTTGCCGTTCTGGAAGGGCGACCAGCTGGGCCGCCCCCTGGAGCTGGGCCGCGCGCTGGGCGCCTTCCTGCGCGAGGTCGGCTCCCTGTCCAAGGAGGACGCCCGGCTGCGCCTGGTCACCGCGGGCCTGGACGCCTGGGCCGCGGACAACGTGCTGTCGTACCTCGCCGAGCAGCGCGAGGCCTGCGGCCACGTCCCCGACGACCGCACCATCGTGGTCGAGCGTTTCCGGGACGAGCTGGGCGACTGGCGGGTCGTGGTCCACTCCCCCTTCGGGGCCCAGGTCCACGCCCCCTGGGCCCTCGCCCTCGGCGCCCGCCTGTCGGAGCGGTACGGCATGGACGCCCAGGTCATGCACGCCGACGACGGCATCGTGCTGCGCCTGCCGGACGCCGACCTGATGGGCCTGGACTTCCTCGACCAGGACCCCGCGAAGCCGGGCCTCGAGTACGACGCCGAGAAGGCGCCGGTGGGCGCGGCCGACGTCGTCTTCGACAAGGGCGAGGTCGACCGGGTCGTCACCGACCAGGTGGGCGGCTCGGCGCTGTTCGCGTCCCGGTTCCGCGAGTGCGCCGCCCGCGCGCTGCTGCTGCCGCGCCGCAGCCCGGGCAAGCGCACCCCGCTGTGGCAGCAGCGTCAGCGCGCCGCGCAGTTGCTGGAGGTGGCGAGCGAGTACGGCTCGTTCCCGATCGTCCTGGAAGCCGTCCGCGAATGCCTCCAGGACGTCTTCGACGTACCCGGCCTGGTCGAGCTGATGGGCGACCTGGAGGCCCGCAAGGTCCGCCTGGTCGAGGTCACCACCCCGGAACCGTCCCCGTTCGCCCGCTCCCTGCTCTTCGGCTACGTCGCCCAGTTCCTGTACGAGGGCGACTCACCGCTCGCCGAGCGCCGGGCCGCCGCCCTGTCCCTGGACTCGCGGCTGCTGGCCGAGCTGCTCGGCCAGGCGGAGCTGCGCGAGCTGCTCGACGCGGAGGTGCTCACCGAGCTGGAGCGCGAGCTGCAGTGGCTCACCGAGGACCGCCGCATCAAGGACGCCGAGGGCGTCGCCGACCTGCTGCGGGTGCTCGGCCCGCTGACGGACGCGGAGCTGGCCGAGCGGGGCGCGGAGCCGCAGTGGGCGCCCGAGCTGGCCGCGGCCCGCCGCGCGATCAGGGTGCGGATCGCCGGTGCCGACCACTGGGCGGCGATCGAGGACGCGGGCCGGCTGCGCGACGCGCTGGGCACGGCGCTGCCCGTCGGTGTGCCGGAGGCCTTCACGGAGCCGGTCAAGGACCCCCTCGGCGACCTCCTCGCCCGCCACGCCCGCACCCACGGCCCCTTCACCTCGGTCACCGCTGCGGCCCGCTTCGGTCTGGGCGTCGCGGTCACCGAGGGCGCCCTGCAACGCCTCGCGGGGACGGGGCGGGTCGTGCAGGGCGAGTTCCATCCGGCCGGCATCGGCCAGGAGTGGTGCGACGCGACCGTCCTGCGCAGGCTGCGCCGCCGTTCCCTGGCCGCGCTCCGGCACGAGCTGGAGCCGGTGGCGCCGGCCGCGCTCGGCCAGTTCCTCCCCCAGTGGCAGCACATCGGCAAGGGACACACGCTGCGCGGCGTCGACGGGCTGGTCCGCGCCGTCGAGCAGCTCCAGGGCGCCTCCGTGCCCGCCTCCGCCCTGGAGAAGCTGGTCCTCCCCTCCCGCGTGGCGCACTACAACCCGGCGATGCTGGACGAGCTGACGGCCGCCGGTGAGGTGGTGTGGGCCGGAGCGGGTTCGCTGCCCGGCAAGGACGGCTGGGTCTCCCTCTACCTCGCGGACGCGGCCCCGCTGCTCCTGCCGCCCCCGCATCCCCTGGAGACGACCGCCCTGCACGAGTCCGTCCTGAGCATTCTCTCGGGCGGATACGGCCTGTTCTTCCGCCAGATCGCCGACCAGGTCCGCGCCACCACCCACCCGGAGGCCACCGATCCGCAGCTGGCCGACGCCCTGTGGGACCTGGCCTGGTCCGGACGGCTGACGAACGACACGCTGGCGCCCCTGCGCTCCCTGCTGGGCTCCGGGCGCACCGCGGGCTCCACGGCCCACCGTGCCAAGCGCGCGGTGCCCCGCGGTCGGTACGGCTCGCTGGCGGCCGCCGCCCGCCCGGCGTCCCGCTCCGGCCCGCCGACGGTCGCGGGCCGCTGGTCGCTGCTCCCGGCCCGCGAGGCCGACGGCACGGTGCGGGCCCACGCCCTGGCCCGCACGCTCCTGGACCGGCACGGCGTGGTGACCCGCGGTGCCGTCGCCGCGGAGGGCGTCGAGGGCGGCCTCTCGGCGGTGTACCGGATCCTGGCCGCGTTCGAGGAGAGCGGCCAGGCCCGGCGCGGCTATGTGGTGGAGGGGCTCGGGGCGGCGCAGTTCGCCATGGAGGGCGCCGTGGACCGGTTGCGCGCGGTGGCGAACGCCCGCGAACGCGGTGACGGCCAGGCAGGACCGGACGAGTTCACCCGCGGCGCCGCCGCGAACCGGCCCGCACCCGGCGGCTCCGCCGCGGCGGCCAACGGCTCGTCCCCCGACCCCCTCGATCCCCTGGCCCCCTTCGGCGACTCCGCGTCCAGCGGCCCCGTGGGGCCCGACGGCGCTCCGGACCCCTTCGCCGACTTCGCCTCCGGCAGCCCGGGAGGCCCGGGAGGCGGCCCTGAGGGTCCGGGAGGCCCCGGAGGCCCGGCGCCCTTCGACGACATCTTCGCCGACCCCGACCACCTGGGCCGTTCACCCTCCCGGGGCGACTACATCTCACCCCGCGACTATGCCGAGCCCGGCGCCGGCGGCCCGCGCGGGGGCGGCGCGCACGGGGGCTTCCAGGGCCCGCGCGGCCCGTACGACGCAGGATTCCCCGGCCGTCGCGGCCACGGCGCCGCCGGTCCGCGGGCAGTCGTACTGGCCGCCGCCGACCCGGCGAACGCGTACGGTGCGGCCCTCGGCTGGCCCGAGCCGCCCACCGGTGCCACGCACAAGCCCGGCCGCAAGGCGGGCTCCCTGGTGGTGCTCGTCGAGGGCGAACCGGCGCTCTACATGGAGCGCGGCGGCAAGACCCTCCTGCTGTGGCCCTCCGACCCCGACCGGCTGCCCACCGAGGACCCGCGTCTGCGGGCCGCAGCCGAGGCGCTCGCGGAGGCGGCCCGCGCCGGTTCCCTCGGCACGGTCACGGTGGAGCGCGTCAACGGCACGGCGGCCCTGACGTCCCCCTTCGGCCCCCTCCTGGAGGGAGCGGGGTTCATCGCCACCCCGCGCGGTCTGCGCATCAGGGCGTGACCCTGTCACCCTTGAGCCATGCCCGAAGGAGACACGGTCTGGCAGGCGGCGCGACGGCTGCACGACGCCCTCGCGGGCAAGGTGCTGACCCGCAGCGACTTCCGCGTCCCCCGGTACGCCACGGTCGACCTCACCGGCCGCACCGTCCTGGACGTCACCCCGCGCGGCAAGCACCTGCTCACCCGGGTCGAGGGCGGCCTGACGGTGCACTCGCACCTGCGGATGGACGGGTCCTGGAAGGTGTTCGCGCCCGGCCAGCGCTGGAGCGGCGGCCCGGCGCACCAGATCAGGGTGATCCTCGGCACCGCCGACCGCACGGCCGTCGGCTACCGTCTCCCGGTGCTGGACCTCCTGCGCACCGCCGACGAGCAGCGCGCCGTCGGCCATCTCGGCCCCGACCTGCTCGGCCCCGACTGGAACCCGGCCAAGGCGCTGGACAACCTGTGCGCGGACCCGGCCCGCCCGCTCGGCGAGGCCCTGCTGGATCAGCGCAATCTCGCCGGTATCGGCAACGTCTACAAGAGCGAGCTGTGCTTCCTGCTCGGCGTCACGCCCTGGCTGCCGGTCGGCGAGCTGCCCGCCGACCGGGCCGCGCTGCTGCCCACGCTCGCGAAGAAGCTCCTGGAGGCCAACCGCGACCGCCCGGTCCGCCGCACCACGGGACTGCGCGGCCAGGACCTGTTCGTGTACGGCCGGGCCCCCCGCCCCTGCCTGCGCTGCGGCACGTCGGTCCGGGTTGCCGACCAGGGCGACGGCTCCCGCGAGCGCCCCACGTACTGGTGCCCGGCCTGCCAGCGCGGACCCGCGCCGCGTCCGGGCGGCGTCGCGGGAGCCCGGACACGGCGCTGAGAAAGCCGCCGCGAAACCGCCGACGAGACCGCCGAGGAAGCCGAGGGCCGGCCCAGCCGGAGGCGGTCTCAGCCGCCGACCAGCACTGCGCGCAGACCGTCGGCGAACCCGTCGGCGAACTCCAGCGACCCCGGGACACCGACCGTAGCCACCGGCCACCGGCCACCGGCCACCCGCCACCGGTCACCCGCCACCCGCCACCCGCCACCCGCCACCCGCCACCGGAACGTCACGCCCCGCGGTAAAGGTCAGCGCCGGTCCGGGCGGGCCGGGCCCGGTCCTCGCCCCGCCCCGCCCCGCGCAGCGCCCGTCGCCACCGCCCCGCGCCCAGGGCCCCCGCGGCCCGGCGTCGCGGCACACAGTGCACCGGCAGCACGCTCAGCCCCCAGCCGCCGAGCGCGACCGTCCCTTCGATCACCCCGGCGCCGGGCTCCAGCGCCAGGCGCAGCACGGCCCACCACCACAGCACGCCCAGGCCCAGCGCGGCCGCCCGGCGAGCCGTCCGCGCCGAGGTCATCCCGCGTCATCCGTTTTCGGCCTGGAACATCCAATGCTGTTTCTCGAGATCGGCCGTGATCTGGATGAAGATGTCCTGGCTCACCGGGTCGGGGTCACCGCTCGCCGCGATCCGCTCGCGCATCCGCCCGATCACCGCGCGCAGCGCGTCCACGATGGTCTGTACGGCGGTGGTGTCGTCCACCCAGCCCTCGGGGGTCACGTCGATGCCGCTGCCGACGGCGACCGTCGCGGCCCGCCCGTCCGGGGAAACGCCGAGCGCCGAGGCGCGTTCCGCCACGGTGTCCGAGTGGGTGCGGGCGGTGCCGACCAGTTCGTCCAGCTGGAGGTGTATGGAGCGGAAGCGCGGGCCGACCACGTTCCAGTGGATCTGCTTCGCCACCAGGGCCAGGTCGACCAGGTCGACGAGGGCGCCCTGCAACGCCTCCGAGACGATCTTGAGGTCCGCGTCGGACAACGGGCTCTTGACGACGTACATCCACGCCTCCGTCGGTTCGCCCCCCGGACATCTCCCTCCACGATGACCGCACCCCCGCAGACCGGCAAACGGGGCGGCCGCCCCGCCGACGGCGCCCACCCACCCGCGGACCACCGCGCGCCGGGGACGCGCCCGGGCATGCGGAAGCCCCGGCCTCGTCCCTCCGGTCTCCCGGAGCGACCCCGGCCGGGGCCTCACACGCACACGTTCTCGGGCGCTCAGGCGGCGACGACGTCCACTGCCTCGGCGGGCGCCTTGATGGTCACCCGCTCCGGTGGCACGCCGGTCACCGAGACGGAACCCAGCATCGGGCGCACCGGTGCCGGTACGGTCTCGCTGGGCGTCGCCGCAGCGGACTGGGCCAGCTCGGCGAGGGCGAGTTCGTCGCTCACTTCCCGCATGAGCTCGGACATCCGTACGTCCAGCGCGTCGCAGATGGCGGAGAGCAGCTCGGAAGACGCCTCCTTCTGCCCCCGCTCCACCTCGGAGAGATAGCCGAGTGAGACTCGGGCGGAGGAGGAGACTTCGCGCAGAGTACGGCCCTGGCGTTGGCGCTGCCGACGCAGCACGTCACCCAGCAGGCGACGGAGCAGAATCATCGGTGGCTCCCTCCTCGGACCGTGTAACCGCATCCTTCACGCCCCACCGTACCGCCTCGCGCCGCGGCCGTGCGGGGAGCGATGTCGTGTTCACTCAGGGCTGCAAACATCAAAACCCCCCGTTCCGTTCCGTATCCTGTGCCCGCTCATTCCCGGTCTGTTCGCTCGCAAGCTCCCTCAGAAGAAGCGCGAGTACGCTCCGTACACTCTCCATACGAATTTCCGCGCGGTCGCCGTTCAACCGCAGCGCCTCCACTTTTCCGCCATCGGCGCAACCCCGCCCGGCCCCGAAAGGCCCGGCCACGGCCACGAAGACAGTTCCCACGGGCTGCCCGTCCTGCGGGTCCGGGCCGGCGACGCCCGTCGTCGCGACGCCCCAGTCGGCGCCCAGCGCCGTCCGCACACCCGCCGCCATCTGGGCGGCGACCTGCGGGTCCACCGCCCCGCGCGCCGCGAGCAGCTCGCCGTCGACGCCGAGCAGCTCCCGCTTCAGTTCCGTCGCGTAGGCGGTGACGGAGCCCCGGAAGGCCTTGGACGCTCCCGGGACCGCCGTGAGCGCGGCGGCGACCATTCCACCGGTCAGTGACTCGGCGACCGCGAGGGTCTCGCCCTTGACCGTGAGTAGTCGCACCACGTCGGCGGCCGTGGAACTCAACCTTCCGTCCCCTCCAACGCCGCTCTGCGCTCGGCGATTCCCCGGCGGCGCAGCACAATGGCCTGCTTCACATAGTCCAGCCCGGTCGCCACGGTCAGGACGACCGCCGCGGCCATCACCCAGAACCTCAGGGTGGCCAGGGGTCCCGTCAGCGCCAGGACGTACATGCCGACGGCGATGCCCTGGATGAGCGTCTTGAGCTTGCCGCCCCGGCTCGCGGGGATGACTCCGTACCGGATGACCACGAAACGCAGGACGGTGATCCCGAGTTCCCGGCCGAGGATGACGGCCGTCACCCACCACGGCAGGTCGCCCAGCGCGGACAGGCAGATGAGCGCCGCGCCCATGATCGCCTTGTCGGCGATGGGGTCGGCGATCTTCCCGAAGTCGGTGACCAGGTTGTAGGTGCGCGCCAGATGCCCGTCGAAGAGATCGGTGATCATGGCGACGGCGAAAGCGGCCCAGGCGAAGGAGCGCCAGGCCGGGTCGTACCCGCCGTTGCCGAGCATCAGCGCGACGAAGGCCGGCACGAGGAGCAGCCGGAGCATCGTCAGCAGGTTGGCGACGTTCCAGACGCTCGCCTGATTGACGGCCGCGGCCGCGATCTTGCCACCGCGTCCGGCCGCACCGCCCTCGGTCGCGCCCCGCGCCGCCGTGCCCCGGTCCACGACAGGCCCCGAGCCCGTACACTCGCCCGGTTCCTGTGCCGCGCCCGAGGCGCCGCGCGGGCCGGTCCTGCGCGCACTGGAGGAGCCGCCCGCCGCGGACGCCGGGACTCCGGTCATCTGCCGGCCTCCTCACTCCACTCGGGCGAGCCCAGCAGCGGTTCGGCCACCAGGTCGACGCCCTCCGTACCGACCACCTTCGCGTCGACCATACGACCGACACTCAGACCTTCGCCGCTCGTGAGCAGCACCTGGCCGTCCGTCTCCGGGGCCTGGTGCTCCGCGCGGCCGCGGACACCGTCCCCGTCCCCGGCGGAGGCCACGGACTCGACGAGTACCCGCACGGTCGCGCCGACGCGCTCGTCGGCCCGCTGCGAGACCAGTTCCTCCGCCAGGCGGGAGACCCGGGCCAGCCGCTCGGCGACGACGTCCTCGTCCAGCTTGTCGTCGTAGGTCGCCGCCTCGGTGCCCTCCTCGTCGGAGTACCCGAAGACGCCGATGGCGTCCAGCCGGGCGTGGTTGAGGAACCGCTCCAGCTCGGCGAGGTCGGCCTCGGACTCGCCGGGGAAACCGACGATGAAGTTGGAGCGGACGCCCGCCTCGGGCGCCTTGCTCCGGATGGTGTCCAGGAGCTCCAGGAAGCGGTCGGTGTCGCCGAAGCGGCGCATCGCGCGCAGCACGTTCGGCGCGGAGTGCTGGAAGGAGAGGTCGAAGTAGGGCACGACCTTCTCGGTGGAGGTGAGCACGTCGATCAGACCGGGGCGCATCTCGGCGGGCTGGAGGTAGCTGACCCGCACCCGCTCGATGCCGTCGACGTCGGCGAGGTTCGGCAGCAGCGACTCCAGCAGCCGGATGTCGCCGAGGTCCTTGCCGTAGGAGGTGTTGTTCTCGGAGACCAGCATGATCTCCTTGACGCCCTGCTCGGCCAGCCACCGCGTCTCGTTCAGCACGTCGCTGGGGCGGCGCGAGATGAAGGAGCCGCGGAAGGACGGGATGGCGCAGAAGGAGCAGCGCCGGTCGCAGCCGGAGGCCAGCTTCACGGAGGCGACCGGGGAGCCGTCCAGCCGGCGGCGCAGCGGCGCGCGGGGCCCGGAGGCGGGGGCGACGCCCTCCGGGAGGTCGGCGGGCGCGTGCCCCGGCAGGGCGACCGAGGCGCCGGCCTCCTGCCGCTCGGCGGGGCTGATCGGCAGCAGCTTGCGCCGGTCGCGCGGGGTGTGGGCGGCGTGGATGCCGCCGTTCAGGATGGTCTGCAGGCGGTCGGAGATGTCGGCGTAGTCGTCGAAGCCGAGGACGCCGTCGGCCTCCGGGAGGGCGTCGGCCAGCTCCTTGCCGTACCGCTCGGCCATGCAGCCCACCGCCACGACGGCCTGCGTTCTTCCGTGGCCCTTGAGGTCGTTGGCCTCCAGGAGGGCGTCCACGGAGTCCTTCTTGGCGGCCTCGACGAAGCCGCAGGTGTTCACGACGGCGACGTCCGCTTCCTCGGCGTCGTCGACGAGCTTCCAGCCGTCCGCCTCCAGACGGCCTGCGAGCTCCTCCGAGTCCACCTCGTTACGGGCGCAGCCAAGGGTGACGAGTGCGACGGTACGGCTTTCAGGCATGGGCTCAAGACTACTTCGTCCCGCCGACGGCCCATGTCGAAGGGGTTGGCCGATCCCGGCCAACCCCGTCCCGACTCGTCCCCCGCGTCCCTATCCGACCTGCGGGTCGCCCTTCGTGTACGTGAGGCGCTCGACGGCGCCGGGCCGGAAGTCGTCCTCGATCTTCTTGCCGTTGACGTAGAGCTGGACGGCTCCGGCGTCGCCGAGAACCACCCTGACCTTCTCGTTGTCCTGGAAGGTCTTGGAGTCGCCCTGCTTGAGCAGTCCGTCGAAGAGCAGCCGGCCGTTGTGGTCCTGGGCGGAGATCCAGCTGCGGCCCTCGGTGGCGCTGACCTTGACGGTCACCTTGTCCGCGGGCGCGGCGGCGATGGCGCTGTCGCTCGGTTCCGTCTTGGCGTCGGCGGGCTTGTCGGGCTTGGCGCCCGACGAGGCGGACTCGCCGGACGACGGCTGGGCCCCTTCGGCGACGCTCGCCTCGTTGCCGCCGTCGTCGCCGCCCTTGACGAAGGTGAAGCCCACGAAACCGATCACCGCGACGATCGCGGCGACCATGGCGGCGGTCCAGTTGGGTCCGCGCCGCTCGGGACGGATGCGTTCCGCCTCGAACAGGGGCGCGGCGGGGGTCGGCTCCGGGCGTCCGCCGTGCTCGGCGTCGAACCGCGCGAGCAGGTCGGCCGGGTCGAGCCCGACGGCCTTGGCCAGGGTGCGGATGTGACCGCGCGCGTAGACGTCGCCGCCGCAGGGCGCGAAGTCGTCCGCCTCGATGGCGTGCACGATGGCGATGCGGACGCGGGTGGCGGTGGAGATGTCGTCGACGGTCAGCCCGGCGGCGATCCGGGCCTGCTGCAGGGCGCGGCCCACCGAGGGGCGGGCTTCCTCGGGAACGTGTGCAGGGGCGTCGTGGGACACGTCTTCGATCGGACGCTCGTCTTCGGGGGAGTTGCCGTTGGACACGGGGGCGCCTTTCGAGCGTTAGCCGCCTGTGCTGGGCGTTCAGTCTAGGGGGGGTGCAAACGGGTGGGGCAACCGGGCGGTACGACCTTTACGCCATCGGAATGGCCCGGCACCCCGATGGTGGACTACCTGTTTGTCACTTCCCTCAACTTGACGTAGGGCCTGGGGAAACGGTTGCTCAATGATCCCTAACGGGTGAGTCACGATCGGCCGCCCGGCCCTCGTGACCCTCCGTCGGCGTAACCCTTCGCCTACCCGGGCCCTACCCTTCAGACTCCCCCCGGATCAGCGCGAGCACGCCGTCCAGCTCGTCGGGCTTCACGAGAACGTCACGCGCCTTCGAGCCCTCGCTCGGTCCGACGATGCTCCGCGACTCCATGAGGTCCATCAGCCGCCCCGCCTTGGCGAAGCCGACGCGCAGCTTGCGCTGGAGCATCGAGGTCGACCCGAACTGCGTGGAGACGACCAGCTCGGCCGCCTGGCACAGCAGGTCGAGGTCGTCGCCGATGTCCTCGTCGATCTCCTTCTTCTGCTTGGTCCCGACGGTGACGTCGTCCCGGAAGACCGGCGCCATCTGGTCCTTGCAGTGCTGGACGACGACGGCGACCTCCTCCTCGGTCACGAACGCGCCCTGCATACGGGTCGGCTTGTTCGCGCCCATCGGGAGGAAGAGACCGTCGCCCTTGCCGATCAGCTTCTCGGCGCCGGGCTGGTCGAGGATGACCCGGGAGTCGGCGAGCGAGGAGGTGGCGAAGGCGAGCCGCGAGGGCACGTTGGCCTTGATCAGACCGGTGACGACGTCCACGGACGGCCGCTGGGTGGCGAGCACCAGGTGGATGCCGGCCGCGCGCGCGAGCTGCGTGATGCGCACGATCGCGTCCTCGACGTCGCGCGGCGCGACCATCATCAGGTCGGCCAGCTCGTCCACGATCACCAGCAGGTACGGGTACGGCTGGAGTTCGCGCTCGCTGCCCTCGGGCGGCTTGACCTTGCCCTCGCGCACCGCGCGGTTGAAGTCGTCGATGTGCCGGTAGCCGTAGGCGGCGAGGTCGTCGTAGCGCAGGTCCATCTCGCGCACGACCCACTGGAGCGCCTCGGCGGCCCGCTTGGGGTTGGTGATGATCGGCGTGATCAGGTGCGGGATGCCCTCGTACGCGGTCAGCTCGACGCGCTTGGGGTCGACCAGGATCATCCGGACGTCCTCCGGGGTCGCCCGCATCATGATCGAGGTGATCAGGCAGTTGATGCAGGACGACTTGCCGGAGCCGGTGGCGCCGGCGACCAGCATGTGCGGCATCTTCGCCAGCGAGTGCATGACGTAGCCGCCCTCGACGTCCTTGCCGAAGGCGACCAGCATCGGATCGTCGTCCTCGGCGGACTCGGCCAGGCGCAGCACGTCGCCGAGGTTGACCATCTCCCGGTCGGTGTTGGGGATCTCGATGCCGACCGCGGACTTGCCGGGGATCGGGCTGATGATCCGCACGTCGGGGCTGGCGACGGCGTACGCGATGTTCTTGGTCAGCGCGGTGATCCGCTCGACCTTCACGGCGGGGCCCAGCTCGACCTCGTACCGGGTGACCGTCGGGCCGCGGGTGAAGCCGGTGACGGCGGCGTCGACCTTGAACTCGGTGAAGACGGTGGTCAGGGAGGCCACTATGGCGTCGTTGGCGGCGCTGCGCGACTTGCCGGGGCCGCCGCGCGTGAGGAGGTCGAGGGCGGGCAGCGCGTAGGTGATGTCGCCGGAGAGCTGGAGCTGCTCGGCGCGCGGCGGCAGGTCCCGTTCCTTGGGCAGCGGCGTCTTGGTGAGGTCGGGGACCGCGCCGCCCGCCGGTTCCCGCCCGGGCGCCTCTGCGGCGTCCTTCTTGAGCTTGCCCGGCTGCGGCCGCGCGGCCGGCACCGGCATGGGCGTCGGGGTCGTGGACTCGCGGTCCCCCGTGCTCACGCCCTGGGTGAGGTCGGCGACCACCGGCGAGGGCGGCATCCCGTGCAGTACGGCGCCGTCGAGCGCGGCGGCGGCCGCCGCGGCGACGTCCACGGCGTCCATCGGACGGTTCATCTCGGGCTGCGGCACGGCCGACCGCCGGGGCCTGCCGCGGCGCCGGCCGAGTGCCTCCTGCTCGGCCGCGTCGGGATCGTAGGGCTCGGCGGCGGCCGGTGCCCCGCGCTTGCGGGGCCGGGCGGGCAGCGCCTCGCGCCACTGCTCGTCGTAGCGCTCGTCGTCGTCCGCGAACGCGTCGGCCTCCGGGTCGTCGACCACGCCGAGCCGCACCCCGAGCTGCCGCAGCCGCTGCGGAATGGCGTTGACCGGGGTGGCCGTGACGACGAGCAGCCCGAAGACGGTGAGCAGCACCAGCAGCGGCACGGCCAGCACGTCGGTCATCGTGTACGACAGCGGGGTCGCCGCGCCCCAGCCGATCAGGCCGCCGGCGTCCCTTATGGCCTGCATGCCCTCGCTGCGGACCGGTGAGCCGCAGGCGATGTGCACCTGGCCGAGCACGCCGATGACGAGCGCGGACAGGCCGATCACGATCCGCCCGTTGGCCTCGGGCTTCTCGGGGTGCCGGATCAGGCGTACGGCGATGGCGCCGAGCAGGATCGGCACGAGCAGGTCGAGGCGGCCGAAGGCGCCGGTCACGAGGATCTCGATGAGGTCGCCGACGGGGCCCTTGAGGTCGGCCCAGGTGCCCGCGGCGACGATCAGCGCGATGCCGAGCAGCAGCAGGGCGACGCCGTCCTTGCGGTGGGCCGGGTCGAGGTTCTTGGCGCCCTGCCCTATGCCGCGGAAGACGGCGCCCACGCCGTGCGCGAGGCCCAGCCAGAGCGCGCGCACCAGTCGGTAGACGCTTCCGGTGGGGCTCGGAGCCGGTGGGGGCGCGGGCTTCCTCGCCGCGGCCTTCTTGGCGGGGGCCCTTTTCGCGGGCGCCTTTTTCGCGGCGGCCTTCTTGGCGGGACCCTTCGCGGGAGCGGCCGCCTTCTTCGCGGGCTGCTTCTTGGCTGCGGAGGGACGTGAGGCCATGGGTGTGAGGTTACCGGGGGAGACGGCGGTCGACACGTGTGCCTACCGCTTCACCCGTTCGTGTCGCCCAGACGTGCGGACGGAACTGACGCTTCCGCAACAGTTGCTGACAAGTCCTCACGGACCGCCGCACAGGCCGCATCACGGACGGCCACACGGACCGCCCCGGCGGGACGCGCGGGCACCAGGGGCACGCGCGGCGTCAGTTGACGGCGGCCTGGCCGCCGGACGAGCCCGGCTCCAGGGCGTCAAGCGCCCGCCGCAGCCCGGTGAGCTTGCGCTCCAGGTGGGCGGCCGTCGCCACCGCCGCCGCGTCCGTCGACTCGTCGCCGAGCTGCTTGGACAGCGCCTCCGCCTGCTCCTCCACGGCCGCCAGCCGCGCCGACAGCTCGGCGAGCAGCCCGGCCGGCTCCTTGGCCTCGCCGGCCTCCGCCTTGCCGTTGCCCTCCAACTGGAGCCGCAGCAGGGCCGCCTGCTCACGCAGCTGGCAGTTCTTCATGTACAGCTCGACGAAGACCGAGACCTTGGCCCGCAGTACCCAGGGGTCGAACGGCTTGGAGATGTAGTCCACCGCGCCCGCCGCGTACCCGCGGAAGGTGTGGTGCGGGCCGTGGTTGATCGCGGTGAGGAAGATGATCGGGATGTCCCGGGTCCGCTCCCGCCGCTTGATGTGCGCGGCGGTCTCGAAACCGTCCATGCCCGGCATCTGGACGTCCAGCAGAATGACCGCGAAGTCGTCCGTGAGCAGTGCTTTGAGCGCTTCCTCCCCGGACGATGCCCGCACCAGCGTCTGATCGAGCGCCGAGAGGATCGCCTCCAGCGCAAGCAGATTCTCCGGCCGGTCATCGACCAGGAGGATCTTGGCCTTCTGCACCATGGCCCGCCCTCCTCGCCCCGGCGTGGGGCCTCCCCTGTCCACAGGACTTGGCGCGGCACCGGCGGGTGCCGCCCCGGGGGACGACTCCCTTGCGCCGTCCGTCCTTGTGCCGGTCATCGTAGCCGCACCCCGCCTGTCGCCACACCCTGTCACCGTGATGTCACTGTGCTCATAGCAGAAACGCGGCGGGGGACCAGAAGGTTCCCCGAATCCCGTACTCCTACACGGCTTCGGGCACGCTGAGTCAGCGACGCCGCGTGCACGTCGCGGGTTCCCGCCGTTTACACACACCCCACGTTCGCACACCGCCCGAGCGGACCGCACGGAAGGTGCCCGTACGTACGGGGACACCGTGCCCGAACGTACTACGGGCCCGGCGTCCGGACGTACCGGTCACTTCCCGCGAGCCCCTCGCCTCCGGCCGCCGCCACCGGCTGCTGCCCGCGCTCACTCCTCGCGCATCCACTGCTGCATCACCGTCAGCAGGTGGTCGGGGTCTACCGGCTTCGTCACGTAGTCGGACGCGCCGGACTCGATCGCCTTCTCCCGGTCGCCCTTCATCGCCTTCGCGGTCAGCGCGATGATCGGCAGACCGGCGAACTGCGGCATCCGGCGGATCGCCGTGGTCGTCGCGTACCCGTCCATCTCCGGCATCATGATGTCCATCAGGACGACCGCCACGTCCTCGTGCTGCTCCAGGACCTCGATGCCCTCGCGCCCGTTCTCGGCGTACAGCACGGACAGGCCGTGCTGCTCCAGGACGCTGGTGAGGGCGAAGACGTTGCGGATGTCGTCGTCGACGATCAGCACCTTCTGCCCGCCGAACCGGATGCCCCGGCTGGAACGCGGTGCCGTCTCCTGTCCGGCGGCCGGCTGCCGCTCCTGCGGCTCGGGCCGGTCCTCGGTCTCGGCGGCCGCCTTGGGCCGGCGTCGGAACAGCGCCGTCGCACCGTTCCGCGCGTCCTGGTACGACGCCGACTCGGCCGGCGTCTCGGACTCCGTGTCCGACCGTTCGCCCGCGCCGCCCGTGGACGCCGGCAGCTCACCGGCCTCCACGGAGGGCAGCGGCTGCTGGTAGCCCTGCGGGGGCAGCTCGCTCGGGTGCAGCGGCAGGTAGAGCGTGAACGTCGACCCGCGACCCGGCTCGCTCTGCGCGTGGATCTCACCGCCGAGCAGCTGCGCGATCTCCCTCGAGATCGACAGCCCGAGGCCCGTACCGCCGTACTTGCGGCTGGTGGTGCCGTCGGCCTGCTTGAACGCCTCGAAGATCACCCGCATCTTGCTCGCCGCGATCCCGATGCCGGTGTCGCTCACGGAGAACGCGATCAGCTCCGCGTCCGGGTCGGACATCGAACCGGCTTCCAGCAACTGCTCCCGGATGGCCTGCGGAACGTCGTCCCGGGCCGGCCGGATGACCAGCTCGACGGCGCCCGAGTCGGTGAACTTCACGGCGTTGGACAGCAGATTGCGCAGCACCTGGAGCAGCCGCTGCTCGTCGGTGTGCAGCGTGGCGGGCAGCTCGGGCGACACCCGCACCGACAGGTCCAGGCCCTTCTCGGCGGTCAGCGGCCGGAAGGTGGCCTCCACGTAGTCGACGAGCTGGACGAGCGCGATGCGCGTCGGGGAGACGTCCATCTTGCCCGCCTCCACCTTCGACAGGTCGAGGATGTCGTTGATCAGCTGGAGCAGGTCGGAGCCCGCACCGTGGATCGTCTCGGCGAACTCGACCTGCTTCGGGGTGAGGTTCGCGTCGGCGTTGTCGGCGAGCAGCTTGGCCAGGATCAGCAGCGAGTTGAGCGGCGTACGCAGCTCGTGCGACATGTTGGCGAGGAACTCGCTCTTGTAGCGCATGGACACCGCGAGCTGCTCGGCGCGCTCCTCCAGGACCTGCCGGGCCTCCTCGATCTCGGTGTTCTTCACCTCGATGTCGCGGTTCTGCTGCGCCAGCAGCTCGGCCTTCTCCTCCAGTTCGGCGTTGGACGACTGGAGCGCCTTCTGCCGCTGCTCCAACTCCTCCGACCGCTCCCGCAGTTGCTCGGTCAGCTCCTGCGACTGGCTCAGCAGCACCTCCGTCTTGGTGTTGACGGAGATGGTGTTGACGCTCGTCGCGATCATCTCGGCGATCTGGTTGAGGAAGTCCTTCTGGATCTGCGTGAACGGGGTGAAGGAGGCCAGCTCGATGACGCCGAGCACCTGCCCCTCGAACAGCACCGGCAGGACGATCACCTGCGCGGGCGGGGCCTCCCCAAGCCCGGAGGAGATCTTCAGGTAGCCGCTCGGCGCGTTCTCCACCAGGATCGTGCGCTTCTCCTCGGCGGCCGTGCCGACCAGCGCCTCCCCCGGCCGGAACGAGGTGGGCATGGAGCCCATCGAGTAGCCGTACGACCCCAGCATGCGCAGCTCGTACGCGTCGTCCTCGGCCCCCGCCTGCTCCTGGCCGTCGACCAGGGGCATCGCGAGGAAGAACGCCCCGTGCTGGGCGGAGACCACCGGCGTCAGCTCGCTCATGATCAGCGAGGCCACGTCCTGGAGGTCCCGGCGGCCCTGCATCAGCGCGGAGATCCGGGCCAGATTGCCCTTGAGCCAGTCCTGCTCCTTGTTGGCGATCGTGGTGTCGCGCAGGTTGGCGATCATCTTGTTGATGTAGTCCTGGAGCTCGGAGATCTCGCCCGAGGCGTCCACGTCGATCTTGAGGTTCAGGTCGCCGCGCGTCACCGCGGTCGCCACGCGCGCGATGGCACGCACCTGCCGGGTGAGGTTCCCGGCCATCTCGTTCACCGACTCGGTCAGGTCCCGCCAGGTGCCGTCGACGTCCCGTACACGTGCCTGGCCGCCGAGCTGTCCCTCGGTGCCCACCTCGCGGGCCACCCGGGTGACCTCCTCGGCGAAGGACGACAGCTGGTCGACCATCGTGTTGATGGTCGTCTTCAGCTCCAGGATCTCGCCGCGCGCGTCGATGTCGATCTTCTTGGTCAGGTCGCCCTTGGCGATGGCCGTGGTGACCATGGCGATGTTGCGCACCTGACCGGTCAGGTTGGACGCCATCTGGTTCACCGACTCGGTGAGGTCCTTCCAGGTGCCGGCCACCCCCGGCACCTGCGCCTGGCCGCCGAGGATGCCGTCGGTGCCCACCTCGCGGGCCACCTTGGTCACCTGGTCGGCGAAGGACCGCAGCGTCCGCACCATGGTGTTGAAGGTGTCGGCGAGCTGCGCGACCTCGCCGCGGGCCTCGATCGTCACCGTCCGCGTCAGGTCGCCGTTGGCGACGGCCGCGGCCACCTGGGAGATGTTCCGCACCTGGACGGTGAGGTTCTTGGCCATCAGGTTGACGTTGTCGTTGAGGTCCTTCCAGATGCCCACGACACCGGGCACGCTCGCCTGGCCGCCCAGGATGCCCTCCGTGCCCACCTCACGGGCCACCCGCGTGACCTGCTCGGCGAAGGACGACAGCTGGTCGACCATCGTGTTGACGGTGGTGACGAGTTCGAGGATCTCGCCCTTGGCGTCGACGGTGATCTTCTTCGACAGGTCGCCCTTGGCGACGGCCGTCGTGACCTCGGCGATGTTGCGGACCTGCATGGTCAGGTTGTTGGCCATGCCGTTCACGGACTGCGTGAGGTCCTTCCAGGTGCCCGAGACGCCCTGCACCTCCGCCTGGCCGCCGAGGATGCCCTCGGTGCCCACCTCGCGCGCGACGCGCGTGACCTCCTGGGCGAACGACGACAGCTGGTCCACCATCGTGTTCAGGGTGTTCTTCAGCTCCAGGATCTCCCCGCGCGCGTCCACGGTGATCTTCTGGGACAGGTCACCGCGCGCCACGGCCGTGGCGACCTGCGCGATGTTGCGCACCTGCGCGGTGAGGTTGCCGGCCATGCCGTTCACCGAGTCGGTCAGGTCACGCCACACACCGGCGACACCGGGCACCTGCGCCTGCCCGCCCAGGCGGCCTTCCGTACCCACCTCACGGGCCACCCGGGTGACCTGCTCGGCGAAGCTGGAGAGCTGGTCGACCATCGTGTTGATGGTGTTCTTCAGCTCCAGGATCTCCCCGCGCGCGTCGACGTCGATCTTCTGGGACAGGTCACCGCGCGCCACCGCCGTCGTCACCTGCGCGATGTTGCGCACCTGCGAGGTGAGATTGCCGGCCATGGAGTTGACGGAGTCCGTCAGCTCCTTCCAGGTCCCCGAGACACCGTCGACCCGGGCCTGACCGCCGAGGCGGCCCTCCGTGCCCACGTCCCGGGCCATCCGCGTGACCTGGTCGGCGAAGCTGGAGAGCTGGTCCACCATGGTGTTCACGGTGTTCTTCAGCTGGAGCATCTCACCGGAGACGTCCACGGTGACCTTCTGCGACAGGTCGCCGTTGGCCACGGCCGTCGTCACCTGGGCGATGTTCCTCACCTGCCCGGTGAGGTTGCGGAACGCGGTGTTGACGGAGTCCGTCAGGTCCTTCCACGTCCCCGCCGCCCCGGGCACCTGCGCCTGCCCGCCCAGCTCGCCCTCGACACCGACCTCACGGGCCACCCGCGTGACCTCGGCACCGAACGCGGACAGCTGGTCCACCATCGTGTTGACGGTGTTCTTCAGCTCCAGCATCTCCCCGGCCACGTCCACCGTGACCTTCTGCGACAGGTCGCCGCTGGCCACGGCGGTCGTCACCGCGGCGATGTCCCGCACCTGGGTGGTCAGGTTCCGGAAGACCGTGTTGACGGAGTCCGTCAGGTCCTTCCAGATGCCGGCCGCGCCCGGCACGTTCGCCTGCCCGCCGAGCTGCCCCTCGCCACCGGTCTCGTTGGCCACGCGCGTGACCTCGTCCGCGAAGATCCGCAGCGTCTCGGTCATCTGGTTGATCGTCTCGGCGAGCTGCGCGACCTCGCCGCGGGCCGGGACGGTCACCTTCTTCGACAGGTCGCCGTTGGCCACCGCCGTCGTCACGTGGGAGATCTCCCGCACCTGGGCCGTCAGGTTCCCGGCCATGGTGTTGACGGAGTCGGTCAGCTCCTTCCACACCCCGGCCACGCCCGGCACCTGCGCCTGCCCGCCCAGGGCGCCCTCGGTGCCCACCTCGCGGGCCACCCGCGTCACCTCGGAGGAGAACGCGGAGAGCTGGTCCACCATCGTGTTGACGGTGTTCTTCAGCTCCAGCATCTCCCCGGCCACGTGCACCGTGACCTTCCGGGACAGGTCGCCCTTGGCCACCGCCGTCGTGACCAGCGCGATGTCCCGCACCTGGGCGGTGAGCCGGTACGCCATGGTGTTGACGGAGTCCGTCAGGTCCTTCCAGGAACCGGACATTCCGCGCACCCGGGCCTGACCGCCCAGCTTGCCCTCGGTGCCGACCTCGCTGGCCACCCGCGTGACCTCGTCCGTGAACGTCGACAACTGGTCGACCAGGTTGTTCACGGTCCGGCCGACCTTCAGGAACTCACCGCGCAGCGGCTGCCCGGTGCCCTCGTCGTTCTGCGTCCGCAGCTCCATGCGCGGCGACAGATCACCGTCCGCCACCGCCGACAGCACCCGGCTGACCTCGGAGACGGGCCGTACGAGATCGTCCACCAGCGCGTTCGAGTGGTCGATCGCGGTTGCCCAGGACCCCTCGCAGGCTCCGGTCTCCAGGCGTTCCGTGAGTTTTCCCTCACGTCCCACCACGCGCCGCACCCGCGCCAGCTCACCCGTGAGGTGCAGATTGCGGTCGGCCACCTCGTTGAAGACCGCCGCGATCTCCGACATCACGCCGTCGCCGGACACCGTGAGCCGCCGGCGGAAATTCCCCTCGCGCATGGACACCAGCGCCGCCAGCAGCCGGTTCAGCGCGGCCGTGTCCACCGTCGTACTGCCGCTCCGCGCGCCGCCACCCCGCGATGTGCCCTGGTTACTCAGGGACTGTCCGCCTTTCGCGCGCGTCTTCGTGGCCCGCGTCGCTGCGCCAGACTCCACTGTGTCCCTCCCGCAGGGGTCGACCGATACCGCTGTGCCCGGCCGCCCACACTCGGCGGACCGGTTTCTGCCGCTTGCTTCCCGTACTGCCCGGCGGTCCGGCCCGGCGCGCCGGACCGCTTCCAGGGCTGCTGCCCATCCGGCTCGGCGCGCATTCACCTGCCCGGACCTTCACCAGCAGCCTGCCCAGTGTTTCACCCCGGCCGAACCAGGCCATAACAGTTCGGCAGCTTCGCACATCGTCCGCACACCCTCTGGGCGGAAACACTGCAGACCGGCATCCGGATGGACGGCGAAGGTAAGTAACCTTGCATACGGCTGTCCAGCCAAACCGGTCCGTCCGGTCTGGGCGGTGGCACGGAGACGAGCGGGCATCGGAGGGGCGGCCGGAATGACCACCGGACTGATCCCGGGGGAGCAGCCCCCGGATCCCGGGCCGACGGGTGGACTGCCGCAGCAGCGGCACGAGCCGGTCGGCCGTGAGGCCGTGCCCGGGGAGAGAGGGTCGAGGAGTTCTGTGATCACCGCGCGCGCGGCCGCCAGCTTCGAGCCCGTCGGACGATCCGTGGCGAGCGCCCGGTCCTTCGTCCGCGACACGCTCCAGGGCTGGGGCCATGCCGACATCGTCGACGACGCCGTGGTGCTCACCAGCGAACTGGTGACCAATGCCGTGGTCCACGCCGGCACCACCGCCGACGTCCTGTGCCTGCGCAGCGACGACGGCGTACGGATCGAGGTGGCCGACCACTACCCGGAGCGCGAGGTGCCCCTCCAGGGCTCCCCCGCCGACATGGGCAGCCCCGACCGCGAGGGCGGCCGCGGCCTCCAACTGTGCGCGGCCCTGGCCGACCGCTGGGGCGTGGAGTACACGCCCACGCTGAAGAACGTCTGGTTCCACCTCCATCTGCCCGAGCGTCAGGTCGGCACCCGCGCGGCCGGCCCGTCCCTCCCGGCCGCGCTGCTGCCGCTCGCCGACGGCCGGGTCCGCGTCGCCGTCGTCCAGATCGACCGCACCGGCGCGGTCACGTCGTGGAACGAGGACGCGGAGGAGCTCTTCGGCTACGCCGCCGACCAGGTCACCGGCAAGCCCCTGACCGACCTCGCCGCCTGGCCGCACACCCCCGGCACCAGCACCGGTATCGCCGAGGCGCTCCAGCTCTCCCGCTGGGAGGGCAGCTACGGCATGCGGGGCGCCAACGGCCGCGTCACCCCGGTCTACGCCTCCCACCTGCGCGTCCGCGACTCCGACGGCGAGCCGTCCACGGTCTGCCTCCTGGTCCGCGACCACGAACGCGCGGTGCTCCAGACCCCGTTGCGCGTGCCGGCCTCCGACTCGGCGTCCTCCGAGGGCCAGAGCGCGGACCCCTTCGAGGTGTTCATCGGCTCCCCCGCCCCGGACGACCTCGACGGGCTCCTCCAGCGCACGGTCGAACGCGCCCGCGACATGCTCGACGCCGACGCCGCCTTCCTGCTCCTGGCGACCGACGACGAAACGGAGTTGGAGGTCCGCGCCTCCACCGGCCTGCCCTCCGCCCGCCAGCGTTTCGCCCGCGTCCCCGTGGAGGCCGGACCCGGCCGCTACGGCTCGGCGCGGATGCCGGCCGTCCACGACGACCTCGAGTCCGTCCCCGGCGCGGTCCCGCTGCTCAACGGCACGGGCATGCGCTCGGTCGTCACCGTCCCCCTCAAGGTCGAGGGCCGCCTCACCGGCTCCCTGGGCGTCGCCGCCGAGGCCCCCGGCCGGTACTCCAACGAGGAGGCGCTGCGCCTCCAGTTCGCGGCCGACCGCATCGCGCTGGCCGTCGAGTCGGCCCGCCTCGGCGAGCTGGAGCGGCTGCGCCGCGGCTCGCTCAGCTTCCTCGTCGAGGCCTCCGACCTCCTCGCCGGCACCCTCGACCGCGACCAGACGCTGGCCCTCATGGCCCAGATGACGGTTCCCACGCTGGCCACCTGGTGCGCCGTCTACACGATCGCCGACCAGGCCTCGGACCCGTACCTGTCCTACGTCCTGCACGAGGACGAGGAGCTGATCGACGGCATCAAGTCCCTGCTGTCGAAGATCGCCCCGCCCGACCCGGTCCCCACGCCGGGCGCACGGGTGTGGACGGCCCCCGCCGAGTTGGCCCACCAGGCGGCGCTGCGCACCTCCATGCGCGACCTGGGCCTGAGCGGCGGCGCCTCCCAGCCGATGAACACCGGCATCGGCCCGTCCCTCGCCACCGCCTCCGCGGTCGGCGGCGAGACCGTCGTCCTGCCGCTGGTCGCCCGCAACCGCGTCATCGGCATGCTCACCCTCGGCAAGCCCACCGACGACCACTTCCGCCAGGAGATCCTCGAACTCGCCGAGGACCTGTCCCGCCGGGCCGCCCTGGCCCTGGACAACGCCCGGCTGTACTCGGAGCGCACGGCCATCAGCCAGTCCCTCCAGCGCAGCCTGCTGCCCCCGGAGCTGCCCGTCATCGACGGCGTCGAGGTCGAGGTCATCTACCGCGCGGCCGGCGAGGGCAACGAGGTCGGCGGCGACTTCTACGACCTCTTCCCCATCAGCGACGACGCGTACGGCTTCGCCATCGGCGACGTCTGCGGTACGGGCCCCAACGCGGCCGCCGTCACGGGCCTCGCCCGGCACGCCCTGCGTCTGCTCGCCCGCGAGGGCCTGAGCGGCCCGGCGGTCCTGGAGCGCCTCAACTCCGCCATCCTCGACGAGGGCGCCCGCAGCCGCTTCCTCACGCTGCTGTACGGCGAGATGCGCCCGCAGCAGGACGGCAGCGCGGAGCTGAAGGTGGTCTGCGCCGGCCATCCGCTCCCGCTCCGCCTGCGCCAGGACGGCACGGTGGAGCCGGCGGCCGAACCGCAGCCCCTCCTCGGCGTCATCGAGGACTTGGAGCTGTACGAGCAGACGGTCACCCTCGATCCGGGCGACGTCCTGCTCTGTGTCACGGACGGCGTCACCGAACGCCGCGAGGGCACCCGCATGCTGGGCGACGACGGCCTCGCCGACGTCCTCACGACCTGCACGGGTCTGACGGCGGGCGCGGTGGCGGCCCGCATCATGCGCGCAGTGGAGCGCTTCGCGTCCGACGCCCCGTCCGACGACATGGCGATTCTCGCGATGCGCGTCCCGGAGCCCCACGCGGACTAGCCTGCGGGCCCCGGGATTTGGCCCGGGGTCCGGCCCCGGACATGCGAAAGGCCCCGCCCATTCGGGCGGGGCCTTCGTGCTGGAGCCCCCAAACGGAATCGAACCGTTGACCTTCTCCTTACCATGGAGACGCTCTACCGACTGAGCTATAGGGGCCTGTCGCTTTTCGAGGTGTCCCTCGCGGCAACGGAATAGATCATACCCCGAACAAGCCGGTGCTCCCAACCACGGCCTTTCTCTCAGTGCGCGGGTTGCAGCAGCCCTCCGAGCGCATTGCAGGCGGACACGATCCGCTGCATGTCCCGCTTGGTCAACGCGGCTTCGACGGGCAGCGCGAGCGTCTCGTCGACGGCCCGCTCCGTCTCCGGCAGGGACACACACCGCCGGAATCCGGGCATCCGGTGCACGGGCGTCTTCACCGGCACCCGGCACTCGACTCCCCTCCCCCGCACGGCACGGGCGAACGCGTCGCGATCGGGCCGCCCGTTGCCCGGCACCCGCACCACGTACTGCTGATAGGTGTGGCCGTCACCCCCGTCGGGGGTCCGCACGCCCCTCAACTTCCCGTCGAGGTAGGCCGCCCGCTGCCTGCGCCGCGCTATCTCCTCGTACGGCACCTCGGACTCGCCCCGCTCCAGCACGAGCAGTCCGTGCCGCTGCCCGATCCGGTGCAGGGAGCCCATGTCCGCCGGCCGCCCGAACCGGTGCACGACGACGACGGCTGCGGTCCGAGGCGTCAGCGCGGCCTCCACTAGAGAGGCGTCCAGGCAGTACGTCGCCGGATCTATGTCGGCGAAGACCGGCGACGCGCCCACCTGGGCCACGGCCTCGGCGACTTCCACGTTCCCGAAGGCAGGGACGACGACCTCGTCACCGACGCCCACGCCGGCGGCCCTGAGCAATGCTGCAGTACCCATATGTGGGATGGTCGGGGCGCAACGTGAACTCGAAGTAAAGCAAAACAAAAAAGGGCTGGTCCAGGAACCGAAGTTCCGGGACCAGCCCTTTCAATGATTGTTCGGCGGCGTCCTACTCTCCCACAGGGTCCCCCCTGCAGTACCATCGGCGCTGTAAGGCTTAGCTTCCGGGTTCGAAATGTAACCGGGCGTTT
>NZ_JBIWJU010000014.1:0-308341 GCF_044765285.1 Streptomyces sp. NPDC102490
CTTGCGTTTCCGACTCTATCAGATCTTTCCGATCCGATTTCCTCGGTGCTTTCCAGGTTCCCGCTTTCGCGTTTCCCTTTCCGGCGGTTCCGACTTTATCAGAGATTCTGAGCCGGATTTCCGCCCTCCGGGGCGGCTCCGAACCACGAAGTGATCGGGTGCCCGTCCGAGCGGAGATGTAAACGTACTGGAGCGGGGCGCCCCGATGCAAATCGGGGCGCCCCGCTCCTGGTTGGCGCTGTCGGTGGTCCGACGGTCCGTCAGACCTCCACGACGACAGGCAGGATCATCGGCCGGCGCCGGTAGGTGTCCGAGACCCACTTGCCGAGGGTCCTGCGGATCAGTTGCTGCATCTGGTGCGGTTCGACGACACCGTCCTGGGCCGAGCGCTCCAGTGTTTCGGTGATCTTGGGGAGCACCGCGGCGAAGGCCGAGTCCTCGATGCCCGAGCCGCGGGCCTGGACGTGCGGCCCACCGGTGATCTTGCCGGTGGAGGAGTCCATCACCACGAAGACCGAGATGATGCCCTCGTCGCCGAGGATCTTGCGGTCCTTGAGGGCCGGCTCGCGGACGTCCCCGACCGAGAGCCCGTCGACGTAGACGTACCCCGCCTGGACCTTGCCGGAGATCTTCGCCTTGCCCTCGACGAGGTCGACGACCACGCCGTCCTCGGCGATGACGATGCGGTCGTGCGGGACGCCGGTGAGGGCGCCCAGTTCGGCGTTGGCCCGGAGGTGGCGCCATTCGCCGTGCACCGGCATCAGGTTCTTCGGGCGGCAGATGTTGTAGAAGTACAGCAGCTCACCGGCCGAGGCGTGGCCCGAGACGTGGACCTTGGCGTTGCCCTTGTGGACGACGTTGGCGCCCCAGCGGGTGAGGCCGTTGATCACCCGGTACACCGCGTTCTCGTTGCCCGGGATGAGGGACGAGGCCAGGATCACCGTGTCGCCGTTGACGATGCGGATCTGGTGGTCGCGGTTGGCCATGCGGGACAGGGCGGCCATCGGTTCGCCCTGGGAGCCCGTGCAGACCAGGACCACCTCGCTGTCGGGCAGGTCGTCGAGCGTCTTGACGTCGACCACCAGGCCCGGCGGGACCTTGAGGTAGCCGAGGTCTCTCGCGATGCCCATGTTGCGGACCATGGAGCGGCCGACGAAGGCGACCCGGCGCCCGTACTCGTGCGCGGCGTCCAGGATCTGCTGGATGCGGTGGACGTGGCTGGCGAAGCTCGCCACGATGATGCGCTTGCGGGCGCCGGCGAAGACCTGGCGCAGGACGTTGGAGATGTCCCGCTCGGGCGGGACGAAGCCCGGCACCTCGGCGTTGGTCGAGTCGGCGAGGAGCAGGTCGATGCCCTCCTCGCTGAGACGCGCGAAGGCGTGCAGGTCGGTGAGGCGCCCGTCCAGCGGAAGCTGGTCCATCTTGAAGTCGCCGGTGTGGACGACCATGCCCGCGGGGGTGCGGATGGCGACGGCCAGCGCGTCCGGGATGGAGTGGTTGACCGCGACGAACTCGCAGTCGAAGGGGCCGACGCGTTCGCGGTGCCCCTCCGCCACCTCGAGGGTGTACGGACGGATGCGGTGCTCCTGGAGCTTGGCCTCGATGAGCGCGAGGGTCAGCTTGGAGCCGATCAGCGGGATGTCCGGCTTCTCGCGGAGGAGGAAGGGTACGCCGCCGATGTGGTCCTCGTGGCCGTGGGTCAGGACGATGCCCTCGATGTCGTCGAGGCGGTCCCGGATGGACGAGAAGTCCGGCAGGATCAGGTCGATGCCGGGCTGCTCCTCCTCGGGGAAGAGCACGCCGCAGTCGACGATCAACAGACGGCCGCCGTATTCGAAGACCGTCATGTTGCGGCCGATTTCGCCGAGGCCGCCCAGGGGCGTGACCCGGAGGCCACCCTTGGGGAGCGCCGGGGGACGGCCCAGTTCAGGATGCGGATGACTCAAAAGACTCTCCTCACCACGCGCGCCACGTACCGGGGGGCACGTGGCGCGCGTGACGTTCGTGCAGAAGCAGTTGTCGTATGGGGTGCGGGCACCGGTGGCCCGCCTATTCAGTTGTGAAGTCCGTCCGGTCGTGCGGTGGTGCGAAGTCTGGTGTCAGAGCTGTACCCCGCCGGCGGCAAGATCGATCTTGAGCTGCTCGGTTTCCTCGGGCGTGAGGCCGACCATGGGGGCGCGCAGCGGTCCGGCGGGCAGCCCCTGGAGGGCGAGCGCGGCCTTGGTGGTCATGACGCCCTGGGTGCGGAACATGCCGGTGAAGACGGGGAGCAGCTTCTGGTGGATCTCCAGTGCCTTCTGTACGTCACCGGCGACGTGCGCGTCCACCATGGCGCGCAGTTCGGGGGTGACGACGTGGCCGACGACGGAGACGAAACCGACCGCGCCCACGGAGAGCAGCGGCAGGTTCAGCATGTCGTCGCCGGAGTACCAGGCGAGGCCGGAGCGCGCGATGGCCCAGCTGGCCCGGCCGAGGTCGCCCTTGGCGTCCTTGTTGGCGACGATCCGCGGGTGCTCCGCGAGGCGGACCAGGGTCTCGGTGTTGATCGGGACGCCGCTGCGGCCGGGGATGTCGTAGAGCATGACCGGGAGCCGGCTGGCGTCGGCGATGGCCGTGAAGTGCTGGTACAGGCCCTCTTGCGGGGGCTTGTTGTAGTACGGCGTGACGAGCAGCAGGCCGTGGGCGCCGACGCGCTCGGCGGCGCGGGCCAGCTCGATGCTGTGCTGGGTGTTGTTGGTGCCGACTCCGGCGACGACGTGCGCCCGGTCGCCGACGGCCTCCAGGACGGCTCGTACGAGGTCCGCCTTCTCCGCGTCGCTGGTGGTGGGGGACTCGCCGGTGGTGCCATTGATGATCAGGCCGTCGTTGCCTGCGTCCACCAGGTGGGCGGCGAGCCGCTGGGCGCCGTCGAGGTCGAGTGCGCCGTCCGCCGCGAAGGGCGTGACCATGGCGGTGAGGACCCGCCCGAAGGGGGTCTGCGGAGTGGAGGTCGGAGCCATGGGTTACACGCTACTCGTTGCTCAGGGCGGGGTCTGCCCTCGGGGGAGGTGGCAGGTCGGAACGGAAGTGGAGCCCGGCACTGCCTGCTCGGGGGTTCAAGCAGTGCCGGGTCCCTTTGATCAGGCTAGATGAACTTCTCCAAACGCCGCAATCCGGACACTTCGCATGGTTGATGCGTACATCAGTGCCCAGCCCGGCCGGCCCGGAGGTCGCGCTCGTTACGGCGCCACGCGGCCGTTGGCGTTGAAGGCCGCGTGGGTGAGCGGCATGAGGCGGGCCCACTCCTCCTCCATCTTCTCGCCGACCATCTCGATCTCCCGCTGCGGGAAGGAGGGCACCTTCGCCAGCTCGTGCTGGGTGCGCAGGCCCAGGAAGTGCATCAGCGAGCGGGCGTTGCAGGTCGCGTACATCGACGAGTAGAGGCCGACCGGGAGCACCGCGCGGGCCACCTCGCGGGCGACGCCGGCGGCGAGCATCTTCTGGTACGTGGCGTAGGCCTGGCGGTAGGAGTCCTCCATGGCGCCGCCGACCAGCTCGTGCTGCTCCGGGGTGCCCTCGACGAAGACGTACTTGCCGGGGCGGCCCTGCTGCACCAGCTTGCGGTCGGCGTCCGGCACGTAGAAGACCGGCTGGAGCTCCCGGTAGCGGCCCGATTCCTCGTTGTAGGACCAGCCGACGCGGTGCCGCATGAACTCCCGGAAGACGAAGATCGGGGCGCTGATGAAGAAGGTCATCGAGTTGTGCTCGAACGGGCTGCCGTGCCGGTCCCGCATCAGGTAGTTGATCAGGCCCTTGGAGCGCTCGGGGTCCTTCTTCAGCTCGTCCAGGGACTGTTCCCCGGCGGTCGAGACGCGGGCCGCGAACAGCACGTCGGAGTCGGTCGCGGCGCTCTTGACCAGCTCGACGGTGATGTCACCGCGGAGTTCGATCTTGACATCGTCGGCGGGTGTGTCGGTCACGGTGTGGTGGGCCTTCCCATCTCGTCACTTGGCGGGGCCACTCTACGGCCGCCGGGTCGCGGCCCGCCGAATCGGGCGATCGCTGCCGTGCCGCAATGAAGTCGGTGAAACAGGGCACCTGGAGGGCCGTTCGTTCGTCTGTATGAGTAACAGCACTTCATTCCAGTCCCTGAAGGGAGACGCAGTCCCTATGATCCGCCGGCGTGAACCCGTGCCGTTCGCCTTCGTCGCCGAGGCCGACAGGTTCCGCAGCAATGTCACACCCCCGCCGCGTGAGCGGGCGTCCTTCGGCCAGCTGGCCGGACGCTGGCTCCTCGGCGTGACCGTCGTCGCCGGTCTCGTGGGCTCCCTGGTGATAGGGATGCCCGCGCTCTCGGCCGACCAGCCCTCCTCGCACAAGCAGCCGTCGCAGGCGTCCGAGGGGCGCTAGGGACGCCGGGCGCGGTCGGCCCGACTCCGTCCGGCCCCCCGAGGGTGGTGACCGGAGACACAGGTCGGTAGCCTCACCGGGCACAACACTTGCCTTGGAACGAGTGAGGACCAGCCGTGCCCCTGCCCTTCCTGACGGCCGACCGCGCCTTTGACACGGCCGACGACGTCGCGCTGCCGTACGACGACCGCGACCTCTGGCGCCGGCCCTACCGGCCGGGGCCGTGGCGGGTGGGGGTGGCGGCGCTGATGCTGCTGCTCGCCTCGTTCGTCCTGTTCGCGGCGGTCATCATCGCGGCGACGGGCGGGCCGTCCTCCGCCGCGGTGGTCTTCGGCCTCGCGGTCGTCGTCATCCTGTGCGCCCTGCGGATGCTGCGCATGGGCGCGTGGGTGAGCGCGCACGGAGTGCGTCAGGTGGGTTTCTTCACCACGCGCACGGTGGCCTGGCAGCAGGTCGCCAGCCTGCGCACGGTGCAGCAGCCGGTGCGCTGGCTCGGACTGCCGCGCACGGTGCAGGGTCAGGCGCTGCTGCTCGTGCGGCAGGGCCGGTCGACGGAGCCCACCCCGCTGCTGACCACGCACAACTGCGACTTCCTCGCCCGCGACGGCGCCTTCAACCGGGCGGCCGACGCCGTGGAGGCGTGGGCCGACGAGTACCGGCGGGGCTGACCCGCCCGGCCGTCGAAACGCCGGGGCCCGGACCGCACAGCTGCGGTCCGGGCCCCGGCGTTTCGGTCGTCCGCTCAGGCGGCCTCGACGTGCTTGCCGTCGTGCAGGGCGATCGCCCGTTGCATCGCCTTGCGGGCGCGCGGGGTGTCGCGGGCGTCGTGGTAGGCGACCGCCAGGCGGAACCAGGTGCGCCAGTCGCCGGGGCTGTCCTCCGTCTCGGCCTTGCGCCGGGCGAAGACCGCGTCGGCCGACTCCCGGTCGACGCGGCCGCTCGGGGTGCGTGTCAGCTCGTCGACGGGCAGTCCGCCCTCGGCGTCGAGTTCGGCGGCGAGCCGGTTGGCCCGGCGGACGAACTGGGTGTTCTTCCAGAGGAACCACAGGCCGATCACCGGCAGGATCAGCACCGCGACGCCGAAGGTGACGGTGAGGAGGGTGCCGGTCTTGATGAGCAGCACGCCGCGGCTGCCGACCAGGAGGAAGTAGAAGACCAGGACGGCGGCCGTGACGAGGTAGGTGATCTTCGCGCGCATCAGGGTGAGGGTCTCAGTTCAGGTCCAGGAAGTGTTCCAGGCCGAAGGTGAGGCCCGGGGTGCCGACCACCCGGCGGGCGCCCAGCAGGATGCCCGGCATGAAGCTGCTGTGGTGCAGGGAGTCGTGCCGGACGGTGAGGGTCTCGCCCTCGCCGCCGAGCAGGACTTCCTGGTGGGCGAGGAGGCCGCGCAGCCGGATCGCGTGCACCGGGACCCCGTCCACGTTCGCGCCGCGGGCGCCGTCCAGGGCGGTGGCAGTGGCGTCGGGCGCCGGTGCGGAGCCTGCCTTCTGCCGGGCCTGGGCGATCAGCTGTGCGGTACGGGTGGCGGTGCCGCTGGGGGCGTCCACCTTGTTCGGGTGGTGCAGCTCGACGACCTCGACGGACTCGAAGTACGGGGCGGCGAGCTGCGCGAACTTCATGGTGAGCACGGCGCCGATGGAGAAGTTCGGCGCGATGAGCACGCCGGTCTGCGGGGAGGCGTCGAGCCACGTGTTCAGCTGCGCGAGACGCTCGTCGGTCCAGCCGGTGGTGCCGACGACGGCGTGGATGCCGTGGCGTACGCAGTAGTCGAGGTTGTCCATCACCGAGGCGGGGGTGGTCAGCTCGACGGCGACCTGGGCGCCGGACTCGGCCAGCGCCTCCAGGCTGTCGCCCCGGCCGAGGGCGGCGACCAGCTCCATGTCCTCGGCGGCCTCGACCGCCCGTACCGCCTCGGAGCCGATCCGGCCCTTGGCACCGAGGACGGCCACGCGCAGCTTGCTCATCTTGTGTTCGCTTCCTTACCGAGAGACCGGGAGTGTCAGGCGACGGCGTCGTGCAGCCGGGATGCCTGCTTGTCCTTGAGCGGGCCGATGACCGACAGGGACGGCCGACGGCCCAGGACGTCACGGGCGACGGCGCGGACGTCGTCCGGCGTGACCGAGGCTATCCGGGCCAGCATGTCGTCGACCGACATCTGCTCGCCCCAGCACAGCTCGCTCTTGCCGATGCGGTTCATCAGCGCGCCCGTGTCCTCCAGGCCCAGGACCGTGGAGCCCTGGAGCTGGCCGACGGCACGGCCGATCTCGTCGTCCGTGAGGCCGTGCTCGGCGACGTGGTCCAGCTCGTCGCGGCAGATCCTGAGCACGTCGTGCACCTGGGAGGGCCGGCAGCCCGCGTACACGCCGAAGAGGCCGCAGTCGGCGAAGCCCGAGGTGTACGAGTACACGCTGTAGGCCAGTCCGCGCTTCTCCCGGACCTCCTGGAAGAGGCGGGAGGACATGCCGCCGCCGAGGGCGGTGTTGAGGACGCCCATGGCCCACCGGCGCTCGTCGGTGCGGGCCAGGCCCGGCATGCCGAGGATGACGTGGGCCTGCTCGGTCTTGCGGCCGATCAGCTCGACGCGGCCGGCGGTGCGGATGGTGCGCCGGCCGTCGCGCGGGGCGAGCGGCTGGGCCACCGGGTCCTTGAGGGCGCCGGCCTTCTCGAAGGCGGCACGGACCTGGCGTACGACCTTGTTGTGGTCGACGTTGCCGGCCGCGGCGACCACCAGGTGGGTGGGGTCGTAGTGCTTCCGGTAGAAGCGGCGGATGCGGTCGGCGGTGAGGGCGTTGACCGTGTCGACGGTGCCGAGGACGGGGCGGCCCAGGGCGTTGTCACCGAACATGGTGTGCGCGAACAGGTCGTGCACGCAGTCGCCCGGGTCGTCCTCGGTCATCGCGATCTCTTCGAGGATGGCGCCGCGCTCGACGTCGACGTCCTCCTCCTGGATCAGCGAGCCGGTCAGCATGTCGCAGACCACGTCGATGGCGAGCGGCAGGTCGGTGTCGAGCACGCGCGCGTAGTAGCACGTGTACTCCTTCGCCGTGAACGCGTTCATCTCGCCGCCGACCGCGTCGATGGCGGAGGAGATGTCCAGGGCGCTGCGCTTGCGGGTGCCCTTGAAGAGCAGGTGCTCCAGGTAGTGGGTGGCGCCGTTCAGCGCGGGGGTCTCGTCGCGGGAGCCGACGTGGGCCCAGATGCCGAAGGTCGCCGAGCGGACCGAGGGGAGGGTCTCGGTGACGATGCGCAGGCCGCCGGGGAGGGTCGTCCTGCGGACCGTGCCGATGCCGTGCTCGCCCTTGATGAGGGTTTGGGTACGGGCGACGGCCCGCGCCTCCGAGGAGGTGCGGGCCGTCGCCTCGGCGTTGCGGGACGTCACTGGTCGGCGTCGTCCTTCTTGTCGTCGTCGCCCTCTTCGCCCTCGATCACGGGGATCAGGGAGAGCTTGCCGCGGGAGTCGATCTCGGCGATCTCGACCTGGACCTTGGCGCCCACGCCGAGCACGTCCTCGACGTTCTCCACCCGCTTGCCGCCGGCGAGCTTGCGGATCTGCGAGATGTGCAGCAGACCGTCCTTGCCGGGAAGCAGGGAGACGAACGCGCCGAAGGTGGTCGTCTTGACGACCGTGCCCAGGTAGCGCTCGCCGACCTCGGGCATGGTCGGGTTGGCGATGCCGTTGATCGTGGCGCGCGCGGCCTCGGCCTGCGAGCCCTGGGCGGCACCGATGTAGATGGTGCCGTCGTCCTCGATCGTGATGTCGGCGCCCGTGTCCTCCTGGATCTGGTTGATCATCTTGCCCTTGGGGCCGATGACCTCACCGATCTTGTCGACCGGGATCTTCACCGTGATGATCCGCGGCGCGTTCGGGGACATCTCGTCCGGCGTGTCGATCGCTTCCATCATCACGTCGAGGATGTGGAGGCGGGCGTCACGGGCCTGCTTGAGGGCGGCGGCCAGGACGGAGGCGGGGATGCCGTCCAGCTTGGTGTCGAGCTGGAGGGCGGTCACGAACTCCTTGGTGCCGGCGACCTTGAAGTCCATGTCGCCGAAGGCGTCCTCCGCACCGAGGATGTCGGTGAGGGCGACGTAGTGCGTCTCGCCGTTGATCTCCTGGGAGATCAGGCCCATGGCGATACCGGCGACGGGGGCCTTCAGCGGCACACCGGCGTTCAGCAGCGACATGGTGGAGGCGCAGACCGAGCCCATGGACGTCGAGCCGTTGGAGCCGAGGGCCTCGGACACCTGGCGGATCGCGTAGGGGAACTCCTCGCGCGTCGGCAGCACCGGCACGATCGCGCGCTCGGCGAGGGCGCCGTGGCCGATCTCGCGGCGCTTCGGGGAGCCGACGCGGCCGGTCTCGCCGACGGAGTACGGCGGGAAGTTGTAGTTGTGCATGTAGCGCTTGCGGGTCACCGGGGAGAGGGTGTCCAGCTGCTGCTCCATGCGGAGCATGTTCAGGGTGGTGACGCCCAGGATCTGGGTCTCGCCACGCTCGAACAGGGCGGAGCCGTGCACGCGCGGGATGGCCTCGACCTCGGCGGCCAGGGTGCGGATGTCGGTGACACCGCGGCCGTCGATGCGCTTCTTCTCCTTGATGACGCGCTCACGGACCAGGGACTTGGTCAGCGAGCGGTACGCGGCGGAGATCTCCTTCTCGCGGCCCTCGAACTCCGGCAGGAGCTTCTCGGCGGCGAGCCCCTTGACGCGGTCCAGCTCGGCTTCGCGCTCCTGCTTGCCGGCGATGGTGAGCGCCTGCGTCAGCTCGGGCTTGACGGCGGCGGTCAGCGCCTCGAGGACGTCGTCCTGGTAGTCCAGGAAGATCGGGAACTCGCCGGTCGGCTTGGCGGCCTTGGCGGCGAGGTCGGCCTGGGCGCGGCAGAGCACCTTGATGAAGGGCTTCGCGGCGTCGAGGCCGGCGGCGACGACCTCCTCGGTGGGCGCCTCGGCGCCGCCCTCGACCAGCTTGATGGTCTTCTCGGTGGCCTCGGCCTCGACCATCATGATCGCGACGTCGCCGTCCTCCAGGACGCGGCCCGCGACGACCATGTCGAAGACGGCGTCCTCGAGCTCGGTGTGCGTCGGGAAGGCCACCCACTGGCCGCGGATCAGCGCGACGCGGACGCCGCCGATCGGGCCGGAGAAGGGCAGGCCGGCCAGCTGCGTCGACGCGGAGGCGGCGTTGATCGCCACGACGTCGTACAGGTGGTCGGGGTTGAGGGCCATGACCGTGGCCACGACCTGGATCTCGTTGCGCAGGCCCTTCTTGAAGGACGGACGCAGCGGGCGGTCGATCAGGCGGCAGGTGAGGACGGCGTCCTCGGAGGGCCGGCCCTCACGACGGAAGAAGCTGCCGGGGATCTTGCCGGCGGCGTACATCCGCTCCTCGACGTCCACCGTGAGCGGGAAGAAGTCGAGCTGGTCCTTCGGGTTCTTGGAGGCGCTGGTGGCCGACAGCACCATGGTGTCGTCGTCCAGGTACGCCACGGCGGAACCGGCGGCCTGACGGGCCAGGCGGCCCGTCTCGAAGCGGATGGTGCGGGTGCCGAAGGTGCCGTTGTCGATCACGGCTTCGGCGTAGTGGGTCTCGTTCTCCACTAGTGATTTCTCCGATGCTTGTCGTCTTTTGTCCGCTCCACCCGTGTGGCGGAGGGGACGGTGCCGGAGAAGCGTTCCGTGCAATGCGGGCCGGTCTTCGATCGAAGCTCCCGGGGATCTGCCCCCGGGGGCCACTACCGAGGACCGGCGGCGGCGGCGAGGTCCGCTTCTCCTCGTGCGTCTTGTTGTTCTGTTACCACACTACAAAGGGGCGGCGACAGCGCGCACGTACAGCAAAGGGAGCGGCCCCCTTACGATGGGAACCGCTCCCTTCACGGCGTGCTAGCGGGCGCCCGCCGCACCGCGGCGGATGCCGAGGCGCTCGACCAGCGCACGGAAGCGCTGGATGTCCTTCTTGGCGAGGTACTGGAGCAGCCGGCGGCGCTGGCCGACCAGGATGAGCAGACCACGACGGGAGTGGTGGTCGTGCTTGTGGGTCTTGAGGTGCTCGGTCAGGTCGGAGATCCGACGGGACAGCAGAGCGACCTGGACCTCGGGGGAGCCGGTGTCGCCCTCCTTGGTACCGAACTCGGTGATGATCTGCTTCTTCACTGCGGCGTCGAGCGACACGCGTACTCCTCTTGGTCCGTGACTTGCCACCGAGTGCCCCCGGTCTACATCTCGGGGGATCTTCCGTGACTCGGAAGGCGGGGATCCGCTGGGCGCGACCTCCAGGGCTCACAGCTCCGGGGGCGCGTACACAAACGGCCGTCACACAGCTTACCAGCCCGTAGGGACGCCTCCGCCCGTCCCCCGTACCGGTGCCTCCATCGGTGAACCGCTGACCTCGGGGAACGGGGGCAAGTATGGTGACCGGACCGTTCGTTGACACAGCAGGAAGGACCCACGCCGCGATGGCCGAGGCCGAGGACAGGGAACTCCGAGCACGCAAGGACCGGGAGCGGGACGAGCTCTACGCCCTCGACATCTCCGGCGTCGAATGGCACAGCGCGCCCGGCACCGAGTCCCACGAGGAACGGGTCGAGATCGCCTACCTGCCGGGAGGCGCCGTCGCCATGCGGTCGTCGCTCGACCACGACACCGTGCTGCGGTACACGGAGGCGGAGTGGCGGGCCTTCGTGCTCGGCGCGCGGGACGGGGAATTCGACCTGGAGCCGGCCGCGGAGCGCTCCGGGGGCGACGTCGAGTAGCGGAGGCGGGGCGGTCAGGACTTCGGCGGGGTGCCGCCGCCGATGCCGAGCACGAGGTAGCTCCACTGCTTGGTCTTGGCCTCGGCGGGACCGTCCGCGGCCTTGACGCCGAAGAAGAGGCGCCCGTTCTGGACGACGATGTCGTTCTCGTCCGGCAGTGTCATCATCTGCGCCTCGCTGGGCAGCCCGAAGTAGAGGTACGGCACCTCCTCGTCCGTCCGCGGGTCCAGGGCGACCAGCGCGTTCGGTGTGATGTGGTCGTTGCTCAGGCGCAGGGCGAGCAGCCGGTCGCCGCTCATGCGCACCGGGGAGAGCAGTGCGCCCGGGCCGGAGTCGAATTTCTTGGTGGTGTTCCCGGTGGCGAGGTCGAAGCCGATGATCCAGTTGGACGTCTGCTTCTCGAGCTGGTCCTTGCTGCGGATGAAGACCTGGTCCTTCCCCACGGCGATGGTCGGGCAGTCGTCGATCAGCAGATAGTCGGAGAGGGCGCAGTCGGCGACGTAGGCGCCGTTGCGGAGACTGATGGTGGCGCGGTTGCGGCCCCGGTCGTCGAGCGAGATCAGCTCGGTGATCTCGGAGTCCCCGGCGGAGACGGCGATGACGGCCGGTTCGGTGGAGGGCACGTCGAGGCTCCGGATGCCCTCGGCCGCGGTGTAGGTCCACACGGGTTCGCCGGTGGCGGGGTCCAGCTTGCGCAGTTTGTAGGTGACGTTCTTCCAGGATTCGGCCGGGAGGTCGTCGCCGCCGCTCCAGCACTTCTCCCGGACGATCAGTCCGCGGCCGCCGGCGGCGCCCATGTCCTGGCAGGGGGCGGCGGTCGCCGTGGTCCAGCGGGTGGTGCCCTTCTCCATGTCGTACCCGACGGTGCCGCCGCCCCAGGTGACGGCGACGGTGCCGTGCGCGAGGGTCACACTGGGCCGGTCCTTGGCGGGGTCCGCGCCCTCGCCGGACTCGGGGCCGGACTCGGAGACGGGGAACCGTCCCTCCCAGACCAGCTTGCCGTCGTCGAGGTCGACGAAGGCCACTTGGTTGCAGTACGCCTCCTCCGCCCAGTCGTTCGCCCGGAAGAGGACGGCGGTGCGGTGGTCGCCGGTGACGTGGCGGGTGTAGCCGCAGATCGGGCCGTCGAGCCCCAGCCGCCACTTCTCGTCGCCGGGCGCGGCGTCGGTGCCGATGCTCAGGCCGACGAGCGTCTTGTTGATGCCCTTGGCGAGGATGCGGTCCGTGGCCCACATTCCGGGCATCTCCACGTGCTCCCCGGGCTTCATGTCGTCCACGGAGAAGCGGAAGGCCATCTCGCCGTTGGTACTGGCGGGCCGCTTCTCGACCGTCTCGCGGACGTCGAGCGGACCTTGTCCGACCGCGGTTGCCGACGTGCCGGACGCCTTCGGGTCCGCGCCGTCGCGCCCCCACAGCAACCAGCCGCCGGTGCCCAACGCCCCGGCGAGGACCACCGCGAGGAGCCCGAGGAGCAGCTTCCGGGGACCCTTGCGCCCCGGGCCTCCGCCGCCTTCGGGACCGTGCCGGACCTCGGGCGGTCCCACGGGGGCCGCGGGGCCCGGGGGCATGGACGGGGGCGGGCCGAAACTCACTCGGGGCCTCTTCCTGTTCCTCGGAATCCCTGTGGCGCTCAAGGAATTCCTGCGACGGACGACGGAGATCGCCGCCAACTATGCCGGGCACGCGATCACTCGACGGAAGTGGGTGGTGGGAGCGCCCTCGTCCTCCGTGCGAGGACGGGGGCTGACGGTACGGGGCTCGTGATGATTAGGCTGGTGTGGGGCGTGGCACCAGAACCCGTGGAGGGGGCGTCGGCGTCTCAGGGGGAAAGCCGGTGGATCGGACGACCTCGAACGGCCTCGGACCATTTAGACATGACAAGCAAGGGTCGCCCCAGCACGGCTTGTGGGTGCTCGACCACACCAGGAGGAACTGTGAGCAGCGACCGGGACGGCATCCGCGGGGGCTGGGCTACACCCGGCGATGACCAACCCGACGCGGAGTCCTCCGTCGAGACGACCGGCGAGTTCACCATCGACTACGCGCCGCCCGCCTGGTACACGCAGAACGCGTCCGACGACAGCGGCCAGGGGGAGGATGAGAGCGAGGGAGCCGGGTCGTCGTCCTCCGGTTCGTCCACTCCGCCGGCCGCCTCCGGTTCGCCCGCTTCTTCCGCCCCTTCCGGTCCGGCCGCTCCGCCTGCTCCTCGGGGGCCCGTGCCGCCGCTGCCGGGGTTGACTCCGCCGCCGCACGCCACACCCCACGGGGCTTCCTCCGTTCCCGCGCCCGCTCCGGGGGCTCCCTTCACGCCTCCGCCTCCGGCGCCCGCCCCGGGTGCCGCGTTCACGCCGCCCCCGCCGCCGGGACCGGGTGCGCCGTTCACTCCGCCCGCGCCGCCGAGCGGGGGGCCGGCCGGGGTGCCCAAGTTGCCGGTGGGAAGCGGGTTTGAGCCGTCGCCGCCGCTGTCTCCGTCTCCGTCGCAGCAGTCGGCGCCGCCGGAGCCCGAACCCGAGCCGGAACCGCGGGTGCAGACACCGGAGCCCGAGCCGGAGCCCGAGGCCGACCCGGCACCCGCCGCGGACCTCGCCTCGCCCACGGCTCTGCCGACGTTCCCTGTCGGTGGGTTCCACCTCCAGGCTCCCGCTCCGTCGGCCGCCGAGGAACCCGAGGCAGACCCCGAGCCCGACAGCAAGCCCGAACCCGACAGCAAGCCCGACATCGCCGATTTCGACAACGGCGACCTGGAGAGCGGCGCGACCATGCGCTTCTCCGCCGTCGCCCTCAAGCGGGAGATCGCCGAGCGCGCCGCCGCGGAGGACACCGCCGAGGAGTCCCCGGCGGCCGGTGAGACGCCGGAAGAGGACCACCCGAGCGCGGACGTCACCGAGGACGAGGCCGACGTCGACTCCGACGCTGACTCCGACTCTGAGGAAGTCTCTGAGGAAGTCTCTGGGGACGTCTCCGACGCGGGGCCGGTTCGGGACGCCGAGTCGGCGCCGGCCGCCCTGACCGCCGTACCCGACCCCGACCCCGAGGACGAGGACGAGCCCCAGGACAGCGTCCCGGCCGAGGACGAGCCCGAGGACGCCGTGCCCGCCGACGCCGCGCCGCCGGCCGACAGCGTGCCGCAGGACGCGCCGCCGCCTCCGGCGCCGGACGGAATGCCGCCGCTGCCCCCGTCGTACCCGCCGGCCGCGCCCGCGCCCGCCCACCAGTGGCCTGCACAGCCGCAGCCCGCCCCCGCGCCTCCCGAGCAGCCGGGCGTACCGGCCCCGCAGCCGCCCTTCCAGCCGCAGGCTCCGCAGCCGGCGCCCGCGGCGTGGAACCCGGCGCCCCCGACCCCGCAGCCCGGTTACGGCTTCCCGCAGCCCGGTGCGCAGGCTCCCCAGCCCCAGCCGCCCGCCCCCGGCCAGCCCGGCGGATACGGCTTCCCGCAGGCGCCGCACGGGCCGTCGGCGCAGCAGCCGTACCCCGGAGTTCCGCCGCAGGGGCAGCCGCCGCAGGCCGACGATCAGGCTCCGCCCGCCCAGCCCGGCCCGCCGGTTCAGCCGGTCCAGGCCCTCCACGTACCGCAGCAGGCAGCGCCCCAGGCGCCTCAGGCGCCTCAGCCGGTGCAGCAGCCCGCACCCCCGGCGCAGCAGCCGGGACAGCCGTACCCGCCGCAGCCGCAGGCACCGCAGCAGCCGCACCCGTACCCGCAGCCGCCCGCCGACCCCCGGCTCGGTGCCGCCTGGCCGCAGCCCATGCAGCACGACCAGCGGCAGCCCACCAATCCGGGGGCCGCGCCGCTCGGTTACACGGCTGCCGTGGAACTGTCCTCCGACCGGCTGCTCAACAACAAGCGGCAGAAGGCGAAGAGCAGCCGTCCGGCGGCCGGCGGTTCCCGGTTCAAGCTGGGCGGGAAGAAGGAAGAGGCCGAGCGGCAGCGGAAGTTGGACCTCATCCGCACCCCGGTGCTGTCCTGCTACCGCATCGCGGTGATCAGCCTCAAGGGCGGCGTCGGCAAGACGACCACCACGACCGCGCTCGGCTCCACGCTGGCCACCGAGCGGCAGGACAAGATCCTCGCGATCGACGCCAACCCGGACGCCGGTACGCTCGGCCGCCGGGTGCGCCGGGAGACCGGGGCCACCATCCGGGACCTCGTCCAGGCCATCCCGTACCTCAACTCGTACATGGACATCAGGCGGTTCACCTCTCAGGCCTCCTCCGGCCTGGAGATCATCGCCAACGACGTCGACCCGGCGGTGTCCACGACCTTCAACGACGAGGACTACCGGCGCGCGATCGACGTGCTCGGCCAGCAGTACCCGATCATCCTCACCGACTCGGGCACCGGCCTCCTCTACAGCGCCATGCGCGGCGTGCTCGACCTCGCCGACCAGCTCATCATCATCTCGACGCCGTCCGTGGACGGCGCGAGCAGTGCCAGTACGACGCTGGACTGGCTCTCCGCACACGGGTACGCCGACCTCGTCTCCCGGTCGCTCACGGTCATCTCCGGGGTCCGCGAGACCGGCAAGATGATCAAGGTCGACGACATCGTCGGGCACTTCCAGACCCGGTGCCGGGGTGTCGTCGTGGTCCCCTTCGACGAGCACCTGGCCGCCGGCGCCGAGGTCGACCTCGACATGATGCGGCCGAAGGTGCGGGAGGCGTACTTCAACCTCGCGGCGCTGGTCGCCGAGGACTTCGTCCGCCACCAGCAGGCGCACGGCCTGTGGACGTCCGACGGCAACCCGCCGCCGGTCGCCGCCCCGCCCCTGCCGGGCCAGCAGATGCCCGGACAGCAGATGCCGCCGCAGCAGCAGCCCGGACAGCCGATGCCGGGGCAGCCGTACCCGCCGCAGCCCGGGCCCGGACAGCCGCAGCCGCAGCCGCATCCCCAGCCCGGTTACGGTCAGCCCTACCCCCAGCCCGGGTACGGATATCCGCAACCGGGACAGCAGGGACAGCAGGGACAGCAGGGGCAGACTCCCCCTCCTCCCCCGCCCCAGCAGTAGCTCCACCCACCCCCGAAGGCCCGCGCCGTCCCCGACGGCGCGGGCCTTCGGGCGTGTGCGAACAGCAACGTCCGCCCCAACCGCCACGCTCTCACCAGGCAAGCGCCAGTGGTCTGCGCCAATGAGGGTGACGTATCGGTCAACTCGCCGTTTCCGCAGGCCACATGGGGTTTGACATACCGTTGACGCGCGCAGACTGCCGCTGGTAGACACACACTTCATTCCGCGTTCACCACCGTTCAAGCCCGCCTCACGCGAGGACGCCCGGCGTCTGCGCGTGCGATGACGCGAGGTCAGGTAGTCATGAACACACACGATCAGCACGGCAGCGGCCGTACCGCCCACCGGCCGTGGAGAACCCGCATCCTCGCGGCGGCAGGCGCCGGCGCGCTGCTCCTCGCGTCGGGGGCGATCGCCCCCTCGGCCGCGGCGAAGGACGGTGACGGGGGCGACGGCGGCGACAAGGTGCTCACCGTCGCCGTGGCGCAGAGCGTCGACTCGCTCAGCCCGTTCCTGGCGGTACGGCTGCTCAGCACGAGCATCCACCGGCTGACGTACGAGTACCTGACCAACTACGACGCCAAGGACAACCACGTCATACCCGGGCTCGCCACCGAGTGGAAGTCCTCGCCGGACAAGCTGACCTGGACGTACACGATCCGCTCCGACTCCACGTGGTCGGACGGCGAGCGGGCCACCGCCGAGGACGCGGCGTGGACGTTCAACACGATGATGACCGACCCGGGCGCCGCCACCGCCAACGGCAGCTTCGTCGGCAACTTCGCGAAGGTCACCGCGCCCAGCCCGACCCAGCTGGTGATCCGGCTGAAGAAGCCGCAGGCCACGATGACCGCGCTGGACGTGCCGATCGTGCCCAAGCACGTCTGGGAGAAGGTCGACGACTTCTCGAAGTTCAACAACGACAAGGACTTCCCGGTCGTCGGCAACGGTCCGTTCGTGCTCACCGACTACAAGCCGGACAGCTATGTGCGGCTGAAGGCCAACAAGGACTTCTGGCGCGGCGCCCCGAAGTTCGACGAGCTGGTCTTCCGGTACTACAAGGACCAGGATGCCGCCGTCGCCGCCCTGCGCAAGGGCGAGGTGTCCTTCGTCGCCGGGTCGCCCTCGCTGACCCCGGCCCAGGCCGACTCGCTCAAGGGCCAGGAGGACATCCGGGTCAACGACGCCCCCGGCCGCCGCTTCTACGCCCTCGCCACCAACCCGGGCGCGCGGGCGAAGGACGGGACGAAGTTCGGCGACGGCGACCCCTCGCTGCTGGACCAGCGGGTGCGCAACGCGCTGTTCATGGCGGTGGACCGCAAGGCGATCGTCGACAAGGTGTTCCAGGGCCACGCGGTCGAGGGGGCGGGCTACATCCCGCCGCGCTTCTCCTCGTACTTCTTCGAGCCGTCGGCCGGGCAGGAGCTGGCCTACGATCCCGAGAAGGCGGCGCGGTTGCTCAACCAGGCGGGCTACCGCACGAACGCCGACGGCAAGCGCGTCGGCAAGGACGGCAAGCCGCTGGACTACCGCATCCTGTGCCACGCCACCGACCCGAACGACAAGGCGGTCGGCAAGTACCTCCAGGAGTGGTGGGGCGAGCTGGGCATCTCGGTCACCCTCGACTGCCTGGACAACGTGACCGACCCGTGGCTGGCCGGCAAGTACGACCTCGCCTTCGACGGCTGGTCCGTCAACCCCGACCCGGACTTCGTGCTCTCCATCCACACCTGCGCGGCGCTCCCGGCGACGCCGAAGGACACCGGGGCCACCGACAACTTCATCTGCGACAAGAAGTACGACGAGCTGTACGCGCGGCAGTTGGCCGAGTACGACCCCGGCAAGCGGGCTCAGCTCGTCAAGCAGCTCCAGTCCCGGCTGTACGACACCGGGTACATGAACGTCATGGCCTACCCGAACGCGGTCGAGGCCTACCGCACGGACCAGATCGAGTCGATCACCACGATGCCGTCCGCCGCGGGCAACATCTACGGGCAGGACGGCTACTGGAGCTGGTGGTCGGCCGTGCCCGCCGACTCCGGTGACTCCTCCGGGGGTTCGTCGTCGACCGGCACCGTGATCGGGATCGCCGCGGGCGTCGTCGTCCTCGTCGGGCTCGGGGTGCTCTTCGCCCTCCGCCGCCGGGCGTCGGCCGACGACCGTGAGTAGCGCGACCGGCTCCGCGAGCGTCTCCGCGCTCGGCAAGCGGCCGACGGAGGCGCCGCGGGGGCGCACCCGCAGCGCGTATCCGCGGTACGTGGCGGGGAAGCTGGCGGGCGCGGTGGTCTCCCTGTTCGCCGTCCTCGTCACGAGCTTCTTCCTCTTCCGGCTGATCCCCGGCGATCCGGTGAAGTTCATGACCGGCGGCCGCCCGGTCTCGGCCGAGCAGCTCGCGGTGTACAAGGAGGAGTTCGGGCTCGACCTGCCGATGTGGGAGCAGTTCACGGACTACTGCCTCAAGGCGCTGACCGGGGACCTGGGCACGTCGTACCAGTTCCACGCGCCCGTCGTGGACAAGATCACCGAGGCGCTGCCGAACACCCTGCTGCTCACCGGTACGGCCTTCGTGCTCTACACCGCGCTGGGTGCCTTCCTCGGCACCCGCTCGGCGTGGCGGCACGGGGGCCTCGGCGACCGGCTCAACACCGGTCTGGCGCTGACGCTGTACTCCATCCCGTCCTTCTGGCTGGGGCTGCTGCTCATCATCGTGCTGTCGGTGGGTGTGGACCCGATCCCGGGGATGTTCCCGACCGGGGGCATGGAGTCGGGCCGCGAGGAGGGCTTCGCCCATGTGCTCGACGTGGCGCACCATCTCGTGCTGCCGGTGGTGACGCTGGTCGCGGTGGAGTACGGGCAGACGCTGCTGGTCACCCGGTCGGCGCTGCTGGACGAGATGGGCGGCGACTATCTGACGACCGCCCGCGCCAAGGGGCTCAGGGACGACCTCGTGCGGCGCCGGCACGCCGTGCCCAACGCGCTGCTGCCGACGGTGACGCTGGTCTTCGTCAATCTGGGGCGGACCGTGGCGGGGGTCATCCTGGTCGAGACGGTCTTCTCCTGGCCGGGGCTGGGCGGGCTGTTCTACCAGGCGCTCAGCGTGCCCGATCTGCCGCTGGTGCAGGGGCTGTTCTTCGTCTTCGCCGCCGCGGTGATCCTGATGAACACCCTGGCCGACCTGTTGTATCCGATGCTCGATCCGAGGGTGGGCCGATGACCGCCGAGACCACCGAGCCTCCTGTGAAACCGGGCGGACCCGGTCCGCGCGCGCTCGCCCGGCGGCGGCGCCGTGCCTCCGTCGCCCGCTTCTGGAGGGAGTACCGCAAGCACCGTGCGGGGGTGTTCGGGCTGGCGGCGCTGGTGCTGTTCGTGCTCGTGGCGCTGACCGCGCCGCTGACCGTCGGGTCGGACGTGGACAGCGTGACCGACGCGCCCGGGCAGCCGCTGGAGAGCCCGAGCGGGCAATTCCCGCTGGGCACCGACCAGTTCGGGCGGAGCCTGCTGGGCCTGCTGATCTGGGGCTCGCGCGTCTCGCTCCTGGTCGGGCTGCTCGCCGCGGCGCTGTCGGTGCTCATCGGCGCGCTCATCGGGATCACGGCCGGGCACTTCCGCGGCTGGTACGCCACGGTGATGATGCGGATCACGGACTGGTTCCTGGTGATGCCGACGCTGGTGCTGGCGATCGTGCTGGCGACGGTGCTGTCCCGGTCGCTCGGCACGATCGTGCTCGCGATCGGCGTGACCACCTGGCCCACCACGGCGCGGCTGGTGCGGGCGCAGACGCTGGCGGTGGAGTCGCGGCCGTACATCGAACGCGCGAAGGCGCTCGGGGGCGGGCACTGGCACATCATGTCCCGGCACGTGCTGCCCAACGTGATGCCGCTGATCCTGGCGCAGACGACGCTGATCATCTCCTCCGCGATCCTGGCCGAGGCGACGCTGGCCTTCCTCGGGCTCGGGGACCCGGCGGTCGTGTCCTGGGGCGGGCTGTTGCAGGACGCGCGGGAGGCGGGTTCGGTGAGTTCCGGTGACTGGTGGTACCTGGTGCCGCCGGGCGTCGGGATCGCGGCCGTGGCGCTGGCGTTCACGCTGTGCGGGCGTGCGGTGGAGGCCGTTCTCAATCCCAGGCTGGGGGTGTCCCGTTGAGTCTGCTCGAGGTGCGGGACCTGAAGGTGACGTATCCCGGCGGTGCGGCCGCCGTGCGCGGGGTCGACCTGACCCTGGAGGCGGGCGAGAAGCTCGGTGTGGCGGGCGAGTCCGGCTGCGGCAAGTCCACCCTGGCCCTGGCGCTGCTGCGGCTGCTGCCGCCCGGTGCCCGGGTCGGCGGGGAGGTGCTGCTGGACGGCGAGGACGTGCTCACGATGAATTGGGGCCGGGTACGGGCGGTCCGCTGGGCCGGCGCGTCGATCGTCTTCCAGGGCGCGATGCACTCCCTGAACGCCGTCCACCGCATCGGTGACCAGATCGCCGAGCCGATCGTGCTGCACCGCCGGGCCACCCCGGCCGGGGCGCGCAAGCGGGCCGGGGAACTGCTGGAGCAGGTCGGTCTGCCTGCGGCCCGGGCGAACGCCTACCCGCACGAGCTGTCCGGCGGGCAGCGGCAGCGGGTGATGATCGCGATGGCGCTGGCGTGCGACCCCCGGCTGATCGTCGCCGACGAGCCGACCACGGCGCTCGACGTGATGATCCAGGCGCAGATCCTGCGGCTGATCGAGGGCCTGGTGGGTGAGCAGGACGTCGGCCTGATCATGATCAGCCACGATCTCGCGGTGCTGGCCGACACCTGCGACCGGCTCGCGGTGATGTACGCGGGCCAGGTGGTCGAGGAGGGGCCGGCCCGGGAGGTCTACGAGGACGCCCGGCATCCCTACGGCCGGGCGCTGTCGGAGGCGTTCCCCACGATCGGGGACCCGGCCTCACGGTTCGCGCCGCGCGGGCTGCCGGGCGACCCGCCCGACCCGGCGGCGGTGCCGTCCGGGTGCGCGTTCCATCCCCGCTGCCCGGTCGCACTGGACCGCTGTGCCACCCAGGACCAGACCCTGCGGGAGGCGGGCACGCGACGCCTCGCGGCATGCGTGCACGTGGGCCCGGACGGCACGGGAACAGCGGGCGGGGGCGCCGCGGAGCAGGACGACGGAGTGAGGAGCAGTGCGCCATGACCAGCACCGCGTCCAGCGGCACACCCACCGGCACCCCCGGTGAGACCCCTGATGACACGCCTCCGCTGCTGAGTGTCCAGGGGCTGCACGTCACGTTTCCCGGCAGGCGCGGGGCGGCCGCCGCGCGGGCCGTGGACGGGGTCGACCTCGACATCCGGCGGGGTGAGATCGTCGCGCTGGTCGGCGAGTCGGGCTGCGGCAAGACGACCCTGGCCCGTTCGCTGCTCGGCCTGGTGCGGCCGACCGGCGGGCACGTCACCTTCGACGGCGCGCCCCTCACGTGCTCCGGCCGGGCCCTCAAGGCGTACCGCAGGCGGGCCCAGCTCGTCCTCCAGGACCCGAGCGGTTCGCTGAACCCGCGGCACACGGTGTACGACATCGTCGCCGAGGGTCTGCGCATCCACGGCCACGCCGGGGACGAGCGGACGGCGGTCGCCGAGGCGCTGGCGCGGGCCGGGCTGCGCCCGCCGGAGCGGTTCTTCCTGCGCTACCCGCACGAGCTGTCCGGGGGCCAGCGCCAGCGGGTCGTCATCGCGGGCGCGCTGGTCCTGCGACCCGAGCTGCTCGTCGCCGACGAACCGGTGGCCTCCCTCGACGCGTCGGTGCGCGGCGAGATCCTCGCGCTGCTGCTGCGGCTGCGTACCGAGCTGGGCCTGTCCGCGCTGGTGGTGACCCACGATCTCGGGCTGGCCTGGAACATCGCCGACCGGGTCGCGGTGATGTACCTGGGCCGGATCGTCGAGACCGGCCCGGTGGAGCAGGTGCTGACGGCACCCCGGCACCCCTACACCCAGGCCCTGCTGTCCGTGCTGCCGGAGGCCCCCGGCACGCCGGTCGTGCTCACCGGGGAGCCTCCGGACCCGTCGTACATCCCCGGCGGCTGCCGCTTCCACGTGCGCTGCCCGGTCCTGGCGGGCGGCGAGGCCGAACGGGCCGGTGTCGCGGACGCCTGCCGGAGCCGGGGGCTGGAGATCCTGCGCGGCGGCGCCGAATCCCAGGTCGCCTGCCACTGGGCGCGGGCGAAGCAGCCCGCGGCGGGACCGCCGGGCTGACGGCTGACGGCTGACGGCTGACGGGGCAAGGGGGCCATGGGTCGGCTACGGGCGACGGCCCCGGCGCGGGCGCGTGCCCGCCCGGGCTGCCGTCATGGACCGCGTCGGGGCCCCGTCCTCGTCGGCCGTCAGGCCCAGGGCGGGAGGTCGTCGGCTGTCAGACCCGGCGTGGCCTCGATCGTCAGCCCCGGATGCGCCCTCGACCGCTGGAACGGGGCAAGGGAACCGTGGGACGTCTACGGGCGACTGCCCCGGGCCGGGCGCGTGCGCCGCCCGAGCTGCCGTCATGGACTGTGTCAGGGCCCCGTCCTCGTCGGCCGTCAGGCCCAGGGCGGGAGGTCGTCGGCTGTCCGGTGCGGCGTGGCCTCGATCGTCAACCTCGGATTCGACCTCGACCGCCGGACCGTAAGCGTCCCCGGCCTCAAGCCCCGAGGGCGTTCCCGCGTCAGGCCCCGGGGGCGTCCGTCGCGGTGATCTCGCGGCATCGGTCCACGTCCTCGGCCATCTGCTCCAGGAGCGCGTCCAGCGTCTCGAACTTCGCCTGCCCGCGGACGAAGGCCACGAAGTCCACGGCGACGTGCAGGCCGTACAGCTCCAGGCCCACCCGATCGATGGCGTACGCCTCGACCGTGCGCTCGGTGCCCTCGAACTGCGGGTTGGTGCCGACGGAGATCGCGGCCGGCATCGCCTCGCCCTGGGCGTGCAGCCAGCCGGCGTAGACGCCGTCGGCCGGGATCGCGGTGTGCGGGAGGGTCTCGACGTTGGCCGTGGGGAAGCCCATCTCTCGGCCGCGCTGGGCGCCCCGCACGACCACGCCCTCGACGCGGTGTGGGCGGCCCAGGATCTCCGCGGCGCCGGACACGTCGCCCTCGGCGACCAGGCGGCGGGTCAGGGTGGAGGAGAACGGCTCGCCGCCGCCCGCCTCGCCGGTGACGTACAGGTCGACGACCTCGACCTCGAAGCCGTAGACCTTGCCCTGCTCGGTGAGGAAGTCCACGTTCCCGGCGGCCTTGTGGCCGAAGCGGAAGTTGGGGCCCTCGACGACCGCCTTGGCGCGCAGCCGGTCGACCAGGACCTTGACCACGAAGTCGGCCGCGGAGAGCTTCGAGAACTCCTTGGTGAAGGGGAGGATCAGCACCGCGTCCACGCCCAGGTCCGCCATCAGTTCGGCCCGGCGGTGGTGCGGGGCGAGCAGCGGCGGGTGGCTGCCGGGGCGGACAACCTCGCTGGGGTGCGGGTCGAAGGTGACGACGACGGCCGGAACGCCCAGCTCACGGGCGCGGTCCACGGCGTGCCGGATGATCAGCTGGTGCCCGCGGTGAACGCCGTCGTAGGAGCCGATGGTGACGACGCTGCGTCCCCAGTCCTCGGGGATGTCCTCCAAGCCACGCCAGCGTTGCACTGTGTCCGCTCCTCGGTGCTTCCGTGGTTTCCATGGTTCCGTGGTGACCCTTACGCAGGTCTAAGGGTGCCATGCCGCCCGGCTCCGGCCCGCATCGGCATCGGCATCGCCTCCGCACCGGCGCTGTGACCGGAGGCCGGGGTCAGGCGGGGACGCGGGCGCCCGCCAGGTGCTCGATCGTGCGGCGGGTGCTGGGGCCCACCAGCGCGGCCCAGTCCTGGGGCGCGTCGCTGAGCCAGCCGGTCAGTCGGCGGGCGAAGCCCGGGAGGTGGCGGGCCAGGTCGACGAGGCCGCGGTCGAAGCGGGTGGCGCCCTCGGGGGTGCGGACGAGGAGCAGCCCGGTGCGCTGGACGAGGGCGCGCAGCTCCGCGCCGTCGCACCGGGCGGCCGCGTGCAGCAGCGCGTCCAGGACGGCGGGTTCGTGTTCGCGGGCGAACAGGCGCTCGCGCAGTTCGCGGCGGAGCGGGGCGCCGGCCGTCGCCCCGTCGGCGGCGAGAACTCCGGCGAGCGCGGCCCGCGCCGGCTCGGGACCGTCGTCCAGGAGCCGGGTGACCAGGGGCAGCAGCACGGCGCGCGGTGCGGGGTCCCGGTCGAGGCGCCAGTCGACGTACGCGGCCAGGTGCCCAGCGGTCTCGGGGCGCTCGGCGACCGCCTGCCCGAGGAGGGCGGCCACCCGGTCGGCCAGCGCGGGCGGGGTGGCGTCGGCGAGCCCGCGCAGCGCCTCACCGGCGTCCGGGCCGAGCAGGCGGGCCCGGAACGCTTCGAGCACGGGCCCGGGATGGGTCGGCAGGGCGGCGGCCACCGCGCTCGGCGGGAGGTGCGGGTCACCGGCGGTGAAATGGTCGAGGGCCCTGGGGAGGTGTCGGTCGCGGCAGTCGGGGTCCTGGACGAGCAGGGCGAGGGCGCCGCCGCGCAGCGGGCTGTCGGAGGGTCCGGCGAGCAGGACCAGGGCGGCGTGCCGGAGCAGGGTGCGGTCGGCGCCGGTACGTGCGTGCGGGGCGGTCCGCAGGCCGTGGGTGACCGCCGCGGTCTGCCGCGCGGGGCGCTCGTCGCGCGCCCACCGCTCCACCGCGCGGCAGAGCGCCGACGGCTCCTCCTCGGCCAGGACGGCGAGCAGTTCGTCCGCGCGTCGGTGCGCGCTGTCGACGAGTACCTCGGTGAGGCCGTCCAGGCCGCGGTGGCGGTGGGTGTGCAGCAGGGCCTGCGCGGCCGTCGCCACGGTGGCGTGCGGGGTGGCGGGCAGCGGTCGTTCGTCCTCGAACCAGCGGACGAGGAGCGGTTGTACGGCCACGGGGTCGGCGACGAGCAGCCCGGCCACGGTGTCGAGGTGGCGGGGGCCGGGCTGGTGCGGCGGTCCGTCGGCGAGAACGAGGTGGCGCAGCAGGTCCAGGCGGGTGGTCTCCGGCACCCGCAGGGCCGTCCAGAATCCGGGCCCGAACACCCGGGGCGCCGGACGCCCTTCGCCGCCCCGCTCCGCGATGCCGTCGGCGAGCAGCCGCAGCACCTCCGTGTACGGCGTCGCGTCGGGCACCCGGGTCAGCACCTCGGCGAGCAGCCGGGCAGCCCACCAGGAGTGCGGGTCGCGGTCCAGGGCGTGCACCAGCTCTTCGAGGGTCAGGGCGAGTTGGGGCACGCCGTGCTGACGGGCGAGGAGCAGGACCGCCTCGACGACGGAACCGACGCGGTGGTGCGGGACGGGGAGGGTGGGGGTGCCGTGCGGGGTGGCGCGACGGTGGACGAGGGCGCGCAGGGCCTCCGCCAGGTCGAGGTGGGTGCCCTGGATCCAGTCGGCCAGCTCCTCGTGCGCGAAGCGGTAGCCGCTGCCCGCGGGTGCGAAGAGGCCCTCGGCGAGCACGGCCGGTGCCCAGCCGGTGCCGCCGCCCAGCCGGGCCGGGGCCGGTCCCCATGGGAACAGCGCCTCGAAGGACTCCCGGTCCAGTCCGCCCTGTCCGGGCCCGAGGCTGCGCCGGGCCGCCTCGTGGACCTGCCCGGAGACCTTCGCCGCGAGTCGGCGCACGGCGGTGCCGTGCAGTCCGTTCTCCCCGGCCAGGCGGGTGGCGACGCGCAGGCACATCAGGTCCAGGTAGGCGGCGAAGACCTCGTCCCGGGTGACGGGTACGGGGTCCGGTGTGCCGGGGAGGGCGGCGCGGACCTCCGAGAGCAGGCGGAGGGTGAGGGGGTGACGGGCGTCCGGGTCCGCCAGGGCGCCTTCCGGTACGCCGTGACGTGCGCGGGCCGTGCGCGCCTCCTCGTCGCTCAGATCACCCAGGCGAACACAGGGCGGCAGCCCGACGACCCCGCTCCCCCGGAAGCCCGCGGCCACCGGCCCGGGTGACACCGGTCCAGGTGACACCGGTCCAGGTGACACCGGTCCGGGTGACGCCGGTCCGGGTGACGCCGGTCCGGGTGACGCCGGTCCGGGTCCGGCGGCGTCCGTCCCGCCGGAGGGTCCTGCGGCGGCCCACCCCGGTCGCGGTCCCACGGTGCCGTCGGTGCGACGCGGCCACGGCTCCGCGCCGGACGCCCGGGGTGCCGGCGCTCCTTCGGCAGCCCCCGACCGCGGCTCCCGCAGGCTCCCCCGGGTGCCCGCGGACACCGGCTCGGGTCCGGCGGCGTCCATCCCGCCGGAGGGTCCTGCGGCGGCCCACCCCGGTCGCGGACCCACAGTGCCGTCGGTACCACGCGGCCACGGCGCCACGCCGGACGCCCGGGGCGCCGGCGCTCCTTCGGCAGCCCCCGACCGCGGCTCCCGCAGGCCGGTCCCGGACCAGTGCACGCCACCGGCCGCACTCGGTTTCGCTCCCGGCCCCGGCAAGGCGAGCGCCGCGCCGGACGGCGGCGCCCCACCCGCCGCCCGCACCGCACCGCCCGGTCCGGGCCACGGTGCCGGTGCGGCGGCCGCCCCCGCGGACGCCCGCACCACAGCCGCCCCCGCACCCGCCGAAGCGGGCAACGGCACTCCCGCCCCCGGCCCGTACAGAAGCTCGCCCGGGAATTCCGCCCCCGCGTGCTCCCAGTACTCCGCGCGGCAGGCCACCACGAGGCGGGTGTCCGTCTCCCGCAGCCAGGTGGCCGTGCCCTCGGTCCACTCGGGGAGGCGGTGCGCCAGGACGGGCGGCATCTCCTCGGGGCCGTCGAGGAGGACCAGGAGGGGCCGTCCGGCGGCGCGGGCCAGGTGGGCGAGGCGCTCCGGGGCGATGTCACCGAGGTCGCCGAGGTCACCGGGGCCGGGACGGCCCGAGGCGGCGACGATGCGGGCGGCCCGGGTCAGCGTCCGGCGAGCCGCGTCCGCCAGCGACATGTCGTCGTCGTGGAGATCGGCTCCGCGCAGCCAGAGCGTGGGCGCCGCGTCCGGACCCCTGGAACGACGGGCGGCGAGGGCGGCCAGCTCGGTCGTCCGGCCGCTGCCCGGCGCCCCGACCAGGCCGAGCACCCGGGCGCGGCCGGCGGTGAAGGCGGCGAACTCCCGCGTCACCGCCGCCCGTTCGACCGGTTCCCCCGCGCCGGTTCCGCCGCCCGGCGCGGCAGTGGGCCCCCCGTCCGTGACCGACGTCGCGGTGAGGGCGAGCACCCCGGCCAGGTTGAGATCGGCACCGTATGCCGGGACCGTCGCCGCGTTCTCGGCGAGGAGCCCGGCGAGCGGGCCCGCGGTGGCGCTGCGCAGCGGCACGGCGAAGCCGACGTCGCTGTGCCCGGAGCTGAGGGCGGTGCCGAGGACGCCGAGGACGGCGCCGGTCGCCACGTCGAGCACGGGACCGCCGGCCGCGCCGCCGCCCAGCCGCAGGGCGTCCCGCCCACAGGTGCCGACGGCCAGTTCGAGGGCGTCACCGAGGAGGTGGAAGCGGTCGGTGGCCGTGTAGGTGACGTCGGTGGTGCCCAGGACCCGGGCCTCGCGCCAGCCGCCGGCGGCGATCCGGACGTACGTCCCGGCCTCGACGCGGTCCCGCGCGGTGAGGGGCAGCGGGTCGACGCCGAGCCCCTCGGTGCGCACCAGGGCGAGGCCGAGCTCGGGCAGTGGGGTCACGTCGGCGGCGGCCACGACGCGCCGTCGGTCCCCGGCGGTGCTCAGGACCAGCCGGGTCAGGCCGTCGACCGCTTCGTGGCTGGTGAGCACCGTGCCGTGGTGGTCGGCGACGAATCCCGTGCCGCGGGGGCGGCCGGCGAGGTCGTGGAAGCGGATCAGGGCGGCGTCGGACGCGCACGCGGCCGGATCGGACGCGGACCCCGCCGGATCTGCCTCGTGGAGGGTCGGAGGCCCGACTCGTGCTGCCAGGGAGCCGTCCCCGGGCCGCTCCCCCGCCCTGCCGCCCGTTGCCTCCCGGGACCGGTTCCGCGACGCCATCGTCGAGCCTCCCCGCCGTACACCCGTGCCGTGGGTTCGACGGTAGGCGCGAGATGATCAGCGGGACAGATCCCCTGGCGAACGCGCCCCCTTCCACTCCCCCGGTTCACTCCGAGCGCCCGCCCGGACGGGTGAACAGAAGGGGTGGGTTGGATACACCCTAGGGGTGGGGGGAACCGAGGGGGGACCGTGGAGCGGCGACAGTGGCAGTCCCCGTGATCGCCGCTCCACGGGCGGACCTGACGGTGTGTGGGCTCAGCCGAAGACGGCCAGGCTCTTCGCCTTGCCCTTGTGCTCCTCCACGAGGGCGAGGAGCCGCCCCTGGGGATCGAAGACGGCGACGGCACCGGCGCCCGTGTACACCTCGGGCATCTCCAGCCGTACGCCGTTGGTGAGGAGCCGGGCCCGCTTCGCGTCCACGTCCCAGCGGGGGAAGGCGGCACCGGCCGCTTCCGCGACGGGCATGACGGTGAGCTCCTGCTGGAGCTGGTCCAGGGTCCGGGCGCCGTCCAGCTTGTACGGCCCGACGCGGGTGCGCCGCAGTGCCGTGAGGTGACCGCCGACGCCGAGACCGGCGCCCAGGTCGCGGGCCAGGGCCCGGATGTAGGTCCCGGAGGAGCAGGTCACCGAGACCACCAGGTCGAGCACCGGGGTGCCGTCGTCGGCGACGGCGTCCCGGACGTCGTACACCGCGAAGGAGGAGACGGTGACGGGGCGGGCGGGGATCTCGAAGTCCTCGCCCTCGCGCGCCCGCTTGTAGGAGCGCACACCCTTGATCTTGATGGCGCTGACCTTGGACGGCACCTGCATGATGGCGCCGCTCAGCTCGGCGATGCCGGCGTCGATCGCCTCCCGGGTGACCTTCGAGGCGTCCCGCGACCCCGTGATCTCGCCCTCGGCGTCGTCGGTGAGCGTCGTCTGCCCGAGCCTGATGGTGCCCAGGTACTCCTTCTCGGTGAGGGCGAGGTGCCCGAGGAGCTTGGTCGCCCGCTCCACACCGAGGACCAGGACGCCCGTCGCCATCGGGTCGAGCGTGCCGGCGTGCCCGACGCGCCGGGTGCGGGCGATGCCCCGCATCTTGGCGACGACGTCGTGCGAAGTGAAGCCCGACGGCTTGTCGACGATGACAAGGCCGTCGGGCGTGGTGTGCTTGTCGGTCATTTAGCGGTGTCGTCCGTCTCGTCGGCCTCGGTCTCGTCCTCGTCCGGCTTGCGGTACGGGTCCGCCCCGCCCGCGTACTCGGCGCCCGCGGACGCCTCGCGCACCTTCTCGTCGGACTGCCGCGCCTTGTCGAGGAGGTCCTCGATGTTGCGGGCGGTGTCCGGCAGGGCGTCCATGACGAAGGTCAGGGTCGGCGTGAACTTCACGCCCGCCGCCTTGCCGACCTCGGAGCGCAGGATGCCCTTGGCGCTCTCCAGGCCCGCCGAGGCGGCCTTGCGCTCCTCGTCGTCCCCGTAGACCGTGTAGAAGACGGTCGCCTCCCGCAGGTCACCGGTGACCCGGGTGTCCGTGATGGTGACGTGCGAGCCGAGCCGCGGGTCCTTGATCCCGCGCTGGAGCTTCTGGGCCACCACCTCTCGGATGAGGTCCGCCAGCCTTTTCGCCCGCGCGTTGTCGGCCACTGGTCCGTCTCCCGTTCTTTCTTCTCTTGCCTGATCTGGTCTTCTGCCCGATCTGGTCAGTCGTCGTCGCCGTGGAAGCGCCGCCTGACGGACAGCAGTTCCACCTCGGGGCGGCCGGCCACCAGCCGTTCGCACCGGTCGAGCACGTCGCTGAGGTGACCCGCGTCGCCGGACACCATGGCCAGGCCGACGACCGCCCGGCGGTGGAGGTTCATGTGCTCCACCTCCGCCGCGCTCACCGCGTACTTCCGTTGCAGCTCGGCGACGATCGGGCGGATGACGGAGCGCTTCTCCTTCAGCGAATGTACGTCGCCGAGGAGGAGGTCGAAGGACAGCGTCCCCACATACATGTGCAGCCGGTTCACCCGCCGGTCCGGGATCGATGGCCCCGCCGCGAACGGGCGGGATCACCAGAACCGTACAACGAACGGCCGGGGCCGATCGACGGATATTGTGCTCCGCCGACCGGCCCCGGACCGGTCACTCCCGGAAGTCGCGGTACTTACACCCGCGGCTTCTCGCGCATCTCGTACGTCGCGATGACGTCGTCGACCTTGATGTCGTTGAAGTTTCCGAGGTTGATACCGCCCTCGAAGCCTTCGCGGATCTCGGTGACGTCGTCCTTGAAGCGACGCAGACCCTCGATGTTGAGGTTCTCCGCGATGACCTTGCCATCGCGCAGGAGGCGCGCCTTGGTGTTGCGCTTGACCTCGCCGGAGCGGATGAGAACACCCGCGATGTTGCCCAGCTTGGAGGAGCGGAAGACCTCGCGGATCTCCGCCGTGCCCAGCTCGACCTCTTCGTACTCCGGCTTGAGCATGCCCTTGAGGGCCGCCTCGATCTCCTCGATCGCCTGGTAGATGACCGAGTAGTACCGGACGTCCACACCCTCGCGCTCGGCCATCTGCGCGGCACGCCCGGCGGCGCGCACGTTGAAGCCGATCACGATGGCGTCGGAGCCCATCGCCAGGTCGATGTCGGACTCCGTGACCGCACCGACGCCGCGGTGCAGGACGCGGATGTCGACCTCTTCGCCGACGTCCAGCTGGAGCAGGGAGGATTCCAGCGCCTCGACCGATCCGGACGCGTCGCCCTTGATGATCAGGTTGAGCTGCTGGACCTCGCCGGCCTTCAGCACCTTGTCCAGGTCCTCCAGGGACACGCGGCGCGTGCGCTTGGCGAACGCGGCGTTGCGCTCGCGGGCGGCGCGCTTCTCCGCGATCTGGCGGGCCGTACGGTCCTCCTCGACCACGATGAAGTTGTCACCGGCGCCCGGGACGTTGGTCAGACCCAGCACCTGGACCGGCGTGGACGGACCCGCCTCGGCGACGTTGTTACCGTTGTCGTCGAGCATGGCGCGGACGCGGCCGTAGGCGTCGCCCACCACCATCGTGTCGCCGACCCGCAGGGTGCCTCGCTGCACGAGGACCGTCGCCACGGCACCGCGGCCGCGGTCGAGACGGGACTCGATCGAGATGCCCTGCGCGTCCTGGACCGGGTTGGCCCGCAGGTCGAGCGAGGCGTCCGCGGTGAGGACCACGGCCTCCAGCAGGGAGTCGATGTGCAGACCCTGCTTGGCGGAGATGTCGACGAACATGGTGTCGCCGCCGTACTCCTCGGCCACCAGGCCGTACTCGGTCAGCTGACCGCGCACCTTGGTCGGGTCGGCACCCTCGACGTCGATCTTGTTGACCGCGACGACGATCGGGACGTCGGCCGCCTTGGCGTGGTTGAGCGCCTCGACCGTCTGCGGCATGACGCCGTCGTTGGCCGCGACGACCAGGATCGCGATGTCGGTCGACCGGGCACCACGGGCACGCATGGCGGTGAACGCCTCGTGACCCGGGGTGTCGATGAAGGTGATCTTGCGCTCTTCGTCGTTGACCTCGGTCGCGACCTGGTAGGCACCGATGTGCTGGGTGATGCCGCCGGCCTCGCCCGCGATGACGTTCGTCTTGCGGATGGCGTCGAGCAGTCGGGTCTTTCCGTGGTCGACGTGACCCATGACGGTCACCACCGGCGGACGGACGACCAGGTCCTCCTCGGAGCCCTCGTCCTCGCCGAACTCCAGGTCGAAGGACTCGAGCAGCTCGCGGTCCTCCTCCTCCGGGCTGACGATCTGAACCGTGTAGTTCATCTCGTCGGCGAGGAGCTGGAGCGTCTCGTCGGAGACGGACTGCGTGGCGGTGACCATCTCGCCGAGGTTCATCATGACCGCGACGAGCGACGCCGGGTTGGCGTTGATCTTCTCCGCGAAGTCGGTGAGCGACGCGCCGCGGGAGAGGCGGATGGCCTCGCCGTTGCCGCGCGGCAGCATCACGCCGCCGACGCTCGGGGCCTGCATGGCCTCGTACTCCTGGCGCCTCTGCCGCTTCGACTTGCGACCGCGACGCGCGGGACCGCCGGGGCGACCGAAGGCGCCCTGCGTGCCACCACGGCCACCGGGACCACCGGGACGACCGCCGAAGCCGGGACGGCCACCGCCGCCGCCGAAGCCGCCGCCACCGCCGGGACGACCGGCGAAACCGCCGCCGCCACCCGGACGGCCGCCGCCGCCACCGCCGCCGGGACGGCCGGCGAAGCCGCCGCCACCGGGACGACCGGCGCCGCCGCCGGGACGACCGGCACCGCCGGGACCGCGACCGCCGCCACCGGGGCCGGGACGCGGGCCGGCCGCGGGACGCTGCGGCATCATGCCGGGGTTCGGACGCGGGCCGCCGCCGGGACGGGGACCGGCGCCGCCGCCCTGCGGACGCGGCATCGAGCCCGGGCTCGGACGGTTGCCGCCCGGAGCCTGGGGACGGGGACCGCCGCCCTGGCCGCCGGGACCCTGCGGACGGGGACCGGCGCCGGGGGCACCGGGACCGCCCGGACGGGGGCCGCCCTGCGGACGGGGCGCCTGCGGGCGCGCCATTCCGGCGTTGCCGCCGGAGGTGAAGGGGTTGTTGCCCGGACGCGGACCGCCGGGGCGGCCGCCGGGACGCTGTGCCGGGGCACCGGGACGCTGGCCGCCGGGACGGCCCTGGCCGCCCTGCTGACCGCGGTCCTGACCCGGACCGGACGGACGGGCACCACCGGGCTTGGGGGCACCGGGACGCGCACCGCCGGGCTTCGGACCGGACGCAGCCGGGGCCGGAGTGGACGGAGCGGCCGGGGCCGCCGGCGGAGCGGTGAACTCCGGCGCGGCCGGGGCCGGACGCGGCGCGGGCTTGGGGCCCGGCGTCGGGCGCGGACCCTGGGACGGAGCCGGCGCGGGGGCCGACGGAGCCGCGGGCTGCTCGGCAGCCGCGGGCTTGGGTGCGGCCGGCGGCCGCGGGGCAGCCGGACGGTCCCCCGCTGCCGGAACGGCACGGGAGGGGCCGCCGGACTGCGCCGGGGACGGCGCGGACGGCCTGGGGGCGGCCTTCTTCGGGGCCGCGGGGCGGCCGGTGGACCGGCCGTTGCCGCCACCCTGCTGGAAGGCGTCTGTCAGTTTGCGTACGACGGGCGCTTCGATCGTCGAAGACGCCGAACGGACGAATTCACCGAGTTCCTGGAGCTTGGCCATGACGACCTTGCTCTCGACACCGAACTCCTTGGCGAGTTCGTAGACCCGGACCTTAGCCACTTCGCTCCTCTGAGGTCCGGGTTGCGTCCGGACCGTCGCTAGTTCATGGGCGTACTCATCGCGTACTCATCGAGTGCTCATCGCAATCTCGACCTGCTTTCGACTCGCGAGGTACCAAGCCGCGCGGGGTTCCGCGCGGCATGTCTTCCTTACCACGTTGCTCACCTGCTGCTTTCAGCAACCGTGTGGCAACCTTCTGCCTGCTCGACGTAGTGGCGCAACGCCTTTACGTCGAGCGGACCCGGGACGCGGAGCGCCCGCGGAAACGCCTTGCGGCGCACCGCCTGGTCCACACAGACCGGCACGGGGTGGACGTACGCACCCCGGCCGGGCAGCGTACCGCGTGGATCGGGGGTGCAATCACCCTCGATCGCCACGGTGCGCAACAGCTCGCTCTTGACCGCTCGCTCCCGGCACCCCACGCAGGTGCGCTCGGGGCATGCTCGGGTACGTGTCCGGCCAGACACTCCTAAGTCTACCTCCCCGGACCGACCTCACCCCTTCGGGGCAAGAATCGAACACATGCCGCACGCAAAGCTGTCGTGATCTCAGCGCCGTGCGGCTTGGATCTATTCCCCGCGGCCGTCGGACGACTGGTCCGACGACGCCTCGGAGGGCTGCTCGGTGTCCGGGCGGATGTCGATCCGCCAGCCGGTCAGCCGGGCCGCGAGCCGGGCGTTCTGGCCTTCCTTGCCGATGGCCAGCGAGAGCTGGTAGTCGGGCACGATCACGCGCGCGGAGCGGGCCGCCAGGTCCACGACCTCCACCTTGGAGACACGGGCCGGGGAGAGCGCGTTCGCCACCATCTCGGCCGGGTCGTCCGACCAGTCGACGATGTCGATCTTCTCACCGTTCAGCTCGCCCATGACGCTGCGCACCCGGCCGCCCATGGGGCCGATGCAGGCGCCCTTGGCGTTCAGGCCCGAGCGGGTGGAGCGTACGGCGATCTTGGTGCGGTGGCCGGCCTCGCGGGCGATCGCGGAGATCTCGACGGACCCGTCGGCGATCTCCGGTACCTCGAGGGCGAACAGCTTCTTCACCAGGTTGGGATGCGTGCGGGAGAGCGTCACGGAGGGGCCGCGTACGCCCTTGGCCACCCGGACGACGTACGAGCGCAGGCGCGTGCCGTGCGGGTAGGTCTCGCCGGGCACCTGCTCCTGCACCGGCAGGATGGCCTCCAGCTTGCCGATGTCGACCAGCACGTTCTTCGGGTCGCGGCCCTGCTGGACCACGCCGGTGACGATGTCGCCCTCACGGCCGGCGTACTCGCCGAGCGTCGCGTCGTCCTCGGCGTCGCGCAGCCGTTGCAGGATGACCTGCTTGGCGGTGGTGGCGGCGATGCGGCCGAAGTCGGACGGGGTGTCGTCGAACTCGCGGGCCGCCTGGCCCTCCTCGAGGTCGTCCGGGTCCTCCTTCGCCCACACGGTCACATGGCCGGTGTTCCGGTCGAGCTCCACGCGCGCGTGCCGGCGGCTTCCCTCGGTGCGGTGATAGGCGATGAGGAGGGCCGACTCGATCGCCTCGACCAGCAGGTCGAAGGAGATCTCCTTCTCCCGGACCAAGCCCCGCAGGGCGCTCATGTCGATGTCCACGGCTACGCCTCCTCCTCTTCCGTCTCGTTGTCGCTCTTGTTGTCGATCTCGTTGTCGCTGTCTTTTACGTTCTTGCGGTTGAACTCGACCTGGACGCGTGCCTTGTCGATGTCGCCGAAGGGCAGTCTGCGGGTGGTGGGCTTGCGGCCCTTCACCCCCGGTACTTCCAAGTCGAGTCCGTCCTCGTCCACGGCGAGGATGCGGGCGACCAGTTCACCGCCCTCGTGCAGCTGGAACCGGACCAGGCGGTCCGTGGCGCGCACGTAGTGGCGGTGCTGAGTCAGGGAGCGCTCCGCGCCGGGGGTGCCGACCTCGAGGGTGTACTCCCCCTCGCCCATCGCGTCGGTCTCGTCGAGCTTCGCCGAGAGCGCGCGGCTCACATCGGCGATCCGGTCCAGGTCCGCTCCGGTGTCGGAGTCGACGACCACGCTCAGCACACGCCTGCGACCGACCGAGTCCACCGCGATCTCTTCGAGGTCCAGTCCCTGGGAGGCGACGAGCGGCTCCAGCAGCTTTCGCAGCCTCTCGCTCTGGGTGGTGCTCATCCGGGTGACTCCTCGGCCGCGTGTGCTGTTGTGGGACGGTGCGCGTGTCTGGTCAAAGGGTATCCGGTCGCGGGGGGTGTTGCCGTCCACCCGGGTCCGGCGGTGCCGATGAGTGGTGGTCGGGCGGGGCACGGGTACCGTGATCACGGGCGGGCGGGATCGCGGGGTATCGCGGGGTTCCGTCGTGTTGATCGTCGTGGTGCTGTCTGTTTTGCCGTCGTTTGTCGTCGCTTCTGTCGTCGCTTTGTCGTCGTTTCCGTACGAGCCTGTCGAGGACTTCTGCCGTGTCCCTTTCCCCATCGCCGCGCCCGCCCCTGGGGCCGGGCAGAAGGAGCCTGCTCGCGTCGGCCGCCGGGGCCGCCCTGCTCGTCGGCTGTAGCGGCGGGTCGGGCTCCGGGGGGCCGGGGGCCGACCCGTCGGCCGTCGAGCGGGCCCGCGCGCGTGCGGCCCGGGACAGCGAGGAACTTGCCGCGCGGTACGCGGCGGTGATCGCGGTCCATCCCGGGCTGGCGGAGCGGCTGGGGCCGCTGCGGGCGGAGGTCGTGCGGCACGTGGCGGCGTTCGGTGGGGTGCGGGCGGGGTCGCCGTCCGCGTCGGCGTCCGCGTCGGGGACGGCATCGGGCGCGGCGCCTTCGGTCTCCGCTCGGGCCGCCGGGCCGGCGGACGACTCCGGTGCCGTGCCCGCGGACGAGAAGGGTGCCCTGGCGCTGCTCGTCCGTGCGGAACGGAAGCTCGCCGACCGGCGGGCCCGGGCGTTGCTCGATGTGCCGGGTGAGTTGGCGCGGTTGCTGGCCTCCGTCGCGGCGGCCGGGGCGGCGCACGTGTTCGTGCTGACGGAGGGCTGACGGGTGGGCAAGGCGGAGGACGGGCGGCTGGACGCCCTCCAGGCGGCGCTGGCGGCGGAGCACGCGGCGGTGTACGGCTACGGGGTCGTCGGCGGGCGGATCGTCGAGGAGCGGCGTGCCGAGGCGCGGACGGCGTACGACGCCCACCGGGCGCGACGGGACGCGCTGGCGCGCGAGGTGCGGGGCCTGGGCGGGGAACCGGTGGCCGCGGCGGCGGGGTACGCACTGCCCTTCTCGGTGCCGGACTCCGCGGCGGCGGTGCGGCTCGCAGCCGAGCTGGAGGACCGGGTGGCCGGGGTGTACTCCGACCTGGTGCGTGCGGTCGAGGGCGAGGCGCGGGCCTCGGCGGCCTCGGCGCTGCGCGAGGCGGCGGTCCGTGCGGTGCGCTGGCGGGGCGGGAGCGTAGCCTTCCCTGGGCTCGCCGAGCGGGCCGCGACGGCATCACCGACTGCGTAACGCGTACGGCATTCCGTACGGGAAGGGAACGGCTCGCGCATGGCTTTCGAACCGCCGCGGCGTTTGGTCAGGGCGCTCGGCGAGACGGCACCGGACGGTGACGACTGGTTGGCGACGCTGCCCGAAGTGGCGGAGCGGGCCGTGGCGCGGCGCGAGTTGACGGTCGAGCGGGTGCAGGTGCCCGGCGGGCGCAGCAGCCTGGTCGTCCTGGTGCGGACGGCCGAGGGGGTGCCGGCGGTGCTGAAGCTCGCGCCGCGCCGGGCGCGTCCGGAGAGCGAGCGGGCCGCGCTCGTGCACTGGGGTGGGCTGGGTGCCGTGCAGGTGCGCGAGGAACGTGCCGAGGAGGGTGTGCTGCTGCTGGAGCGGCTGCATCCGGATGTGTCGGTGCGGTCGTTGCCGGAGGCGAAGGCGTTGCTGGAGGCCGCGGGGACGTTGCGGCGGCTGTGGGTGGAGCCGCCGGACTCTCATCCCTTCGAGACCGTGGCCGAGCGGACCGGGCGGCAGGCCGAGGCGATGCGGGCGGGCGCGGCGGCGGACGCCGAGGTGGCGCCGCTGGTCGACGCGGCGCTGGGGGTGCGAGCGGAGTTGCTGGCCTCGCCGCCGGAGCGGCGGTTGCTGCACGGGACGTTCCGGCAGAGCAAGGTGCTGGCCGGGGATCGGATGCCGTGGCTCGCGGTGGGGCCGGATCCGGTGGTCGGGGAGAGTGCGTTCGATCTGGCGCGGTTGGTGCGGGACCGGGTGGAGGATCTGATCGCGCAGCCGTCGGGGGCGTCGACGACTCGGCGGCGGATCAAGCGGCTCGCGGAGTCGTTGGAGGTCGATCAGGAGCGGCTGCGCGGGTGGACGTTGTTCCGGGCGGTGGAGTCGGGGGTGCGGGCCCGGCGGGTGGGGCGGGAGCAGGACGCGGAGCTGTTGTTGGAGTTCGCGGGCTGGTTGTGAGGGTGCCTGCGGCGCCTGTGCGGGGTGGGTGGGGGTGCGCGGTGCGCGGTGCGTCCGGTGGGTGGGTCGGGGCCGCGCCGGGGGGTGTCCGTCCTCGGAACGGCGCGGAATCGGTCACTCACAGAGGCTCGGGGCGTTGACGCGCCAACCGCTGCGGGCGGACACCCCCCGACCCGACCCCTTCTCGCCGTACGCGGCTCTCCCGCCGCATGCGCGTAGCTGCGGGCAGTCGTGCCGCTGGGGCGGCACGGGTGGGCGCAGCGGCACCCCGGCAGCGCCGGGCCCGCGACCCACCCCCGCTCGGCCCGGAGGGCGTCAGCTGGTGAGGCGGGTGAGGGCCTCCTCGACCGTTACTTCCTCGCGCTCGCCCGTGCGGCGGTCCTTCAGTTCGACCACACCCTCGGCGGAGCGGCGGCCGGCCACCAGGATCTGCGGGACGCCGATGAGTTCGGCGTCGGTGAACTTCACGCCCGGGGACACTCCCGCGCGGTCGTCCACCAGGACGCGGACGCCGGCCGCGGCCAGCTTGTCGGAGACCTCCAGGGCCAGCTCGGTCTGGAGGGCCTTGCCGGCGGCGACGACGTGGACGTCGGCCGGGGCGACCTCCTTGGACCAGACGAGGCCCTTGTCGTCGGCGTGCTGCTCGGCGAGGGCGGCCACCGCGCGGGAGACACCGATGCCGTAGGAGCCCATGGTGACGCGGGCCGGCTTGCCGTTCTGGCCGAGGACGTCGAGCTTGAGGGCGTCGGCGTACTTGCGGCCCAGCTGGAAGATGTGGCCGATCTCGATGGCGCGGTCCAGCCTGAGGCCGGTGCCGCAGTGGGGGCAGGGGTCGCCCTCGCGGACGACGACGACGTCGACGTAGGTGTCGACCTCGAAGTCGCGGCCCGCCACGACGTTCTTGGCGTGGGTGTCGGGCTTGTTCGCGCCGGTGATCCAGGCGGTGCCGGGTGCGACGCGGGGGTCCGCGATGTACGTGACCTTCTCGCCCAGGCCCTGCGGGCCGACGTAGCCGCGGACCAGGTCGGTGCGGCCGACGAAGTCCTCGGCGGTGACCAGTTCGACGGCGGCCGGGGCGAAGTGCGCCTCGACCTTGTCCATGTCGACCTCGCGGTCGCCGGGGACGCCCACGGCGACGATCTCGCCGTCCACCTTGACGAGGAGGTTCTTGAGGGTGGCGGAGGCCGGGACGCCGAGGGACGCGGCGAGGGTCTCGATGGTGGGGGTGTCGGGGGTGGGGATGTCCTCGGCCGCGGGGACGCCGCTGGCGTCCGTGGGCGTGAGCTTGTAGGTGATCGCCTCGGTGTTGGCGGCGTAGTCGCAGTTAGGGCAGTCCGCGAAGGTGTCCTCGCCGGCCTCGGCGGGGGCCAGGAACTCCTCGGACTTGGAGCCGCCCATGGCGCCGGCGGTGGCCGCGACGATGCGGTAGTCGAGGCCCAGGCGCTCGAAGATGCGCTGGTAGGCGGCGCGGTGCAGGGCGTAGGACTCGGCGAGGCCCTCGTCGGCGACGTCGAAGGAGTAGGAGTCCTTCATGAGGAACTCGCGGCCGCGCAGGATGCCGGCCCGGGGGCGGGCCTCGTCGCGGTACTTGTTCTGGATCTGGTAGAGGATGACCGGCAGGTCCTTGTAGGACGACGCCTGGTCCTTGACCAGGAGGGTGAAGATCTCCTCGTGGGTGGGGCCCAGGAGGTAGTCGCCGCCCTTGCGGTCCTGGAGGCGGAAGAGTTCGGGGCCGTACTCGTCCCAGCGGCCCGTCGCCTCGTACGGCTCGCGCGGCAGGAGGGCGGGGAGCTGGACCTCCTGGGCGCCGATGGCGTCCATCTCCTCGCGGACGATGCGCTCGATGTTGCCGAGGACCTTCTTGCCGAGCGGCAGCCAGCTCCACAGGCCGGCGGCGGTGCGGCGCACGTAGCCGGCGCGGACCAGCAGCTTGTGGCTGAGGACCTCGGCGTCCGCCGGGTCGTCGCGCAGCGTCTTCGCCATCAACTTCGACATGCGCTGGACCGGTGCGTTGGCCATGGTTCTCGTGTCTCCTGCTGCGTAAGGGTGGTGCTAGGAGGTTAGCCGGGGGGTCCGGTGCGGTGGAAATCGGTTATCGACCGGCCGGTGGCCTGTGCAGGGGCAGCGGGGCGCCCATCACCGCGTACGGCTTGGGGGCGCTGGGGAAGAGGACCCGGCGGGCCAGGTCCTGGTAGCCGAGGGAGCGGTAGAGGCCGCGGGCGGGGCTCTCGGTGTCGATCGCGGAGAGGATCGAGCGGGGCTCGGTGGCGGCGTCGGTGATCGTGGTGATCAGGGCGCGGCCCACGCCGCGGTTCTGGTACGCCGGGTGGACGTGGAGTTCCGTGATGACGAAGGAGTCGTCGAGCCAGTCGTCGGTGCCCTGGGCGCGGAGGTAGGGCTCGACGACGGTGGACCACCAGTGGGTGCGGTCGTTGGGCATGCCGTAGACGAAGCCGACGAGGCGGCCCCGGACGGTGGCGCCGAGGGCTCTGGCGCCCGGGTGGGTCATGTGGCGCAGGACGATCTGACGGCGGACGGCCACCTCGTCGGGGCCGAGGCCGAAGGCGGCGGCTTGGACGGCCAGGGCCTCGTCCACGTGCGCGGAGAGGTCCAGTGGGCCGATCACGTGGTCCATGCCGGGGAGCCTACAGGGGGGTTGTGGTCGGGGTGCCGGGGCTGCCGCGGGTTCAGAACAGGACGCTCATGAACGCGCCCACTTCCCGGAAGCCGACCCGGAGATACGTCCGACGTGCCGCCGTGTTGAAGTCGTTGACGTAAAGGCTCGCCACCGGGGCGACGTCCGCGAGGGCGTAGCGCAGGACCGCCGCCATGCCGGGTGCCGCCAGGCCCTTGCCGCGGTACTCGGGGGCCACCCAGACGCCCTGGATCTGGCAGGCGCGGTCGGTGGCGGCGCCGATCTCGGCCTTGAAGACGACCTTGCCGTCGGCGTCGAAGCGGGCGAAGGAGCGGCCGGAGCCGACGAGTTCGGCGACCCGGGCCTGGTAGAGCAGGCCGCCGTCGCCGGCCATCGGGGAGATGCCGACCTCCTCGGTGAACATCGCCACGCAGGCCGGCATGATCCGTTCCATCTCGTCCTTGCGGACGCGGCGGACGTAGGGGTCCGGGGCGATGTCGTCGGGCAGGCGGTCGGTGACCATGAGGGGCTGGCGGGTGCGGACCTCGCGGGCCGGGCCCCAGCCGGGTTCGAGCAGCCGCCACAGCTGGGCGGTCGGGCCGGCGGGGCCGACGATCGAGGAGCAGCGGCGGCCGGCCCGGCGGGCGCGGTCGGCGAAGGCACGGACGGCGCGGGGGGTGGCGCAGATGGGCACGAGGTTGGCGCCCGCGTAGCACAGGGAGGTGAGCATGCCGTGCTCGTACCAGCCCCACATCTCGCCGCCGAGACGCCACGGGTCGAGTCCGGCGATCTGGACGCGGGCGGCCACGAAGGCGTTCGCGACCGGGTCGCGGTTGAGAATGGCGAGCGCGGCGTCCAGGTCGCTCGGTTCGAGCACGCGGGAGGTGGTCTGCGTCAACACGTGCGGGGGCCTCACCCTGAGATCTGCTGGTCCCCGCACTGTACCTGCCGCAAATATGCCGCGCCGCCCCCCTGGGGCGACGCGGCAGCGGTGGGAGGGATCAGCCCGCCACGGCGACGGAGGGCTCGCCGGAGGCCACGCCGTCCTTCTCCATCTGCTCGGCGATCTTCATGGCTTCCTCGATGAGGGTCTCCACGATCTTGGACTCGGGGACGGTCTTGATGACCTCGCCCTTGACGAAGATCTGGCCCTTGCCGTTGCCGGAGGCGACGCCGAGGTCGGCCTCGCGGGCCTCGCCGGGGCCGTTGACGACACAGCCCATGACGGCCACGCGGAGTGGGACCTCCATGCCCTCCAGGCCGGCGGTGACCTCCTCGGCCAGCTTGTACACGTCGACCTGGGCGCGGCCGCAGGACGGGCAGGAGACGATCTCCAGGCCGCGCTGGCGCAGGTTCAGGGACTCCAGGATCTGGATGCCGACCTTGATCTCCTCGACCGGCGGGGCGGAGAGGGAGACCCGGATGGTGTCGCCGATGCCCTGGGAGAGCAGGGCGCCGAAGGCGACGGCCGACTTGATGGTGCCCTGGAAGGCGGGGCCCGCCTCGGTGACGCCGAGGTGGAGGGGGTAGTCGCACTGGGCGGCGAGCTGGCGGTAGGCCTCGACCATGACGACCGGGTCGTTGTGCTTGACCGAGATCTTGATGTCCCGGAAGTCGTGCTCCTCGAAGAGCGACGCCTCCCAGAGGGCGGACTCGGCGAGCGCCTCGGGGGTCGCCTTGCCGTACTTCTGGAGCAGGCGGCGGTCCAGGGAGCCGGCGTTGACGCCGATGCGGATCGGGGTGCCGTGGTCCTTGGCGGCCTTGGCGATTTCCTTGACCTTGTCGTCGAACTGCTTGATGTTGCCCGGGTTCACCCGGACCGCCGCGCAGCCGGCCTCGATCGCGGCGAAGACGTACTTGGGCTGGAAGTGGATGTCCGCGATGACCGGGATCTGCGACTTCTTCGCGATGACGGGCAGCGCGTCGGCGTCGTCCTGGGTGGGGCAGGCCACGCGGACGATCTGGCAGCCCGACGCCGTCAGCTCGGCGATCTGCTGGAGGGTGGCGCCGATGTCGGAGGTGCGGGTGGTGGTCATGGACTGCACCGACACGGGGGCGTCGCCGCCCACCGCCACGGGCCCGACCTGGATCTGCCGGCTCTTGCGGCGCTCCGCGAGCCTGGTCGGAACGTCCGGCATGCCGAGAGAAATCGCAGTCATCTGCTGTGCAACCCCAAGTCGTGGATCAAGGTCCGGTCCCGTTCAGCGGCGGGCTCCGGCAATCGAGATTACGGCACCGACGCGAACGCCGGGCACGCGGCGTACGGGGCTGCACCCTTTGGCGTCCATCTGCCGGGCGTATGGAGTGAAGCCCGGTCCGGAGGGACATGCTCTCCGGATCGGGCTTCTCATCGGATCGGTCGGACGGTCCTCGGACGGTCCGTGGATCGGGTGATCACGCCGGTGCCGCGCGGACGGTCCGGTCGTCAGGTGAGGCGCACCGGGTTGACGACGTCCGCCACCAGCACGAGCAGCGTGAAGCAGACGAAGACGCCCGCCACCACGTAGGCCACCGGCATCAGCTTCGCCACGTCGAAGGGCCCGGGGTCGGGCCTGCGCAGCACCTTGGCGGTGGCGCGGCGCAGCGACTCCCACAGCGCGCCCGCGATGTGGCCGCCGTCGAGCGGCAGCAGCGGGAGCATGTTGAAGAGGAACAGGGAGAGGTTGAAGCCTGCCACCAGCATGACGAACAGGGCGAGCTGCTGGGTGGGCGGGATGTCCAGGGTGGCGATCTCGCCGCCGACGCGGGCGGCACCGACGACGCCCATCGGGGAGTCCGCCTCCCGGGGTCCGTCGCCGAAGGCCGCGTCCCACAGGGCGGGGATCTTGGCGGGCAGCGCGGCGAGGGAGTCGACGGCGTCGCCGATCCGGTCGCCCATCCAGGTCACGGACTGGCCGAAGTCCTGCTTCACCACGCCGGTGGCGGCGCTGAAGCCGAGGAAGCCGGCGGTCACGTACTCGCCCTGGACGATCTGTCCGTGGGAGTCCTTCTTCGCGACCTTGTTGGTGGCGATGGTCGCGTGGAGGGTGATCTCCTCGCCCTTGCGCTCGACGACGACCGGCACCTTCTCGCCGGGGTTGGCGCGGATCAGGTTGGACAGCCGGTCCCAGTCGTCGGTCCGTACGCCGTCGAAGGAGACGATCTTGTCCCCGGCCCGGAGGCCCGCCGCGGCGGCCGGGGAGGCCGGGTCGGTCTTGGTGCAGTCGTCGCGGTTCTCGCTCTGCGAGATGACGCACTGCGAGACGGAGCTGACGGTGGTGGTCTGCTGCGAGATGCCGAAGCCCATCAGCACGGTGAGGAAGAGCACCACGGCGAGAATGAGGTTCATGAACGGGCCGGCGAACATCACGATGACGCGCTTCCACGGCTTGCGCGTGTAGAAGAGGCGCTTCTCGTCACCGGGTTGCAGTTCCTCGAAGGCGGCCGAGCGGGCGTCCTCTATCATCCCGCGCCAGGGCGAGGTGGAGCGTGCCTCCATGCGGCCGTCGGGGCCGGGCGGGAACATGCCGATCATGCGGATGTAGCCGCCGAACGGGATGGCCTTGACCCCGTACTCGGTGTCGCCCTTCTTCTTCGAGAAGAGCGTCGGTCCGAAGCCCACCATGTACTGCGGCACCCGGATGCCGAACATCTTGGCCGTGGACAGGTGGCCCAGCTCGTGCCAGGCGATGGAGAACAGCAGGCCGACGGCGAAGAGGACTATGCCGAGGATGAACATCAGGGTCGTCATGCACGGGCCTCCGCCGTCTGTGCCGCCAGTTGCCGGGCCCGGGCGCGTGCCCAGGTCTCCGCTTCGAGGACGTCCGCGACGGTGAGCGAGGTTCCCGTACGGGGGGTGCCGTGCTCCTCGACCACCCGCGTGACGGTCTCCATGATCCCGAGAAACGGCAGCGCGCCGGAGCGGAACGCCTCGACGCACTCCTCATTGGCGGCATTGAACACCGCCGGGGCCGTGCCCGCGAGCTGTCCGACGTGCCGGGCCAGGTTCACCGAGGGGAAGGCCTCGTTGTCGAGCGGGAAGAACTCCCAGGTCGAGGCCGTGCTCCAGTCGAAGGCGGGGGCGGCGTCGGGGACGCGTTCGGGCCAGCCCAGGCCGACGGCGATGGGCCCGCCCATGTCGGGGGGCGTGGCGTGGGCCAGGGTCGATCCGTCGGTGTACTCAACCATCGAGTGGACATACGACTGCGGGTGCACGACCACCTCAATGCGATCGAAGGGAATGTCGTAGAGCAGGTGGGCCTCGATCACCTCCAGGCCCTTGTTGACCAGGGTCGCGGAGTTGATCGTGATCACCGGGCCCATGGCCCAGGTGGGGTGGGCGAGGGCGTCCTCGACGGTGACGGCCGCCAGCTGGTCTTTCGTCCGGCCGCGGAAGGGGCCGCCGGACGCGGTGACGACCAGCTTGCGCACATCGGCGCGGGTGCCGGCGGCCAGCGCCTGGAAGAGGGCGGCGTGCTCGGAGTCGACCGGGATGATCTGGCCCGGCTTGGCCAGCGCCTTGACCAGCGGGCCGCCGACGATGAGCGACTCCTTGTTGGCCAGCGCGAGGGTGCGGCCCGCCTCCAGGGCGGCGAGGGTGGGCGCGAGTCCGATGGAGCCGGTGATGCCGTTGAGCACCGTGTGGCAGTCGGAGGCGGCGACCTGGGTGGCCGCCTCCGGCCCGGCGAGGATCTCCGGGAGCGGCTCCCGAGCGCCGTACCGCGCGGTGAGCGCCTCCCGCAGCGCCGGTACGACGTCCTCGCGGGCGACGGCGACGGTCCGCGCCTTGAGCCGGTACGCCTGCTCGGCGAGGAGGGCGACCCGGCCGCCGTTGGCGGACAGGGCGGTGACCCGGAAGCGGTCCGGGTTGCGCAGCACGAGGTCGATGGCCTGGGTCCCGATCGACCCGGTGGACCCGAGGATCACCACGTCCTTCGGGCCGTCGTCCACCACCGGGTCGTAGACGAGGTGGGGGTCGGCGAGTGGGGCTGGACTGTCGCTCATCCCCCCATTGTGGCCGCAACGGCCCTCCGGGAGGACAGCGCGTCCCTCGTGCGGGTGTCCCGCACCCGCACGAGGGATCGCCGTGGCCCGGCCCCGGGTCAGCCGACGGCCCGGCGGACGTTCTCCCGCTGGGAGGGGCCCGGTGTCGCGTCCGCGATCCAGGGGCCGTCGCCCGAGGGGTCGACGACGCCCTGCTCCAGCCACGCGTAGGCGCCGCCCAGCACCCCCTTGACGACCTTGCGGTCCAGGTCGTCGGTGTTGCTCCACAGGCGGCCGAAGAGTTCCTCGACGCGCAGGCGGGACTGGCGGCAGAAGGCGTCGGCGAGCTGGTAGGCCTCGCGGCCGTGGTCGTCCCTGCTGCGCAGGTGCTCGGCGCGTACGCAGGCGGCGCTCATCGCGAACAGCTCCGCGCCGATGTCGACGATCCGGCCCAGGAAGCCCTGCTTGGTCTCCATCCGGCCCTGCCAGCGGGACATGGCGTAGAAGGTGGAGCGGGCGAGCTTGCGGGCGGTGCGTTCGACGTAGCGCAGGTGACCGGACAGGTCGGGGTGGCCGGACGGGTGGAAGTCGGCGTACGCGCGCGGGAGTTGGCCGGGTCCGGCGACGAGCTTCGGCAGCCACTTGGCGTAGAAGACGCCGGCCTGCGCGCCCGCCCTCGCCTTGTCGGACAGGGTCTTGTCGGGGTCGATCAGGTCCCCCGCGACCGAGAGGTGGGCGTCGACGGCCTCGCGCGCGATCAGCAGGTGCATGATCTCGGTGGAACCCTCGAAGATGCGGTTGATGCGCAGGTCCCGCAGGAGCTGCTCGGCGGGGACCGCGCGCTCGCCGCGGGCTTCGAGGGAGGCCGCGGTCTCGAAGCCCCGGCCGCCGCGGATCTGGACCAGTTCGTCGGCCATCAGGCAGGCCATCTCGGAGCCGTAGAGCTTGGCGAGGGCGGCCTCGATGCGGATGTCGTTGCGGTCCTCGTCGGCCATCTGGGAGGAGAGGTCCACGACGGCCTCCAGCGCGAAGGTCGTCGCCGCGATGAAGGAGATCTTGGCGCCGACCGCCTCGTGCAGCGCGACCGGCTTGCCCCACTGCTCGCGCACCGCCGACCACTCGCGGGCGATCTTCAGGCACCACTTGCCGGCGCCGACGCACATGGCGGGCAGCGAGAGGCGGCCGGTGTTGAGGGTGGTGAGGGCGATCTTCAGCCCGGCGCCCTCGGGGCCGATGCGGTGGGCGGCCGGGACGCGGACGCGGTGGAAGCGGGTGACGCCGTTCTCCAGGCCGCGCAAGCCCATGAAGGCGTTGCGGTTCTCGACGGTGATGCCCTTGGAGGCGGCCTCGACCACGAAGGCGGTGATGCCTCCCTTGCCTCCCTTGCCTCCCTCGCCGTCCTTACCGTCCTTGCCGCCCTCGCCCTTCTCCGGCTCGGGGACGCGGGCCATGACCACGAGGAGGTCGGCGACGACTCCGTTGGTGGTCCACAGTTTCACGCCGTCGAGGACGTAGTCGTCGCCGTCCCGGACGGCGGTGGTCGCCAGGCGGGCCGGGTCGGAGCCGACGTCCGGCTCGGTGAGCAGGAACGCCGAGATGTCGGTGCGGGCGCAGCGCGGCAGGAACGTGTCCTTCTGCTCCTGGGTGCCGAACATCTTCAGCGGCTGCGGCACGCCGATCGACTGGTGGGCGGAGAGCAGCGCGCCGATCGCCGGGCTCGCGGAGCCGACCAGGGCGAGGGCCTTGTTGTAGTAGACCTGGGTCAGGCCGAGGCCGCCGTACTTGGTGTCGATCTTCATGCCGAAGGCGCCCAGTTCCTTCAGCCCGGCGATCACGTCGTCGGGGATCCGCGCGTCGCGCTCGATCACCGCGCCGTTGATCTTCGTCTCGCAGAAGTCGCGCAGCTTGGCGAGGAACTCCTCGCCCCGCTGGACGTCCTCGTCGGCCGGGAGCGGGTGGGGGTGGAGGAGGTCGAGACGGAAGCGGCCGAGGAACAGCTCCTTGGCGAAGCTGGGCTTGCGCCAGTCCTGTTCCCGGGCCGCCTCCGCGACCCGTCGGGCCTCACGTTCGGTGACGGTGGGACGGGAGGAGGGGGTGGGTGGTGCGGACATGAGGCTCACCTCGCCACGAATCGCCCTGCACGGACGTGCGGGCGTACGTTACTGGTCGGTGCTGCTCGCTCGTATGTACCCGATCCGGGGCGGCCCAGCCACCCTTCGTGCGGCCGTTCGGCCGATACTGCGGGAGAGACTGGACGGGAGACTGGAGGAGGGGAACGCGGAGGAGTGGCAGTCGAAGCGCTTCGACGGACTATGGACACCCATCCTCGCTGCGGTTACTGTCGAACCACCCTCGCCCGCCCCTGTTGGCCCCGCGCGCAGTCGAAGCGCTTCACAAAGCTTGGAGAGCTGGATGGTCACCCTCGCCGAGGTCGCCCAGCACGCCGGAGTCTCGGCGAGCACGGTGAGCTATGTCCTCAGCGGCAAGCGGTCCATCTCCACCACCACCCGGCAGCGGGTCGAGGAGAGCATCCGGAAGCTCGGCTACCACCCGAACGCGGGCGCCCGCGCCCTGGCCAGCAGCCGGTCGAACATCATCGCCCTGATGATCCCGCTGCGCACCGACATGTACGTGCCGGTGATGATGGAGATCGCCATCGCGGTCGCGGCCGGCGCGCGCACCCACGGGTACGACATCCTGCTGCTCACCGGCGAGGAGGGCCCCGACGCGGTGCGCCGCGTCACCGGCAGCGGGCTCGCCGACGCGATGATCCTCATGGACGTCGAACTCGACGACGAGCGGCTCCCGCTGCTGCGCGGCACCCACCAGCCGTCCGTACTGATCGGGCTCCCCGCCGACACCGAGGGCCTCACCTGCGTCGACTTGGACTTCCGGGCGACCGGCGCGCTCTGTGTGGAGCACCTGGCACAGCTGGGCCACCGCGACATCGCGGTCATCGGCGAGGCCGCCGCGGTCTACGAGCGGCACACCGGCTTCGCCGAGCGCACCCTCGACGGTCTGCGCACCCGCGCGCGGGAGCTGGGGCTGCGGCTGCTGCACCGGCCCTGCGACGGCGGGTACGACGCGATGGCCGCGACGCTGGCCCGGATCTTCGACGAACGCCCGGACACCACGGGGTTCGTCGTCCAGAACGAGGCGGCGGTCGAGCCGCTGCTCGCCCTGCTGCGCCAGCAGGGCCGGGCCGTGCCGGAGGACGTGTCGGTGGTCGCGGTCTGCCCCGAGCAGGTCGCCACCCAGGCCTCGGTGCGGCTCACCTCGGTCGCGGTGCCCGCGCAGGAGATGGGGCGGCGGGCCGTGGAACAACTGGTCGCCAAGCTCGACGGCCGCGGCAGCGACGAGGTCGTGCTGCTCGCGCCGGAGCTGACGGTCCGGGCCAGCTCGGGACCGGCGCCCGTCCGGCCGTAGGACGCCTCCGCCCCGCCGCCCTCCGAACCCCGCAGGACTCTCCCAGGAGCGTGCCTCGTGACCCAGCCCGCGCAGTCGCCGTCCCCGGTCGGCCTCGCCCAGTCCTCCCCCACCGTCGGCACGTTCCGGGAGCGGGACGGCGCCCTGGAGTGGAGCGGCCGTCAGGAGACCGTCCGGATCGAGCCGTGGGGCCCGGACGCCGTCCGGGTACGGGCCCGGCTCGGCGGTCCGGTCCTCGAGGACCTGCCGGGGGCGCTGCTGCCCGGGCCCCCGGGGACCCGGAGCACCGTCCGGATCGAGGACGGGCACGGCACGCTCACCGTCGGCGCGCTGACCGTGGAGGTCGGTGCCGAGGGGCTGGTGCGCTTCGTGCGGACGGCGGACGGCGGTGAGCTGCTGGCCGAGGAGCGGGCCCACTTCTGGTGGCCCGGGCCGCGCCTGTACACGGCGGTCGGAGGCGGCCACCACCGCCTGGAGCAGCGCTTCGCCGCCTACGAGGACGAGAAGCTGTACGGCCTCGGTCAGCACCAGCACGGCAGGCTCGACCAGAAGGGCCTGGTCGTGGACCTGGTCCAGCGCAACGCCGAGGTCTCCATACCGGTGCTCACCTCCAGCCGCGGCTACACGCTGCTGTGGAACAACCCGGCGATCGGCCGGGTGGAGCTGGCCCTGGGCGGCACCCGCTGGGTCGCCGACTCGGCCCGCCAGATCGACTACTGGATCACCGCGGGCGCCCCGGCCGACACCCAGCGCCGCTACAGCGCGGTGACCGGCCGCACTCCGATGCTGCCGGCCTGGGCGGCGGGCTTCTGGCAGTGCAAGCTGCGCTACCGCACCCAGGACGAACTCCTCGCCGTGGCCCGCGAGTACAAGCGGCGCGGACTGCCCCTCGACGCGATCGTCTGCGACTTCTTCCACTGGACGCACCTGGGCGAGTGGAAGTTCGACCCGGCCGAGTGGCCCGACCCGGCGGCGATGGTCCGGGAGCTGGACGAGCTGGGCGTCAAGCTGGTCGTCAGCGTCTGGCCGTCGGTGTCGCCGCTGTCCGAGAACCACCCGGTGATGGAGCAGCGCGGCCACTTCATCGGCACCCAGTACGGGCCGATGGCGCACGCCGACTGGCCGGACAAGGGGGTGGCGTCGACGGTCCAGGTGGCCTTCTACGACGCCACCAACCCCGAGGCCCGCGCGTTCGTGTGGTCGAAGATCAAGGAGAACTACCTCGACCCGTACGGCATCACGGCCTTCTGGCTGGACGCCTGCGAGCCGGAGCTGAAGCCGGGCTTCCCGGCGAACCTGCGCTACTGGGCGGGCCCGGGCCTGGAGGTCGGCAACCTCTACCCGGCCGAGAACTCCCGCGCCTTCGCCGAGGGCCTGCGCGCCTCGGGCGTGGACGAGGTGATCACCCTCAACCGCTCGGCGTGGGCGGGCAGTCAGCGCCACGGCGCCGCCCTGTGGTCCGGCGACATCGGCACCGACTTCGCGACCCTGCGCCGTCAGGTCGCGGCCGGGCTCAACACCGCGCTCTCCGGCATCCCCTGGTGGAACACGGACATCGGCGGCTTCCACGGCGGCGACCCGGACGACCCGGCCTACCGCGAGGTGCTGGTCCGCTGGTTCCAGTTCGGCGCGCTGTCCCCGCTGATGCGGCTGCACGGCTTCCGCGACCCGGGCATGCCGCTGGGCCCGGACATGACCGGCGGCCCGAACGAGGTGTGGTCGTACGGCGATGCGGCGTATCCGATCCTGGAGAAGTACCTGCGGCTGCGCGAGCGGCTCAAGCCGTACGTGCTGGGCGTGATGCGCGAGGCGCACCAGGAGGGGCTGCCCGTGATGCGGCCGCTGTTCCTGGAGTTCCCCGCGGACCCGGCGGCCTGGGCGGTGGACGACGCCTACCTGTTCGGCCCGGACCTGCTGGTCGCGCCGGTGCTGACGGCGGGCGCCACGGTCCGGACCGCCTACCTTCCGGCGGGCGCGCGCTGGACGGACGCGTGGACGGGCGCGACGTACGAGGGCGGCGCCGCCGTGACGGTGGACGCGCCGCTGGACCGGATCCCGCTCTTCCTCCGGGACGGCGCGCGGTTGCCGGTGGTCGCGGACGCGCAGTGAGCGCAGGGGCCGGTCCCGGGACCGGCCCCTGTGCCGTGGTGCGCGGGTGCCGTGGTCAGCCGCCGCTGACCGTCAGGTTGTTGGTGCGGAAGTCCAGGCCGCCGGCGGACGAGGTGATCTCGTAGCCGAACTGCACGTCACCGATGGTCTCGTTGCCCATCCAGCCCTTGGTGTCCTTGATCCACTTCAGGATCGGGAGGATGTTCACCGTGCCGGAGTTCGAGTCCGAGGTGCGCAGGAACGAGAAGACCTCGTTGACGCCGTTGCTCCCCTTGTAGACGTTCCAGGTGTGGCCGCCGAGGCTGACGGTCCCCTGCGCGGTGCCGAGGGGGCCGACGGCGCCGTTGTAGTTGACCCAGAGCATGATCTCGTAGTCGTAGTCCGTGTCCCAGATGTCGTACGAGGTGTTGTACGCGCCGGACGTCGGGACGGTGACGTTGTAGCTGCTGGTGAGCGAGCCGAGGGAGGCGATCGGCTTGTTGATCACTTTCTTGGCGTTCGGGTAGGACTTGATGCCGCCGGTGTCGGGGTGGTTCGCCCAGACGCCCCAGTTGGTGCCGGAGTTGGCCCAGACGCACTGGCTTCCGGCGCCGGAGCCCCAGATGTTGTTGTAGAGGGTGTAGCCGTTCAGGCTCGTGTTGCCCCACTGGTCGCAGGAGTTCCAGACAGCGGCCTGGGCGGGGGCGGCGGCGAGGCCGACGGTGGCGCCGAGCGCGAGGGCCGGGGCCAGGAGGGCGGTCAGGGTGCGCGTGCGAGCGCGGGTGCGGGTGGAGGTGGGGCGCGTGCGTGGTGCCATGGCGTTTCCTTCCATGGGTGGGGGGACGTGCGCTGGTGTTACCGCGCCTTGACGCTGATGACGCGGTCCTCCCCGGCGACGAGGTCGAGCGGTTCGGCGCCGGAGGGAGTCCTGAGTTCGATGCGGCGGGTGCGGTCCGGGCGCACGACGGCCCTCGCGCTGCCGTCGGGCGTCCAGGTGAGGTCGACGGTGGCCCCGAACCGGGTGCGTACGCCCCTGAGTCCGCCCCGCGGGCAGGAGGCGGGCAGGGCGGGCAGCAGGACCAGCCGGCCGGGGGTGGACTGCACGAGCATCTCGATGAGCACGGCGGGCAGGGCGTGCGCGGCGTCCGCGTTGTAGACGTCGCGGTGGGGGTAGTGCGCGCTCATCAGGGACGCGTGGAAGTAGTCGCCGTCCAGCACCCGGCCGAGCGCGTGGGCGACCCGGTCGGCGTCGCGGAGTCTGGCCGCGACCAGGGCGTGGTGGAGGTGGCCGTGGGCGGAGTCGTTCTCGGCGCCGCGCAGTTCGAGGGCGCGGTGGGCGGCCTCGGCGAGGTCCGGGGTGTCGTACGGGTTGATCTCCTCCAGGGGCCAGACGCCGTAGAGGTGGCTGAGGTGGCGGTGGTCGTAGGTGTCTGCCAGGCCGGGCCACGCCCACTCGGCGAGCGCCCCGTCGGCGTTGACCCGGTGCGCGGGGATGCGGTCGGCGAGCGCGCGCCAGCGGCCGGCGTGCCCGGGGTGGCGGTCGGCGGCGGTGAGCAGGGCGTGCCGGGCGGCGGAGAGGTCCATCGCCGCGTTCAGGGTGCCCCAGCTCGCGTTCGCGGGACGGTTCTCGGGCGAGTAGGAGGGGACGACGGCCAGGTGGCCGTGCTCGTCGGTGCGGTGGAGGAAGTCCTCGTAGAAGAGGGCGACTTCGGCCAGGGCGGCGGTGGTGCGGGGGTCGTCGGTGCCGTAAGTCTCGTCGTGGTCGGCGAGGGGCTTGAGCAGCCAGTCGGCGCCCGCGGTCCACAGGTGCAGCGGGTACGCGCGGCTGAAGTGGTACGTGTGGCCGCACTCGCCGTCGGTGTGCGAGGGCGCGACCACGCCCCGGGTGCCGAAGATCGCGCGGGCGTTGTCCCGCCAGTCGGGCAGGTGCCGGTGGACCAGGGCGGCGTGCGCCTCGGTGACCTCGGGGAGGGCGGCGGCCGCGGCGGAGGCGGTCTGGAGGTTGAGGTTGGCGTTGGTGGTGAAGGCGCCGGACCAGGCGGTGTTCCAGTCGCCGGTCCACAGGCCGGTGAGGCGGGGCGGGAGCAGGCCGCTCGCCGACAGCAGGTGGTAGCGGCCGGCGGCGAAGAGCCGTTCGAGGAGCGCGGGGCGGCCGCCGGGCCCGGCGAGCAGGACCGAGCCCGGCAGGGCGCGTTCGGCGGGGTCGGCGGCGAGGTCGAGGGTGACGCGGTCGTAGGCGGTGCGGTGGTGGGCCAGGTGCCGGACGAGCAGGTCGTCGTACGAGGAGGCGTGCCGGTCGTCGTACGAGGAGGCGTGCCGGTCGTCGTACGGGGAGGCGTGCCGATCTCCGGTCGGCAGGGCGCGCAGGGCGCGGCTCTCGGCGACCGCGTCCAGCTCGCCGGTGTGGCGGTGCACCCGGGTCAGCAGCAGCACCTCGGTGGCGCCCTCGATGTGGACGCCCGGCGGTACGAGCTTCGTGGTGCCGCCGGTGACGGTGGCGAGGGTGACGCCGGTGTAGGCGAGGTCGCTGCCGGGATAGCGGGCGCGCAGGACGAGCAGGGCGCCCTCGGGGGTGAGGACGGCGCCGTGGCCGATGCCGAGCCCGGTGGGGGCGCCGGGGAGACGGGGGTCGAGGGACAGGTCGAGGGTGAGGTGCGGGGCGGTGACGCGCTGGACGATCACGTCGTCGGCGCGGGAGACGAAGACACGGCTGGTCCAGGCGCCGCGGGTGGCCGTGGTCACGCCGGTGGCGAAGTCGACGGCGCGGCGGTAGGGGGCGTGGCTGTCGTCGGCCGGTGGGCGGTCCAGGCGCACTTGGAAGGCCGGGTGGAAGGGGCGTACCCAGTGCAGCGGGCGGCCGTCGGTGAAGTCCTCGGCGGCGGCGGTGTCCCCGGCGAGCAGGCGGTCCTGGAGGGCGGGCAGTGCGGCGGCGAGCGCGGGCGGGCGGCGGTGTGCGTCGTCGCCGTCCGGGCGGACCAGGGTGTGGTGGGTGACGATCACCCGGTCGGCGTCCGGATCGCCGAACACCAGGGCGCCGTGGTGGCCGTTGCCGCTCAGGAAGGCGTCCTCCCAGCGGGCGGCGGGGTCCGGCTCCCAGGTGCCGTGCACGGGCGTGTCGCTCATGACGCCGGCTCCGGGTGGCCCAGTACGGCCACGCCGTAGCGGCCGAGGGTGACGCGGTCGGTGACGACGGCGTCGGTCAGCAGGTCGCGGTGGGTGCCGGGGACGTCGACGGTGACCGGGTCGCGGCCGTGGTGGAGGAGGAACAGCAGGTCGCCCCGGCGTACCGCCTCGACGTCGGCCGGGAGGGCGTCGAGCACCGGGCGGACGCCCGCGTCGGCCGCGGCGCGGGCGAGGAGGTCGCGCAGCGCGTCCGGCTCGGGGAGGGTGGAGAGGTACCAGGCGCGGCCCTTGCGCAGGACGGCCGGGAGTCCGTCCAGCTCCCCGCCCCGGTACGGGACCGTCTCGGACGCGGTGCCGTCGGGTTCGATCTCCTCCGACCACAGGGTGCCGCGGAAGCCGTCGCAGTCGGCGCTCTCACCGTCGTCCAGGGGCCACCACTCGTGCAGGGTGCGGATGCCGAACAGCTCACGCAGCCGGGCGTCCATGCCGCCGGGCCTGATCCGGTCGTCCGGGTCGGCGACGCCGGTGAGGAAGCCGCAGACGAGGGTGCCGCCGCCGCGGACGTGGGCGAGGAGGTTCTCGATCGCCGCGTCGGTGAGGGCGTAGAGCTGGGGCGCGACGACGACCCGGTACGGGGTGAGGTCGTCCTCGGGGCGGGCGAAGTCGGTGGTGAGGTGGGCCCGCCACAGCGCGCGGTGCCAGGTGCGCAGGACGTCCGCGTGGTCGACGCGGGCGGAGGGGCGGGCCTCCTGGTCGGCGGCCCACCAGGACTGCCAGTCGTGCAGGACGGCGATGTCGGCGCCGACCGTGCCACCGGCCGCGTACGGGCCGAGTCGCGCGAGGTCGGCGCCGAGCCGCATCACCTCCTGGTAGGTACGGCCCCGCTCCCCCGCGTGGGACACCATGCCGGAGTGGAACTTCTCGGCGCCCTGCCGTGACTGGCGCCACTGGAAGTAGCAGACGGCGTCGGCGCCGCGCGCCACCGCCTGGAGCGACCAGAGGCGGTTGAGGCCGCGCGGCTTGGGGTGGTTCACGCCGCGCCAGTTGACGGGTCCGGCCGCCTGCTCCATGAGCATCCACGGGCCGCGCGCCTGCGAGCGGGTCAGATCCTGGACCAGGGCGCCCTCCTGGGCGCCGAACGGGTCGCGCGGGTCGGGGTAGAGGTCGACGGAGACGACGTCCTCCTCCTCGGCCCAGCGCCAGCCGTCCTGGCCGGACCACAGCGGCATGAAGTTGGTGGTGACCGGGAGGTGCGGGGTGTGGCGGCGGACGATGTCGCGCTCGGCGGTGTAGCACTCCAGGAGCATGTCGGAGGTGAAGCGCCGGAAGTCCAGGACCTGGGTGGGGTTCCTCAGGTAGTGGGCGTGGCGGGGCGGGGCGACCTCGGCCCAGTCGCCGTAGCCCTGGCTCCAGAAGGCGGTGCCCCAGGCGGTGTTGAGGGCGTCGAGGGTGCCGTAGCGGTCCTGGAGCCAGCGGCGGAAGCGGGTGGCGGCCTCGTCGCCGTAGTCGTAGGTGCAGTACTCGTTGTTGATGTGCCACAGGGTCAGGGCCGGGTGGCTCGCGTACCGCGCGGCGAGGGCCTCGGTGACGGCGGCGGCGTGGCGGCGGTAGGTGGTGCTGGAGTGCGAGAAGTGCTGCCGGCCGCCCCACCACTCGGTGCGGCCGTCCGCGTCGCGGGGCAGGGTGTCGGGGTGGAGGTTGCCCAGCCAGGGCGGGGGCGAGGCGGTGGGGGTGGCGAGGACGACGCCGATGCCGCCCTCGTGCATCAGGTCCATGAGCCGGTCCAGCCAGCCGAAGTCGTGGACGCCGGGGCGTGGTTCGAGCCTGGACCAAGAGAAGACGCCGAGGGTGACGGAATTGACGCCGGCGGCCTTCATCAGGCGGACGTCCTCCGGCCAGGTCTCCTCGGGCCACTGCTCGGGGTTGTAGTCGCCGCCGTAGAGGATGCGCCGGCCGGTGGCGTCCGACAGGTTCGGCATCAGCCCTTCACCGCCCCGGTGAGCATGCCCTTCTTGAAGTGGCGCTGGACGAAGGGCGACAGCACGGCGACCGGCAGCAGGGCCATCACCATGACGGCCATCTGGACGGCGAGGCCGGAGAGTTCACCGGTCTTGATGGCCTGGCCGAGGCCGACCGGCGCCTCCTGCTTCTGCACCAGCTGGATCATGATGTTCTGCAGGGGCAGCATGTCCTGGTCGTTCAGGTAGAGGGAGGCGTTGAACCAGGCGCTCCAGTAGCCGACGGCGTAGAACAGGGTGATGACCGCGACGACCGCGCGGGACAGCGGAAGGACGATCTGCCACAGGATGCGCAAGTCGCCGGCGCCGTCGATGCGGGCGCTGTCGGTCAGCTCCTGGGAGATGCCCATGAAGAAGCCGCGCAGCACCAGGATGTTGAAGACGCTGATCGCGCTCGGCAGGATCAGCGCGAGGTAGCTGTCGGTCAGGCCGAGGGACTGCACCAGCAGGTAGGTGGGGATGAGACCGGCGCTGAAGAACATCGTGGCGAGCAGCAGCAGGAGGATCCAGCGGTGGCCCAGCGAGCCGCTGCGGGAGAGCCCGTAGGCGCACAGCACGGACACCGCCATGGAGAACAGGGTGCCGACGAGTGTGACGCCGATGCTGACGAGGGCGGCGCGGGTGACCTGGCCGCCGCTGAGCAGTTCCTGGTAGGCGACGAAGGTGATGTCCTTGGGGATCATCACCAGGCCGCCGGCCTCGTCGATGGTCCTGCGGCTGGACAGGCTGGTGACGACGACGATCCACAGCGGGAACAGGATGCCCAGGCAGGCCAGGAGCAGCACGAGCCCCTTGCCGGCGATTCCGGCCCGGCTGGGTTTCTCCTCCCACGCGGGGCGGGGCGGGGCGGCCCACGGGCGGGGCCGGCGCGCGGGCCTGTCGCCGACGGCGGTCGTGTCCCGTACGGCCGTCGCTTCGGGTACGGCGGTCACTTCTTGTACACCCCCTGCTCGCCCATGAGGTGGGCCACCTTGTTGGCCACCAGCACCAGGCCGAGGCTGATGACGCCCTTGACGAGCCCCGCGGCGGCCGCGTAGCCGAAGTCCTGGTTGCGCACGCCGTTCCACCACACGAAGGTGTCGAGGACCTCGGCCGCGCCGGGTCCGACGGCGTCGCGTTGCAGCAGGATCTGTTCGAAGCCCACCGTCAGGGCGTCGCCGACGCGCAGCACCAGCAGCAGCGCGATCACCGGGCGCAGCGCGGGCAGCGTGACGTGCCACATGCGGCGCCAGCGGTTCGCGCCGTCCATCGCGGCGGCCTCGTACAGGTCGGGGCTGACCGAGGCGAGGGCGGCGAGGAAGACGATGATCCCCCAGCCGGCGTCCTTCCACACGCTCTGCGCGGTGACCAGGAACTTGAAGGTGTCCGGGTCGGTCATGACGCCGAGCCCGTCGTACCCGTGGTCGCGCAGCAGCTGGGACAGCAGCCCGGCCCCGCCGAGCAGCTGCTGGAAGACGGCGATGACCAGCACCCACGAGAAGAAGTGCGGCAGGTAGAGGATGGCCTGCGAGATCGCCCGCACCCGGGGCCGGACCACGCTGTTGATGAGCAGCGCGAGCCCGATGGGGATCGGGAAGTACAGCAGGAGCTGGAGCAGGAAGAGCACGAGCGTATTGCGCACCGAGTTCCAGAACGCGGAGTCCTGGAAGATCCGCTGGAAGTTCTCCAGCCCCACCCAGGGGCTGTGCAGGATGGAGACGATCCCGTTGTCGCTGAGGTACGGGTCGTACTCCTGGAAGGCGACGACGTTGCCGAGGATCGGCAGGTAGTTGAAGAGCAGTACCAGCAGCACGGCCGGCAGGGTCATCAGCAGCAGTACGCGGTCGCGCCGGAACCGCAGCCGCAGGCTCAGCTTGCCGGGGTCGCGCTTTCCGCGGCGGGGGCCGGTGGCGTCGCCGGACGCCACCGGGGTCTTCTTCGTCGCATCGGCCTCGGTCCTGGTCCGAGGCACCGTGCTGTGGGACACGGTGGTTCTCCTTGCCTCGGTACCTGGTCAGCCGGCCGCCGGTCCGTTCTCGTCGAGGATCTTCCGGTACCAGTCGCGCAGTTCGTCCCCGCCCTTGCTCTTCCAGTCGGAGACGGCCTGCTGCATGTCGCCGATCTTCTTGCGGCCGCGGACGATGTCGTCCTCCAGCTGCTCGAAGTCGTTGGAGAGGTTGGTGTAGCGGGCGGGCTCGGTGATCTGCATGCCGTAGAAGGCGGGCTTCTTGGTGAAGGCGCCCATCCGCTGCTGCCACTCGACCTGTCCCCTGGCGACCTCGGGGAAGTCGGGGTGGGCGATGGTCGCGGCGGGGCTCGCCACCATCACGTAGGCGTTCATCACGTCGATGTTGCCCTGCTCGGTCTTGGTGGGCACCCCGTCCTTGACGGTGTAGTGGGTGCCCTCCACGCCGTAGTTGGTGGCCATGTACTCCTTGGTGCCGTACGGCGCGGCGGTGACGTTGGCGACGGCCAGCACGTCGCGGATCACGGACTTGGACGCCTTCTTGTTGACGAAGGCGAAGATGCTCGCCGGGTTCTGGGCCCACAGCGTGGGATCGCCGCCGTCGTGCCCGAAGAAGTCCATGCCCCAGATCTTGAACCCGGGGTTCTGGGTGGCCTGTTCCGCGGTGCGGCTCCACCACTGGGACATGTCCTGGTTGTAGATGAGGAACTCGCCGGCGGCGAACTTGGGCCCGGGGTCGGTGGCGTTGCTCTTGCCGAGCCTGGCGTCGGGGTGCACGACTCCCGCGGCGAACAGCTTGCGGGTCCACTCCAGGGCCTCGAGGTACTCCTCGGTCTCGATGCGGTACAGCAGCTTGCCGTCGACCTCGTTCCAGCCGAGCGACTTCTCGTTGCCCGAGAGCACGCCGAAGGCGTTGAAGGCGGTCCACTTCATGTCCAGGCAGCCCCAGCGCTTGGCCCTGGCGTTGGTGGCGTCCTTGGCCAGCGCCAGGAACTCGTCGCAGGACCGGGGGACTTCGTACCCCTCCTTCTCGAAGATGTCCTGGCGGTACAGCGGCACGATGGCGGACACGTACGAGGAGGGCAGCGGCAGGCCGCGCAGCTTGCCGCCGAAGATCGACCGCCGCCAGGCGTCGGTGGGGATCGCGGCGAGGTTCGGGTACTCCTTCACCGCGTCGCCGGACAGATAGGGGCCCAGATCGGCGAACTTGCCGATGATGGCGCTGGGTATCTTGCCGGTCATGTTCCAGCCGGGCACGACCACCACGTCGGGCACCTCGCTGGAGGCGAGGACCGCGCCGAGCTTCTGGTCGTAGGTGTTGCCGTCCTGGTTCTGCCAGGCCACGTCGACGCCGATGAGGTCGTTCATCGCCCGGTAGTAGGCGTTGTCCTCCTTGGGCGGGGACCCCCAGAACGGCGACATGATGGTGAGCCGGCCGCCCTTGCCGAGCTTCTCGGGCACCGAGGTCTTCAGGTCTCCGAGGTCGAGCTTGCTCGTGAAGCCGACCGCGGAGCCGTTCTTGCTGGGGATGTCGGGCGTGACGACGCTGCCCGCCACGTACGCCGGCAGCAACTTCTCGGCGTCCTTGCCCGACGTGGTGCCGTCGCGCGAGCCTCCGTCGGATCCGCCGCAGGCGGAGAGCAGCGGCACCCCTCCCGCCACCGCCGCGGTGGCGACCGCGGTGGAGGCGAGGAAACTTCTCCGGCTGGGACCGGAGGCGGCGTTCGGCGTCATGTGCGTCAACCCTTCGTGCCTTCGTGGCGCACCGCGAGAGACCCGACGGGGCGTCGGCCGCGGTGTGGTGAGGGAACTGAGACAAGCCTGTGTCGAAGCGCTTCGATGTTGCAGCGAGGTTAAGTTAACCCCTCGGGGGGCACAAGAGTCGTCCCCAAGATTCCTGTCCGGCGCCGCCGGCAACGGACTTGGCCGAACACCTCCTTCCCACGTTGCAATGCGGCGCGGGCAGAGCCGCGATCCAGCGCAGTGTCTTGACACCCACCCGGGGCTGCACAGAGCATCGAAGCGCTTCGACGTCCTACCCGCACCATCGCAAGGGGACCTCCACGTGACCGCACCCACGCCGCCGTTCCGTGATCCGGGGCTGCCGTTCGCGAAGCGCGTCGACGACCTGCTGTCGCGGCTCACCCTCGACGAGAAGACCGCCTTCCTGCACCAGTTCGCGCCCGCGGTCGAACGGCTCGGCATCGCCGCCTTCCGCACCGGCCAGGAAGCCCTGCACGGCGTGGCCTGGATGGGCCCGGCGACGGTGTTCCCGCAGGCCGTGGGCCTCGGCGCCACCTGGAACGAGGAGCTGGTGCGGCGGGTCGGAGAGGCGGTCTCCCGGGAGGCCCGGGCGATGCGCGCCCGCGACGAACGCGTCGGCCTCAACGTCTGGTCCCCGACCGTGAACCTGCTGCGCCACCCGCTGTGGGGCCGCAACGAGGAGGGCTACTCCGAGGACCCGAGGCTCACCTCGGCCATCGCCACCGCCTACACCCGGGGCCTGCGCGGCGACCACCCGGCGTACTGGCGCACCGCGCCCGTCCTCAAGCACTGGCTCGCCCACAACAACGAGACCGACCGGGACACCTCCTCGTCCTCCGTGCGCCCGCGCGTCCTCAACGAGTACGACCTGCGGGCCTTCCGCGCGACGGTCGAGGCGGGCGCGGTGGCCGGGGTGATGCCGGCCTACAACCTGGTCAACGGCCGCCCCAACCACCTCTCCCCGTACCTCGCCGGGCACCTGCGCACCTGGACGCGGGACGAGCTGCTGGTCTGCTCGGACGCGGGCGCGCCCTCCAACCTGGTCGACTCGGAGCACTACTTCGACACCCACGAGGAGGCGACCGCCGCCGCGCTGCGGGCCGGGGTGGACAGCTTCACGGACCACGGCACCGACTCCTCGCGGATCGTCGCGCGTCTGAGGGGCGCCCTGGACCAGGGCCTGCTGACGGAGGCGGACGTGGACAGGGCCGTACGCCGTCAGCTGTCGGTCCGCTTCCGGCTCGGCGAGTTCGACCCGGAGCACGACCCGTACGCGGGGGTCGACGACTTCGACACGCCGGAACACCGGGCGCTCGCGCGGGAGGCGGCCGAGCAGGCGGTGGTCCTGCTCAAGAACGACGGCGTCCTGCCGCTGGCCCCCGACACCCGCGTCGCCGTCGTCGGACTGCTCGCCGACGAGTGCAAGCTCGACTGGTACAGCGGCACGCTCCTCCACCGCTCCACCCCGCTGGAGGGCCTGTACGAGCGGTTCGGCGCCGAGCGCGTGAGCTTCGCGGAGGGCGTGGACCGCGTCCGGCTGCGCACCGCCGACGGCACCTTCCTGCACGTCCTGCCGTCGGACGACTCCCCCGCCGAGGCGCTCGGCACGGAGGGCGCCCTGGACCCGGCCCTGCTGGCCGGCCGCACCGACCTGCCGCCCCTGACCACCGACGCGGTGGGCACCGAACTGGCGCTCGTCGACTGGGGCGAGGGCCTGCTCACCCTGCGCGCGCCCGACGGCCGGTACCTGTCCGTCGCCGGGGACGGCTTCGTGCGCGCCTCCGCCGACCAGCCCGGCGGCTGGGTCGTGCAGGAGACGTTCCGGCTGGAAGCCCATGCGAGCGGTCACCTCCTGAGGCACACGGGAACGGGTCGCCCCGTCCAGGTCGCCGCCGACGGTGTGAAGGTTGCCGCGGACGACGCGGACGCCGGCGTCTTCGAACTCGTCGTCGCCGGGCGCGGCGAGGACGCGGTGACGCGGGCGGCGGCGGGCGCGGACGTGGTCGTCGTGGTCGCGGGCAACGACCCGCACCTCAACGGCCGCGAGGCCGAGGACCGTACGACGCTGCGGTTGCCCGCCCACCAGGAACGGCTGCTGCGTGCGGCCCGCGCCGCGAACCCGCGCACGGTGCTGGCGCTGGTCTCCGCCTACCCGTACGCGGTCGACGCGCGGACCCTGCCGGCGGTGCTGTGGACCGCGCACGGCGGCCAGGCGGCCGGCACCGCGCTGGCCCGGGTCCTCGCGGGCGACGTCTCCCCCGCCGGGCGCCTCCCGCAGACCTGGTACGCCGACGACTCGGACCTGCCCGGCCTGCTCGACTACGACGTGATCGGCGGCCGCCAGACCTACCTGTACTTCGAGGGGACGCCGCTGTTCCCGTTCGGCCACGGCCTGTCCTACGCGTCCTTCTCGTACGGGGACCTGACGGCGCGGGTGCGGGACGGGGCCGGGTCGGTGTCCGTGTCCTTCACGGTCACCAACACCGGGGAGGTGTCCGCCGACGAGGTGGCCCAGCTCTACGTCCGCGCCGAGGCCCCCTCGGTCCCGCGTCCGCGCCGCGAGCTGCTGGCCCACCGCCGGCTCACCCTCGCGCCGGGGGCGTCGGACCGGGTCTCCTTCGAGGTCCCGCGGTCCGCCCTCGCGTTCTGGGACGTCGCGCACGGCCGGTGGCGGCTGGAGCCGGGCCCGTACGCCCTGCTGGTGGGCGCCTCCAGCGAGGACGTGCGCCTGTCGACGACCGTCACCCTCGACGGCGAACCCGCCGCACCGCGCCCGGTCGGCGCACGCGGTCTGGAGGCGGCCGACTTCGACGAGCAGAGCGGCACGGAGATCGTCGACCGGACGAAGACCGCGGGCGACGCGGTGACGGCGGTCACCGGACGGACGGGCGAACTGCTCTACCGCGCCTGCGACTTCGGCACCGGCGTGACCCGGGTGACCGTGTCGGTCGCGGGCGCCGGCTCGGTCGGCATCGCCCTGGACGGCGGCCCGGCGGTGACGACCCTGTCACCGGACCCGCCGACTGCGGGGCCGTACGACTACGTGGACCTGGAGAGCACCTTCACCGCGAAGGACGTCCACGACCTCCGCATCAGCCTGCACGGCACCCTGCGACTCGCACACGTCGGCTTCTCCGGTTGAGGTCCTGCGCTGCGGGAGCTACCTTGCCTCCCCGGCCAGGAGGCCGGGGCACCCACGGAGGCGAGCATCGATGACCGAGCGGACGGACCCCGTCGACCACGAACTCGTCGAGGCCGCGGCGCGTGTGGCCCGCAGCCGTTGCCGGGGGGACAACCACACCATGGCCGCCGCGGCGCGCGGCCGGGACGGGCGGATCGTCACGGGGGTCAACGCCTACCACTTCACCGGCGGCCCCTGCGCCGAGCTGGTCGTCGTCGGTGCGGCGGCGGCCCAGGGCGTGTACGAGCTGGAGACGATCGTCGCCGTCGGCGACCGCGGGCGCGGGGTCGTCCCGCCGTGCGGCCGGTGCCGCCAGGTCCTGCTCGACTACTTCCCCGGGCTCAGGGTGATCGTCGGGGACGGGGACCGCGTGCGCGAGGTCCCCGTCGCCGACCTGCTGCCCGAGACGTACGTCTGGGCGGACCACCAGCTCGACGCCGGGTGAGGCCAGGCGTCAGAGCGCGAGTCCGGTGAGGACCAGCACCCGCTCGTAGGTGTAGTCGTCCATCGCGAACTTCACGCCCTCGCGGCCGATGCCGGACTGCTTGGCGCCGCCGTACGGCATCTGGTCGGCGCGGTAGGAGGGGACGTCGCCGATGACCACGCCGCCGACCTCCAGGGCGCGGTGGGCGCGGAACGCGGCCTGGAGGTCGTGGGTGAACACGCCTGCCTGGAGGCCGTACTTGGAGTCGTTGACGGCGGCGAACGCCTCGGCCTCGCCGGTCACCTTCTGGACGCTGAGGACCGGGCCGAAGACCTCCTCGCGGGCGAGGGTGGTGTCGGCGGGGAGGTCGGCGAGGACGGTCGGGGCGTAGGAGGCGCCGTCGCGCTTGCCGCCGGTGAGGAGCTTCGCGCCGGCGGTGACGGCCTCCTCGACCCACGCCGCCACGCGCTCGGCGGCGGCCTCGCTGACCAGCGGGCCGACGTCCGTCGCGTCGTCGTTCGGGTCGCCGGTGACCTGGGCCTCGACGGCGGCGACGATGCGCGGCAGCAGGCGGTCGTAGACGGCGGCGTCGGCGATCACGCGCTGCACGGAGATGCAGGACTGGCCGCCCTGGTAGTTGGAGAAGGTGGCGATGCGCGCCGCGGCCCGGTCCAGGTCCTCGTCGCTCGCCCAGTCGGCGAGGACGACGGCCGCGCCGTTGCCGCCCAGCTCCAGCGTGCAGTGCTTGCGGGGCACCGAGTCCATGATGGCGTAGCCGACGGTCTCGGAGCCGGTGAAGGAGATGACCGGGAGGCGCTCGTCCTGGACGAGGGCGGGCATCTTGTCGTTCGGGACCGGGAGGATGCTCCAGGAGCCGGCCGGCAGTTCGGTCTCGGCGAGCAGGTCGCCGAGGATCAGGCCGGAGAGCGGGGTGGCGGGGGCCGGCTTGAGGATGATGGGCGCGCCGGCGGCGATCGCGGGGGCGATCTTGTGGGCGCACAGGTTGAGGGGGAAGTTGAAGGGCGCGATGCCGAGGACGACGCCCTTGGGGAAGCGGCGGGTGAGGGCGAGGCGGCCCTGGCCGCCGGCGTCGGTGTCCAGGCGCTGGGCCTCGCCGCCGTTGAAGCGGCGGGCCTCCTCGGCGGCGAAGCGGAACACGGAGACGGCGCGGCCGACCTCGCCGCGGGCCCACTTGACCGGCTTGCCGTTCTCGGCGGAGATCAGGCGGGCGATCTCCTCGGTGCGCTCGGCCAGGCGGCGGCTGACGTGGTCGAGGGCGGCGGCGCGGACGTGGGCGGGGGTCGCGGCGAACTCGTCCCGTACGGCGTACGCGGCGGCCACGGCCTCTTCGACCTGGGCGTCGGTGGGGAGGCTCACGGTGCCGACGGTGGTGCCGTCCCAGGGGGAGGTGACGTCGAAGTCGGTCTCGCCGGTGGCCTGGCGGCCGGCGAGCCAGAAGGCGTGGGTGGAAGTCATTGTCGAGTCCCGGCCCTTCCGCGTTGGGGGTGGTGGTGGTGATTGCGGGTGCGGGTCCACGGTAGGGCGGGGCGGGGTGGCGCGTGTTTGTCCGGGGTGTCGTGGTGAGGGTGGGTTCTTCGACGTGGCGGCCAGGTGGGGGGGCGTTATTCGGGTGCCGTCGCCTTCAGGGCCAGCCACAGCTCCATGCGGACGTCCGGGTCGTCCAGGGAGCGGCCGAGGATCTCCTCCACCCGGCGCATCCGGTAGCGCAGGGTGTGGCGGTGGACGCCGAGGTCGGCGGCGGCCGCGTCCCACTGGCCGTGGCGGGAGAGCCAGGCGCGCACGGAGGCGACGAGGTCTCCCCGGCCGGTGGCGTCGTGGTCGCGCAGGGCCCGCAGGAGGCCGTCGGCGAAGGCGCGCACCGCGTCGTCGGCGAGGAGCGGCAGGACGGAGCCGGCCGCCACGTGCTCGTGCTCCACGCAGACGCGGCCACGTCGGCGGGCCACCGACAGGGCCTGCCGGGCCTGCTGGTAGGCGGCGGACGCGGCGATGGGCCCGGACGGGGCCGAGAGGCCGACGACCAGGCCGTCCTCGTCGCCGCCCGCGCGGGACTCGGACACCGGGCGGGCGGCCTCCAGCGCCGACGCGTGCTCGACGACGGCGGCGACGGCCGCGCCGCCGTCGGTGGCCAGCACCACCAGGCGTTCGCCCTCGGGGACGACCAGCACCGCCTCGCCGGAGCGGGCCGCCGCGGATTCCGCCGCCTCGGCGAGCGCGCCGAGGGCGCCGGGCGGGTCGCCGCCGGTGTCGCCGCCCGGGTCACCGGTGGACGGTGCGGCGGTGGACGCCCTGGCCCTGGCCGCCGACGACTCGGCGACGATCATCCGGAACGGCGCGTCCAGCAGCCCACCGTACAGGTCCCCGGCGACCGTGCGCGCGTGGTCGGGTTCGCCGGCCAGCAGCATGCGCAGCACGGCCGCGTCGATGCGGAGCCCGGCCTCGTGCAGGGAGCGGGAGCGTTCCGTGGTGAGGGTCAGCAGGGCGATGGCGGAGTGGACGGCGTACCGCTCGGCGGTGCCGAGGGCGGCGGCCGTGCCGACGGCGAGCGCGGAGCGGGGCCTGCGAGAGGTGCCCAGGGAGTGCAGTTCGACCCGGTCGGCGTTCTCGGGGTGCTCGGGGTTCCCGGCTCCGCCGACCACCGACGAGGCCGGGGCCGGGCGCTCGCGCAGGCGCTGCACGTCCGCCGTGAGCCGCGCCGCCCTGCGGCCCGCCCACTCCGGCGCGGCGGCGACGACGGCGCCGGAGGCGTCGTACAGCGCGGCCCAGCCGTCGACCTGGGCGGCGAGCGCGGCCAGCAGGCCCTCCGGGCCGTCGGTCAGGGTCCGCCGGGTCAGCTCCCGCTGGGCGGCGAAGCCCGCGGTGACCGCGCGGTACTGGTCGGCGGCGATCGCGGCGGAGACGGCCTTGCTGATGGCGAGGAAGGGGGTGCGGCGCGGCACCTCCAGGAGCGGCAGCCCTTCGTGCCGGGCCGCGTCCACCAGGGCCTCGGGGACGTGGTCGTAGTTGACCCCGACGGCGAAGCCGAGGCCCACCACTCCGGCGTCCGCCAGCCGTTTCACGTACCGGCGCATCGCCTCGGGGTCCTCGGCGTCCAGCTTGAGGGCGGTCATCAGCAGCAGTTCGCCGCCCTCCATGTAGGGCACGGGGTCGGCGAGTTCGCTGACGTGGGCCCAGCGCACCGGTACGTCGAGGCGGTCCTCGCCGGCGCGCACGGTCAGCTTCAGCGCCGAGTGGTGGACGAGCGAGGCGAGCGTGGGGGGCATGGGGCCTGGGCCTTCGGGTCTGCGTCGGGGGGTGAGGCTGACTGCGGGGTCGGTGTGGAGTCCGTGTGATCTTTTGGCCGCCGCGTATGAACGACCTGTGTCGATTCTGCCTCACTGTACGGTCCCGGGGCCCACCCGGAGACCGTACGGCTCACCCGCGCAGGTCCACCAGCAGGGGCGGCGCGTGCTCCCCCTTGACGCTGGTCAGCGACAGCACCGCGTGCCCGGCCGGTACGGCGTGCGCCAGCTCGGAGGCCGACCAGCGTTCCCGCTCGACCTGGCGGACGGTCACGGCGTCCGTGGTCACCGCCTTGCCCGTCACCAGCTTCCGGACGGCGTGGAAGAAGCGGGTCATCGGCTGGTCGGCGAAGACCGTGTGCTTGGCGACCTCGGTCGTCTCCACCCACTCGGTGCCCCAGGACTGCGCGAACCGGCTGCCGTCCCAGGTGGAGACGCCGCAGAAGGCCATGCGGCAGCCGACGGCTCCGTACAGCGGGCCGTGCAGCGCCTCCGGTACGTCGCCGACGGTGCGCAGGGCGAGCAGCACCCCCGCGTTCTGCGAGCGCAGTCCCTGGATGCGGCGCACGGACTGCGGCGTGACCGCGCCCGTCGCGTCGTCCAGGACCAGGCAGACGAAGTGCTCCCGGCGGCCTTCCCTGACGACGGCGTGGAACTGCGCGAGGACCAGCCGGGTGATCAGCCGGGCGGCCTCGTCGTGTCCGCGCTCGGGGACGTCGATCCGGACCCGCAGCGGATGGTGGGCGATCGCCCGCAGGGAGAACGGCCGGGCCGTTCCGCGGCCGCCGAAGAAGTCGGCGAACACCGGGCGGTTCAGCAACGCCAGCCGGTCCGCCAGGGCCCGGCCCGCGTCACCCGGCGCGCCGGTCTGCCGCAGGCGCGCGTCGAGTTCGCGGCGCATGACGTCGTTCCCGCTCGCCGCGAGCGCTTCCCCGAGCCGGGACAGCGCCGTCTCCTCCCCCTCCAGCAGCGCGTGCAGTTCCGGCAGGGAGGGGAATCGGCCGTGCACCGCCCGGAACGGGCCCAGCAACTGGGCCAGTGTGGTGACGGCGCCCTGTGCTCCGACCGTGTCGAGGTCGCCCACCAGGGCTTCGGCGAGGATCGCGGCCGCGTCGTCCGGGTCGCCGGACTCGGCGTACAGGTCCAGGTCGTGCGCCGAGGACGGGTCACCGATGCGGATGATCACGTCGAAGGTCTCGTCGTCGCACACCGGGGCCCCGGGGGCGGACACCACCACCACCGCGCAGCCCCCGGTGAGCGCGCGCAGCGCGAGCGCCTCGGTCACCGGCTGGACGAGGGAGCGGGTCTTGCCGGACCCGGGAGGGCCCACGGCCAGCAGCGAGGTGCCGAGCACCTCCGGGTCGAGGGCCGCCCCGGCGTCCCGGTAGGGCAGCGGGGTCTGCTCGGCGGCCGACCAGCGGCCGATGCGCACCTGCCCGGTCAGCAGGTCGTGGCGGGCGGTGCGGCGCCGCAGGTCCCGGGCACCGGACGGGTGGGACCAGGCGGCGCCGCCCTGGCGCAGCACGGTGTCGCGGAACGCGTCCAGTGTGGCGCCGCGCCGAGCGGCGGCGAAGGCGTGCTCGACGCGCGTGCAGTCGACGTCGTTCATGCTGCCGCGAACGACCTCACCGGTGAGCAGGTCGGCGGCCTCGTACTGGCCGGCGTCCCGCAGCGCGGGCCACTGCGAGCGGGGCCGGGCCTGCGGGGCGGCGACGGTGGGGACGGCCCGGCGGGCGGCGAGCAGGGTCCGCGCGTACGGCAGCCAGCCTCCGAGGCGGGCGAACGGCCACAGCACGAGCAGGGTGACGACCGCGTACAGCGTGTCCGTGTAGAGGCGGGACGCCATCAGGTCGTAGCCGTCCGAGACGAGCACGGTGAAGGAGAGCAGCGGATCGACGACGGGCACCGGGGACCATCCGACCACCGGGAAGGCGTCGGGGAAGACGAAGCTCAGGACCAGGAGGGCCAGAAGTGCCGCGATCAGGGCGCGCGCGGGCTGGGGCCTGCGGGCCACGTAGTGGCTGACGACGGCGCGCCAGCTGCCGAGCACGGCCACGAGGAGAACGAGCGCGGCGAAGGCGAGACCCTCGTAGATCACCAGGGCTTCGGCCCCCGGAGAGGGTACGTTCCGCCCCTCGAACACCTTGGGCGAGGCGAGCGTGCCGCCCCACCACCAGTCGTCCGGCGTGAACAGGCGCAGGAGGGCGTACTGGTAGGAGGTGACACCGCGCCGCCACAGCGACCAGACCAGCATCGCCAGGCCGAGCGGAACCAGCATGCCGACGACCGTCACGGGGGCGACCCGCTGCGGAGTCTCCTTGGGGGGCCGGTAACCGAACCGCCAGATCCCGGTACGGGCGGCCGGCCTCTCGGTGTCGAGCCAGGCGGCGACGGCGGACGCGGGCCGGGGAGCGTGCTCGGGCACGGCGGGCACGCCCGGCACACCCGGCGCGCCCACCGGCCGGGGAGGCACCGCGGGTACCTCCGGAGGTCCCGCCGGGCGCGGTACCGGATTCGCATGCGTGCCCCGCGCGTCCCGGGTCCCGTCGCCGTCCATCGCCCTTGCCCCCTGACCAGCCGCTCCGTCCACCATCAGCGAGCCAATCTAACGCCCTCCCAAGGGGAGTTCACCGCTTACGCGGCCGGGCCCGCGTCGACGTGTCCCGATGTCGCCGTTCCCGGCACCTGTCCATGTCGGACAACCGGCCGGGCGGACAACGCCCACATGGAGCATGCCCACCCCACCGTGCCGGTCCTAGCCTGCGAGAAAAGAAGGCAAGCGTTCACAAGATCCCGCAGATCGCGCAAGACCCCAGGAGCCCTCATGACCGCACTTCCGCAGGAGCGCCGCGTCGTCACCGCCATTCCCGGCCCGAAGTCGCAGGAGTTGCAGGCCCGGCGTACGGCCGTGGTCGCGCAGGGTGTGGGCTCCACGCTGCCCGTGTTCGTCGCGCGCGCCGGCGGCGGTGTGATCGAGGACGTCGACGGCAACCGTCTGATCGACTTCGGTTCCGGCATCGCGGTGACCTCGGTCGGCGCCTCCGCCGAGGCCGTCGTCCGCAAGGCGTCCGCGCAGCTCGCCGACTTCACCCACACCTGTTTCATGGTCACGCCGTACGAGGGCTACGTCGCCGTCGCCGAGGCGCTGGCCGAGCTGACGCCGGGCGACCACGCCAAGAAGTCGGCCCTGTTCAACAGCGGCGCCGAGGCCGTGGAGAACGCCGTCAAGATCGCGCGTGCGTACACCAAGCGGCAGGCCGTGGTGGTCTTCGACCACGGCTACCACGGCCGGACCAACCTGACCATGGCGCTGACCGCGAAGAACATGCCGTACAAGCACGGCTTCGGTCCGTTCGCGCCCGAGGTGTACCGCGTGCCGGTCGCCTACGGCTACCGCTGGCCGACCGGTGCGCAGAACGCCGGTCCGGAGGCCGCCGCCCAGGCGATCGACCAGATCACCAAGCAGGTCGGCGCCGAGAACGTGGCCGCGATCATCATCGAGCCGGTGCTCGGCGAGGGCGGCTTCATCGAGCCGGCCAAGGGCTTCCTGCCCGCGATCAGCCGGTTCGCCCGGGACAACGGCATCGTCTTCGTCGCGGACGAGATCCAGTCCGGCTTCTGCCGCACCGGTCAGTGGTTCGCCTGCGAGGACGAGGGCATCGTCCCGGACCTGATCACCACGGCCAAGGGCATCGCGGGCGGTCTGCCGCTGTCCGCCGTCACCGGCCGCGCCGAGATCATGGACGCCGCGCACTCCGGCGGCCTCGGCGGCACCTACGGCGGCAACCCGGTGGCGTGCGCGGGCGCGCTCGGCGCCATCGAGACGATGAAGGAGCTGGACCTCAACACCCGGGCGAAGGACATCGAGGCGGTCATGAAGTCCCGCCTGTCCGCCATGGCCGAGAAGTTCGACATCATCGGCGACGTCCGGGGCCGCGGCGCGATGATCGCGATCGAGCTGGTCAAGGACCGCGACACCAAGGAGCCGAACCCGGAGGCGACCGCCGCGCTCGCCAAGGCCTGCCACCAGGAGGGCCTGCTGGTCCTGACCTGTGGCACCTACGGCAACGTGCTGCGTTTCCTGCCCCCGCTGGTCATCGGGGAGGACCTGCTGAACGAGGGCCTCGACATCATCGAGCAGGCCTTCGCCCGCGTCTGAGTACGCGCGTCGAACGCGCATCTGAGCTGCCCTTCGCACGCCTGGCGGGGCGACCGGCAGAGCGTGTGAAGAAGGTGTGCGGGGTGGATGTCAGGACGCCGATGACCCTGTCCTGAGCGCACCCCCTGCCGTAGGTTCTACGCAGATGAGAGATACACCCGCCCACAGGGGACTGTGGGCGGTTCATCAGGACGAGGCCTCCCCAGCTTCGACCTGGTCGTGCCTCGCGCACACCACCGGAGCCCACGGGTTCCGGCTTCCTCACCGATCGGACGGTCGCCCGCCCCAGACCCCCCGGGGCGCGCGACGTTCCGGTCAGGACGACCGTCTCGGCACTCGGGACGGTGGTTCACCGAAGGGCCGGCACACTCCCCCCCTTGTGCCGGCCCTTCGGTGTGTCACTCCCCCGGTTCCTCCGCTTCCTCCCCGGTGATGCGGGCGAGCAGGGCGCGCGCCTCGCCGGTACGCGGGTGGGCCGGGTGCAGCCGCCGTTCGCAGTCGGTCAGCGCACACCGTACGGCGGTCTCCGCCTCGGCGCGGCATCCCAGCCCGTGCAGGGCCTCGGCGGTGACCAGGTCCAGGTACCCGGCGGCGTAGCGGGGCGGCCGCGGCAGGCTCCGGCGGACCTCGGCCAGCGCCTCCTCGTGGCGGCCCTGTCCGTTCAGGCTGCGCGCCAGCGTCGCGTGCAGGACGGCGACGGCGGGTCCGTCCGCCCGGGGCAGGTTGCCGCGGGCGACGGCCTCCGCCTCCTCGTGGCGGGCCAGCCCGCACAGCACGGCGGCCAGGTGCCCCAGGGTGCTCACCTCCAGCGCCGCCACCGGGGCGCGGTGGGCGATCCGGGTCAGCTCCCGCAGGATGCCCTTCGCCTCGGTCTCCGCCTCCGCGTACCGCCGCAGGCCGGACAGGGCGGCCACGCGGTTGCCGCGCGCGATCAGCCGCAGCATCTGCGCGTTGAGGCCGACCGGCTCCAGTTCCGCGATCAGCGTGTCCAGCTCGTCCAGCGCCTCGGCCACCCGGCCGTGCAGGACGGCCGTTCCGGTAGCCAGTACCCGCGCCTCCCAGTGCGGCGGACGCCTGCGCCAGGGCCGCCGCCCGAGCGCGGCCAGGGCCCGTGCCTCGGCCTCGACCTCCTCGTACCGGCCCTCCCCGGTCATGGCCTTCAGCCGGGCGAAGGTCTCTGCCCACCGGCTGTCCCGTGCCGTTCGTATGCTGGTCACGGGCGGTGAGACTACGCGACGGCGGGCCTGCGAAGCTGGGCGTCATGCCGGTCTCCGTCCCGCCCCGCGCCCTGTCCGCCCTCCTCGGGCTTCCCGTGCTGCTCTTCGCGCTGATCACCTGGCAGGTCGTCGCCGACGGCCCGTTGGTCGGGGTGGACGAGCGGCTGAGCGGGGCGCTCGTCCACCCGGACCGGCTCTCCGAACTGCTGGCCGACCTCGGCAACGTGCAGGTCGCCGTGCCCGTCCTCGTCGTGGCGCTGGCGTACGCGGCCTGGCACAGGCGCGCCACGGGTGCGGACCACTGGTGGCTGGGGCCCCTCGCGGCGGCCCTGGCGATGGTGCTGGTGCCGGCGCTGGTCGTCCCGCTGAAGGAGTGGACCGACCGGCCCGGCACCCCGGCGGTGCCCCCGGCGACCGGCTACTACCCCTCGGGCCACACCGCCACCGCGGTCGTCGCGTACGGCGCGGCGACGCTGCTGTTGGTCCCGCTCCTGCGCTCACCCGCCGTGCGCCGGGCGCTGGTCGTGCTGTGTGCCGTACTGGTCCTCGGCACCTCCTACGGGCTGGTGCGGCGGGGCTACCACTGGCCGCTGGACGTGGTGGCCAGCTGGTGCCTGGGGGTGGTGCTGCTGGCCGGGGTCCGGCCGGTGGTCCGCCGGACCCCGCCGGGCGTCAGCCGAAGTACGCGTCGAAGTTCTTCTGGAACTCCCAGTTCGCGTAGCGGTCCCAGTTGATCGACCAGGTCATCAGGCCGCGCAGGGCGGGCCAGGTGCCGTGGGTGGCGTACGAGCCGCAGTCGGTCTTCCTGGTCAGGCAGTTCAGCGTCTTGGTGACCTCGGCCGGGGAGACGTGGCCGTTGCCCGCGTTGGTGGAGGCGGGCATGCCGATCGCGACCTGGTCCGGGCGCAGCGGCGGGAAGACGTTGCCGGCGTCGCCCGCGACCGGGAAGCCGGTGAGCAGCATGTCGGTCATCGCGATGTGGAAGTCGGCGCCGCCCATGGAGTGGTACTGGTTGTCGAGGCCCATGATCGGGCCCGAGTTGTAGTCCTGGACGTGCAGCAGGGTCAGGTCGTCGCACAGGGCGTGGATCACCGGCAGGTAGGCCCCGGCCCGGGGGTCCTGGCCGCCCCACTTGCCGGTGCCGTAGTACTGGTAGCCGAGCTGGACGAAGAAGGTCTCCGGGGCCATGGTCAGCACGAAGTCCTCGCCGTACTTGGCCTTGAGGGTCTTCACGGCCGAGATGAGGTTGACGACGACGGGGGTCTTGGGGTTCTTGAAGTCGGTGTCGTCGGCGTTCAGGGAGAGCGAGTGGCCCTCGAAGTCGATGTCGAGGCCGTCCAGGCCGTACTCGTCGATGATCGCGGAGACGGAGGAGACGAATGTGTCGCGGGCGGCGGCGGTGGTGAGCTGCACCTGGCCGTTCTGGCCGCCGATGGAGATCAGCACCTTCTTGCCGGCCGCCTGCTTGGCCTTGATGGCGGCCTTGAACTCGGCGTCGCTCTCCACGTTCGGGCACTCGGTGACCGGACAGCGCTCGAAGCGGATGTCCCCGGAGGTGACCGAGGTGGGCTCGCCGAAGGCCAGGTCGATGACGTCCCAGCTGTCGGGCACGTCGGCCATGCGGGTGTAGCCGGAGCCGTTGGCGAAGCTCGCGTGGAGGTAGCCGACCAGGGCGTGGGCCGGGAGGTCGGAGGAGCCGCCGCCGTCGTCCGGGCGCCGGGCGGTGGTCGCCGTGACCGTGGCCGAACGCGCCGACTCGCCCGCGTCGTTGACCGCGGTGACCTGGAAGGAGTACGCCGTCGAGGGGCTGAGGCCGGAGACGGTCGTGGAGGTGCCGGTGACCGTGCCAGCCTTGGTGCCGTCGCGGTAGACGGCGTAGCCCGTCGCGCCCGGGACCGGTGACCAGGACAGGGCGACGCTGGAGGCGGTCACCGAGCCGGTCTTCAGGCCGCCGGGTGCCGCCGGCGGCTGGCCCGTCTCGCCGCCCGGGCCGGTGAGGGAGATGTCGTCGGCGTGGTAGGCGCCGGTGCCGTACCAGCCGTGGGTGTAGATCGTGACCTTGGTGGTCGACGGGCCGGTGCGGAAGCTGGTCGTCAGCTGCTGCCAGCCGGGGGCCGACTGGGCCCAGGTGGAGACGTCGGTGGTGCCGGTGCCGCTCGCGCCGAGGTAGACGTAGGTGCCCTGGACGTAGCCGGAGAGCGTGTACGAGGAGTCCGGCCTGACGGACACCGTCTGGGCGCAGCGGGCGTTGTCGGCTCCGGCCGGGGTGGCCTTCAGGGCCTTCGTGCCGCCGTGGACGGGCGAGGTCACGGTCGTGCCCGCGGTACAGGTCCAGCCGTCGAGCGCGGACTCGAAGCCGCCGTTGCGGGCGAGGTCCGCGTCGGCCGCACGGGCGGCCGACGTGAGCGCGGTCAGGCCGGACGCGGCGAGGGCCGCGGCCGTGAACAGGGTGACGAGGGGGCGACGGGCGAGCGGTCTGCCGCGTTCCACGGCTACGTGTTCCACACGTGCGCGTTCCACAAGTGCCTCCGGACATGGGGGAGATGGGGAGGGTGGAGCGCGCCCAACTTGGTCCAGACCAATTCTGTTGTCAACCCCTTGCACACCGCACCGCCCGTTACCCCTCGCCCCCCTCCACCGCGAGGGCCGCCGCCGCCTCGTGCATCGCCAGCTCCAGGAGCGAGGGGTCGGTGAGGGTGCCGGTCCCGTCCGGCGGGATCAGCCAGCGGGTGCCTCCGGACGACAGCCCGCCGGGGTACGGCACCACGATCCAGGTGCCGAGCCCGGCGGTCCGGATGCCGGTGCCGACCCACCGGGACGCCGTGCCGGCCGGCACGAAGAAGCCCGTGCGCGCGTCGCCGAAGTCGGCGAGCACCGGCCCCGGCTGGTCCAGGACGCGGGAGAGCACGTCCAGGGTGGGATAGCCGAGCCTGCTCGGCAGGATGAGCACGTCCCAGGCCTTGCCCGCGGGCAGCAGCGCGACGCCCGAAGGGTCGCGCTCCCAGTCCCGGCGGCAGGACTCGGGATCCGGTGCGACGGATGCCAGCCACGCGACCGCCGTCTTCGCACCAGGCATGTGAGACCTCCCTTTCACTCGTCGACGCGGGGTGCGTCACGAGGGAGAGGGAGGTCTCCCGGCGGCATTACGCGGGTTGTCGTGCCTCGTTGGGGTGAACCGGGTCACATGCGGGCGGCGCTAGCTGTCGAAGCCCAGTCCCAGCCTGTCCATCGTCCGCAGCCACAGGTTGCGCCGGCCGCCCTGCGCGTCCGCGCGGGCCAGCGACCACTTGGTGAGCGCGATGCCGGTCCAGGCGAAGGGCTCGGGCGGGAACGGCAGCGGCTTCCTGCGCACCATCTCCAGCTCGGTGCGCTCGGTGCGCTCCCCCGCCAGCAGGTCGAGCATCACCTCGGCGCCGAACCGGGTGGCGCCCACACCGAGGCCGGTGTACCCGGCCGCGTACGCCACCTTGCCCTGGTGCGCGGTGCCGAAGAACGCCGAGAAGCGCGAGCAGGTGTCGATGGCGCCGCCCCAGGCGTGGGTGAAGCGGACGCCCTCCAGCTGCGGGAAGCAGGTGAAGAAGTGCCCCGCGAGCTTGGCGTAGGTCTCGGGGCGGTCGTCGTACTCGGCGCGCACCCGGCCGCCGTACGGGTAGACGGCGTCGTAGCCGCCCCACAGGATCCGCTGGTCGGCGGAGAGGCGGAAGTAGTGGAACTGGTTGGCGCTGTCCCCGAGGCCCTGCCGGTTCTGCCAGCCGACGGAGGCGAGCTGCGCGTCGGTGAGCGGCTCGGTCATCAGGGCGTAGTCGTAGACCGGGACGGTGTACGAGCGGGCCCGGCGGACCAGGTTCGGGAAGACGTTGGTGCCGAGCGCGACCGTGCGGGCGCGGACCCCGCCGTACGGGGTGCGTACGGCCATGCCGGCGCCGTACGGCTTGAGGGTGAGCGCCGGGGTGTGCTCGTAGACGCGCACCCCGAGGGCGAGGCAGGCGCGCTTGAGGCCCCAGACCAGCTTGGCGGGGTTGACCATCGCCACGCCGCGCCGGTCCCACAGGCCGGCCCGGAAGGTCGGGGAGTCGACCTGCTCCCGTACGGCCTCGCTGTCCAGGTACTCGATGCCCCCGGCGAGGCCCTTGGCGCGCAGCTCCTCGTACCACTGCTCGAGTTCGCGGGCCTGGTAGGGCTCGGTGGCGACGTCGATCTCGCCGGTGCGTTCGAAGTCGCAGTCGAGGCCGTGGCGGGCGACCGCCTCCTCGATGGCGTCGAGGTTGCGGGCACCCAGCCGCTCCAGCCGGTGGATCTCGTCCGGCCATCGGGTGAGGCCGTTGGACAGCCCGTGGGTGAGGGAGGCGGCGCAGAAGCCGCCGTTGCGGCCGGAGGCGGCCCAGCCCACCTCGCGGCCCTCCAGCAGCACCACGTCCCGCCCCGGATCGCGCTCCTTGGCGATCAGCGCGGTCCACAGTCCGCTGTAGCCGCCGCCGACGACCAGCAGGTCGCAGGTCTCGGCGCCGGTGAGGGCGGCCTCGGGACGGGGGCGGCCGGGGTCGTCCAGCCAGTACGGGACCGGCTGGGCGTCGGAGAGGGATTTCGTCCAGTCGTTGCTGCGGCTCATGGCGCTAGGGGCCATGATTTCAACTCCCTACGAAGACAGCTGATGTGCGTTATGCCTTGCGGCGATTGCGGCGATTGCCGATGACCATGGAGACCAGGACGAACAGTACGGCGACGACGAACATGGCCGTACCGATGACATTGATCTGCACGGGTGTTCCGCGCTGGGCCGATCCCCAGACGAACATCGGGAAGGTGACGGTCGAGCCCGCGTTGAAATTGGTGATGATGAAATCGTCGAAGGACAGCGCGAAGGCGAGCAGCGCGCCGGCCGCGATGCCGGGGGCGGCGATCGGCAGCGTGACCCGGACGAAGGTCTGGAAGGGACCGGCGTACAGGTCCTGCGCCGCCTGCTCCAGCCTCGGGTCCATCGACATCACGCGCGCCTTGACGGCCGTCACGACGAAGCTGAGGCAGAACATGATGTGGGCGATCAGGATCGTCCAGAAGCCCAGCTGAGCACCCATGTTGAGGAAGAGGGTGAGCAGCGAGGCGGCCATCACGACCTCGGGCATCGCCATCGGCAGGAAGATCAGCGAGTTGATCGCGCCGCGCGCGCGGAAGCGGTAGCGGACCAGCGCGAAGGCGATCGCGGTGCCGAGCGCGGTGGCGCCCAGCGTCGCCCAGAGGGCGATCTGGAGGCTGAGCGAGAGGGAACCGCACAGCCCGGCGACACCGCACGGATCTTTCCAGGCGTCCGTGGAGAACTGCTGCCACTCGTAATTGAAGCGCCCGTTCGGTTTGTTGAACGAGAACACCGTGACGACGACATTGGGCAGCAGCAGATAGGCGAGTGTCAGCAGTCCGGCGATCACGACGAGATGACGCTTGAGCCAGTTCTTGGAGGAGGTGAAGAAGGCCATTTAAACCAGATCCTCCGTCCCGGACCTGCGGATGTAGAAGGTGACCATGGCGAGAATCGCGGCCATGAGGACGAACGAGAGCGCGGCCGCCGTCGGATAGTCCAGCACCCTGAGGAACTGGGACTGGATGACGTTGCCGATCATTCCGGTGTCGGCCGAGCCCAGCAGGGAGGCGTTGACGTAGTCGCCGGTGGCCGGGATGAAGGTCAGCAGGGTGCCGGAGACGACGCCCGGCATCGACAGCGGGAAGGTGACCTTGCGGAAGACCGTGGAGGGCTTCGCGTACAGGTCCCCGGCCGCCTCGTGCAGCCGGCCGTCGATGCGCTCCAGGGAGGTGTAGAGCGGCAGGATCATGAAGGGCAGGAAGTTGTACGTCAGACCGCAGACCACCGCGAGCGGGGTGGCCAGCACGCGGTCGCCGGAGGTCCAGCCCAGCCAGCCGGTCACGTCCAGGACGTGCAGCGTGTTCAGGGCGCCGACCACCGGCCCGCCGTCCGCGAGGATCGTCTTCCAGGCCAGGGTGCGGATCAGGAAGCTGGTGAAGAACGGCGCGATCACCAGGATCATGATCAGGTTCCGCCAGCGTCCCGCGCGGAAGGCGATGAGGTACGCGAGCGGGTAGCCGAGCAGCAGGCACAGCACGGTCGCGGAGGCGGCGTAGGCGACCGAGCGCAGGAACTGCGGCCAGTACTCGGACACCGCCTCCCAGTAGGTCACGAAGTGCCAGGTGACCTTGTAGCCCTCCTCCAGCGAACCCGTCTGCACGGAGGTGGAGGCCTGGTAGACCATCGGCGCCGCGAAGAAGACGACCAGCCAGAGGATGCCGGGCAGCAGCAGCCAGTACGGCGTCCAGCGGCCCCTCTTGCGCGGCGGCTTCTGCTCGGGCGCGGCCGGGGTGAGCGGCGGTGGCGCCTCGGTGAGGGTGGACATCAGGCGGCCTCGCCCTCGGCCACACCGGCGTCGATGTCCTGGGCCGCGTCGAGGCCGAAGGTGTGCGCCGGGTTCCAGTGCAGGACGACCTCGGCGCCGGGCGCGAGGCGGGCGTCGCGGTCGATGTTCTGGGCGTAGACCTCGAACTCGGGGCAGGCGGCGCAGTCCACGACGTACTGGGTGGAGACGCCGATGAAACTGGTGCTGCCGATCCTGCCGGTGATGCGGTTGCGGCCCTCGGGGACGGAGCCCGCGTCGTCGGCGTGGGTGAGGCTGATCTTCTCGGGGCGGACCCCGACCAGGATCTTGTCGCCCGTCTTCGCCGGCGCGGAACACCGGGCGCCGGGCAGCACCAGCTTGTCTCCGGCCGCCTTCACGACGACGTCGTCGCCGCTGCGGGTGTCGACCTCGGCCTCGATGAGATTGGAGGTGCCCAGGAAGTTGGCGACGAAGGTGGTCCGCGGGTTCTCGTACAGGTCGGCGGGGGCGCCCAGTTGTTCGACGCGGCCCGCGTTCATCACGGCGACCTGGTCGGCCATGGTCATGGCCTCCTCCTGGTCGTGGGTGACGTGCACGAAGGTGATGCCGACCTCGGTCTGGATGCGCTTGAGCTCCAGCTGCATCTGGCGGCGCAGCTTGAGGTCGAGGGCGCCGAGGGGTTCGTCCAGGAGCAGCACCTTGGGGTGGTTGATCAGGGCGCGGGCGACCGCGACGCGCTGCTGCTGGCCGCCGGAGAGCTGGTGCGGCTTCTTGCGCGCCTGCTCGCCGAGCTGCACCAGGTCGAGCATCTCCCCGACCTGCTTCTTCACGCTCTTGATGCCGCGCCGGCGCAGCCCGAAGGCGACGTTCTCGTAGATGTCGAGGTGCGGGAAGAGGGCGTAGGACTGGAAGACCGTGTTGACCGGCCGTTTGTAGGGCGGCAGCGCGGTCACGTCCTGGTCGCCGAGGTGGACGGTGCCGCCGCTCGGCTCCTCCAGTCCGGCGATCATGCGCAGGGTGGTGGTCTTGCCGCAGCCGGAGGCGCCGAGCAGGGCGAAGAAGGAGCCCTGGGGCACGGTCAGGTCGAGCGGGTGCACGGCGGTGAAGGAGCCGTAGGTCTTGGTGATGCCGGCGAGGCGGACGTCGCCGCCGCCGTCCGTCGCGGCTGTCTGGTTCTTCGTCGTATGCGTCGTCATCGTCGTCACGCCCCGGTGAGCTTCGCGAACTTCTCTTCGTATGCCGTCTCTTCCTTCGAACTCAGGGAGCGGAAGGAGTGCGACTTGGCCTGCATGGCCTGGTCGGGAATGATCAGCGGGTTGTTCGCCGCGTCCTCGTCGATCTTCGCCAGGTCGTCCTTGACGCCGTCGACCGGGCAGACGAAGTTGATGTAGGCGGCGAGTTCCGCGGCCGGTCCCGGCTCGTAGTAGTAGTCGATGAGCCGTTCGGCGTTCGTCTTGTGCCGTGCCTTGTTGGGGATCAGCATGTTGTCGCTCGACGTGACGTAGCCGCTGTCCGGGATGACGAAGTCGATCTCCGGGTTGTCCGCCTTGAGCTGGACCACGTCGCCGGCCCAGGCGAGACAGGCCGCGAAGTCGCCCTTGCTGAGGTCGGAGGTGTAGTCGTTGCCGGTGAAGCGGCGTATCTGGCCGCGGTCGACGCCCTTCTGGAGCCGGGCGATCGCGGCGTCGTAGTCGTCGTCGGTGAAGCGGGCCGGGTCCTTGCCCATGTCGAGCAGCGTCATGCCCATGGTGTCGCGCATCTCGGTGAGGAAGCCGACCCGGCCCTTGAGCTTCGGGTTGTCGAGCAGGTCGGAGACCGACGTCACCTCGATGCCGTCCAGGGCCTTCTTGTTGTAGGCGATGACGGCGGAGATGCCCTGCCACGGGTAGGAGTAGGCCCGGCCGGGGTCCCAGTCGGGGCTGCGGAACTGGGGCGACAGGTTGGCGAAGGCGTGCGGCAGGTTGGCCGGGTCCAGTTTCTGGACCCAGCCCAGCCGGATCAGGCGGGCGGCCAGCCAGTCGGTGAGGACGATGATGTCGCGGCCGGTCTCCTGGCCCGCGGCGAGCTGCGGCTGGATCTTGCCGAAGAACTCGCTGTTGTCGTTGATGTCCTCGGTGTAGGTGACCTTGACGCCGGTGCGCCGGGTGAACGCCTCCAGCGTGGGGTGCCGGCGGCCGCTCTCGTCCACGTCCATGTACTCGGTCCAGTTGGAGAAGCGGACCTGCTTCTCCTTCGTGGAGTGGTCCTCGGCGGAGACACCGCCCTCGCTCTTGCCGGCCGCCGGGATGCCGCAGCCGCTCAGCAGGCCGAGGCCGCCGACGGCGAGCGCGCCGCCCGTGGAGGCGCGCAGCAGCGAACGGCGGGTGAGGGCCGCCCTGCCGCTCCTGAGACTGCGCCGCATGGCGGCCGCTTGGGCCGGGGACAGGCGGTCTGGCTCGTACTGCTCCATGCGCGTGGTTGCCCTTTCGGGTGGGTCGGCCGTGGTCGGCGGCCTGGCGTGATGGCTGTCGGTCCTACCGGTCCCCGAAGACGGTGCGGTGCCAGTCCTTGGCCGCCACCGCGGTGTTGTCGAACATGACGTGCTTGACCTGCGTGTACTCCTCGAAGGAGTAGGCGGACATGTCCTTGCCGAAGCCGGACGACTTGTACCCGCCGTGCGGCATCTCGCTGATGATCGGGATGTGGTCGTTGATCCACACGCAGCCCGCCTTGATCTCGCGGGTGGCGCGGTTCGCGCGGTACACGTCCCGGCTCCAGGCGGAGGCGGCGAGCCCGTACGGCGTGTCGTTGGCCAGCCGGATGCCCTCGTCGTCGGTGTCGAAGGGCAGCACGACCAGGACGGGACCGAAGATCTCGTCCTGGACGACCTCACTGTCCTGGGCGGCGTCCGCGATCAGGGTGGGCCGGTAGTAGGCGCCTTCCTTCAGACCGCCCTGCGGTGCCTCGCCGCCGCACACCACGCGCGCGTAGGAGCGGGCCCGGTCGACGAAGGCGGCGACGCGGTCGCGCTGGACGTGGCTGACCAGCGGGCCGAGGTCGGTGCCGGGGGCGAAGGGGTCGCCGACGCGGACGGTGTCCATGAGGGCCGCGGTCCGCTCGACGAACGCCTCGTACAGAGACCGCTGCACATACGCGCGCGTGGCGGCCGTGCAGTCCTGGCCGGTGTTGATGAGCGCGCCCGCGACCGCGCCGTGCACGGCGGCGTCCAGGTCGGCGTCGTCGAAGACGAGGAAGGGTGCCTTGCCGCCCAGCTCCAGGTGGAGGCGCTTGACGGTGGCGGTGGCGACCTCGGCGACGCGCTTGCCGACGGCGGTGGACCCGGTGAAGGAGGTCATGGCGACGTCGGGGTGGGCGACGAGGTGCTCGCCCGCCTCCCGTCCGGTGCCGCTGACGATGTTGATCACGCCGTCGGGGAGGCCGGCCTCGGTCGCCGCCTGGGCGAACATCAGGGAGGTCAGCGGGGTGATCTCGGCGGGCTTGAGCACGATGGTGTTGCCCGCGGCGATCGCCGGGAGGATCTTCCAGGCGGCCATCTGGAGCGGGTAGTTCCAGGGCGCGATGGACCCGACGACGCCGATCGGCTCGCGCCGCACGTACGAGGTGTGGTCGCCGGAGTACTCCCCCGCCGACTGGCCCTGGAGGAGGCGGGCGGCGCCGGCGAAGAAGGCCGCGTTGTCGACCGTGCCCGGCACGTCGAACTCACGGGTCAGCTTCAGCGGCTTGCCGCACTGCAGCGACTCCGCGCGGGCGAAGTCCTCGGCGCGGTCGGCGAGGACGGCGGCGAACCGGTGCAGGGCGTCGGAGCGCTCGCCGGGGGTGGCGCCGGCCCAGCCGGGGAACGCCTCCCGCGCGGCGGCGACGGCCGCGTCGACGTCGTCGGGACCGGCCAGCTCGTAGGTCAGGACGTCGGCGCCGGTCGCCGGGTCGACGACGGTGTGCGTCCGTCCGGAGGTGCCCTTGGTCAGACGGCCCGCGATGTACTGGGCCCCGTCCGCGAAGCGGTCCTGGGCCGGGAATCGGTCCGGGGTGGCGTTGCCCGGGTTGTGCATGTCGGCTCTCCTCGGTCTCCCCGTGGTGGGGGCCGGCGTGGCTCAGGCTCGATGTGAGTGCCGATCCTGACAGAGCACTAGACCTCCAACAAGTGATTCCGTTGTTGCCATTTGGTTACGCGACGGAATCTGTCGACCAGGTGTCGAGTCGCCACGGAAAAGGACGGACGGAGTGTCAGTGGCGCGTGCCACACTCGCATGCATGGACAAGATCACGGGGGCGGACCACAGGGCAGTGGAGGGCATCGGCAGCCGGGAAGCGCTGGTGGCGCGGGTCCGGGCGGGCGCGCGGATCACGTATCTGTGCTTCTGGGGGCACCGGCCGCTCCCGGACGGCGGGCTCGGGCCGGGCTGTCTGAGCCAGTGGTGGCCGTCGCCGTTCGCCGTGGCCGGGGTGGAGTACGCGACGGCCGAGCACTGGATGATGGCGGGCAAGGCCCGGCTCTTCGAGGACGCGGAGGCCGAACGGCGGGTGCTGGCGGCCACTCACCCCGCCGGGGCGAAGAAGGCGGGCCGGCTCGTGCGCGGTTTCGACGAGGCGGTGTGGGAGCGGGAGCGCTTCCGGATCGTGGTGGAGGGCAGCGTCCACAAGTTCGCCTCGGACCCGGCGCTGCGGGCGTTCCTGCTGAACACGGGCGAGAGGGTGCTGGTGGAGGCGAGCCCCGTGGACCGGGTGTGGGGCATCGGCCTGGCCCCGGACGACGAGGCGGCGCGGGACCCGGAGCGCTGGCGGGGACCGAACCTGCTGGGCTTCGCACTGATGGCGGCCCGGGAGCGGCTGCGCGCGGACGGCTGAGGACGCGGACGCGGGACCGGAAGGGGCAACGGCTGAGGGGGCAGCGGCTGAGGGGGCGGCCGTGGGGCCGCCCCCTGCCGGCGCCTGGCTCAGGCCACGCTCATCAGGCTCGCGAAGGCGAGGAAGCCGAGCAGCGGCAGGATCACGGTGGCCGTGATGCCGAGCACGAGACCGGCGGTCGCCGCCCCCTTGTTGGTGGCCTCGCCCCGGGTGGCCTTGCCCCGGCCGATCGCGCCGAAGATGATCCCGAGGATGCCCAGGATCACACCGAAGAACCAGAGGAAGAAGGTCAGGCTGCACACCACGCCGATGATGCCCAGGACCAGTCCCGTGGTCCCCATGCCGTTGCTCGGCTGCATCGGCATGCCGTAGCCGGGCCCCTGCGGATAGCCCACCGGCGGCGCGGCCGGGTAGGAAGGCCCCTGGTTCGGGTAGCCGTACCCGGGCGCGGACTGCGGGTACGCGTAACCCCCCGCGGGCGGTTGCCCCGGCTGCGGCGGCGGCCCGTAGTCCCCGGGTCCGGGATTGGAGTACGACATGGAACTGCTCTCCCCTCGTTGGCGCTTGACATCGTAGAGGCAACCAGCGGGGATGAGCTCAGCTTTCCGCGGTGACGGAGACCGGCACGGAGCGCGAGGAGCCGTAGTAGGGGTCGTCGTAGCCCGAGTCCTCGTTGATCGCGGCGGTGATGCCGATGGCGATCAGCACGATCACGGCGACACCGAGCACGATGCCGATGATGCCCATGACGAATCCGGCCTGCGCCTGCCCGTGGTTGGTGGCCAGACCGCTCTCCGCCCGCCGGCGGCCCTTGATCCCGAAGACCACGGCGAGGATGCCGAGCACCAGGGAGACCACGCCGTACAGGCAGAACAGCGCGCAGGCGAGGATGCCCAACACCATCGACGCGGTACCGAGCCCGTTCTGCGGGGGCGGCTGCATGCCGGGCCAGCCGTAGCCCTGGCCGTAGCCGGGGTAGCCGTAGCCGCCCGGGACGCCGGCCCCACCGGGCGCGAGGGGCGGCGGGGGCACCGCGCCGTCCGGGCCGGGGAAGCCGGCGCCGGGCATCGACGTGACCGTGGCCTGGTCGTGCACGCCCGGCGGCGGCTGCCAGGGGGGCGGCGCGTCGGAGGCGGGCGGCTGGGGCGGCTGCCCGGCGCCGGCGCCCTTGTCCAGGGACGGCCCGCTCTCCGGGGGCGCCCAGGGGTCGTGGCCGCCGGAGGCTTCCCCGTCCGGCCGTATCGCGTCCGTCATGATCCTGTCCCCCCGGGTCGTTCGTGCCCGCCATGCTACGGTCCCGGGCCGCCGGGCGTGAGACCGGCCTACGATGATCCCCGAACGACCGATCAGCCGATCACCCGCGCCCCGCCGCCGCCCCGCGGCCCGGGGGCGCCGCCCTGGGGAGGAACCCTTGACCGAGCACCTCGTCGACCCCGACGTCCCGCGCGACCTGCACGCCTTCATCGCCGGACTGCCGAAGGCCGAACTGCACGTCCACCACGTCGGTTCCGCCTCCCCGCGCATCGTCTCCGAACTGGCCGCGCGCCACCCCGACTCGAAGGTCCCCACCGACCCCGAGGCACTGGTCGACTACTTCACGTTCACGGACTTCGCGCACTTCATCGACGTGTACCTGTCCGTCGTCGACCTGATCCGGACCCCGGAGGACGTGCGGCTGCTGACGTACGAGGTGGCCCGGGAGATGGCCCGCCAGCAGGTGCGCTACGCCGAGCTGACCATCACGCCCTTCTCCTCCACCCGGCGCGGCATCGACGAGGGTGCCTTCATGGAGGCGATCGAGGACGCCCGCAAGGCGGCCGAGGCCGAGTTCGGGACCGTGCTGCGCTGGTGCTTCGACATCCCGGGGGAGGCCGGTCTGGAGTCCGCCGAGGAGACGACGCGGCTCGCCACCGACGACCGGCTGCGCCCGGAGGGCCTGGTCTCCTTCGGGCTCGGCGGGCCCGAGATCGGGGTGGCCCGCCCGCAGTTCAAGCCGTACTTCGACCGGGCGATCGCCGCGGGACTGCACTCGGTGCCGCACGCGGGCGAGACGACCGGCCCGCAGACCGTGTGGGACGCCCTGACCGACCTGCGCGCCGAACGCATCGGACACGGCACCAGCTCCGCCGAGGACCCGAAGCTGCTGGCCCACCTCGCCGAGCGGCGCATCCCGCTAGAGGTGTGCCCGACCTCGAACATCGCCACCCGCGCGGTGCGCACCCTGGACGAGCACCCGATCAAGGAGTTCACCCGCGCCGGCGTCCTGGTGACGATCAACTCCGACGACCCGCCGATGTTCGGCACCGACCTCAACAACGAGTACGCGGTCGCCGCCCGGCTCCTCGGCCTCGACGAGCGCGGCCTCGCCGACCTGGCGAAGAACGGGGTCGAGGCCTCCTTCCTCGACGCGCCGGGCAAGGCCCGCATCGCCGCCGAGATCGACACGTACACCGCCGACTGGCTCGCCTCCTGAGAGTTGCCGCCCCATGGACACCCCGCGCCCCCTGACCGCCGTCGCCCACCGCGGTGACCCCTACCGGCACCGCGAGAACACGATCGGCTCGCTGCGGTCCGCCCTCGACCGCGGCGCGGACGCGGTCGAGACCGACGTACGCCTCACCCGGGACGGCGTGCCGGTGCTGCTGCACGACGAGACGCTGAAGCGGCTGTGGCGGCACGACCGGCCGCTGCGCTCCCTGTCGGCCGAGGAGGTGCGCGGGCTGACGGCGGGCGGGGTGCCGACGCTCGCCGAGGCGCTGGCCGCGACCGGGGACGGCCGGCTGATGCTCGACCTGCCGGGGGCGCCGGGCGAGCGGGCGGTGCGGCGCATCGTGGACGTGGTCCGCGCGTGCGGGGCGCGGGAGCGGGTGTACTACACCGCGGGCGCCGCCGCCATGCTCGCCGTGCGGGCCGCCGACCCCGCCGCCGAGATCGCCATGACCTGGACCACGGCCGCCCCGCCCCGGCCCGCGCTGCTGGCGGCGGTGCGGCCGCGGTGGCTCAACTATCGCTTCGGCCTGGTGACCCGGGCGCTGGCCGACCGCGTCCACGCCGACGGGCTCCTGCTGTCCGTGTGGACCCCCGACACCCGCCGCACCATGCGCCGGCTGCGCGCCCTGGGCGTCGACTCGATCACCACCAACCGCATCGACGTGCTGTGCGCGCTGCGCGACACCGACGGCGCCCGCGCCTCGGCCCCTTAGGGGACGTCCCGTACAACTCCCGCTCCCTGTGAGGGAGTTCCCCGAGCCCGACTACGGGACGGGCACCCTCCTCACCGACGATCCGCCCCGGGGCGAGGCGCACGAGGATGATCACGGTCCCTCCGCCGCAACCGCCTTCACCTGGAGCAGTCGATGCGTGCCCGTACCCATACCGTTCTCGCCGCCTCGGTCGTCCTCGCCCTGGCCGCCGGCCCGCTGGCGGCCCCCGCCCTCGCCGCGCCGCCCGCCCCGGCGTCCGGCTCCGCCGATCGGCAGGGACCGGCCGGGGAGGCGCTGCGCGCCGCCCTCGCGGGACTGCCGAACCAGTACGCCACCGCCGCACTCGTGCGGGTCGGCACCCCCGGCGGCGACTGGCACGGCAGCGCGGGGGTGCGCGACCTGGCCGGCGGCCGGCCGGCCCACCCCGAGGCCCGCTTCCGGGCCGGTTCGATCACGAAGGTGGTCACCGCTGCCATCGTCCTGCGCCTCGCCGCGCAGGACGAGATCGACCTGGACGCACCCGTCCAGGGCTACCTCCCCGACCTGTTCACGCCCGACTTCGAGCGCCCGATCAGCGTGCGCCACCTGCTGAACCACACCAGCGGCATCAAACCGGGCGACGGTTTCGGCGACGACTTCGCGGAGGTGTACTCGCACCGCTACGAGACCCTCACGCCGCGGCAGGTCGCGGCGTCGGCGATCGCCAAGGGGCCGGAGGACTTCGTCCCGGGGACCCGGCAGCAGTACCTCAACATCAACTACACGATCCTCGGCCTGCTGATCGAGAAGGTCACGGGAGGCTCGTACGCCTCGGAGGCCACGCGTCTCGTCCTGCGCCCGGCCGGCATGCACCACACGTACTTCCCGGGCACCGATCCCCGTATCCGAGGCCCGCACAACCGGGGTTACCAGGCGGTGGAGCGGCCGGACGGCACGACGCGGCTGGTCGACGTGACGGAGTGGAACCAGGCGGACCGCTGGGCGGCGGGCGACATGATCTCCACCACCGCGGACCTGGAGAGACTGCTCACGAAGCTGTTCCGGGGGAAGATCGTGCCGCGGCCCGAACTGGAGGAGATGTTCACGCCCCCGGTAGGCGTCCCGGGCGCCAGCCGCAGCGCGGGCCTGGAGTACAAGAAGGTGGGTGACCAGGTCTTCTGGGGCAAGTCGGGCTCACGCTACGGCTACAGCGCCTTCATCGGCGGCACCCGCGACCTGAGTCGCACCCTCGTCTACTCGGTCAACTCCACGGACGCCAAGAGCGCGGAGTCCAACCCGGTGATCGACGCGATCACCGCGGCCGCGCTGAAGTAGCCGCCGGCCGGCGGGAGTCGCTCGTCAGCCGCCGCGCCACCCCGTGCGCCGCGACCGTCGCCGCCCCCGCGAGGCCCAGGCCCACGGCGAGGTCGCGCGGGCGGGTGGCGCGCAGGACACCGGCGCGGCGCAGCCGGCGGCGGGCCCAGAGGGTGAAGGGGACGACGATCAGCGGCGAGGTCGCCGACCCGGGCGTGTAGCCGCGCACCAGCCCGGCCTGCGCGAGGTGGACGAGGCCGTGCAGGCCGAAGGCGCCCAGCGCGGTCTGGTAGGCGGCCGAGCGGCCGCCGGTCAGCGCTCCCGCGACGGACGCGGAGGCCACGACCGCGGCCATCGCGCCGACCGCCACCGCGAACTCCCGCCCGTCGACCGCCCCGGCCCGCCGCCACACGGCCTCCGGAACGGCCGGGTACCGCTCGCGCAGGGCCGGGAGGTTGCGCCGCCACCAGCCCGGCACGGTCGCCAGCTCCTCGAGGTCGTGCAGGGCCCAGGCGGCCAGCAGTCCCAGCGTGACCGCGCCCTCGACCCTTTCATCGCCCGATGAATTCTTCACCTGATCAGTCTGCTACACGCCCACGATGCCGTTCCACCGCTTCGCGAACTCCGCCCGGTCTCCCGCCGGGATGTCCCGCGCGATGGCGAGCCGTTTCCGCATCGCCGCGTCCGGGAAGATCAGCGGGTCCTCGGCCAGGGCGGCGGTCTCCTCGTCGGCGGAGGAGGCGAGCACGTCCCGGGCGGCGGGGACCGGGCAGACGTAGTTGACCCAGGCGGCCAGCTCGGCGGCGACCTCGGGCCGGTAGTAGTAGTCGATCAGCCGCTCGGCGTTGGCCTTGTGGCGGGCCAGGTTGGGGATCATCAGGGACTCGGACCACAGTTCGGCGCCCTCCTCCGGGACGACGAACTCGATGTCCGGGTCGTCCGCCTGGAGCTGGATCACGTCGCCGGAGTAGGCCTGGCAGGCGAGGACGTCGCCGCTGGAGAGGTCCTTGATGTAGTCGTTGCCGGTGAAGCGGCGGATCTGCCCCTTGCCGACCTGCCGCTCCACCTGGTCGCAGATCCGGTGGAAGTCGTCCGCCGTCCAGTCGGTGATGTCCACGCCGTTGCCCTGCATCAGCAGCGCGAAGGCCTCGTCCATGCCCGACAGCAGGGTGACGCGGCCCTTGAGGTCGGCCGCCCACAGGTCGGACACGTGCCGGATCTCCCGGCCGAGCCTGCGCCGGTTGTACGCGATGCCGGTGATGCCCGACTGCCAGGGCACGGTGAACTTCCGGCCGGGGTCGAAGGCGGGCGAACGCAGCAGCGGGTCCAGGTACTCGGTGACGTTCGGCTGGCGGGAGCGGTCCATCTCCTGCACCCAGCCCAGCCGCACGAACCGCCCGCACATCCAGTCGCTGATGACGATCAGGTCGCGGTCGGTGGGCTGGTGGTTCATCAGGGACGGGCTGATCTTGCCGAAGAACTCGTCGTTGTCGTTGATCTCCTCGATGTAGTCGACGGAGATGCCCGTCGCCCTCTCGAAGGCGTCGAGCGTGGGCCGCCGGCCGGGGTGCTCGTCGTCGGTGTCGATGTACAGCGGCCAGTTGGCCCAGGTCAGCCGCCGTTCACCGGCGGACCGGTCGGTCGCGGCCCGGTCGCCCGGCGCGACGTACGCGGCGGGCACACCGCAGCCGGCCAGGGTGCCGAGCGCACCGAGCGCGGCGGAACCGCCCAGGCCGCGCAGCAGGGTACGGCGGGAGAGCGGGGGCGTCTTCGGGAGCAGGGGCATGGCACGAGGATCCCGTCCGCCGCCCACCGGGACAATCGACGCTGCGTCGAGCGCACCCGGCGAGGCCCGACACCCTGTCGAGCGGGGCGAGTTGACGGTCCACGCGGTGCGGCCCCGGACGGCGGTTGCCGTCCGGGGCCGCACACGGGCCGGTGGCGTCAGGCGTCCAGCGACGTCATCACGTGCTTGATCCGCGTGTAGTCCTCGAAGCCGTAGCCCGACAGGTCCTTGCCGTAGCCGGACTTCTTGAAGCCGCCGTGCGGCATCTCGGCGACCAGCGGGATGTGGGTGTTGATCCACACGCAGCCGAAGTCCAGCCGCTTGGACATCCGCATCGCGCGGCCGTGGTCCTTGGTCCACACCGAGGAGGCCAGCGCGTACTCCACGCCGTTGGCCCACTCGACGGCCTGGTCCTCGTCGCGGAAGGACTGGACGGTGATGACCGGGCCGAAGACCTCCTGCTGGATGATCTCGTCGTCCTGCTTGAGGCCGGAGACGACGGTCGGGGCGTAGAAGTAGCCCTTGTCGCCGACCCGGTGGCCGCCCGCCTCGACCTTGGCGTGCGCGGGCAGCCGCTCGATGAACCCGGAGACCTGCTTGAGCTGGTTGGGGTTGTTGAGCGGGCCGTAGAGCACGTCCTCGTCGTCCGGCTGCCCGGTCTTGATCTCGGACGCGGCCTTGGCGAGCGCGCTCACGAACTCGTCGTGGACCGACTCGTGGACCAGCACCCGGGTGGCCGCCGTACAGTCCTGCCCGGCGTTGAAGTAGCCCGCCTCCGAGATGCCCGCGACGGCCTTGGGGATGTCGGTGTCCTCGAAGACCACGACCGGGGCCTTGCCGCCCAGCTCCAGGTGGACGCGCTTGAGGTCCTTGGCGGCCGACTCGGCGACCGACATGCCGGCCCGCACGGAACCGGTGATGGAGGCCATGGCCGGGGTCTCGTGCTCGACCATCAGGCGGCCGGTGCCGCGGTCACCGCAGACGACGTTGAAGACGCCCTTGGGCACGATCGAGCCGATGATGTCGGCCATCAGGGCCGTGGAGGCGGGGGTGGTGTCCGAGGGCTTGAGGACGACCGTGTTGCCCGCGGCGAGCGCCGGGGCGAACTTCCACACGGCCATCATCATCGGGTAGTTCCACGGCGCGACCTGCGCGCAGACACCGATCGGCTCGCGGCGCACGAAGGAGGTCAGACCCTCCATGTACTCGCCGGCGCCGCGGCCTTCCAGCATCCGCGCCGCGCCCGCGAAGAAGCGGATCTGGTCGACCATCGGCGGGATCTCCTCGGAGCGGGTCAGCCCGATCGGCTTGCCCGTGTTCTCCACCTCGGCCGCGATCAGTTCCTCGGCCCGCTCCTCGAACGCGTCCGCGATCTTCAGCAGGGCCTTCTGCCGCTCGGCCGGGGTCGTGTCGCGCCAGGCCGGGAAGGCCGCCGCGGCGGCCGCCATGGCGGCGTCCACGTCCGCCTGCCCGGACAGGGGGGCGGTCGCGTACGCCTCGCCCGTGGCGGGGTTGACCACCTCCGTGGTCCGTCCGTCGGCGGCGTCCCGGAACTCACCGTCGATGTAATTGCGCAGACGACGCAGCTCGGTGCTCACTGCCGGCCCTCCAAGTTCGCTGTCCAGTGACTGAGACACCCACCCTAGACGGAGTCCCGACGTTTTCAACACCCCCACCGCCCTCAGCGTTGCGATATCCGCAGATTGGAGCGATCCAAACAACGAATTTCATCGATCCGGCCTTGCGAAACTGTCGATACGTCGTGCACAGTGAAGCCGTGGCCAGTCGAAGCGCAGACCAGAAGGACTCCCGCGAGTCCAGGAACGGCGGTCCCCAGTTGGACGCCGTCTCCCTCGCCATCATCGAGCAGCTCCAGGAGGACGGCCGCCGGCCGTACGCCGCCATCGGCAAGGCCGTGGGCCTGTCCGAGGCGGCCGTGCGCCAGCGCGTCCAGAAGCTGCTCGACCAGGGCGTGATGCAGATCGTCGCCGTCACGGACCCGCTCACCGTGGGCTTCCGGCGCCAGGCGATGGTCGGCGTCAACGTCGAGGGCGACGTGGAGTCGGTGGCCGACGCGCTGGCGGCCATGTCCGAGTGCGAGTACGTGGTGATGACCGCGGGCTCCTTCGACCTGATGGTGGAGGTCGTCTGCGAGGACGACGACCACCTCCTGGAGGTCATCAACCGACGCATCCGGGCCGTGCCCGGCGTGCGCTCCACCGAGAGCTTCGTCTACCTCAAGCTCAAGAAGCAGACCTATATGTGGGGAACCCGATAATCGTGAGCACCGACAGCCCCAAGGACCTCAGCCGGACCGCGTACGACCACCTGTGGATGCACTTCACCCGCATGTCGTCGTACGAGAACGCCCCCGTCCCCACCATCGTCCGCGGTGAGGGCACCCACATCTACGACGACAAGGGCAAGCGCTACCTCGACGGGCTCGCCGGCCTGTTCGTGGTCCAGGCCGGACACGGCCGCACGGAGCTGGCCGAGGCCGCCGCCAAGCAGGCGCAGGAGCTCGCCTTCTTCCCGGTGTGGTCCTACGCCCACCCCAAGGCCGTCGAGCTGGCCGAGCGGCTGGCGAACGAGGCCCCCGGCGACCTCAACAAGGTCTTCTTCACCACCGGCGGCGGCGAGGCGGTCGAGACCGCCTGGAAGCTCGCCAAGCAGTACTTCAAGCTGACCGGCAAGCCCACCAAGTACAAGGTGATCTCCCGCGCGGTGGCCTACCACGGCACCCCGCAGGGCGCCCTGTCCATCACCGGCCTGCCCGCCCTGAAGGCCCCCTTCGAGCCGCTGGTCCCCGGCGCGCACAAGGTGCCGAACACCAACATCTACCGCGCCCCGATCCACGGCGACGACCCCGAGGCGTACGGCCGCTGGGCCGCCGACCAGATCGAGCAGCAGATCCTCTTCGAGGGCCCGGAGACGGTCGCGGCCGTCTTCCTGGAGCCCGTGCAGAACGCCGGCGGCTGCTTCCCGCCCCCGCCCGGCTACTTCCAGCGGGTCCGCGAGATCTGCGACCAGTACGACGTGCTGCTCGTCTCGGACGAGGTCATCTGCGCCTTCGGCCGCCTGGGCACGACCTTCGCCTGCGACAAGTTCGGCTACGTCCCGGACATGATCACCTGCGCCAAGGGCATGACCTCGGGCTACTCCCCGATCGGCGCGTGCGTCATCTCCGACCGCCTGGCGGAGCCGTTCTACAAGGGCGACAACACCTTCCTGCACGGCTACACCTTCGGCGGCCACCCGGTCTCCGCCGCGGTGGGCCTCGCCAACCTCGACCTGTTCGAGCGCGAGGGCCTCAACCAGCACGTGCTCGACAACGAGGGCACCTTCCGCGCGACCCTGGAGAAGCTGCACGACCTGCCGATCGTCGGCGACGTCCGCGGCAACGGCTTCTTCTACGGCATCGAGCTGGTCAAGGACAAGGCCACCAAGGAGTCCTTCAACGACGAGGAGACCGAGCGGGTCCTGTACGGCTTCCTCTCCAAGAAGCTCTTCGAGAACGGCCTGTACTGCCGTGCCGACGACCGCGGCGACCCGGTCATCCAGCTCGCCCCGCCGCTGATCTCCAACCAGGAGACCTTCGACGAGATCGAGCAGATCCTGCGGGCCACGCTGACGGAGGCGTGGACGAAGCTCTGATCGTTCCGATCATCCGCTGAGACGATCATCACCGGCCCCGGTGCGGTCCGTTCGAGTGAGAACGGCGGCCCGGGGCCGCGTGCTGTCCGGCTTCCTCCGCGGCGACTCCTTACGGTGCCCAGTGACCGATCGGCCCCGCCTTCGTTCCCCCGGAAGAGGGACAGGACCGGGGAAATACGGATCAGAACCGAGGTGTACGCCCATGGAGGCTCCGCCGGACAACGACGTGCTCTGGGCCCGTGCCCTGCACTTCCAGCACCACGACGGCTCCCCCGCGCTGCAAGGTGTGTCGCTCGGTGTGCGCGAGGGCGAGATCCTCGCCGTGAGCGGCCCGCGCGGCAGCGGCAAGACCACGCTGCTGCGGTGCCTGTCCGGACTGGTCAAGCCGCAGGAGGGCGAGGTCTGGTTCAACAGCGTGCCGGTGCACACCATGGGTCCGCTCAGCCGGGAGCGGCTGCGCCGTGACCGCTTCGGCTGGATCGACCCCACTCCGGCGCTCGTCCCGGAGCTGAACGCCTGGGAGAACGCCGCGCTCCCGCTCATGCTGCGCGGCACCGGCCGGCGCCGGGCCAAGACCGCCGCCCTGGAGTGGCTGGACCGTCTGGACGTGGGCGGCAAGGCGCGCAGGCGCCCGCACGAACTGCGGCAAGCCGAGCGGCAGCGGGTCTGCATCGCCCGCGCCCTCGCCGTCGCCCCGGCGGTCCTGTTCGCCGACGAGCCGACGGCCCCCCTGCACTGCGCGGACCGCGCCCACGTCCTGCGGACGCTCACCACGGCGGCCCGCTCGCACGGCATCACCGTCCTGCTCGCCACGCACGACGCGCAGACCGCCGCCCTGGCGGACCGCTCGGTGGCGCTCCTCGACGGACGGCGGGTACGGACCGTGCACCTGCCGCCGCTCGCCGAGACCACGGTGGCCACGGGTGCCGCCGGGACTCCCGGAACGGAAGGCCGGGCGGCGTGCTCGCTCTCCGCCTGACCCGCACCGCCCACCTCGCCGTGCAGCTGCGCCGCCTGCTGGTCGCGGCGGCCTCGGCGGGCACGGGCTTCCTGCTGCTGTGCGCCCTCGGCCACGCGCTGAGCCACCCCGACGCGCCCGGCGCCTCCGCCCTGCGCCTGGCCTGGTGCGCGGCGCCGCTGGCCGCCGCGGTGTACCTAGCGGTGGCCGTGGCCCGCACCGATCCCGGGACCCGGCCCCGCTCGGGGCTGTCGGCGATCGGTCTGGGTCCCGGCCGGCTGATGGCCGTCTCGGCGACGACCACCGCCCTGTCCGCGGCCCTCGGTTCGGTGGTGGCCCTGCTCGCCTTCCTGTATCTGCGCGGCAGCCTGACCGGCCGCCCGCCCTCCGACCGCGTGGCGGCCGACGCCCTGGCGGTCGGCCAGTCCCTCCCCGCCCCGGCCGTCCTGACCCTGCTGGTCCTCGTACCGGCCCTCGCGTCGGCCGCGGTGGCCCACACGCTGCGGCCCCGCGATCCCCGGCCCGCCGCGGCCGCCGCGCCCCGCGGTTACGGCCGCTTCGGCGCGTACGGCTGGGGGAAGGCCCGCGAGACCTTCGGCGCCTACGGCCGCTTCGGCGCCCGCACCGCCGCCGCTGCCCCTGCGGACAGCCGCGCCGCTGCCGCCGCTCCTGCGGGCAGTCGTGCCGCTGGGGCGATGGGGGTCCCCCCGCTCGAGCGAAGCCGAGAGTGGGGGAGGGTGCGCGCAGGCGGCGCCCTGCAAACGCAGGCGAGTGACCCCCACCCCCCGGCCCCGACGAACGTCACCACGCAGACGCTGGACGCCGCTCCCCCGCCCCCGGTGGACACCACCCCCGACACCCCGGCCGAGCCGGCCCCCCGCCCCCAGAACACCACCGCCCTCCCCTGGGGCATCGCCGTCCTCACCGCGGGCCTCACCGTCGAGACCTACACCGGCAACGCGGCCGGCGCCCCCACCCCCGGCACCGCTCCCTCCGCCGGCGTGCTGATCGGCTGGGCCCTCACCGCCCTGGGCCTCGCGCTGGCCGGACCGGGCCTCACCCACCTGTGCGGCCGCCTGCTCCAGGCCGCCCGGCCCGGCGCCCTGCGCCTCCTGGCCGGCCGCGTCCTCATGGAGGAGTCGCAGCGCGTCGGCCGCCCGCTCGGCGTCGTGGCCGCCGTCGCCGCCGCGGCCTACGTGACCGCGACCGTGTACGACGGGGACGGGCCCGCCTTCGGCCCGCTCAGCACCCTGGGCGCCCTCCTCGTGGCGGGCTGCACGGTGGCCACCCTGCTCACCGCGGCCGTCGAGGCCCGGCACGCCCGTGCGGACACCACGGACGCCCTGCGGCGACTCGGCGCGCCCCCGGCCACCCTGCGCGCCGCCGCCGCCGTACGCGCCGCCGCCCTGCTCGCCCTGTTCGTTCCGCTGGTCCTGATCGTCGCGGTGCTGGCGGCGCTGCCGCTGGACCACTGACCGTCAAAAACTTTTTCGAGAAAGTCCGCGCACCGGCGATGAGTTCCGGTGCCGCCGCCCGTCTACTACTTCGAACGGCACGCCATACGAACCGCACCGCAAGAGCGGCGCACCGACGGGAGAGGCCCCCATGTCCAAGCAGATGATCTTCCTGAACCTGGCCACCAACGACCTCGACGCCTCGAAGAAGTTCTTCAACGGGCTCGGGTACGAGATCAACGCCCAGTTCAGCGACGACAGCACCGCCTCGATCCCGCTGAGCGACACCATCGTCGTGATGGTGCACACGCCGCAGAAGTACCGCCAGTTCACCCAGAAGGAGATCGTGGACTCGACGAAGTCCAGCGAGGTGCTGATCGCGCTGAGCGCCGAGAGCCGCGAGAAGGTCGACGAGCTGGTGGAGAAGGCGGTCGCGGCCGGCGGCTCGGTCTCCGGCGAGACCCAGGACCACGGCTTCATGTACGGGCGGGCCTTCGACGACATCGACGGCCACACCTTCGAGGTCGTGTGGATGGACCCGGCGGCCGTCCAGGGCTGAACCGGCGCATGCCTAGCATGGGCGGGTGGATCAGACACCCGCCCAGCGCAAGGCCCGGTCACCGCACGGGTCACCGTCACTGTCACAGTTCCAGTCCCACCACGCCTCCCACGACCGGGAGATAGAGAGCCTCGCCGAGTTCGACCGGGTCGTCTCGGCGCCCGGCGGCCTCGCCCACCACCGCGTCCAGGCCGTCGACCTGACGGACCGTACGGACGCCCTGCTCCACGCCGACTCGACGGGCGCCGTCTTCCTCGGCTGCCCGATGGACCCCCGCGCCGCCGCCCGGGTGCGCGCCGCCGGGGCCCTGGTCTTCCCGCCGATACCGGGCCTCCCCTTCGACCCCTACCGGGGACACGTCTACTCCCCCGACGAGTTGTACGACGGCCTCGACGAGGGGTACGCGGCGACACCGGACGCCCTGGCCTACGACTGGTTCCAGCAGACCAAGGCCGACGGGGACGTCTTCGCCTCCATGCTGCGCGCGGTCCACGACGACGCCGTCTCGGACGCGCTGGACGAACTCGTCGCGGGCAGCCGGGTGGTGGGCGTCATGGGCGGCCACGCCATGGCCCGCGGCACCGCGGAGTACGCGGGCGCCGCCCGCCTGGGCCGGGAGCTGGCCCGCGCCGGTCTCACGGTGGCCACGGGCGGCGGTCCGGGCGCGATGGAGGCGGCGAACCTCGGCGCGTACGCCGCCCCGTTCGACGACGGCATGCTGGACGACGCCCTGGTGCTGCTCGCCAAGGTCCCGTCGTTCACCCGGTCGATCGCCGACTGGGCGCGGTCCGCGTTCGAGGTGCGCGAGCGCTGGCCCGGGGGCGGTGCCTCGATCGGCATCCCGACCTGGTTCTACGGCCACGAGCCGCCCAACGCCTTCGCCGCGCACATCGCCAAGTACTTCGCCAACGCCACGCGCGAGGACGGCCTGCTGGCCCGCTCCACCGCGGGCGTGGTGTTCCTGCCGGGCGCGGCCGGCACCTTGCAGGAGATCTTCGACAACGCGACGCCCAACTACTACGAGTCGCGCGGCGAGCCCACGCCGATGGTGCTCGTCGACCGGGAGCACTGGACCCGGACGCTGCCGGCGTGGCCGCTGCTGCGGTCGCTCGCGAAGGGGCGGGCGATGGAGTCCCGCATCACACTGGTCGACCGAATCGAGGAAGCTCCCAACGCACTGAAACGTGTCGGCGGTTAATAAGAAGGTAAAGTCAACGGCCAGGACGGGCATATGCGTTGACACTTCTTACGCCCCGCTTATAGACCAGTGAGGCTCATGGGTGTGCTGACGCGTCATCAAGCGTCGGCACCCTCTTCACCCCCCGCATCCGCGCTCCCGTAAAGGACAAACGTGGCAGTCCTGTCCATAATCAGCCGCACGGCGTCACGCCGTAGCGTCCGCGCCCTCGGCGTCGTCGCCGCCTCCGCGGCCCTGGCGCTCAGCGCCTCAGGCAACGCCCTCGCCTGCAACATCAGCGAGTTCTCCGCCGTAGCCAAGTGCGACGGCGACAACGGTGTCATCAGCGTCACCGACGTGGACCCCTCCGGCGTCCCGGCCACCGTCACCGTCACCCTGAAGAGCACCGGCGAACAGGTCGGCCAGGAGACGGTCAAGGGCTCCAAGCAGGGCACCACCGTCGACTTCGCCGTGGACTGGCAGCCGAACACGGAGTACCGCGTCCACGTCAAGGCCGACAGGTACGTCGACGAGTTCATCAAGCCGGACGTCACGACCCCGTCGACCCCGTGCAAGACCGAGGACACGCCGTCCCCGAGCCCGTCGGTGAGCTCCTCGACCCCGTCCGACGAGACGGAGTCCCCGGCGCCCGAGCAGCCGTCCACGTCGGCCCCCGCGCCGGCGCAGTCGGAGAGCACCGCCCCGGCGGCCGTGCCGAACGACAACGCCCCGTCCCCGGCGGCCGGTGACTCCAACCTCGCCGAGACCGGTGCCAACTCCAACACCGGCATGATCGCCGGTATCGCGGCGGCCCTGGTCGTCGTCGGTGGCGGCGCCGTCTTCTTCGGCCTGCGCCGTCGCGGAGCGAACAGCGACAGCTGACGCCCGCTGCCCCGCGCAGATGCGTTCACCGCGGTGGCCCGTCCCGGTCCGGGGCGGGCCACCGTTGTGTTTTGGCCGAACGTCGCCTTCTCCTCGCCGCGCGGCCCGCGGAGCGCCTGTTCAGCCGAGCACGACGACTTCCGCCGCGTCGAACTCCACGCCCACCGCGGCCCCGACCTCCGGCGCCGCCCGCAGCGCGCAGGCCGCCTCCAGACGGGGCGCGTCCTCGGGCTGGAGGTGCACGGCGACGTGCGTGCCGCGGAAGGTGCGGGCGGTGACCGTGCAGCGCAGGCCCTCGTCGGCGGGGACGACACGGACCCCGGCCGGCCGCACGAGCACCGTCCGCGTGCCCTGCGGTGCGTCCTCGGGGACCGGCACCTTGCCCCACGGGGTGTCCGCGGCCTGTCCGGCGACGCACGCCTCGGTCACGTTGTCGAAGCCGAGGAAGCGGGCCACGAACGCGTCCGCCGGCCGCTGCCACACCTCCAGCGGCGTCCCCGACTGGGCGATCCGCCCGTCCCGCATCACCACGACCCGGTCGGCGAGCGCGAACGCCTCGCCCTGGTCGTGCGTCACGGCGAGCACCGTGGTCCCCAACCGCCCGAACAGCTCCCGCAGTTCGACCACGAGGCGCTCCCGCAGCGAGCGGTCCAGCTGGCCGAGCGGCTCGTCCAGCATCAGCAGTCGGGGGCGGGGCGCGAGGGCGCGGGCCAGTGCCACTCGCTGCTGCTCCCCGCCGGAGAGCGCGGCGACGGACCGGCGGGCGGCGCCCGGCAGTCCGACCAGCTCCAGCAACTCCGCCACCCGGGCCTGCTGCGCGGCCCGGGACGCGCCGCGCATCCGCGGCCCGAAGGCGATGTTTCCGGCCACGTCCCGCTGCGGGAACAGCTGGTGGTCCTGGAACATCAGCCCGACCTCGCGCTTGTGCGCGGGCACGGCGGACTGGTCCCGCCCGTCCAGCGTCACCCGCCCGGCGTCCAGCGGCTGGAGCCCGGCGACCGCCCGCAGCAGCGTCGACTTGCCGCTGCCGCTGGGCCCGAGCACGCACACCACCTCGTGCTCGGCGACCCCCAGGTCGACGGCGTCGAGCACGGGCCGCCCGCCGAAGCGGACGGTTGCTCCCTCGAGGCTCAGCAGGCTGGGCGGCATGGTCAGAACTCCCCGCTCCGGTCGGTCCGCAGCCGCTCCAGCACCACCAGGGCCACCGCGCACACCAGCATCAGAATCGTCGAAAGGGCCATCGCCTGGCCGTAGTTCATCTCCCCGGGCCGCCCCAGCAGCCGTGCCACGGCGACCGGCAGCGTCGGGTTGTCGGGCCGTGCGATGAACACGGTCGCGCCGAACTCCCCCAGCGACACCGCGAACGCGAACCCGGCCGCGACCAGCAGCGCCCGCCGCACCATCGGCAGATCCACCTCGCGCCAGACCCGCCACGGCGACGCGCCCAGCACCGCCGCCGCCTCCCGCAGCCGCCCGTCCACCGCCCGCAGCACCGGCAGCATGGTCCGTACGACGAAGGGGACGCCCACCAGCGCCTGCGCGAGCGGCACCAGGACCCAGGAGGACCTGAGGTCCAGCGGGGGTTCGTCCAGCGCGATCAGGAACCCGAACCCGACCGTCACGGCCGACACTCCGAGCGGCAGCATCAGCAGCGCGTCGAACCCGCGCACGAAGCGGCCCGCGTCGCGCCGGGTGAGCGCGGTCGCGGCCAGCGCGCCGATCACCACGGCGATGCCGGTGGCGGCGACGGCGTACTGGAGGGAGTTGCCGATCGCCTCGATCGGCGGGACGAGGAAGGCGCCGCCGTCCTCGCGGGTCAGTGCCCGGTAGTAGCCGAAGCCGGGGGCGCCCAGCGACCGCTGGACCAGTACCGCGAGCGGCAGCACCAGCAGGACGACGATGACGCCCAGGACCCCGGCGAGCAGCGCCCACTGCCCGGCTCCCCGCGGCCGGCGCGCGGTCGTGGCCGCGTCCACGAGCCGTAGCGCCGTCTCGCGCCGCCGCACCGTCCAGGCGTGCACGGCGAGGACGGCGGCGACGGCCGCGAACTGGATCAGCGTCAGCACGGCGGCCGTGGACAGGTCGAAGACCTGGGAGGTCTGCCGGTAGATCTCCACTTCCAGGGTGGAGAAGGCGGGCCCGCCGAGGATCTGGACGACGCCGAAGGAGGTGAAGGTGAACAGGAAGACCATCAGCGCGGCGGCGGCCACGGCGGGCGCGAGCGCGGGCAGCGTGACCTGCCGCCAGGCCCGCAGCCGCGAGGCGCCGAGCATCCGCGCGGCCTCCTCCTGCCGCGGGTCGAGCTGCGCCCAGAGACCGCCGACGGTGCGGACGACGACGGCGTAGTTGAAGAAGACGTGCGCGAGCAGGATCGCCCACACCGTGGTGTCCAGGCGCACGCCCCACAACTCGTCCAGCAGCCCGCCGCGCCCCACCAGTGCCAGGAACGCCGTACCGACGACGACCGTCGGCAGCACGAAGGGCACGGTCACCGCGGCCCGCAGGACCTGCTTGCCGGGGAAGTCGAAGCGGGCGAAGACGTACGCGCCGGGCAGCGCGATCAGCAGGGTGAGCGCGGTGGACGCCAGTGCCTGCCAGGTGGTGAACCACAGCACGTGCCGCACGTCGGACTGCGCGAGCACGTCCCCGATCCGCCCGAGCCGCCAGACCCCGTCGACCTCCAGGCCGCGCGCGACGATGGCGGCAACGGGGTAGGCGAAGAACACCGCGAAGAACGCGACGGGCACGGCCATGAGGCCGAGCCGGGCAGCGCTCCCCCGCACGGTCCGCGCCCGCGCCGCCGCCCGCTTGCCTCCGTGACTCACTTCAGTACGAGCGAGGTCCACGACTTGACCCACTGGTCGCGGTGGTCGGCGATCTTCGCCGGGTCGAGGGTCTGCGGGTCCTTCGCCTGCGGCCCGGACTTCGAGAACACCTCGGGAACCCGCGCGCCCTCCCGCACCGGGTAGACGAACATGTTGAGCGGCATGTCCTCCTGAAAGGTCTTGCTCAGCAGGAAGTCGAGGAGCGCCTTGCCGCCCTCGGTGTTCTTCGCGTTGCTGAGCAGGCCCGCGTACTCGACCTGCCGGAAGCAGGTGCCCTCGGCGACGCCCGTGGGGGCGGTGGCCGGCTGCGGGTCGGCGTAGACGACCTCGGCGGGCGGGGAGGAGGCGTAGGACACGACGAGCGGACGGTCGCCCTTGGCCTTCTTGCCGCCGGCCGAGCCGGAGAACTCCTCGTTGTACGCCTGCTCCCAGCTGTCGACGACCTTGACGCCGTTCGCCTTGAGCTTCTTCCAGTAACCCTCCCAGCCATCGTCGCCGTACTTGGCGGCGGTACCGAGCAGGAAGCCGAGGCCCGGCGAGGAACTGCCCGCGTTCTCGGTGACGAGGAGGTCCTTGTACGCGGGCTCGGCCAGGTCGTCGAAGGACGTGGGCGGGGTCAGCCCGTGCCGGTCGAAGTACGCCTTGTCGTAGTTGACGCAGATGTCGCCGGTGTCGACCGGAGTGACCCGGTGCTTGTCCTGGTCGGCGCGGTACTCGGGCCGGACCCGGTCCGAGCCCTTGGCCTCGTACGGCTGGAACAGGCCGTTGTCGAGGGCGCGGGACAGCAGGGTGTTGTCGACGCCGAAGAAGACATCGCCCTGCGGGTTGTCCTTGGTGAGGATGGCCTTGTTGACGGCCTGCCCGGCGTCGCCGTCCTCCAGGACCCTGACCTTGTAGCCCGACTCCTTCTCGAAGGCGGCGACGACGTCCTTGGACGCGGCCCACGAGTCGTGGCTGACCAGGGTCACGGTCTTGCCGCCGGAGCCGCTGCCGCCGGTGTCGTCGGACGACGATCCGCAGGCGGCCAGGGTGCCGACCATGCCGAGGCCGACGGCCAGGACGCTGACCTTCTTGGTGATGCTCACTGGATTCCTCCTGGGTGACCAGGAGAAGACGCGGCCCCGCCCGGAACCCTGGCGAGGGCCCCGGGCAGGGCGCAACAGCTCGAGTGGTGACCGATCTCCCTACCCAGAATGACCTGGGCCAGGTTCGGAGGGTCTGCGGCCGGTGCCGCACTCTCAGCGCTGTGGCGCTCCCCTGTCGGAATATGAAGATGTGACTGTGCTGACGGACTTCCGCCGGTCAGGTTACCGCTCGCTCGCGGCGAGCTGACCACACGCCCCGTCGATCTCCTGCCCACGGGTGTCCCGGATCGTCACCGGCACACCGTGCGCCGCGATCGCCTCGACGAACGCCTTCTCGTCCTCGGGCCGGGACGCGGTCCACTTGGAGCCGGGCGTGGGGTTGAGCGGAATGAGGTTGACGTGCACGGGCCTGCCCTTGAGCAGCCGCCCGAGCCGGTCACCGCGCCACGCCTGGTCGTTGATGTCCCGGATCAGCGCGTACTCGATGGACAGCCGGCGCCCGGACTTCGCCGCGTACTCGAACCCGGCGTCCAGCACCTCGCGCACCTTCCACCGCGTGTTGACGGGGACGAGGGTGTCGCGCAGCTCGTCGTCGGGGGCGTGCAGCGAGATGGCGAGACGGCACTTGAAGCCCTCACCGGTGAAGCGGTGGATCGCGGGGACGAGACCGACCGTGGAGAGCGTGATCCCGCGCTGCGAGAGCCCCAGTCCGTCGGGCTCGGGGTCGGTGAGCCGGCGGATGGCGCCCACGACCCGGTTGTAGTTGGCGAGGGGCTCGCCCATGCCCATGAACACGATGTTGCTGAGCCGCGCGGGGCCGCCGGGGACCTCGCCGTCCCTGAGCGCCCGCATGCCGTCCACGATCTGGTGCACGATCTCGGCGGTCGACAGGTTCCGGTCCAGGCCGGCCTGGCCGGTGGCGCAGAACGGGCAGTTCATGCCGCAGCCGGCCTGGGAGCTGATGCACATGGTCACCCGGTCCGGGTAGCGCATGAGCACGGACTCGACCAGCGTCCCGTCGAACAGCTTCCACAGCGTCTTGCGCGTGGTCCCCTGGTCGGTCGACAGGTGCCGCACGACCGTCATCAGCTCGGGCAGCAACGCCTCCCGCAGCCCCTCGCGCGAACCGGCGGGGATGTCGGTCCACTGCTCGGGGGCGTGCGCGTACCGCGCGAAGTAGTGCTGCGAGAGCTGCTTCGCACGGAACGGCTTCTCACCGATCGCGGCGACCGCCTCCTTGCGCTCGGCAGGCGTGAGATCGGCAAGGTGCCGCGGCGGCTTCTTGACTCCGCGCGGCACGACGAATGTGAGTTCTCCGGGATTTGGCATGGCTGTACCAGTGTCGCAGATCGACTCCGGGGGCCCAGGCCGGTGCGGGGTGGGGGTGGTCACCCGTGGGTGCCGACTATCAGCGTTGGCGGGCCTCGGACGGCCCGGGGACGGCCCAGAACTCAGTCAGCCAAGGCCACCGTTCCCTGTAGGGCCACGTAAAGGTGCGGTCTGGTTCGAGGTGGGCGTCTCCCCAGTGGATGGCATGGATGCCGTTTTCGACGTCGGCCGTGAAGAACACGCAGACCAGCCTGGTGGAAGCTCCCAGATCCTCGAACGCCTCGTGTAGCCCCAGGTACTCCTCGGTCGCCAGGCCCTCATCTACGTCGAACAGGCCTTCTGGAGGCTGCGGCCAGTGTGCCCGGAACAGCCGGTGCCGGGTGGGCGAAGCGTTGGCCGGCAGGCGAACTCGATCCAGGGGCCTCGGCCTGTCCGCGTACCGGAACGGAAAGAGCGCGTAATCGTTGATGACCGCATACTCGTACCCGCGCACGTCTCGTACGGCCTCTCCCAGCTGCCGCGCCGTCTCCGCCAGGTTCTCGCGCACCACCCCTGCAAGGGTGAGACCGTACGGACTGCGCTTCTTCAGACCCGCTGCGAGGTGCGCGGCATGAGCCTTCCCGTGAGCGTTGGCGAGTTGCACCGGAACCGCAGCAGCAAGCGCACCGGCCTGTTGCCCAAACCGCTCGACGGCCCAGGCCGACGGCCGCACCGGAAAGCCACCCAACGCCGACATGCAGTGCTCCCCTCCCCCACGTCACGCCTCTGAACTGTGTGACAGGTACACGAAGAACGCACAAGGGGGCAATCTAGCCAGGGTGGGGGACGGAAACCCCTTCGACCGGGCAGCACACGCTGCTTGACACTTACCGCAGGGCCTGCCAGGTATCCGCGTAGACCGCAGGCGAGTTGTGGAACGTCTTTCAGTTCTGCCACTGAGTAGGCCCACATCCAGTATCGTTATCTCGACCGTGAGCCAGGGGGAAACGAGTCAGACATGGACATCCAAATCGGTTTGACTTTCTGCCGCTTCTACGAATCAATCACACCCCCCGACTCATATTTACAGTTCGCAATGAGTCGCGTGCGCGAATTCGCCACACACATGTCCCAGTCTTCTCGCGCAAACACACCGAAATACACATTCTCGGGTTACCGTCTGATGGGCTCATACGCAAGAGGGACGGCAATTCGGCAAGGCAGCGATGTCGACGTAATATTTGAATTCACAGACCCGGATTCACCAAGCGCCGATGACTCACTGTCGCTTTTGATCCATCTGGAAGAGCGCCTCCGCGAGTTTCCAGGAGGTGCTGTACGGTTTTCGAGGTTGCGCGAGGTCGTAAGCGTTTCTTTTCCGGGAGAAGTGCCTGTTGATATTCTCCCCTGCATCAAGAACGAGAAGAACGGCTACTTTTTTCCCGGGGGATCCGGACGCTGGGCAACGACTTACCCCGATACACAGAATTCATACTTTAACGACCGCCGTGATGCAGCCGAGATCGATCTCTCGAAGTTCACGCGAGGAATCAAGCAATGGAATTTCGAAAATGGAGGGACACTTCGCTCCTACCATCTTGAGGTAATGGTAGCCGAAGTAGCAGATAAGCTAGGCGACGACTATTCCGTTGCGACCATCAGATTCTACGAGATATACGCTAGCGGATTGAGCGTACAAGATCCAGCCGGCCAACAGGGTGACCTATCAGATTACCTCACAGCCAGGCAGCGGGAAACTGTCTCAACTCTGATGAAAAACTGCAGAAGAACGGCACACCTTGCGATTTCCGCGCAGAATGACGGCCGCTACGCTCAAGCTGTAGACGCTTGGACTGAAGTATACGGATCCAGTTTCTCAAGCCTGGATAAGCAGTAGAGGGAGACAATGGGAATCAATGACAGACAAAGAGACGAGCGCGGCCTACTGTTACACACTGCCGTCATTGCCGCACATCGCGCAGCGCAGAAGATCGAGTGGCTCCGCTACACCCCTTCGCTGCTCATAGCCGTCGCGGGCGCGGCGTTTTCATGTCTACAGCGGACGAATACCGGTTTACTCGTCATCAGCTTCGCGTGGGCAATTCTTTCGACCCTCCTTCTGGCTCCACTTGTCAAGCAAAGGTCTTCAGAAGCGGCCAGGTTGCAGGAGCACTTCGACACTTACGTCTTCGACATGGAATGGAGCGAGAGGGGGGACAAGGTTGACCCTGAAAGAATCAGGGAATTTTCGGCACGCTTCAAAGGGAATCCCAACAAGCTCACCGACTACTACGCCGACGTGTCGGACTTCTCGCCCTCTGTTGCAGTTCTGCTATGCCAACGATCGAATGTAACGTGGGACATGCGCTTGAGGCAACGCTGGAAGAACATAGTCACCACCAGCCTTATTATCTGGCTGTGCCTCGGCATACTGTATGGGCTGCTCGCCAATGCGAGCACATCGAACTTGATCCTGCGCTGGTATGTCCCGTCGCTGGCGATCATTTCGCTCGCGTGGGAAATTATCAACTCACAGAGACAGACTATTGCCGACAGATCCGCAGTTAAGGCTCGCATCTCCAGCGAGCTAGAGTGGGCTGGGCGTCAGCTGTCTACCTCGCAACAAAGGGCCCTGGCTAAGGCCTGCCGAAACATCCAGGACGACATCTTCACAGTGCGAAGCAAGGCAACAAGAGTGCCGAAATTCCTGTACGAACGATACCGCAAATCGGACGATGGTCGAATGAAAGCAGCTATCGCTGACATGAAGCAGGATCTTGGAGCACTTCAGCGCCCGTAGTGCAGAAACCGAAGGTCGGCGGAGGGGCTTTGGGCTGGAGCTGCTTTGGGGCGAGTGCTCTTGGCCCCGTAAGCTTCCGGCGAGTCGGGCAGGCTGTGGACCTGCCCGTTAAGCACAACGTTGGGGCCAAGACCCTAGAGGCTCGCCCCAATGTGGCTGCCTAAAGCCGTGGAGCCGACCGCGCGCCTGCGTGCCTTGGAGAAAGACCCGGCTGTGAGCGGCGGATACGCACGGACCATTTACGGTGATGTGCGGGCCGTATTCAGTGCGGCGGTTGATGACGGGCTAATCCTCCGCAACCCGTGCTTGGCGCCGTCCGCCCGGCCGGCCGACCGAGCAACGTCGTGTTGTGCCGTGGCTGCCCGAACAGGTTCATGCGGCCCGCGAAGCACTCCCCCAGCGTTACCGGCCCATGGTCGACATGAGTGCCGGGTGCGGGCTTCGTCAAGGCGAGATCATGGGCCTGGCCGAGGACGCCGTCGACTTCGCGAGCGGCATAGTCCGCGTGGACCGGGCAGGTGCAGCTCATTCGGGACAAGCCATTGAGGCCCTGCGGGCTCGCATCGGCGCTTCGAACCGGGGGAGATCACGCTGCCCTGGCGCAAGCCGGACGGCCCGAAGGTGGTGTCTGCCTGCCTGCTGTTCACGAACACCGCGGGCTGCCTCGTCTGGCGCAGCGACTTCAACGTCACGGACCGAAAGCCCGCTCCCGCGGCGGCCGGGCTGATCTCAGAGATGGGGCGGACGGCAAGTACGAGTCCCCTCGGGAGCACGGCAGCACGCTCTGAGGCACCTCGACGCCTCGGTGCTCAGGGATGCCGACGAGAGCACCAAGGCCGTAAGTGAGTACCTGGGGCACGCCGACCCTGGGCTGACGGTGCGCGTATACGCGCGCCTGATGTCATCGAGCCAGGAGCGCACGAGGAAGGCCATAGACCGGGTATTCCTGCCTGTGGAGCCGGGCACACGCAAGGAATGACCCCCTATTACGCGGCATCGGTTCAACTGGCAGAGCGCTGGGACGGCCCTCCGTGGTTCAAGTGGGCCTTCTTGGGCGCGTGGGTGCTCTGTGGAGTGTTCGTGCTCTACAAGCTGCGCCAGAACGGTTGGAAGTTCCCCCGACACCGTTGAGGCGGCCCGACCGCGCAGACGTATTGCGTGTCCCGTCCCACCTGAGCCTTGACCGATCTCACTGAAGTTTGACCGCTCATCGCTGAGGAGATGGCTGCACGTCAGGTCGGCAGACCAGGCACCCACTGCGCGCCCGGTGGGCCCCTTGATCACCTGTGGGCGACATCGAAGAGGGGATCGAGTGGCTCGCCCCCGTGTCCTACGACGAGACAGGCCTCGGCCACCGGCCCACGGGAGAGCTCCAATAGCCGGGCCAGGACGGTCGCCTCGGAAGGCAGTCCGACCGGGTCGATACCGAGGGCCTGGGCCGCACGGTCGCGTCGCTGGTCGAGGTCGGGCACGTCCTCCCGGTACTCGTCCACGATCCTCTGGAGTTCGCCAGCCGTCCGTCCGGGAGCATCCCGCCACCACGGTGCCACCAGACACAACCGCACCAGTTCCGGCAGACCAAGAGCGAACAGTCCGGCCTCGCCGTCGAGGCTGACGTACACCACCGGGCGTTCCTCGCCACCCTCGCCGACGAAGCAGAACGCGTCCCCTGAACCCGCCCGCGCGAACTGCTCCAGCCGGGCGCCGGAGGCAAGCCGGACCCCGTCTTCCAACAGGCAGTCGGCCAGGTTCGTCGCATCGAGGTCCGCGACCCCGGCAAAGAAGGCGACGACCGCCGCGTCGGTACCCAGGAGAGGCAGCAACGCGCCGGGGCGGGCAGGTACGCCATCTGACGCTTCTGATCCATTCACCCGGCAACGGTAACCGGGGCCTCTGACACGGCTGCGGCAAACCGTCACGGGCCGGGTTGAGGCGCAGCTGCGGGTGCGCACCTGACTCACAAGGTGCTGGTCAAGCTTCGACCTCGGTGAGACCAGGCAAGGTTCGATGAGACAGAACCTTGCGGCTCTGTGAGTCCGCAGCCCGAGGACGGCCCAGCACCACGAAATAGGCCCCCTACCCCGCGCTGAAAACGCAAGTAGGGGGCCCGTTCTCGTCTCTTGCCTGCCAGTTTCCCCGGTTAGGCATGCCCCTAGCGGTCTCCCAGACATACGCAGAGGGACCCGCCGTCCTGTGGACAACGGGCCCCTCTCCGGAGAACCAGCAGGTCAGACCCGCCCTGAAGGGGGCATCGACCGGTTCAGCCCGACCCCACGAAGATCACCAGCAGTAGCCACACCACCGGGGCCGTCGGCAGCAGGGAGTCCAGGCGGTCCATGATGCCGCCGTGGCCCGGCAGGAGGGTGCCCATGTCCTTGATGCCGAGGTCCCGTTTGATCATGGACTCGCCGAGGTCGCCCAGGGTGGCGCTGACCGCGACCACGAGGCCGAGGAGCAGGCCCTGCCACCAGGTGCCGTCGTCGATCAGGAACTGCATGCACAGCGCGCCCGCCGCCATCGCGAACGCCACCGCTCCCAGCAGGCCCTCGCGGGTCTTGCCTGGGCTGATGCGCGGGGCGAGCTTCTTCCGGCCGAAGCGCCAGCCGACGGCGTAGGCCCCGGTGTCGCTGACGACCGTCAGTATCAGGAAGACCAGCACCCGCCAGGCGCCGTCGTCGGCCGCCAGCATCATGGCGACGAACGTGGCCAGGAACGGCACGTAGAACGCGGCGAACAGACCCGCCGTGACGTCCTTGAGGTACCCCTCGGGCGGCTCCGTCATGCGCCACACCAGGACCGCGAGCGCCGTGAGCGCCATGGCGACCCAGGCTCCCTCGGCGCCGCGCGCGTAGCCGGCGACCACCATCGCGGCGCCGCCGATCGCGAGCGGCACCAGGGGCGCCTTGATGCCCTTGCGCTCCTCCAGCCGCTTGGTCAGCTCCCACAGGCCCACCACGACCGCGACCGCGATGACGCCGACGAAGACCGCCTTGACGACGAACAACGACGCGATGATCACCACGCCGAGCCCGACGCCGACCCCTATCGCGGCACCCAGGTCGCGCCCCGCGCTCTTCTTCTGCGGCGGCTGGGACGGCGCCGGCTGGGGGGCGTCGGGCATGGGCTCCGGATTCCGCGGCACCGCCGCATACGGCTGCGCCGACGTGCTCGGGTCGCGATACGGCTCGTCGCGAACGGACTGGTCGTGGAACGGCTCGTCCCGGAACAAGGGACCGCTCAGCCGAGCGGTCCCCTGGTCGTCGTCCTGGTCTCCGCCGTGTTCGGGTACGTCGGGCACGATGGGCATGGGGCGAGTCTGCTGCGCGTAGTGCGCATCGTACGCGGGACCCGCCGGGCCGGCGCCCTGGACGGGTCCCTGGTCGGACGGCCCCCAGTACCCGGCTTGTGGCGGCGCTCCCCAGGAAGAGTCGTTCATCAGACCTCGAGCAGCTCCGCTTCCTTGTGCTTCAGGAGCTCGTCCACCTGCGCGACGTACTTGGCGGTGGTGTCGTCGAGCTCCTTCTCCGCACGGCGGCCCTCGTCCTCGCCGACCTCGCCGTCCTTGACCATCTTGTCGATGGCGTCCTTGGCCTTGCGGCGCACGGAGCGGATCGAGACCTTGGCGTCCTCGCCCTTGCTCTTGGCCACCTTGATGTACTCCCGGCGGCGCTCCTCGGTCAGCTCGGGGAACACCACCCGGATGATGTTGCCGTCGTTGCTCGGGTTGACGCCCAGGTCGGAGTCGCGGATCGCCTGCTCGATGTTGCGCAGGGCCGTCTTGTCGAAGGGCGTCACCACGGCCATGCGCGGCTCGGGCACGGAGAACGAGGCCAGCTGGTTGATCGGCGTCGGCGCGCCGTAGTACTCCGCCACGATCTTGTTGAACATCGCCGGGTGCGCACGGCCGGTGCGGATCGCGGCGAAGTCCTCCTTGGCGACCACGACGGCCTTCTCCATCTTCTCCTCGGCCTCGAGGAGGGTCTCTTCGATCACCACTTGCTCCTGCGTGTCTTGAGTAGGCCCGGCTGCGGTTCCCCTGCGGGCAGCGGCCGGCTGCGTCGCGTTCTTCCTGCACGGTTCCCGACCGGCGGGACATTGTCCATCCCCCGGCCCGGTCCCGCCCCGTCCGTCCCCCGGACAGGTGGTGTCCGCGGACGGGGGTGTTCTCCGGTCAGTCCCGGCTGCCCTGGTCACCCACGAGCGTGCCGATCTTCTCACCCTTGACGGCGCGGGCGATATTGCCCTCCTTCAACAGCTCGAAGACCACGATCGGGAGGCTGTTGTCGCGGCAGAGCGTGACGGCGGTGGCGTCGGCGACCTTGAGGTCCCGGGTGATGACCTCGCCGTAGCCGAGCGCGTCGAACTTCACGGCGTCCGGGTTGGTCTTCGGGTCGGAGTCGTAGACCCCGTCCACGCCGTTCTTGCCCATGAGCAGGGCCTCGGCGTCGATCTCGAGGGCGCGCTGGGCGGCGGTGGTGTCGGTGGAGAAGTACGGCATGCCCATACCGGCGCCGAAGATGACCACGCGGCCCTTCTCCAGGTGGCGCACGGCGCGCAGCGGGATGTAGGGCTCGGCGACCTGGCCCATGGTGATGGCGGTCTGCACGCGGCAGTCGACGCCCTCCTTCTCCAGGAAGTCCTGGAGGGCCAGGCAGTTCATCACGGTGCCGAGCATGCCCATGTAGTCGGAGCGGGCGCGGTCCATGCCGCGCACCTGCAGTTCGGCGCCGCGGAAGAAGTTGCCGCCGCCGATGACGATCGCGATCTGCGCGCCGTCCCGGACGACGGCCGCGATCTCGCGGGCGATGGCGTGCACCACGTCGGGGTCGACGCCCAGGCCCCCACCGCCGGAGAAGGCCTCTCCGGACAGCTTCAGCATGAAGCGGCCGCGTACTTTGCCGTCGTCGCTCTTCTCGGCCTTGGTGGTCATGGAGATCTCGCCTCTTTTACGTGGGTCACACACACGAAGAAGGCCACTGCCGGTGGGGGCGTGTTTCGCATCCCATACGCGGCAATGGCCTCCTCGTCAGATCTGCTGTCGTCGGCCGCCACGCGCGCGTACGCAACGGCATACGCGAACGGCGCCGACGACTGCTGTCGACCCTACCGGGGTCGCACGTCCGTCGCGGTACGGACTCAGATGCCGACCTTGATGCGCGAGAAGCGCTTCAGGCTGACACCGGCCTCTTCCAGCACCTTCTGGACGGACTTCTTGTTGTCCAGGGCGTAGGGCTGGCCGAGCAGGGTGGCGTCCTTGAAGAAGCCGTTGAGGCGACCCTCGACGATCTTCGGCAGGGCGGCCTCGGGCTTGCCCTCGGCGCGGGTGGTCTCCTCGGCGACGCGGCGCTCGGACTCGACGACCTCGGCCGGGACGTCCTCCTTGGAGAGGTACTTCGGCGCGAAGGCGGCGATGTGCTGGGCGACGCCCTTGGCGATCTCGGCGTTGGGCTTGTCCAGCTCGACGAGGACACCGATCTGCGGGGGCAGGTCGGGCATCGTGCGGTGCATGTACGCGGTCACGAAGCCGCCGGAGAACTGCGCGAAGCGGTCCAGGACGATCTTCTCGCCGAGGTTGGCGTTGGCCTCGTCCACGTACGCCTGGACGGTCTTGCCGGGCTCGATCTCGGAGGCCAGCAGGGCCTCGAGGTCGGCCGGGGCGGCCTTGGCGACGTGCGCGGCGATGGTCTTGGCGACGGTCTGGAACTTCTCGCCCTTGGCGACGAAGTCCGTCTCGCACTTCAGCTCGACGAGGACACCCGAGGTGTTGTCGTCGGCGATGATCGAGACGACGGCGCCGTTCTCGGCAGAGCGGCCCTCGCGCTTGGCGACGCCCTTCTGGCCCTTGATGCGGAGCGCCTCGACGGCCTTCTCGACGTTGCCCTCGGCCTCGTCCAGCGCCTTCTTGCAGTCCATCATGCCGGCGCCGGTGAGCTCGCGGAGCTTCTTGACGTCGGCGGCGGTGTAGTTCGCCATGATCTCGGAATCTCTCTCGAAGTCTGAAGATCTACGGGCCGGACGGCGGGGGCTGTGCGGCCCCCGCCGTCCGGCACCCGAAGGTGGTGAGGGGTCAGGCCTGCTCGGCGTCCGCGGCCGGGGCGGCCGGGGTCTCGGCAGGCGTCTCCTCGGCGGCGGGGGCCTCGGCCTCGGCGGGCGCCTCCTCGGCAGCCGGAGCCTCGGCGGGCTTCTCGGCGGCCTCGGCGTCGTCCTTCTTCTCGGCCTTCTCGCCCTCGAGCAGGTCGCGCTCCCACTCGGCGAGCGGCTCGCCGGCGGCCTTCTCGCCCTTGGCACCGCCGGCGGCACCGGAGCGGGCGATGAGGCCCTCGGCGACGGCGTCGGCGATCACGCGGGTGAGCAGGGTGACGGAGCGGATCGCGTCGTCGTTGCCCGGGATCTTGTAGTCGACCTCGTCGGGGTCGCAGTTGGTGTCGAGGATGGCGACGACCGGGATGTTGAGCTTCCGGGCCTCGCCGACCGCGATGTGCTCCTTCTTGGTGTCCACGATCCAGACGGCGCTGGGCACCTTGGACATCTCGCGGATACCGCCGAGGGTCTTCTCCAGCTTGGCCTTCTCGCGGGAGAGGACCAGCAGCTCCTTCTTGGTGAGGCCGGAGGCGGCCACGTCCTCGAAGTCGATCTGCTCGAGCTCCTTGAGGCGCTGCAGGCGCTTGTAGACGGTCGAGAAGTTGGTGAGCATGCCGCCCAGCCAGCGCTGGTTGACGTAGGGCATGCCGACGCGGGTGGCCTGCTCGGCGATGGCCTCCTGCGCCTGCTTCTTCGTGCCGACGAACATGACCGTGCCGCCGTGGGCGACGGTCTCCTTGACGAACTCGTAGGCGCGGTCGATGTACGACAGCGACTGGAGCAGGTCGATGATGTAGATGCCGTTGCGCTCGGTGAAGATGAAGCGCTTCATCTTCGGGTTCCAACGGCGGGTCTGGTGACCGAAGTGGACGCCGCTTTCCAGCAGCTCCCGCATCGTGACGACGGCCATGGCCGTATCTCCTTGAGTTTCTCGGTTGTGCCGCGCGAGCCGGACGGCTCCCGCGCCTGACGCCCGCGATGCGCCTGCCACTAGGGACCGAGGGGCGCTGACACGAGCCTTTGCGGGCTTCGTGTCGGGGCGTGCGAAGTCGACCCGGTGACCCGGATCGCCACCAGAAGTGTACGGGACCCGCGGGGCACCGGGTGACGCGGCTGTCCACAACCGGGGCGCGGTCCACAGGGCCGGGCGGCGACGGGTCCCGGTGCGGGACGGTGCTCGCATGCGAACGAGGCGATGGGTGGGTGCGTGTGCCCGGGTGGCAGTGCTGTCGGTCGTCCTGACCGTCCTGGCCGGGCCGGGCGCGGGGCGGCCGCGCCCGGCCCCGGCGACGGCGGTACGGGCCCTGCCGGACCCAGCGGAGGCGGCGGGGGAAGCGGGGGCGGTGGACCCGATGGTGCCGGCCGTGGCCCGGGGCTGGCCGGTCGGCACGCGGCCCGTGGTCCTGCGGGGCTGGGAGCCCCCGGCGACCCCGTACGGTCCGGGGCACCGCGGCGTGGACCTCGCCGCGGACGGCGGGGCGCCGGTGCGGGCGGTGGCCGCGGGGCGGGTGTCGTTCGCGGGGCCGGTCGCGGGCCGGGGTGTGGTCTCGGTGGAGTTGACGGGGACGGGCGAACCACCCCTGCGGACGACGTACGCCCCCGTCGAGGCGGCCGTGCGCAAGGGTGACGAGGTCACCGCCGGGGAGCTGCTCGGCACGGTGGAGCAGACGGGCCCGCACTGCACGGCCTGTCTGCACTGGGGTCTGCTGCGGGGCGAGGTCTATCTGAACCCGCTGTCCCTGCTCCCGCCGTGGCTGCTGAACGCGGGTCCGTCGAGGCTGCTGCCGGTCCTGGGGGTGCCATTGCCCGGCCGTGCGGAGATCAGCCCCGCACGCCGCGCAGCGCCATGGAGACCGCCGCCTCCGTGATCGCGGTCGGTTCCTCCGCCGCGCCCAGTTCGATCCGTCGTACGGCCGCGTCGACGACGCCCTGGAGGAGCATCGCCGCCAGCCGCGGCTGGGTGTGCCCCATCTCGCCGAGCGCCTCGACGATCATCGCGACCAGTCCGCCGTGCGCCGCGCGGATCTTCTCCCGGGCGCCGGCGTCCAGCTCGCTCGCGGAAATGGCCACGACCGCGCGGTGCCGCCGGTCCCCGACCAGGTCGAGCTGGGTGCGCACATACGCCTCGACCTTGGCCTCGGGGGCCGTCTCGCGCTCCATCGCGGTCTCGACCTCCGCCGCCCAGACGGGGAAGTCGACGGCGCACAGCTCCTCGACCACCGCGGCCCGCGACCGGAAGTACTCGTAGACGGACGACCGGGCAAGGCCCGTCCGTTCGGCGAGGGCGGGGAAGGTCAGCGCCTCCGTGCCGCCGTCGGACAGCAGGGAGCGTGCCGCGTCCAGCAGGGCGGCACGCTGCATCGACCGGTGCTCGGCCACGGAGGCCGCTCGAATCCTTGGCACGTCACCACTTTACGGACGCGGCATCCCGTACGGGAGTCGTCCGCCCGGCCGCACGTCCTCCGACCGGGTCACCGGCGACGTCGTTTCCCTGCCTCGGGCCCAGGTCAGCGGCCGAAACCCGCCAGCTTGGCGCGCAGTTGCAGCACCGACTTGGTGTGGATCTGACTGACCCTGCTCTCGGTCACACCCAGCACGTTCCCGATCTCGGCGAGCGTGAGGCCCTCGTAGTAGTACAGCGTGACCACGGTCTTCTCCCGCTCCGGCAGGGTGTTGATCGCCCGGGCCAGGAGCCGTCGCAGCTCCCGGTCCTCGGCGACCTCCACCGGGTTGTCGGCGGCGGTGTCCTCCAGCGTGTCCATCAGACTCAGCCGGCCGCCGCCCTCGCCGCCCGCGTGCAGCAGCTCCTCCAGGGCCACCACGTTGGCCAGCGACAGCTGACTGAAGACCGCGTGGAGGTCCTCCACCGCGATCCCCATCTCCACGGCGACCTCGCTCTCCGAGGGGGTGCGGCGCAGGCGTGCCTCCAGCGTCGCGTAGGCACGCTCGACGTTGCGCGCCTTCTGCCGCACCGAGCGCGGGATCCAGTCCAGGGCGCGCAGTTCGTCGATCATCGCGCCCCGGATCCGGGTGATCGCGTACGTCTCGAACTTGATCTCCCGGTCGACGTCGAACTTCTCGATGGCGTCGATCAGCCCGAACACCCCGGAGGAGACGAAGTCGGCCTGCTCGACGTTGGACGGCAGCCCCACGCTGACGCGGCCCGCCACGTACTTCACCAGGGGCGAGTAGTGCAGGATCAGCTGTTCCCGCAGCCGCTCGTCGCCGGTCGCCTTGTACGACCGCCACAGCTCGTCGAGCGTCGAGGGGGCGGACGGTCGCACGCTGCCACCGTCGCGGGCGGCTGGGGGGCTCGCCGCCCGGTCGGACCCGGAGGTGTGCTGGGGCATTCGTCGCCTAGTGCCGTTCTGCCGTGATGTGGATCTGCCTGAGGCCGCCGGTCTGCCTTCTGGTTGTCGCCTGCTGTCGGCCGTCTGCGTGGGGGGTCATCGTGAGCGTAGCGTGACTGGACCGTCGCGGTGTGCGAAGGAGGGGGCGGTGACCCTACGCAGATACGTTCCGCCGAACGCTCTACAGGGGGGACGATGATCGCTCTGGGTGATCACTCGAATACCTCAACTGCCAGAATCCCCACGGGCGTCGGGGTTCCCCCGGACGGCCGAACACGGTGCGTCAGCACGGGCTGCGACCGCCGCGAACCGAGATCATCGCCTGGCGTGTCAACTTCCAGCCGTCGCCGTGTCGTTCGACGTAACCGAGTGCTCGAAGCTCGTACAGCCTCGCGATCGCGTCGTCCTCGGTGGTCTGGGCGCGGCGTGCCACCTCCGCCGCCGTCGCCGTTCCCCGCCCGGGGAGACCGGACAGCACATGACGGGTCCGGGGCTCCAGGAGATCGGTGGGCAGGACGGGTCCGCGCCGCTCCGGAGGCAGCTCACCCATGTCGCCCACCAGTTCGACCACCTCCGCGGCGTCGCCGACGAGCACCGCGTCCCCGCGCAGCAGCTCGTGCACCCCTGCGGAGAGGGCGCTGGTCGCCGGTCCGGGCACGCCCATCACGTGCCGGCCCAGCCGCCGGGCCGCTCGGGCGGTCACCAGCGAACCGCTGCGATAGGCGGCCTCGACGACCACGGTGCCCCGGGTGAGCGCGGCGATGACCCGGTTGCGCAGGATGAATCTGCTCGGCGTCGGATGGTCGCCCGGCGGCAGCTCGCCGACGACCAGGCCCTGCTCGGCGATCCTGGTGATCAGCGCGGTGTGCCCCGGAGGGTAGGGGCGGTCGACCCCGCAGGCGAGGACCGCCGCGGTGGCGCCGCCGGCCCCGAGGGCACCGCGGTGGGCGGCGCCGTCGATCCCGTAGGCGCCGCCGGACACCACGACCCAGCCCCGCTCGGCCAGGCCGGCGGCGAGGGTGGTGGCCATGTGGGCGCCGTACTCGGTGCAGGCGCGGGCGCCGACGACGGCGACCGACCTGAGCGCCCACATGCGCAGGCTGGGCCCGCCCCGCACCCAGAGCCCCAGCGGCCGGGCGTCGCCGAGGTCGTCGAGCTGACCCGGCCACTCCGCGGTCCCGGGGATCACGAACCGCGCCCCCGCGGACCGGGCGACGGCCAGGTCGCGGCGGGGGTCGGCCCGGTCCGCGCGAGCGCACAGCCCGGCCCACCGCTTCTCGCTCACCCCCGGCAGGGCTCGCCCGCCCTCCCGCAGGCGCCGCACCACCTCCAGGACTCCGCGCTCCCGCACCCACCGACCGCCCGTCTCGTCCCCGGGCTCGAGCACCCGGGCAAGGAAGACCCGCCCGAGCAACTCACCGTCCACCGGTCGGTCACCCGGCGCCCATCCCCCGCCGGCACCCGCGCCCACGGCGTCCCGCGCCACGACGACACCGCCGCCGGCAGCGATCCCGTCCACGACACCGGAACCGTCCCCGGCCACAGCACGCGTCCCCGCCTCCCTTTCGGACGGCCCGCCGTGACCGAGGGACGCTCCCTCGGACGGCCCGACGTGACCGAGGAACACGGCGTCGTCGTGGAAGAGGGCCTCGTCCGTCGGCGGCGGCGCCGCGTTCCCACTTTTGGCGGCGTTCTCCGGGGTCGCGGTCTCCCCACCCACAGCGGCGTCCTCGTTCCGCGGCGTCTCCCCGTTCACGTCAGTGCTCCCAAGGCCATCGGCACGCCCCGTGGGACTCCCGTGCGCAATTGCAGTGCCAGGGCGACGTCCCGTGCGTCGGGGCGGTCGTGGCCGACGAGGTCCGCGACGGTCCAGGCGACGCGCAGGACCCGGTCGAGTCCGCGGGCGGTGAGCACACCGCGTTCCAGGCTGCGCTCCGCCTCCTCCAGGGCACCGGACGCGGCGCGCCAGCGACTGCGCAGCTCCCGGCCGGGCACCTCGCTGTTCGACCGCCACGGGGAACCCGCGAGGCGTGCGGCCGCCCGCTCCCCGGCCGCGCGCACCCGGTCGGCGACGGTCGCCGTGGCGTCGCCCCGGGGGCCGTCCCCGGCCAGCTGGCTGCGCGTGACGCGGTCCACCTCGACCCGCAGGTCGACCCGGTCGAGCAACGGCCCGGACAGCCTGGCCTGGTAGCGGCGGATCGCCGAGGGCGGACACTCGCACAACTCGTCGGTCTGGGAGAACCGCCCGCAGGGGCAGGGGTTGGCGGCCAGCACCATCAGGAACCGCGCCGGGAAGCGCACCACACCCGCGCTGCGTGCGATGACGACGTGCCCGGCCTCCAGCGGCTGGCGCAGGGCGTCCAGCGCGTGGCTGCTGAACTCGGGGGTCTCGTCCAGGAAGAGGACGCCTCGGTGTGCCAGCGACACCGCTCCCGGCCGGGCGACGCCGGGGCCGCCCCCGACGAGGGCCTGCATCGTGGCGGAGTGGTGCGGGGCGCAGTAGGGAGCCACGTCGATCAGGGGCTTGCCCGGCGGCAGCAGTCCCGCCACCGAGTGCACGGCGGTGACCTCAAGGGACTCCGTCCGGCAGAGCTGGGGCAGGATGGCGGGCAGCCGTTCGGCGAGCATGGTCTTGCCCGCGCCGGGCGGTCCCTCCAGGAACAGGTGGTGGCGGCCGGCCGCGGCGACCTCCACGGCCGTGCGCGCCGACTCCTGGCCGACGACGTCGGCGAGGTCGTGGCCGTGGTCGTACTGGGCCGCTCCCATGCTGTGCATGCCGGTGGCCGCGCCCGTGCCGGGCATGCGCAGACCGGCCAGGAGCGGGTCGGGGCGGCCCTGCTGGTCCTCCTGCTCCTCCTCCGGCACGGGTTCGTCGGCGAGGACGGCGATCAACTGCCGCAGGCTGCGGACGCCGAGCACCGACACGCCCGGCACCAGCGACGCCTCGGCCGCGGCGCACTCCGGCACGACCACCTGTTCGTATCCGGCGTCGGCCGCGGCCAGTACCGCGGGCAGGATGCCGCGCACCGGCCGCACCCGCCCGTCCAGGCCCAGCTCCCCGATCATCACGATGTCGGCGAGCACCCGCGGGTCGATCCGCTCGGCCGCGCCCAGGACGCTCGCCGCGACGGCCAGGTCGAAGCCGCTGCCGCTCTTGGGCACCGAGGCCGGGCTGAGGCCCACCGTCAGCTTCTTCTGGGGCCACTCCGCGCCCGAGTTCACCACCGCGGCCCGTACCCGGTCCCGGCTCTCCGTGAGGCTCTTGTCCGGCAGCCCCACCAGCGTGAACGCCGCCACGCCCGGTTCCAGGTCGGCCTGGACCTCGACCACCACGCCCTCGACGCCGACGAGCGCTACCGAACACGTACGCGCGAACCCCATCACGCCACCCCCCGGGCGTGCTCGACCACGGGGGCGCCGCGCTGCGGGAGGAGCACGCCGACCAGGTCGATGCGGACCCCACCGGGCGGAGCTCCTCCGTGGGTCTGGATCCAGCGCTCCGCGAGGCGCCGCAGCCGGTCGGCCTTGTCCGGGGTCACGGCGGCCATCGGGTGCTGGAAGGAGCCGCCCCGGCGCGTCTTGACCTCGCAGACGACCAGGACGTCTCCGTCCCTGGCCACGATGTCGATCTCGCCGGTCCTGCCACAGCGCCAGTTGCGCTCCAGGACGGTCAGCCCGGCCCCGGTCAGCCGGCGGACGGCGAGTGTCTCGCCGTACTTGCCCATCGCACCTCGTGCGTTCATGTCGGCACCACCTCCGGCACCAACGATCACGCAGACGGAGCGAGTCCGTCACTCACGGTGAACTACTCACCGGTTGTGGAAAACTCCGTCACCCGCCGGGCAGCTCCAGGTCGCTCTTGTTCAGCTCCTCGATGTTCACGTCCTTGAACGTCAACACCCTCACCTGCTTGACGAACCGGGCCGGCCGGTACATGTCCCACACCCAGGCATCGGCCATGGAGACCTCGAAGAACACCTCGCCCTGCACCGAGTGCACCTGCATCTCGTAGTCGTTGGTGAGGTAGAAACGCCGCTCGGTCTCGATCACGTATTTGAACAGACCGACGACATCGCGGTACTCCCGGTAGAGCTTGAGCTCCATCTCGGTCTCGTACTTCTCGAGGTCCTCGGCGCTCATGGCATGTTCCCCTTCAGCCGTACGGTCCCCCCATTGTGCGCCAGCCCTGCGCGCCCCTAGACGATTTCCGTGTCCAGGGTCACCGGCCCGGCCGGGGGACCTTCGTCGAGCAGCGTGCGCAGCAGCTCGGCGAGTCTGGTCGGATACACCGTCTCACGTGCCCGGGTCAGTTCCTCACACGTCCACCAGCGCGCTCCGGCGACGCTGCGCCGCTCCAGTTCGGTGAGGCCGGGGCCGACCGCCTCGGTCGCGGTCCGGTCGGTGCGGGCCAGGTAGTACCACTCGTCCTGGTCCCAGCGGCGGCCCGCGAAGGGGAAGGAGCACCTGCGCCGCCACAGCACCGGGCCGAGTGCGACGTCGGCGATGCCGGTCTCCTCCAGCAGCTCGCGCCGGGCGGCCTGCGCACGCGTCTCGTCGCCCTCCACACCGCCACCGGGGGTGAACCACCAGTCGTCGGCCGGATCGTCCGGTTCGTGGCCGTGCAGCAGCAGGATGCGGTCCTCGGGGTCGAGCAGCACGACCCGGGCGACCCGGCGCAGTCCGCCCTCGTAGGTGTCCCGCCCCGCCGGGGTCGCCTCAGCGGCCACCGGTCGGCTCCGCTCCCTTTCGGGCCCGGGACGCCCCGGCCCGCTTGGCGAGCGGACCGTAGGCCGCGCCGCCCAGGATCAGCACGGCTCCGGCGATCACCACCGCGACGACGGTCCGCAGCGGCCCCGGCGAGGAGAGGTCGCCCAGCGCCTCGAAGCCGGTGGGCCGCTCCAGCATGCCGTTCAGCGGCCAGGCCACGGCGTCCACGCGGGCGTCCACCGCGCCGCGCGAGACGGTGCCGCGGGCCGTGTCGGTGAGGTGGGCGGTGGAGTCCACGGAGTTGTCGCGCTCGTCGCCCAGCAGGAACAGGCGGCCCTCCGGGACGGTCACGGTCTGGAAGTCGCTGATCTCGGCCGGCGTCCCGGCGGGCAGGTACGGCTCGTCGATCACCTTGCCGTTGACCGTCAGCTTGCCCTTCTGGCAGCAGGAGACGGTGTCCCCGCCGACGGCGACGACCCGCTTGACCATCGGGGCGTTGGCCCAGGTCGCGTCCTTGAACACGACGACGTCACCGCGGCGGACGTCGGCGCCGTCGATGCGCTGCGCCAGGACCCGGTCGCCGGCGTCGATCGTCGGCGTCATGGAACTGGTCGGCACGGTGTAGGGCCGGTAGACCACCGCTCCCCAGCCGAATCCGCCGAGGAACAGCACCAGGCCCAGCGCCACCGCGATGCCGGACAGCCGCTGCCCGGTCCGGCTGCCCCTCGGACTCCTGGTCGTTCCGCCGCCGCGCGGGACCGTACGTGTCGTGCTCTCGCCACCCATGGAGCGGCACCTTACCCGGCGGTACGCCAACGGGGCAGCCCCCTCCCGGGGGCCGGAAGGGGGCTCTTGGAGCCTCGGCGGGATCCGGCTCGACCCAGCGTGACCGGCGGGATCGGGCGGGATCCAGCAGGCTCAGCGCGTCTCGGCCGGAGCGGAGCGGCGACGGCGCCACCAGACGACCGGGACCACACCGGCCACGGCCAGGCCCTGCGGCGCGACCGACAGCGCGGCGGCGGCCGAGGGCTGGTCCTGCAAGCCGTCCTGGCCGAAGGTGTCGGGGACCGGCAGGGTGCTCCAGCGGTTCATCGGCCAGGCGACCACGATGGCGCGGCCGACGACCTGGTCCACCGGGACCATGCCGCCGTTCTTGTCCGACTGGTTGTAGCGGGAGTCCCGGGAGTTCTGCCGGTGGTCGCCCATGACCCAGATCTTGCCGTCGGGCACCGTGACCTTGAACCGTCCGCCCTGGTCGTCGTCCGAGCACGGCGTGTTGCCCGGGTAGACGTACGGCTCGTTCAGCGCCTTGCCGTTGACCTTGAGCGGGCCCGTCTTGTTGCACTCGACCGTGTCGCCGGCGACGCCGATGACCCGCTTGATCAGGTCCTTCTCGTCGGCGGACGGCATCAGGCCGATCCAGCTGAGGACCGTTTGCAGGGCGTTCGGGTCGGGTGTCGGCTCGCCCGCCAGCCAGTCGTCCGGGTCGTGGAAGACGACGACCTCGCCGCGCTCGGGCTCGGAGCCGAACCAGGGGGTCAGCTTGTCGACCAGGACGCGGTCACCGATCTGAAGGGTGTTCTCCATCGAGGACGAGGGGATGGAGAACGCCTGTACCAGGAACGTCTTGATCAGCAGGGCGAGGACCAGCGCGATGCCGATCAGGATCGGCAGTTCCTTCCAGAAGGAGCGCTGCTTCTTGGCCGCGGGAGGTGTCGCGGGCGGCGTCCCGCCGACCCCCTCGTCCTCCGTCCCGCCGTTGTGTCCGCCCTGGCCGTGCTGTCCGTTCGTCACCCTGCCGTCCTCGGTCCCGGAGCCGTACCCGGAGGCCGGGGCGCCGACCGCGGCCGGACCGGAGCTCTCCTCGGGGCGTCCGCGGTTCTCCTCGCCGTCGTGACCGGACCGTGCGCCAACCGCCACATCCCCCACGCCAACTCCTTACTCTCTGCCGCCGCCTGCCCCGGAAACGGCGCAGGCCCACCACTCCCATAACGAGCGGGAGTTCCGCAGGGGTCGGGAGTTCAATCATCGCGTTCGGATCGTAGGGGGCAACCCTATGCGACAGCTCGGGAGCGGCGGTCGAACCGGAGGCCGCGTCGGCCACGGACGCGTACGTTTCCGGTTCGTCCAGGGTGGTCCAGTGACCGAACGGCCACGCGATCACCATGGCCCGTCCCACCACCTCGTCCTGGGACACCGTGCCGAAGTCGGTCTCCTGGTGGGCGCGGGAGTCGGCGGAGTTGGACCGGTGGTCGCCCATCACCCACAGCCGCCCCTCGGGAACGGTGACGTCGAACGGCGTCCGGGAGGGGACGTCGCCGGGGTACAGGTAGTCCTCGTCCAGGGGAACGCCGTTGACGGTGACGCGTCCCTGTTTGTCGCAGCACTTGACGTGGTCACCGCCCACGCCGACGACCCGCTTGATGAGGTCCTTCTCGTCGTCGGACGGCAGCAGTCCGATGAAGGCGAGACCTTCCTTGACCTGTTTGACGACGACGGGGTCGTCCTTCTTCGTGGTCTGCTCGCCCTGGAGCCAGCCGCCCGGGTCGCGGAAGACGACGACGTCGCCGCGCTGCGGCTCGGAGCCGAACCACGGGGTGAGCTTGTCCACCAGGACCCGGTCCCCGATCCGGATGGTCTGCTCCATGGAGCCCGAGGGGATCACGAAGGCCTGCACGAGAAAGGTCTTGAGCACCAGCGCTATGAGGACCGCGACGCCGATGAGGAGCGGGATCTCCTTGACGGCGCCGCGTCTGCGCCGTCGTTTGACCTTGCGCTGGAGCTTGCGGCGTTCGGCGCGGGAGCGGCCGCCGGACGGTGCGGCGGTGCGCCGCGAGCCGGTCGGCAGCAGGTTCTCCGTGGGGCTGCTGGGCGCTCCTCGCGGCTTGCCCCGGCTACCCATCGGCGTCCTCGTCGCGCGCGGCCCCGGCCCCGGATGCGGCCCCGGCGTCGGCCTCCGCGTCCGGCACGCGCGCGTAGGCGTCGGGACGCTCCAGCCGGGTGGCGTGGCCGAAGGGCCAGACGATCCAGTCGGCGCGGCCGATCACGTCGTCCAGCGGGACCATCCCGCCCCCCGGGGAGCCCAGGTGGTCGCGGGAGTCGCTGGAGTCGGCCCGGTGGTCGCCGAGGACGAAGAGGGTGCCGTCGGGGACGACGACGTCGAAGGGGACCGTGGACGGGCGGTCGCCGGGGTACAGGAACGCCGACTCGTCGACCGACTGCCCGTTCACCCGGACCCTCCCCTCCTCGTCGCAGCACACCACGTGGTCCCCGCCCACACCCACCACGCGTTTGATGTAGTCGCCGCGCCCGAAGCTCCCGGTGCCGTCGAAGACGACGATGTCGCCCCGCTGCGGCCGACGGTCGAAACGGTACGCCAACTTGTTTACGAGAACCCGGTCGCCGATCCTCAATCCGCGCTCCATCGATCCGCTGGGGATCTGGAACGGTTGCAGCACGAAGGTGCTGACCAGCAGCAGGATCAGCAGGAGGGCCAGCAGGACCACGGTGATCCGGCCGCCCGGCACCCAGTCCCTGATCCGCCCCGCCAACGCGGAACGCGACCGTCCCTCCGGGCCCTCCGGGTCCGAGGGCTGCTCGGAGTCGGAAGGGCGGGAGGAGCGGTCGCGCTCCGTGTGCTGTGTTTCGATGTCCATCGGGGCCAGATGCTATCCGGCCCCGGCGCGGACCTCGGAGGGCGCTCAGCTGTCGCGCTTCTCCTTGATCTTCGCGGCCTTGCCGCGCAGCTCGCGCAGGTAGTACAGCTTGGCGCGGCGGACGTCACCGCGGGTGACGAGCTCGATCTTCTCCACGATCGGGGTGTGCACCGGGAAGGTGCGCTCGACGCCGACGGAGAAGGAGACCTTGCGGACCGTGAAGGTCTCGCGCACGCCGGCGCCCTGGCGGCGGATGACTACGCCCTTGAACTGCTGCACACGGGAGCGGTTGCCCTCGATGACGCGCACGTGGACGTTGACGGTGTCGCCGGGGCGGAAGGCCGGGACGTCGCTGCGCAGCGACGCGGCGTCGACGGAGTCGAGCAGGTGAGACATTTCGTCTGCTTTCTTCGCTGATGCCACAGGTCATCAACGGAAACTAGGTGTTTCGGAATCAGGGTCGTGCGGGTCGGGACGGACGTCGTCTCCCCCTGTGGCAGGGGCGCGCTCCGGACGGACGCACAACAGCCGCCTATTCTTCCATGCCCGGGGTCCTGCGCCAAAATCGGCCGTACGGTTCCCCGTCCGGGTCGGGCTGCCAGCCCAGGATGGAGAGCATCTCGCGGTCCTTCTTGTCGAAGGCGGCGGGATCGCACCGTTCGATCAGGTCGGGCCGGTTGGCCGTGGTGCGGCGCAGGGCCTCGTCGCGGCGCCAGCGGGCGATCTTCCCGTGGTGGCCGCTGAGCAGCACGTCCGGGATGCCGCGTCCGCGCCACAGCGGCGGCTTGGTGTGGACGGGGCCTTCCAGGAGGCCGGCCATGGCGCCGGGGGCGAAGGAGTCGTCCCGGTGGGACTCGGCGTTGCCGAGCACGCCGGGCAGCAGCCGGGCCACGGCCTCGGTGACGACGAGTACGGCGGCCTCGCCGCCGGCCAGGACGTAGTCGCCGATGGACACCTCGTACACGGGCATCCGGGTCGCGTACTCGTCGACGACGCGGCGGTCGATGCCCTCGTAGCGGGCGGGGGTGAAGATCAGCCAGGGCCGCTCGGAGAGGTGGACGGCGAGTTCCTGGGTGAAGGGCCGGCCGCTGGGCGTGGGCACGATCAGGGCGGGCTCGCCGGACCCCGTCTCGTAGCCGTCGGCCAGTACGGAGTCCAGCGCGTCGCCCCACGGCTCGGTCTTCATGACCATGCCGGGGCCGCCGCCGTAGGGGGTGTCGTCGACCGTGTTGTGGCGGTCGTACGTCCACTCGCGCAGGTCGTGCACGTGGACGCCGAGCTGTCCGCGCGCGCGTGCCTTGCCGACGAGGGAGACGTTCAGCGGTTCCAGGTACTCGGGGAAGATCGTGACGACGTCGAGCCGCATCACGCATCGTCTCCGGCGGTGTCCTCGGCGTCCGCGTCCCCGGCGGCGTCGCGCGCGGAGGCGATCTCGGCCCGGTCGTCGATCAGCCCGGGCGGCGGGTCGATGACCGCGCGCTGCTCGTCCAGGTCGATCGCGGTGACGATCTCGGAGACGAACGGCACGTAGACCTCGCTGCCGTCGGGGCGCTCCACCACGAAGAGGTCCTGCGTGGGCAGGTGGGAGATCTCGGAGATGCGGCCCACCTCGGTGCCGTCGGCGGTCACCACGTCGAGGTCGATCAGCTGGTGGTCGTAGTACTCGTCCTCGTCCTCGGGCCGCTCGTCCGGGTCCACGTCGGCGATCAGGAGGGTGTTGCGCAGCGCCTCGGCGCCGGTGCGGTCGTGGACGCCGGCGAAACGCAGCAGGAGGCGGCCGCTGTGCACCCGGCCGGTCTCGATGGTGAGCGGCCCGGCGGAGGCGGGATCGGTGGCCAGTACGGCACCGGGTCCGAGCCTCAGCTCCGGCTCGTCCGTGCGGACCTCGACGGTCACCTCGCCCTTGATTCCGTGGGCGCGGCCGATGCGCGCGACTACCAGCTGCACTGTGCTTGATCTCCTGTCGGTACTGCGACGAGCCGGTCGGGCTCATACGACTGCGGGCCGGGGACGGCCCAGTGGCCTTCCCCGGCCCGAGCCGGTGCTGCGATTGCCGTCAGCGGACGTGATCCACGTCGACGAGGTCGACACGGACACCGCGTCCGCCGATGGCGCCCACGACGGTGCGCAGGGCGCGGGCGGTGCGGCCGTTGCGGCCGATCACCTTGCCGAGGTCGTCGGGGTGGACCCGGACCTCGAGCACCCGGCCGCGGCGCAGGTTGCGCGAGGCGACCTGCACATCGTCAGGGTTGTCGACGATGCCCTTCACGAGGTGCTCGAGAGCCTCCTCGAGCATGCTCAGGCCTCGGACGCGGAGGACTCGGCGGCGGCCTCGTCCTTCTTGTCGGCCTTCTTCTTCTGGGTGATGGCCTCACCCTTGCCCTCGTCCTCGCCACCGATCGCCTCGAAGGACGGGCGGGCCGCCTTCTCGGCCGGCTGCAGCAGCGGAGCCGGGGCGGGCTCGCCCTTGAACTTCTGCCAGTCGCCGGTCTTCTTCAGGATGGCGAGCACGGGCTCGGTCGGCTGAGCACCGACACCGAGCCAGTACGCGACACGCTCGGCGTCGACCTCCATCACCGACGGGTTGTACGTCGGGTGGTACTTGCCGATCTCCTCGATGGCCCGGCCGTCACGGCGGGTACGGGAGTCGGCGACGACGATGCGGTAGTGAGGCGAACGGATCTTGCCCAGACGCTTCAGCTTGATCTTGACTGCCACGGGAGTGGGTTCTCCTGGTTTTGACGTGATTGGGCACGGCGAGAGAGCCGCGTGGGGTTGCGGTACCCGAGTGCCCGATGGACGCGTCAGCCGGAGGAGAGAGGGGTCCTGTGCGACTGTCGAGTACAGCTAGCCATTGTGCCACACGCGGGCAGGCCCGTCGGACCGAGGGCACCGGGCCCGCCCGTGGGGCGGACCGCTCGGCTCCCGACGGAACCCGGCCCCGGTCCGGCTGCCACGAGCAGCCGGACCGTCAGCTCACGCCCGCGCCGACCACCTCCGGGATCCGGAACGGCTTGCCGCAGCCGCCGCACATGATCGGGGCCTGGGCCAGCACCGACGGGACCACGCGGACGTTGCGCCCGCAGTCGCAGACCGCCTTCACGCGCACCCCTCCCCCGGAGGAGCCGTGGCGGGCGGCCGGACCGCGGAAGCTGCGGGCCGTGTCGGTCGCGGTGGCGGCGGTGTGGGCCTTCAGCGCGCGCTGGAGGCGTTCGATCGTCGGGCGGTAGCGGCGCTTCGCCTCGGGGGTGAGCGTGACCAGCGAGAAGCCGCTGCTGGGATGCGGCTCCTCGGGATGGTCCAGGCCCAGCTCCTCGGCGATCGCGAGGAACCGACGGTTGTGATAGCGCCCCGCGCGGGAGGTGTCGCGTACTCCGCGCGCGGCGGCGATGCCGTGGACTGCCTCGTGAAGCAGTCGTTCGAAGGAGAGTTCGTGTCCGCAGGCGGACGACGACTCTCCGATCAGGGACTCGGGCGCGGCAAGATCGGGCAGCTCGGTGTGGTGCCGCTGAATGTCGGCCCACGCCTGCGCCAGCTCTGCGGCGAGAACAGGTGGTGTCGTGCTCACGTAATGACAACGAGCCGGGGTGCCGCTGTGTTCCTATTCCGGGGCATCCCAAATAATTTGCACGTACCAGTCAGTTGCCGCTGATGCGTCCTGACGAGGGCGGGTGCGCTGATCTGCGGAGAAGCCGCACAGCTCGTACCAAGCTGGTGCGTAGTCCGACGTACGCGCCGGCGCGTAGCCGCCGTCCACGCGCCGGAGTGCGGGACCCGCGCGGGCGCAAGGGCCGTTTCGGCCGCTGTCGCGTCGGAGGGACACCGTCCGAGTGGACGGGCCCACGGACGCGACGTTACCGGGTGCGCCGCCGGCGTGCGGCACCGCCCCGCCTCCCGCGGCATCCGACCCCCGCGCGGGCACCGCAGGCCCGGCCGACCTTGGCCGGAACCGTACCGTCCGTGCGGCGGCCACCCACGGTCATCGCCCAGCGACACGATCCGGCCAACCCCTCCAGGCGGCGCGACGGGATCGCCCCGGGTACCGCGCGGGCAGACCCATGTTGCCGGGAAGTGAAATCTCGCCACGCTGCCGGGGATCGGGCAAAACGGGCCCCGCTACCACTGGACGCCGGGGCGAGCCCGGAGTTACCTGGCATACGGGGGGAGTGCGAGCGCACTGCACGGGGGCCATGGAATCGGGCACGGCGGCAACACTCGGCGATTGGGGCACTTTCCTATGACACCTACGCTCGTGCGGCAGCACCCATCTCACGCGAGGGCGACGCCTCACGTGGACCTGCGGGCACGCGCGCGTGACTGGTCCGAGATACAGGAGCGGATGCTCGTACCGCTCTACGAGGCCGTCTACGAGCGACTGGACGTGGGCGGCGACACCCGGATGCTGGGCCTGGGCTGCGGTTCCGGTCTCGCGCTGCTGATGGCCGCCTCGCGCGGTGCCACGGTGACCGGGGTCGACTCCCGCTCCCCGGACCTGCTGGCGCTGGCCCGCCGACGCCTGCTGTCCGGGACGTCCGAGGAGCCCGGGACGCCCGCGGGACCCGGGACGGGCGGCGCGGTGGGCACGCGCACGCGTGCCGACGCGCCACGGATCGTCGAGGGCGCGCCCGAGGACGCGGCGGACCCCACGGCACCGGCGTACACGCTGGTGACCGCCTTCGAACCCACCGGGTGCCGCGCGGGCGACGCGGAGGAGCTCGGCGAACTGCTCGCCCGGGCGACGCCGCTCGCCGCACGCGGGGCGGCCGTGGTGCTGGCAGGCTGGGGCCCGCCCGAGCGGTGCGCCACGACCTCGGTGCTGCGGGTGGCCGCCAAGCTCACCGACCCGACGCGCGGCACGGGCGGCTGGCGCCCCGCCCTGCGCGACGACCTGGAGGAGGTCGCCCAGCGGGCCGGGCTCAGGCCGGACGGCTCGGGGCGGGTGGCCTGCCCGTTCGGCTACGCCGACCCGGGCAGCGCGGTACGCGGGCTGCTGTCGACCGGGCTGTTCGACGCGGCGGTCGCGGCGACCGACCGGGAACAGGTCGACAAGGAGCTGACGGAGGCCCTGCACCCGCACCAGCGGCCGGACGGCACCGTGTGGATGCCGAACGTGTTCCGCTACCTGGTCGCACGAGTCCCCTGACGATCGGTACCGGTGTCGACTGGTTCCGGCCGTTTCCGGCCGCGTGTGTGCGACGCCTGACGGGCTTCTTCCGATGCGGGTGTGAACGGTGTGAAGAAGCCGGTCCGGGGCTCCGGCGGTTTCCCCTGATGGATCATGCCGCAAGACCGTCCTGCGCCCCCTGCGGGGGCGGGGACGGGGCGGAGCGACCGCCGAGGCGGCCTCGCCGTCGCCTTCCCAGGCCCCCTGGGGCGACATGGCGCAGGGCGAGAGCCATGTCAGGCCCGCGAAGGGTGCTCACACCTCCGGGTCGTCCTTCGTCAGCCGGGTGATCCCGGCGATGCGGTACGCCTCCGCCTCGTCCAGCGTCTCGCTCGCCAGCAGCGACTCGGCGAGCGCGTCGAGCTGCCCCCGGTGCTCGCGCAGCTTGCGCACGGCCTCCTCGTAGCAGGAGTCCACGACCCGCCGCATCTCGCCGTCGATCGCGTCGAGCGTCTGCGGCGCGGCGGCGAGCCCGTACGCCTGCTGGGCGTCGCCGGGGAGGGCGGAGAGCCGTCCGACCCGCTCGCTCATGCCCCACCGGGCGACCATGCCGCGGGCGATGTTGGTGACCTGTTCGAGGTCGCTCTCCGAACCGGTCGTGATCATCCCGTACACGACGTGCTCGGCCGCCATGCCGCCGAGCGCGCCGATGATCCGCCCGCGCAGGTACTCCTCCGTGTACGCGTACTTGTCCGCGTCCGGCGTCGACAGCGTCACCCCGAGCGCCCGTCCGCGCGGCACGATGGTGATCTTGCGAACCGGGTCGGCGCCCGGCTGCAGCATGCCCAGCAGGGCGTGCCCGCTCTCGTGGTAGGCGGTGCGCCGGCGCTCCTCCTCGGGCATCACCAGGGGGCGCTCGGCGCCCAGCTGGACCTTCTCCAGCGCCTCGGAGAGGTTCGCCTGCGTCACCCGGTCCTGCTTCCGCTTGACCGCGAGCAGCGCCGCCTCGTTGGCGAGGTTGGCGAGTTCGGCGCCCGTCATGCCCGGCGTCGTACGGGCGACCTGGGCGAGGTCGACGTCCGGGGCGAGCGGGATCTCGCGGGTGTGGATCTCCAGGATCGCCTTCCGGCCACTTCTGTCCGGCGGCGAGACGCTGACCACCCGGTCGAAGCGGCCCGGGCGGGTCAGGGCGGCGTCCAGGATGTCGGCGCGGTTGGTGGCGGCGATGACGATCACGCCCTCCGAGCCGGAGAAGCCGTCCATCTCGGTGAGGATCTGGTTCAGGGTCTGCTCGCGCTCGTCGTGGCCGCCCATGCCGGAGCCGCCGCCGCGGGCGCGGCCGATGGTGTCGATCTCGTCGATGAAGATGATCGACGGCGCCACCTTGCGGGCCTCGGCGAACAGCTCCCGCACCCGGGAGGCGCCCACACCCACGATCATCTCGATGAACTCGGACGCCGACGCGGAGAAGAACGGCACGCCCGCCTCTCCGGCCACCGCGCGCGCGAGGAGCGTCTTCCCGGTGCCGGGCGGGCCGGTCAGCAGGACACCCCGGGGCATCTTGGCGCCCATGCGGCGATAGGCGTCCGGGTTCTTCAGGAAGTCGACGACGTCGCTCAGCTCGCCCTCCACCTCGTCGATCCCGGCGACGTCGGCGAAGGTGGTGCGCGGCTTGCCGGCCTCCAGCTCGACCGGCTTGGGCGGCGCCTTGCGCCCGAGCATGCCGCCCGCCCCACCGCCCAGGGCGCCCCGCATGCGCCGCGCGACGAAGATCCACAGCACCACCAGGAGCAGCATCGGGGCCAGCGCGATCAGCAGGTTGGCCAGGAAGCTGCGGTGCTGCACGACGGGCTCGGCGGTGACCGTGACCTTGTTCTTCGTCAGGTCGGCCCAGAGCCGGTCGTCCGCGAAGGTCGGCCGCTCGGTCGTGAACTTGGTGTACGTCCCGTCGCCCTCGGGATTGCCCCGGGCCTTCCTCAGCTGGCCCTGGATCGCGTCGCCCTTGGCGTAGATCTTGCTGACGTTGCCCTCGTCGACCTGCTTGCTGAACTCCGTGTAGGAGATGGTCGGCTCGTCGCCCTCGTTGAAGAAGGACAGCACGAGGTTGGCGATGAGGTAGACGATCAGCGCGGCCAGGACCAGGTTCCACCAGCCGCCGCGCATCCTCCGGCCGCCGGGCGGCGGCTTGGGCGGCTCGTCGGGCGTGCCCTCGGTCCGCCAGGGCGGCTCGGGTGCCGTACGCGGCGGGGACGGATTGGTCATATCCGGACGCTACGACAGGAAAGCCGCGCGGGCATGTGGGTGTACGTCGCCGGGGCGCCCCCTGCGACAGGAGGCGCCCCGGCGACGTACTGCGTCCGGACCGGCGGTCAGCCCATGAACTTCTTGAACTCGTCCGGCAGCTCGAAGTCCTGCCCGCCCTGCTGCGGCAGTCCCAGCGCACCCCCGCTCTGCGCGGCGGCGGCACGACGGGCGGCCTCCTCCTGCTCCTGCTGCTTGCGCTTCATCGGGTTGCCCGAGCGCTGCTTACCCTTGGCCTTCTTCTGCTGCTTCTTCTGCCGGCCGGGGCCGCCACCCATGCCGGGCATCCCCGGCATCCCGGGCATGCCGCCGCCCTGGGCCATGCGGGACATCATCTTGCGGGCCTCGAAGAACCGCTCCACGAGCGACTTGACCGCACTCACGTCGACACCGGAACCCTTGGCGATACGGGCCCGGCGCGAGCCGTTGATGATCGTCGGCTCCTGGCGCTCGGCCGGGGTCATCGACTTGATGATGGCGGCCGTGCGGTCGACGTCGCGCTCGTCGAGGTTGTTGATCTGGTCCTTCATCTGGCCCATGCCGGGCAGCATGCCGAGCAGCTTGCTGATGCTGCCCATCTTCCTGACCTGCTCCATCTGGGCCAGGAAGTCGTCCAGGGTGAAGTCCTGGCCCTTCTTGGACGCCAGCTTGGAGGCCATCTTCTCGGCCTCTTCCTGGCTGAACGTCTTCTCCGCCTGCTCGATCAGGGTGAGCAGGTCACCCATGTCGAGGATGCGGGAGGCCATCCGGTCAGGGTGGAAGGCGTCGAAGTCCTCCAGCTTCTCGCCGTTCGAGGCGAACATGATCGGCTTGCCGGTCACCGAGGCGATCGACAGGGCCGCGCCACCGCGGGCGTCGCCGTCGAGCTTGGAGAGCACCACACCGTCGAAGCCGACGCCGTCGCGGAAGGCCTCGGCGGTGTTGACCGCGTCCTGACCGATCATCGCGTCGACGACGAAAAGGATCTCGTCGGGGCTGACGGCGTCCCTGATGTCCGCGGCCTGCTGCATCAGCTCCTGGTCGATGCCCAGACGGCCGGCGGTGTCGACGATGACCAGGTCGTGGACCTTGGACTTGGCGAACTCGATGGAGTCCTTGGCGACCTTGACCGGGTCACCCACGCCGTTGCCCGGCTCGGGGGCGTAGATCGCGACACCGGCGCGCTCGGCGACGACGCTCAGCTGGTTGACGGCGTTGGGGCGCTGGAGGTCACAGGCCACGAGCAGCGGAGAGTGCCCCTGCTCCTTGAGCCAGTGGCCGAGCTTGCCCGCGAGGGTGGTCTTACCGGCACCCTGGAGACCGGCCAGCATGATCACGGTCGGCGGCTGCTTGGCGAAGCGCAGGCGACGGGTCTCGCCGCCGAGGATGCCGACCAGTTCCTCGTTGACGATCTTGAGGACCTGCTGGGCCGGGTTCAGCGCCTTGGAGACCTCGGCGCCCAGGGAGCGCTCCTTGACCTTCTTGATGAAGGCGCGCACGACGGGGAGCGCCACGTCGGCCTCGAGCAGCGCGATGCGGATCTCGCGGGCCGTGGCGTCGATGTCCGCCTCGGACAGCCGGCCCTTGCCCCGGAGGGATTTGAAGGTGGCTGACAGGCGGTCGGAGAGAGTATCGAACACGGCGGCGTAGGTCCTCGCGTCGGCGTTGGTGTGGGTCGCCCTCCAGGGTATCCGGCCCGGCAAGCAATTCGTCCCTGCCCGCCGCACCCGCCCGCGGCAGCGAGCGGTATGACGCGCCCCCGAGGTCACGCCCGCAGCGACTCCTCCAGCTCCCGGGCCACCGACGCCGCCTCGTCACCCGGCAGCGGCGCGCCCTTGCCGCGCGTGACGTAGAAGGCGTCCACCGCGTTCGACCCCAGCGTCGACACGTGCGCGCTGCGGACCCGCACGCCCGCCGCCTCCAGCGCCCGCCCGAGCCGGAACAGCAGCCCCGGCGCGTCCTGGGCGCGCACCTCGATCACCGTGGCCAGCCGGGACGCGGCCGGCGCGACGGTGACGCGGGGCGGGGGCGGCTCCACGCCGCGGCGCCTGGGGTGGGCGGCGTCCCGTTCGGCGAGCCGTCCGGCGATGTCCAGGGTGCCGTCCAGGGCCCTGACCAGGTCGGCGCGGAGCCGGGCGGCCTGGGGCAGGGAGCCGTACTGGGCGGCGACCCGCCAGTCGAGGAGCAGGACGGAGCCGTCGACGCCGTCCGGCAGCGGCAGGGACCGCAGCTCGGCGGTGCGGACGGTCAGCCGGTGCAGGGCCAGGACCCCGGCCACCGCGGGCAGCACGCCCGTCTGGTCGGGTACGGCGATCAGCAGCTCGACGCCGAGCGGCTCGGGCCCGTCGGCCGCCGCCGTGTCGGGCGTCGCGGAACCGGTGGCCGGGGCCTCGGTCTGGGCCCGCAGCGCCAGTACCGGACCGCCGGTGCGGAAGGCCTCGACCGCGAGCCGCTCCTGCTCCGCGGTGGGCGCGGCGGCCGCGGGTTCGGCCTGCGGTTCGCCGGCCAGCACTCCGGCGACCCGTTTCACCAGGTCCGCGACGAGGGAACCGCGCCAGGACGACCAGGCGGCGGGCCCGGTGGCCAGCGCGTCCGCCTCGGTCAGGGCGTGCAGCAGCTCCAGGGTGTGTTCCGTGCCGACCGCCTCCGCGACCGCGCGCACGGTGGCCGGGTCGTCCAGGTCGCGGCGGGTGGCGGTCTCCACGAGCAGGAGGTGGTGGCGTACGAGGGTGGCCAGGACGGCCGCGTCCGCGCGGTCGAAGCCGATGCGCATGGCGACGTCCCGGGCGATGGTCTCGCCGGCCACGGAGTGGTCGCCGGGCCAGCCCTTGCCGATGTCGTGCAGCAGCGCGGCGACCAGCAGCAGGTCGGGGCGGTGCACCCGGCGGGTGAACCCGGCGGCGCGGACGGCGGTCTCGATCAGGTGCCGGTCGACGGTCCACAGGTGCACGGCGTTGCGCTGCGGGCGGCAGCGGACCCGTTCCCAGTCGGGCAGCAGCCGGGTGACCAGGCCCTCGGCCTCCAGCGCCTCCCAGACCTGCACCGTGGGCCGGCCCGAACCGAGCAGGGTCACCAGTTGTTCGCGGGCCTCGGCGGGCCAGGGCGTGGGCAGGGGGCGCGCGGTGGCCGCCAGGCGCCGTACGGCGTGCAGGGAGAGCGGGAGTCCGGCCTGTGCGGCGGCGGCCGCGGCACGCAGCGGGAGCACGGGATCGCGTTCGGGGCGCGCGGTGCGGGCGAGCACCACCTCACCGTCCTGCTCCACGACGCCCTCGGCGAGCGGGGAGCGCTCGGCGACCGGTTTCCCGCCGTTCATCATGGCGCGCAGCCGCGGCCGCACGGAGCGCGAGCGCAGGACGCGCCCCACTTCGCGCCAGGTGACGTCGCCCGCGTAGGAGATGACGCGGGCCGCCTCGTAGACCTGCCGCAGCAGGACGTCGGCGTCCAGGAGGCCCAGCTCGGCCGCCACCTGGTCCTGTTCTTGCAGCGCCAGCCGGTCGGTCGCCCGGCCGGTGGCCAGGTGGAGGGCGTCACGGACGTCGAGCAGGCGGCGCCGGGCGTCGGCGAGTCCCTCGCGCGGGGCGTCGGCGAGCCAGGAGGCGGCGACGGCGCGCAGGGCGGTGGCGTCGCGCAGGCCGCCCCGGGCCTCCTTGAGGTCGGGTTCGAGCAGGAACCGCAGCTCGCCCTGGCGTTCGGCGCGTTCGGCGCACAGGTCGCGGAGTTCGGGGAGGCGTTTGGGGGCCTGGTTGCGCCAGTCGGCGAGGACGGCGGTGCGCAGGGAGGCGGTCAGGCCGAGGTCTCCGGCGAGGTGGCGGGCGTCCAGGAGGCCGAGTTGGACTTTCAGATCCTCGCCGGCGGTCTTCCGGGCCTGCTGCGGGGTGCGTACGGAGTGGTCGAGGTCGAGGCCCAGGTCCCAGACCGGGTACCAGAGGCGGTCGGCGAGTGCGGCGACGGCCTTGTCGTCGCGGCCGTCGTGCAGCAGGAGCAGGTCCAGGTCGCTGCGCGGGGACAGCTCGCCGCGCCCGTAGCCGCCGACCGCGACGAGCGAGACCCCGGTCTGTCCCCCGGCGCCCGCGGCGAAGAGGCCCGCCAGCCAGTCGTCGGTCAGTTCGGCGAGCGCCCTGCGGCGCGGCGGCCCGGACCGCGCCCCCTCGGTGAGGAGGCGCAGCCGGGCCGCCGCGTAGCCGCCGGGTCCCGAGTCCTCTGCTTCGTGCGTCACGTCCGTACTCGTCACCCGGCGACTCCTGTTCGTCCGTCGTGTCAGAGCGCGTCGGGTCCGCGCTCGCCGGTCCTGACCCGTACGGCCGTGTCGACCGGGACCGCCCAGACCTTGCCGTCGCCGATCTTGCCGGTGCGGGCCGCCTTGACCACGACGTCGATCAGCTGCTCGGCGTCGTCGTCCTCGACCAGGACCTCGATACGGATCTTGGGCACCAGGTCGACGGTGTACTCGGCACCACGGTAGACCTCGGTGTGTCCGCGCTGGCGGCCGTAGCCGCTGGCCTCGGTGACGGTCAGGCCGTGGACCCCGAAGGCCTGGAGGGCCTCCTTGATCTCGTCCAGCCGGTGCGGCTTGACGACGGCGGTGATGAGCTTCATGCGTCCACCTTCTTGCTCGGGGCCGACGCCGCCGCGGAGGCGGCCGGCGTGGCGGTCGTCCGGGCGGCACCGCCGCCGGCGCCGCTGAAGTCGTATGCGGTCTCGGCGTGCTCGGCCTGGTCGATGCCGGCCACCTCGACGTCCTCCGATACCCGCATGCCGATGGTCTTGTCCAGCAGGAAGGCGAGGACCGCGGAGACGACCAGGGAGTAGGCGAGGACGCCGAAGACGCCCGCGCACTGCTTCCAGAACTGGTCGAGGCCGCCGCCGTAGAAGAGGCCCTCGACGTCGGACTGGCCCTTGCCGCTGGCGAAGAAGCCGATGAGCAGCGAGCCGAGGATGCCGCCGACGAGGTGGACGCCGACCACGTCGAGGGAGTCGTCGTAGCCGAACTTGTACTTCAGGCCGACGGCCATGGCGCACACCACTCCGGCGATGAGGCCGACGGCGATCGCGCCGAGCGGGGAGACGGCGCCGCCCGCCGGGGTGATGGCGACCAGGCCGGAGACGGCGCCGGAGGCCGCGCCCAGGGTGGTGAAGGCGCCGTGCCGGATCTTCTCGTAGGCGAGCCAGCCGAGGACGGCGGCGCCGGTGGCGACCTGGGTGTTGACGAACATCAGCGCGCCGACGCCGTCGTCGTTGCCGAGCCACGAGCCGGCGTTGAAGCCGAACCAGCCGAACCAGAGCAGGCCGGCACCGAGCATGACCAGCGGCAGGCTGTGCGGGCGCATCGGGTCCTTCTTGAAGCCGACCCGCTTGCCGATGACGAGGATCACGCCGAGCGCCGCGGCACCGGCGTTGATGTGCACGGCCGTGCCGCCGGCGAAGTCGATCACGCCCAGTTCGAAGGCCCAGCCGCCCGCGCCCCAGACCCAGTGGGCGACGGGGAAGTAGACGATCGTCGCCCACAGGGCGATGAACAGCGCCCAGGCCGTGAACTTCACCCGGTCCGCGAGGGCGCCGCTGATCAGGGCGGGGGTGATGACGGCGAACATCAGCTGGAAGACCAGGAACACGAAGACGGGGATGGTGTAGCCGTCCCACAGCTCGGTCAGACCGATGTTGCTGAGGCCCACCCAGTCGGAGTTCCAGCCGACGACGCTGCCGGAGTCGGTGCCGAACGCCATGGAGAAGCCGTACAGCACCCACAGGACGGTGACGATGCCGAGGCTGATGAAGCTCATCATCAGCATGTTCAGGGTGCTCTTGACCCGGACCATGCCTCCGTAGAAGAAGGCCAGGGCCGGCGTCATGAGCATCACCAGGGCGGAGCAGATGAGCATGAAGCCCGTGTTGGCGGCGGAGAGCTGTGTCTCCGCGGCGAGCGTGATGGCTGGAGCCATCGGCGTCTCCTCGTCGTTGGTACGGCCCCGTGCGGGCGAAGCCTGGGCGGGCGGGTGAGGGGTGGGCCGGTTATGCGCCATGAGATTGGCGCAGCGCGGTTTCGTGGGGTGCCCCTCGTTGTTTCGCCGCCGTGACGAAGGCGCGGTGCGTGTTACGCGTGGGTGAACGGCCGGTGCGGGCCCGCTCGGCCGTGGTCGGGGCGGGGCCGTCCGCACCGGGACGACCAACCGGCCGCGGCGGCCTCCGAGTGACCTGGCATGGGGGAGCCGAGTCGGGCAGTTCGGGAGGGCCGGCCGCGGCCGGGGCTGGTGGGGGTTCAGACCGCTTCGGCGGTCTCCGGCAACTCGACGGCGAGCCGTTGGGTGAGGTCGACGACCTCACCGAGGTCGCCGAAATCGCGTACGGCCGTGTCGACGGTCTTGCGGATGCGGGTGTTGACGCGTTCGGAGCGGACCTTCTTGGCGATGCCCATGGCCTCGACGGCCAGGACGGCGCTCTCCTCCGGTTCGCGGCGCAGCAGGTGGACGGTGGCCATGCCGATCAGGTTCAGCGCGTAGGAGCGCTGGTGTTCCTCGTCCTTGGCGAAGAGCTCCACGGCCCGGCGCATCAGGGGGTCGGCGAGGGAGGCGTAGGCGGGGCTGCGGCCGGCCACGTAGGCGAGGTCGCGGAAGGAGTGGCTGTTCTCCCCGTACAGCTCGGCCTCGGAGAAGAAGCGGATCCAGTCGGGGTCCGGCTCGTCCCATTCGTCGGCCTCGGCGAAGATGTCCTCGGCCATGCGCACGGCGCGTTTGCAGCGGCCGGGCTGTCCCATGTTGGCGTAGGCGCGGGCCTCCATGGCGTACAGCATCGACTGGGTGCGGGGGCTGGCGCAGTCCCGGCTGCCGTACTGCGCGAGGTGGATCAGCTCCAGGGCGTCGTCGGGCCGGCCGAGGTGGATCATCTGGCGGCTCATGCTGGAGAGGATGTAGGAGCCGAGCGGCCGGTCCCCCGCCTCCTTGGCGGCGTGCAGGGCGAGCACGAAGTACTTCTGGGCGGTGGGCTGGAGCCCCACGTCGTACGACATCCAGCCGGCCAGCTCGGCCAGCTCGGCGGCGACCTTGAAGAGCTTGGCGCGGGTGGTCTCCGACTGGGGTTCCTGGAGCAGGTCGGTGACCTCGTGCAGCTGGCCGACCACGGCCTTGCGGCGCAGACCGCCGCCGCACTGGGCGTCCCAGCGGCGGAACATCACGGCGGTGGACTCCAGCAGGTCCAGCTCCGGCTTGGACAGCCGCCCGCGCGCGCGGGTGGTGGGCGCCGCGGGCTCGCGTCCGGCGGGCGGGGTGGCGGAGGGGGTGGGGACGAGCCAGCGCTGCATGGGTTCGATGAGGGACGGGCCCGCGGAGAGGGCCAGCGAGCTCCCGAGGAAGCCGCGCCGCGCCAGCATGAGGTCGCTGCGCGAGAACTCGCTGAGCAGGGCCACGGTCTGCGGGCCCGTCCAGGGCAGGTCGACGCCGGTCGCGGAGGGCGTGGGGCGGGTGGAGCGCAGACCCAGGTCCTCGACGGAGACGACGACGCCGAAACGCTCGGAGAACAGCTCGGACAGGATCCGCGGGATCGGCTCGCGGGGGTTCTCCCCGTCGAGCCAGCGGCGCACGCGTGAGGTGTCGGTGGAGATGTGGTTGGCGCCCAACTGGCGGGCCCGGCGGTTGACCTGGCGGGCCAGCTCGCCCTTGGACCAGCCGCTGCGGGCGAACCAGGAGGTGAGCAGCTCGTTCGGGCGCTTGTCAGCGTGCGACGCGCTCGCCGCGCTCGTACCGCTTCCGCCGTTGCCACTCACTGGAACGCCCCCATCCCTGAGACCATCTGTCGCCGAGTGCGCCAAGCCCTATCAGAATGCCGGTGGTTGCGGCTCTCCGTCCGGCGGTTGGCGCCCTTCGAACGGAAAGCCGGGTTGCCTCCGGCATACCCACGAGTGCATGTGCCCCAAGGCTCCATGCACACAAAGTAGTCCTACGATCACTCGCCCAGCCATGGCGATTGCGGAATCGCCACCATTCGCCACCCCTTCGAATGAACTCGCGGTTGCCGGGACGCGATTCACTTGACACAGGCCAGCCGGGAGTCGATGCAAGGGTGCACACCGGGGCGTGCGCCGTGGGACGCACCACCCGGAGTGCTTCCGGACGCTGTCTGAACCGCGCCGGACTGGGGAGTGGGAAACAGAGAGTCACGCGTTACGTCCGCTGCGTAACCGCCGCTGTGTCGGACCCGTTGGAGGGGGCATGGGCTTCACGATCGGCATCGGCAGCAGTCGGGGCATGCGCGAGATCCGGTCCGGCGCGCGCCGCCGCGGCCGCCCCTCGGAGTGCACCGTCGTGGCCGAGTTCACGGGGCTGTGGGGCTGGGACGTGGTGCCGGGGGCCAGGACCGCCGGCGGCGCCTGCTCGTGCGGGCTGTCCGACTGTCCGGCGCCGGGCGCGCACCCCCTGGACTTCGCGCCCCGGGTGCCCGCCGGGGCGACCCTGGACGAGGCGACCGAGGCCTGGTCCCGGTTCCCCGGCGCGGCGGTGATGCTGGCGGTCGGGCGGACCTTCGACGTGATCGAGGTGGCCGAGTCCGCAGGGCTGCGGGCGCTGGCCCGGCTGGAGCGCATGGGCCTCCCGCTCGGTCCGGTCGCGGCCACCCCGCAGGGCCGCGCCCACTTCTTCGTCGCCCCGGGCGCCGCCGCCGAGCTGCCCCGGCTGCTGTACCGCATGGGCTGGGACGATCCGTCGGCCCTCGACCTCGGCGGCCTCGGCCCCGGTACGTACATCACGGCCCCGCCCTCCGACCGCGGCGGCCGGGGCCCGGTGCGCTGGCTGCGGCCCCCCGCCCTCGACTCGGCCACCAGGCCACCGGCGGCACGGCTCCTCCTGGGCACCCTGGCATACGTGGCCCACCGGTCCCGGGCGTAGCACCCACGCGGACGCCGCGCCCGTACGCCGGAGCGGGCCCGATTCCGGCCGAGGGCACCGGCCCTGCCCGCACGACCACCACGCGTCACCGCGCGTCCTGGCGCCCGCCACTCGGCGGGCACGGACGGCGGCACGATCCGCCGCACCTCGGCACGCGCACAGGCCCCGGCGCTCGTACGCGCCCAGCCCCCGTCGCTCCCCCGGACGGCGCCCCGCGCCCGTCCGGGCCGCGCGCACCGCGCAGCGGCGGGCGTCACGGCCCGCCTTCCGCACACCCGTGGGAACCCTGCGCGTCCGCGCCCCGGCGCGTGCGCCGGGCCGACACCGTCACCCCCACACCCGGGGCCCACCCGGCACCCACCCCCTCCGCACGGCGAAGCGCCCGTCTCCCGGTTCGGGAGGCGGGCGCTTCTCGCCTGGGTGCGGGCGCGGGGCGCCGGCAGGCGGCGTCACTCGCCGATGAGGGCATCCACGAAGGCCGCCGGCTCGAACGGCGCGAGGTCGTCCGCGCCCTCGCCGAGTCCGATCAGCTTGACCGGCACACCCAGCTCGCGCTGGACGGCGACCACGATGCCGCCCTTGGCCGTGCCGTCCAGCTTGGTGAGCACGATGCCGGTGATGTTCACGACCTCGGCGAAGACCCGGGCCTGGATCAGACCGTTCTGGCCGGTGGTGGCGTCGAGCACGAGGAGCACCTCGTCCAGCGGCGCGTGCTTCTCCACGACGCGCTTGACCTTGCCCAGCTCGTCCATCAGGCCGGTCTTGGTGTGCAGGCGGCCGGCGGTGTCGATGAGCACGACGTCCGAGCCCATCTCCTTGCCCTCCTTGACCGCGTCGAAGGCGACGGAGGCCGGGTCGCCGCCCTCGGGCCCGCGCACCGTGTGGGCCCCGACGCGCTCGCCCCAGGTCTGGAGCTGGTCCGCGGCGGCGGCGCGGAAGGTGTCGGCGGCGCCGAGGACGACGCTGCGGCCGTCGGCCACCAGGACGCGGGCGAGCTTGCCGGTGGTGGTGGTCTTGCCGGTGCCGTTCACGCCGACGACCATCACGATGCCGGGCTTGCTCGTGGCGGGCTCGGTCTTGACCTCGCGGTCCATGTCGGGGCCGACGAGGGTGATCAGCTCCTCGCGCAGCAGGGTGCGCAGCTCCTCGGGCGTGCGGGTGCCGAGGACCTTCACCCGCTCACGGAGCCGCTCGACCAGCTCCTGGGTGGGCTGCACGCCGACGTCGGCGGTGAGCAGCGTGTCCTCGATCTCCTCCCAGGTGTCCTCGTCGAGGTGCTCCCGGGACAGCAGGGTCAGCAGGCCCTTGCCGAGGGCGTTCTGCGAGCGGGAGAGGCGGGCACGGAGCCGGACCAGTCGGCCGGCGGTGGGCTCGGGAACCTCGATCTGCGGGATCTCGAGCTCTTCGACGACGGGCGGCTCCTCGACGGTGGCGGTGCCGCCGTCCGGGAGGTCGACCTCCTCTATCGTCCGGCGCGGTTCGTCGCGCGGCGTCTCGGCCTCGTCGCCGACGTGCGGCTCGGCCGGAGGGGCGGTGATGTCGGGCGTGGCGGGGGGCGGCTCGGGCAGCTGCTTCTTGCGGCGGCTGCCGACGACCAGCCCGCCGAGCGCGCCGATCACGACCACGGCGATGACTACAGCAAGGATGACGATTTCCATAACGGGACCAGTATGCGCGACCCGCGCCACGGCCCCCTGCTGATGGCCACTCGTGGTTTCCGCCAAAGGACAAAGGCCCCTGGAGGGCACGAGTCGGAGCAAAGTACGATGGAGAAGGCCGCATCAACGCGCGTAGAGTCCCGACCGCCCCCCTCTTCCCCACGATCGAGGCACGGACCCCCCATATGAGCAAGACCGCCGAGAACGAAGGCGCCCTGGAGACTCGCGGCATCGAGCAGGTGCCCGACCACGAGCGCACCGCCCGGACCCGCGAGCTGTTCCCGACCTGGGTCGGCGCCAACATCAGCGTGCTGCTGCTCACGATGGGTGCGAGCCTCGTCGTGGCGTACCGGCTCAACTTCTGGCAGGCCCTGGTCGTCGCGGCGGCGGCGCCCGTCGTGTCGTACGGCCTGGTGGGTCTGATCGGCATCGCCGGCAAGCGGGGCGGCGCCCCCGGGATGGCGCTGTCCCGGGCCGTGTTCGGGCAGCGGGGCAATCTGCTGCCGGGTTCGCTGATCTGGGTGGCCCGCTGGGGCTGGGAGACGATCAACGCGGTGACCGGTGCCTATGCCGTGCTCACCGTCCTGGACATCGTGTTCGGCATACGCGCCAACAGCGTGCTGGACCTGGTGACGCTGCTCGCCTTCGTGGTGGCGACGTTCGCGATCTCCGGGCTGGGCATCAACGCCGTACAGAAGTGCAACAAGTACGCGGCGTACCTCTTCGGCGCCTTCTCGGTACTGGTGCTGGGCTACCTGGTCGTGGACACCGACTGGTCCGCGGTGTTCGACCGGTCCGCCGGTTCGGTGGCCGCGATGATCACCGGCGTCGGCCTGATCGCGGCCGGCGGCGTCAGCTGGATCCCGTCCGCGCCGGACTTCACGCGGTACCTGCCGCGCACGGCCTCCTCGAAGGGGATCGTCGGCGTCACGGTCGGCGGTGCGGGGATCGTCGTACTGCCGATGGTGCTGATGGGCGCGGTCATGGCGGTCGCCACGCCGGACCTGGCCTCGGCCGCCGACCCGGTCTCCTTCCTGGGCGAGATCCTGCCGACCTGGATCGCCGTGCCGTACCTGCTGATCGCGCTGATCGGCATGCTGCTGATCAACTCGATGTCGATGTACTCGGCGGGCTTCACCGCGCAGACCCTGGGCTTCAAGGTCCCGCGGCACTGGGCGGTCTCGGTGAACGCGGTGATCTCGCTGGTCTTCGGCGGCGTGCTGATGCTGGTGGCGACCAGCTTCATGGGCTCGTTCATCGCCTTCCTGTCGCTGCTCGCGGTGGCCTTCTCCGCCTGGGTCGGCGTGTTCGGCGCGGACATGCTGCGCCGCCGGGAGTACGACGGCGAGGCCCTGGCCGACACCGGCCGCACCAGCGCCTACTGGTACCGCGGCGGCTTCTCCCCCGCGGCCGTCGCCGCCTGGGCGGTGGGCCTGGTCGCCGGTCTGCTGTTCACCACGTCCGACTGGTTCACCGGCCCGCTCGCGACGAACAACGTGATCGGCGAGTACGGACTCGGCTGGGTGGCCACCGTGGTGATCTCCGGTCTGCTGTACGTCGTCCTGCCGAAGCCCGCGGTGGCCGTCCCGGCGGCGCCCGTGGAGCGGGCCGCGGAGCCCGAGGCCGTGCGCGTCTGACCGCAGGTTCCGCGGCGGCTTCGGCCGCGCGGACGCCCGACGACACCGCCGCCCCGCCCGGGAAGTGACCGGGCGGGGCGGCGGACGGTACGGGGAGAGGGGCAGCGGGGACTTGGCCCTCCTCCCCGGGCTCGGGGCGGGCGGGTCAGCCCATTTCCTCCAGGGCCTTGCCCTTGGTCTCCTTCACGAACTTGAGCACGAAGGGGATGGAGAGGGCGGCGAAGATCGTGTAGATCACGTAGGTGCCGGAGAGGTTCCAGTCGGCCAGCGACGGGAAGCTCGCGGTGATGGCCCAGTTGGCGATCCACTGCGCGGAGGCGGCCACGCCCAGGGCGGCGGCGCGGATCCGGTTGGGGAACATCTCGCCGAGGAAGACCCAGACGACGACACCCCAGGACAGGGCGAAGAAGAGGACGAAGATGTGGGCGGCGATCAGGGCGACCCAGCCCTGGGTGACCGGGAGCTTGCCGTCGACCAGGTCGAAGGAGAAGGCCCAGGCCTCCAGCGCCAGTCCGATCACCATGCCGACGGAGCCGATCAGGGCGAGCGGCTTGCGGCCGACGCGGTCCACGAAGATCATCGCGATCACGGTGCCGATGATGTTGATGATCGACGTCGTGAACGAGTAGAAGAAGGAGTCCGTCGGGTCGACGCCGACCGACTGCCACAGCGTCGAGGAGTAGTAGAACGCGACGTTGATGCCGACGAACTGCTGGAAGACCGACAGGCCGATACCGATCCAGACGATCGGCTTGAAGAAGAAGCTGCCGCCGAGAAGGTCCTTGAAGGAGGACTTCTCCTCGCGGTGCATGGCGTGTTCGATCTCGGTGACGCGGGCGTCGAAGTCCACGTCCTTGCCCTCGACCTCTTCGAGGATCTTCTTGGCGCGCTCGCGCTTGCCGACCGAGATCAGGAAGCGGGGGGACTCGGGGATGGCGAAGGACAGCAGGCCGTACAGGATGGCCGGGATCACCATGACGCCGAGCATGACCTGCCAGGCCTCCAGGCCCATCAGCTCGCCGCGCTGGTCACCGCCGGCGGCGTTCAGCAGCCCCCAGTTGACCAGCTGGGAGACGGCGATGCCGATGACGATCGCGGCCTGCTGGAAGGAGCCGAGCCGGCCGCGGTAGGCGGGCGGGGAGACCTCGGCGATGTAGGCGGGGCCGATCACCGAGGCCATGCCGATGGCGAATCCGCCGATGACGCGCCACATGGCCAGGTCCCACAGCGCGAAGGGCAGCGCGGAGCCGACGGCGCTGACGGTGAACAGGACCGCCGCGATCTGCATGCAGCGGATGCGGCCGATGCGGTCCGCGATCCGGCCGGCGGTCGCGGCGCCGATGGCGCAGCCGATCAGCGCGACGGCGATGACCTGGGCCAGCAGCGCGGAGCCGACGTCGTAGCGGTCCCGGATGGCCTCGACGGCGCCGTTGATCACGGAACTGTCGTAACCGAACAGGAAACCGCCCATCGCGGCCGCCGCCGCGATGAAGATGACGTGCCCGAGATGATCGGGATGAGCCGTCCTGGCTCCTGAACTGGGCGCCTGCGATGTGCTGGCCACGTGTACTCCTCGGGCTACCGGCAACGCTGCCGGGGCGGTTCTCTCTTCGAGGTACCGATCAAGGGACCTGAAGGTAAAAGCAACGTTGCAGAGACTATGCCTTCAAGTTTCGAAGTCAATAGGGCAAGAGGTGTGAGTTTGGAGATGTGGAGCGGGGTTACTCATTCAAGAGTTGAAGATAACTGTCGGGACTGTTGGGGGAACTAACCGCAGCTACCGCAGCCGCTGGCTGATGACCTTCGACACACCGTCGCCCTGCATGGACACGCCGTAGAGCGCGTCGGCGACCTCCATCGTGCGCTTCTGGTGCGTGATGACGATCAGCTGCGAGGCCTCCTGAAGCTCCTGCATGATCCGGATCAGCCGCTGCAGGTTGGTGTCGTCGAGCGCCGCCTCGACCTCGTCCATCACGTAGAACGGACTCGGCCGGGCCTTGAAGATCGACACCAGCATCGCCACCGCGGTCAGCGAACGTTCCCCGCCGGAGAGCAACGAGAGTCGCTTGACCTTCTTGCCCGGCGGCCGGGCCTCGACGTCCACGCCCGTGGTGAGCATGTTGTCGGGGTCGGTGAGGATCAGTCGCCCCTCCCCGCCCGGGAAGAGCCGGCCGAAGACCCCCTCGAACTCCCGGGCCGTGTCCCGGAAGGCCTCGGTGAAGACCTGCTCGACGCGCTCGTCGACCTCCTTGACGACCTGGAGCAGGTCGGCGCGGGTCTTCTTCAGGTCCTCCAGCTGCTCGCTGAGGAACTGGTGCCGCTCCTCCAGCGCCGCGAACTCCTCCAGGGCCAGCGGGTTGACCTTGCCGAGCTGCTGGTAGGCGCGCTCGGCGGCCTTCAGCCGCTTCTCCTGCTCGGAGCGGACGAACGGACGCGGGCGGTTGCGCGGGTGCTCCGGGTCCTCGGGGAGCACTTCGCCCTCGGCGGGGGGCGAGGGCGGCACCTCTTGATGGGGGCCGTACTCGGCCGCGAGTCCCGCCGGTTCCACACCGAGTTCCTCCAGCGCCTTGGTCTCCAGCTGCTCGATGCGCAGCCGCTTCTCGGCGCCGAGTACCTCGCCCCGGTGAACTGAATCCGTCAACTTGTCCAGCTCCGCCTTGAGGTCGCGCCCGGCGGTGCGCGCGGCGGTCAGTTCCTGCTCGCGGCGGGCCTTGGCCGCCTCGGCGAGGGTGCGCTCCTGGTCGGCGCGGGTCAGCGAGACCTCGACGTGGGCGAGCAGCTGCCGGGCGCCGGTGGCGACCGCCTCGGCGACGGCCGCCTCGTGCCGCAGCCTGGCCCGCCGCTGCTCGGCACGCGCGCGTGCCTCGCGTTCGGCACGGGCGGCCCGGTCCAGGGAGTCGGCCCGTCCGGCGAGCCCCTTGACCCGCTCCTCGTGGGTACGGACCCGGAGGCGGGCCTCCATCTCGGTCTGCCGGGCGTTGGCGCCGTCGGCGGCGAGCCGGTCGCGCGCCGAGGTGTCGGGCTCCTCCTCGACCGGCATCTCCTCGGCCACCGCAAGCCGCTCGGCCAGCTCCTCGACCTCCATGAGCGCCTTGTCCAGCGCCTCCTGCGCCCGCTCGGCCGCGGCGGCGGACCGTTCCGCCTCCCCGGCGGCGCCGCGTGCCTGTCCCGCGAGCCGGCCCAGCTGCTGGGCTACGGACGACTTCTCCCGGTCGGCGGCCCGGCGCCGCTCCCCCAGCTCCTCGACGAGCGCCGCGCACTCCCGGCGCCGCACGACGGCGGCGTCCTGCGCCGCGGCCAGCTCCTCGCACCGCACGCCCAGCTCGGCCAGCTCGGCGGCGGCCTGGTCCACGGACGCCTGCACCTCCAGGAGGCTGGGCGCCCCGGCGGAGCCGCCCTGTGCGAAGTGAGCGCCCAGCAGGTCGCCCTCGGCCGTGACGGCGGTCAGCCCGGGACGGGCGTAGACGAGGTCCTCCGCGTCCTCCAGGGTGGCCACGACGACGATCCCCCGCAGCAGCCGCCGTACGGCGGGCATGAGGTCCGCCGGTCCGCGGACCAGATCGGCGGCGTACGGCGGTCCGTCGCCGCGCGTCTCGTGCGGTACGTCGTCGGGGGCGCCGGCGAGCAGCAGGGCGGCCCGGCCCGCGTCCTGCTTGCGCAGCAGCCGGATGGCGTCGGCGGCGGCCGCCGGGGAGGTCACCGCGAGGGCGTCGGCGGCGGCGCCGAAGGCGGTGGCCAGGGCGGCTTCATGGCCCGGCGTCACGGTGAGGAGTCCGGCGGCGGGGCCGAGCAGGCCGGTGAGCCGGTCCTTGGCGGCCAGCAGTGCGCCGGTGCCGTCCTTGCGGCGCAGGCCCAGGGCGAGGGCCTCGTGCCGGGCCTGGGTCGCGGCGCGCTCGCGTTCGGCGGCGGTGGCCGACTCGCGGGCGGCGCCGAGGGCGGTCTCCGCCTCGGTCAGCTGCCGTTTGGCGGTCTCGTGCCGCTCGGCGAGTTCCTGGTCGTCGGCGTCGAGTCCGTCGACCTCGGCCTGGAGGGTCTCGTACTCCTCCTGGGCGGCGGCGGCCCGCTCCCGCGCCTCGTCGCGGGCTTCGGCCAGCCGCTCGATCTCGGCCTGGGCGGAGGCCACGCGGGACCGGGCGGCATTGACCTGGCCGCTCAGCCGGGCCAGGCCCTCGCGACGGTCGGCGAGGGCGCGGGCCGCGTCCTTGAGGCGGCGCTCCTCCACGGCCAGTTCGCGTTCGAGGTCGGCGCGGTGGGCGACCGTGTCCTCCAGGGCGTGTTCGGCCGCCTCCAGGGCCGCTTCCAGTTCGGCCTCCTGCTCGCGGACGCGGGCGGCCTCGCGCTCCAGTTCCTCCGGGTCGCGGCCCCGGCGCTCCTCGGGCGGCGCGGAGGTGGCGCTCTTCACGCGCGCGTCGGCCAGCGAGATCGTGCCGCGTACGCGTTCGGCGAGCTGGGACAGCTCGTACCAGGTCTGCTGGGCACGCTGGAGGCGCGGGGTGAGCCGGCGCACCTCGTCCTCCAGGTCCGCCTCACGGCGCAGCGCCCGGCCCAGCTCCTGCTCGGCGGCCTCCTTGCGTTCCTTGAGCGCGGCCTCGTCGGCGATCTCGGCCTGGAGCGCCTCGCGCATCCGCACCAGGTCGTCGGCGAGGAGCCGGAGCCGGGCGTCGCGGAGGTCGGCCTGGATGACGGCGGCCCTGCGGGCGACGGCGGCCTGCCGTCCGAGGGGTTTGAGCTGGCGCCGCAGCTCGTCGGTGAGGTCCTGGACGCGGGCGAGGTTGGCCTGCATCGCGTCCAGTTTCCTGAGCGCCTTCTCCTTGCGCTTGCGGTGCTTGAGGACACCGGCGGCCTCTTCGATGAAGGCCCGGCGGCCCATCGGGTCGGCGTGCAGGACGGAGTCGAGCTGGCCCTGCCCGACGATGACGTGCATCTCGCGGCCGATGCCGGAGTCGGAGAGGAGTTCCTGGATGTCGAGGAGACGGCAGGTGTCGCCGTTGATCTGGTACTCGCTGCCGCCGTTGCGGAACATGATCCGCGTGATGGTGACCTCGGCGTACTCGATGGGCAGGGCGCCGTCGGAGTTGTCGATGGTCAGCGACACCTCGGCCCGGCCCAGCGGCGGGCGGCCGGTGGTGCCGGCGAAGATGACGTCCTCCATCTTGCCGCCGCGCAGCGACTTGGCGCCCTGTTCTCCCATGACCCAGCTGAGCGCGTCCACGACGTTGGACTTGCCCGAGCCGTTCGGGCCGACGACACAGGTGATGCCCGGCTCGAACCGGAGCGTGGTCGCCGAGGCGAACGACTTGAACCCGCGGAGGGTCAGGGCCTTCAGGTGCACGCCGTCGGACTTTACCTCTCGGGTCTGTCTCACTCCACGAACCAGTGAACCGTCGCGGTTTCACCGGTGAACGCGCAGGGCACATCAGACGTTGAAGAGGGTGAAAGGTTGCACGGGGACAGACACGGGCGGGCGGGACGGCGAGACGGGGGGCCGGGAAAGAAAGAAGGGACGCCGAAGCGTCCCTTGCAGACTCTGACACCTGAGCGGTTGTACGGGCGAGCCCGACCACTGCCGTGCCGTGATGGAGCGATGCAGTGATCAGGTGAGCGCAGGCTCCGCCTGGTGTGCGTCAACGCTCTCCATGCTCTCCATGATCCTGTCGTGAGAAGCGGCAGCCGCGAGCGCGTCGTTCTCCGCCTGGATTCGTCCGAGCTCGGATTCCAGGTCCTGGACGCGCTGCTGGAGCCGTCGCATCTCGGCGAGGAGTCGAGGGTCGGAGCCGCCGACGTAACCGAGAAGCGCCTTTGCCATGATGGATGGTCCTCCACAATGAGTGACCGACCGAAGCGGTGTGGGTCGTAGGGGAATCGCACCCGCGGTGCTTGGCACTATGGAGTTTTTGCTGCCGTTCAACCATGCCAAACAGCTAAGGTGCGTGGGGCTTTCAGCGTCTCACCAAAAAGTTTGACGGTCAACACGATCACGCCCCGTATTGGCGGGCGCCCGGGGGCATGCGGCCGGGGAACGGCGACGCTGCGACTCCTGCGGGCCCCTCGGGGCGTGGCGATCATTCTGCGTGCGGAGCCTGCCACGGGCGGCCGTTCTTGGCAACCACCTGCCCGTTTTCGCCCGGGCCACCGCTGCGGGGCGGATCGTTCCCGGCGCCCGCGGACCCTCGCGCCGCGCGCCGTCACCGGATGGCGAAGCTGTCGTAGCCCCCGCGGGGTGTGTCCCAGATCTCGGTGACACCGTCCACGCGTCCGGGCGTGTCGTCACCGCGCAGCCACTCGAGCAGACCCTCGCAGCGCTCGCGGGGGCCCTCCGCGACGACCTGGACGCGGCCGTCGCCCAAATTGAGAGCAAAACCACTCATCCCGCCGAGCTCCAGCGCCCTGGCCCGCGTGAACCAGCGGAAACCCACGCCCTGGACCCGTCCGCGCACCCACGCGACCAGCCGTACATCCTCGCTCATGACTGCAACCTAACCAGTCAATGTCTCGCGGGACACTTCACCCCCTGGCGCCATGCGGTACCGTCCCGATCCAGTGAATCTGACTTGAAACTCACTCGAACGTGTGAGTTCCGTGTTGATCGTGAGCACAGTCGACCGCGAGGGCATGCCCGGCGCGAGGACGAGGACGAGGAAGGCCAGGACATGGGACGCCACCGACGCTCCGCCGCCGGCCGCGCCGCCACGGGCCGCGCCGCGGAGGGCCAGCAGCCGGACGGTACGGCGGGACGGGGCCACGAACCGTCGGCGCCGGGCGCGGGCGAGGCCCCCACGATGGGGATCGCCCCCTACCTGAACCCCGAGGCCTACGCCGAGGTCCGGGCCAGGAGCGACGCCTACCTCTTCGCGGACGGCCCGGAGGGCGAGGGCCCGCAGGCCGGCCGCACCGTCCCCTTCCCCAGCGACGGGTACACGCCCGACGCCGGCCCGGCGTCCGGTGGAGGACGCCGACGCCGTCGGAAGAGGGTGGCCACTCCGGTCCGTACCGGTCTGCTCGGCGTGTCCGCCGCGGTCGCCATCGGCACGGTGGCGGTGGCCACGGGTGTGGTGCCCGGCCTCGACAACTACCGGCTCGGCGGCGGCAGCGGCGGGGGCGACCGGGTGCACGCCCAGGACGTCCCGACGAACAGTCCGTCGCAGCAGGGCGGCACCTCGGGCAGCGCCGACACCGGCCGGGGCGACGACGCCGCCACGAGCCGCGGCACCGACCGCTCCTCCTCGCCCTCCCGGTCCACCCTGTCGCCGTCGAAGAAGAAAGAGGAGTCCGCCGAGGACTCCCCGTCCTCCTCGCCGTCCTCGGCCTCCCCCTCCACCTCGGCACCGGCCTCCAAGCCCGCCGCCCCGGCCGGGACCCCGTCGAAGACCAGGAAGCCGAAGACGACTCCCAGCGCGAAGCCCGAGCCCACGCCCTCGCGCCCGGCCACCCGGGAACCCGCGAAGCCCAGCGCGCCCGCCGCCGTCTCCGAGCAGGCCGTCGCCGAGGCGCAGGTGCTCAAGCTGGTCAACGACGAACGCGCCACGGTGGGTTGCAGCCCGGTGGCCGCGAACAGCGCCCTGCGCGACCTGGCCGAGGACTTCAGCGACGCCATGGCGACCCAGGGCTTCTTCGACCACACCGACCCCAGCGGCGCCACCCCCTGGGACCGTGCGGCGGCAGCGGGCATATCCGGACTCGGCGGCGAGAACATAGCCCGCGGCCAGGCCGACGCCCAGGCCGTGATGGACGCCTGGATGAACAGCCCCGACCACCGCGCCAACATCCTGAACTGCGACTTCAAAACCCTGGGAGTCGGCGTCCACTTCGGCCCCGGCGGCCCTTGGTGGACACAGGACTTCGGCTACTGACCACCCCCGACGACCGTCCTGGCTCTGCCCCGGCGCTGTCCCTCGCTCAGCGCGACCTGCGGGGCAGCGCTGTGCTCGCGTACGCTGGGGGTATGTCGACCACGCAGGAGCGCACGGCGGAGCAGGAGCTGCCGTATGACGTGTTCTCGCGGGCCTGTCCCTCGCGCGGCACCCTGGAGCATGTCACCGGGCGGTGGGGCGCGCTGACGCTCGGCGCGCTGTACGAGGGGTCCTTCCGGTTCAACGAGCTGCGGCGCCGGGTGGACGGCGTCAGTGAGAAGATGCTGGCCCAGACCCTGCACGCGCTGGAGCGCGACGGGCTGGTGCACCGCGAGGCGCAGCCGACCAACCCGCCCCGGGTGGACTACGAGCTGACACCGCTCGGGCGCGAGGTGGCCGGGCAGCTGCTCGCGCTCATCGAGTGCGTCGAGGGGCGGATGGACGAGGTGCTGGCGTCGCGCGAGCGGTACGACGCGCAGCGGACGCCTACGGCGTGACCCTCGGCGCCCGCTGGCACTTCGGGCAGAAGTAGCTGGAGCGGTTCATCCACGGACGGCGGCGCATCGGTGTGGCGCAGCGACGGCAGGGCAGGCCCTCGCGGCCGTACGCGTCGAGCGAGCGGTCGAAGTAGCCGGACTCGCCGTTGACGTTGACGTACAGGCTGTCGAAGCTGGTGCCGCCGACGACGAGGGCGGCGTTCATCACGTCCCGGACGTGGCCGAGGAGTTCGGTGGTGCGGGGGCGGGTGAGGGTCGCCGTGGGGCGTTCGTAGTGCAGGCGGGCGCGCCACAGGGCTTCGTCCGCGTAGATGTTGCCGACGCCGCTGATCAGGGACTGGTCGAGCAGGGCCCGTTTGATCGTGGTGCGCTTGCGGCGCAGGGCGAGGTGGAACGCCTCGTCGTCGAAGAGGGGGTCCAACGGATCGCGGGCGATGTGCGCGATGACGTCGGGCAGTCCTTCGGGGCTGGTCTCGTGCAGGGAGAGGCCGCCGAAGGTGCGCTGGTCGACGAAGCGGAGCTCCGTGCCGAGGGCGTCGGCGAAGCGGACGCGGATGCGCAGGTGCTTCTCGGCGGGCGTCTCGTGCGGCTGGACCAGGAGCTGGCCGCTCATGCCGAGGTGGGCGAGGACCGCCTGGTCGGTGTCCTCCAGGGGCAGCCACAGGTATTTGCCGCGTCGGCTGGGTGTGCCGACGCGGTGGCCCGCCAGGCGGTGGGCGAAGTCGTCGGGTCCCGCGAGGTGCCGGCGTACCGCGCGCGGGTGGAGCACCTCGGCGTCGGCGACGGTCCGGTGCGCGACCCAGCGCTCCAGGCCGCGCCGTACGACCTCAACCTCGGGCAACTCGGGCATGGCTTCCCCTCGGGTGGGCCGGTGGACGGGAGCCGAGCCGAACGCCCGCCCCTCGGGCGGGGCGGGCGCTCGGGCCGTGCGGTGGACGGATCAGGCGGAGGCGGACGCCTCGTCGGGGTTCACGTCGACGGCGTCGGCCGTCGCCTTGGCGCGCTCGTCCGCCGCGGCCCGGATGGACCGCCACGCGGATTCCGCGGCCTGCTGCTCCGCCTCCTTCTTGCTGCGGCCGGTGCCGGTGCCGTACGAGACGCCTCCGACGCGGGCGGCAGCAGTGAAGGTCTTCTCGTGGTCGGGGCCGGTCTCCGTGACCAGGTACTCGGGGACGCCGAGCCCTTCGGTCGCGGTCAGCTCCTGGAGGCTGGTCTTCCAGTCCAGGCCGGCACCGAGGTTCGAGGACTTCTCGATCAGCGGGTCGAACAGGCGGTGCACCAGTTCGGAGGCCGCGTCGAGGCCCTGGTCGAGATAGACCGCGCCGATCACCGCTTCGAGGGTGTCGGCGAGGATGGACGCCTTGTCCCGGCCCCCCGTGCCCTCTTCACCCCGGCCGAGCCGGATGAAGGAGCCGAGTTCGAGCCCGCGGCCCACCTCCGCCAGCGCACGCGAGTTGACCACCGCGGCCCGCAACTTGGCCAGCTGGCCTTCGGGCAGGTCGGGGTGGGTGCGGTACAGCGTGTCCGTGACGACGAGGCCGAGCACGGAGTCCCCGAGGAACTCCAGCCGCTCGTTCGTCGGCAGACCGCCGTTCTCGTACGCGTAGGAACGGTGGGTCAGTGCACGCACCAGAAGGGCGGACTCGAGCTGATAGCCGAGCCGCCCTTCCAGAAGCGTGTGGGACGAGGCCTGGGTGTCCGCCTTCTTCTTGGCGGGTGGGTCCGCCTTGGCGTCTTCCGCCTTCTTGGGGACTGACACAGTGCCTCTCACCAGCCGCTCAGACCTCGAGGACCTGGCGCTTGTTGTAAGTGCCGCAAGACGGGCACGCGATGTGCTGCTGCTTGGGCTCGTGGCAGCGCTCGCACGCAACCAGGGTGGGGACCGCAGCCTTCCACTGCGACCGGCGGTGGCGCGTGTTGCTGCGCGACATCTTCCGCTTCGGAACAGCCACGGCTACTTCTCCTGCTTCTCGGCGGCGTCCGCGGAGTCTGCCCCGTCGCCGCTCATCTCGTCCTTCTCGCCGTCTCCGAGTGAACCGGCGAGTCCCTGCAATGCCGCCCAACGGATGTCGACGGCGTCGTGGTGGTGGTCCGGGTCGTCCGACAGGCGCACTCCGCACTCGGAGCACAGACCCTGGCAGTCTTCCTGGCACACCGGCTGCATCGGCAGTGCGAGCACCACCGCGTCGCGCAGCACGGGTTCGAGGCCGATCAGTCCGTCCTCGACGAAGAACCTGTCCTCGTCGTCCTCGGCGTCGTCGCCCGGTTCCGCCACGGGGCGGCCACGGTCGTCGGCGTCAGGGTACGAGAACAGCTCCTGGAAGTCCGCTTCGAGCTGCTGCTCCAGCGGCTCCAGACACCTTACGCACTCCCCCTCGGCCCTGGCACGGGCGGTGCCTGTGACGAGCACCCCTTCCATGACCGACTCGAGCCGGAGATCGAGCTCCACGGGAGCCCCTTCCGGCACTCCGATGACGCCCTGGAGACCGAAGTCCTTGGGAGCGTCGACCGTGCGGGTCAGGCGCTGGAGCGCACCGGGCCGCCGCCCCAGCTCGTGCGTGTCGAACACGAGGGGGTCGCGGTGGTCGAGGCGCGCGTTCAGAACCATTCCTGCTTTCGGTCTTCGTGGGTGGGGGTGCCGCCCTTCGGTGTTCCCGGGCAGCGGCGATCGCGGACGTACACGCGACCGAAGAGCCAGGATACTGGACCATGCGCTCTCGTCCCAATCCGGGCCGGGGCGTCCCCTGCCGCTAGAGTCCGCGGCCCTGTTCGTACGCCCGCAGCTGCTCGGCGCTGATCATGCCGGTGTCGAAGAGGCTGGTCTCGTCGAGCGCCTGCGGCTGGGTCTGCGGGGGGTGCGGAGGCTGCTGCGGGGGCTGGGGCTGGGCGTAGCCCTGCTGCCCGTCGTACCCGTGCTGCCCGTCGCCGTACGGGTAGGCGTACGGGTCGGCGCCCTGCTGCTGGTAGCCGTACGGGTCCTGACCGGCGTCGTAGGTCTGCTGGTAGGCCGGGTACGGATCGGGCTGCTGCGGGGCGTAGCCGTACGCCGGGTCGTGGGCCGGCATCTCGGGCACGGCCTGCGCCGGCACCTGGGCGGCGGCGGGCTGCCGCTCGCCGTACCGGGGCGCTACGGGCTGCTCGGCGACGGCCGGGGCGGGGGTGTCGGAGAGGCCCGCGAGGTAGTCGGCGTCGCTGGAGTGCTGGACGGTGGTCATGTCGTCCGCGAGGACGCCGAGGTCGTCGGTGGCGATCCGGCCGTGCAGCTTCTGGCGGCCCTTGCCGACCGCTTCCAGCGTCTTGGCCAGCACGGCCTCGAAGGCGCCGAGCTTGGTGTCGACGTAGGCGTCGGCGTCGCGGCGCAGGGTCTCGGGGTCGTGGCTGCGCTCGGGGGCGTCCTCGTCCTCGTAGCCGTTCTCGTCGAGGCCGGGCCCGGTGCCGAGCAGCTTCTCGCGGCCGCGGCCGACGGAGCCGAGGGTCTTGGTGAGGACGACTTCGAAGTTGGCGAGCTTGGAGTCGACGTAGTCGTCGGCCTCGGCGCGGACCTCCTCGGCCTCCTGGCGGGCCTCGGCGAGGATCCGGTCGGCCTCGGCCTGGGAGCGGCGGGCGACCTCGGTGTCGGCGATCAGGGAGCCGCGCTCGGCGTGCGCGCTCTCGATGATCCGGTCGGCCTCCCGGCGGGCCTCGGCGACCAGCTGCTCGCGGTCGCCGATCAGCTCCTGCGCCTGGGCGAGGGAACCGGGCAGCTGCGCGCGCAGCTCTTCCAGCATCGAGAGCAGTTCGGCGCGGTTGACCACGCACGAGGCCGACATGGGCATGGCGCGGGCGCCGGAGACCATCGCGGTGATCTCGTCGAGCTTGTTCTGCACGTCCACCGTGTGCTCGCCACTCTCTACAGCTGTGTTGGAGACGGACGGGACGACTGTACGACCCTGGGGTGTCCCGGGGACACCGGGTGACGGGTTGTCAGTCTCCGTGCGCGGTGAGGGTGGCTGCGCGGCGGGGCGGTCAGCGGTTGCGCAGACGCTCCGTGAGGGCTTCGAGGACCAGCGGCGGCACCAGGTGGGAGACGTCGCCGCCCCAGGTGGCGACCTCCTTGACCAGGGAGGACGACAGGAAGCTGTAGGTGGGGTTGGTGGGGATGAAGAGGGTCTCCACGCCGGAGAGGCCGTTGTTCATCTGGGCCATCTGCAACTCGTAGTCGAAGTCGCTGACCGCGCGCAGGCCCTTGACGATGGCCGGGATCTCGCGCTGCTTGCAGAAGTCGACGAGCAGGCCGTGGAAGGACTCGACGCGGACGTTCCCGTACTCGGCGGTGACCTGGCGGATGAGGTCGATCCGCTCCTCGATCTCGAACAGGCCCTTCTTCGCCTGGTTGATCATCACGGCGACGTAGACCTCGTCATAGAGGCTGGAGGCCCGGCCGATGATGTCGAGGTGTCCGTTGGTGATCGGGTCGAACGACCCGGGACAGACGGCACGGCGCACTTGTGTTCCCTCGCTCTCCGGTCCGGTCATCGTGCGTCTTCGCACGTAGAGGCGGCGCGACCGTACCAAAACGTTCCCTCGCCGTAGCGACGGGCCCGGATCGCTTCGAAGCCGTGCGGCCAGCGGAATTCGCCGCCCCTGGTGCTGCGCTCCACGGTGACGAGCGCTTCGGTCCCGAGCCACCCCTCCGCACGGAGTGTGAGCAGGATCTCCCGAAGATCGTCGTCCGAAACGGCGTACGGCGGGTCCAGGAAGACGACGTCGTACGGCTCGTCCGGGGCCGGGGTGCGGATGATCTGTTCCGCTTTGCCCGCCCTGACCTCGGCGCCGGGCAGACCGAGGGACGTGACGTTCTGCCGGACCGTGCGGACGGCACGGGCGTCGGCCTCGACGAGCAGGACGTGCCCCGCGCCGCGCGAGAGCGCCTCCAGGCCGACGGCGCCGGACCCCGCGTACAGGTCGAGGACCCGCTCGCCGTCCAGCGGACCGCCGAGCAGGGACTGCCAGGTGGAGAACAGGCCCTCGCGCGCGCGGTCGGAGGTGGGGCGGGTACCGGTCCCCGGCGGGACGGCGAGGCGACGTCCGCCGGCCTTGCCGGCGATCACGCGGGTCATTTCTGCGTCCTTGTCGGTGTGCTCGGGTGGACGGACGGTGTCCGCTGCCAGTCTGTCAGCCCTTCTCCAGGTACTGCTCCCGGTCCTCGTCCAGCAGCGCCTCCAGGGCCGTGCGCAGGCCCGGCAGGCCGGTCAGCTCCGGGTCGGCGGCGACGACGGCCGCGGCCTCCTGTCTGGCCTCCGCGATGATCTCCTCGTCCTCGATCACGGCGAGGACGCGCAGGGAGGTGCGGGCGCCGGACTGGGCCTGGCCGAGGACGTCGCCCTCGCGGCGCTGTTCGAGGTCGATGCGGGACAGCTCGAAGCCGTCGAGGGTGCTCGCGACGGCGTTCAGCCGCTGTCGGGCCGCGCTCGCCTCGGGCATCTCGCTGACCAGCAGGCACAGGCCGGGGGCGGAACCGCGGCCGACCCGGCCGCGCAGCTGGTGCAGCTGGGAGACGCCGAAACGGTCGGCGTCCATGATCACCATCGCGGTGGCGTTGGGGACGTTCACGCCGACCTCGATGACGGTGGTGGCGACCAGGACATCGGTCTCCCCGGCGGCGAAGCGGCGCATCACCGCGTCCTTGTCGTCGGGCTGCATCCGGCCGTGCAGGACCTCCACCTTGAGGCCCCGCAGCGGCCCCTCGGCCAGCTGCTCGGCGATGTCGAGGACGGCGAGCGGGGGCCGTTTCTCGGCGTCGCCCTCGGGCGAGGCGCGCTGCGCGGCCTTCTTCTTCGGGTCGTCGTCCTCGTCGCCGATGCGGGGGCAGACGACGTACGCCTGGTGGCCGCCCGAGACCTCCTCGCGGACCCGCTCCCAGGCGCGGGCGAGGAAGTGGGGTTTGTCGGCGGCCGGGACGACATGGCTGGCGATCGGGGACCGGCCGGCCGGGAGCTGGTCCAGGACGGAGGTCTCCAGGTCGCCGAAGACCGTCATCGCGACGGTGCGCGGGATGGGCGTGGCGGTCATCACGAGCAGGTGCGGGGGCTGCTTGCCCTTGCCGCGCAGGGCGTCGCGCTGCTCGACGCCGAAGCGGTGCTGCTCGTCGACGACGACCAGGCCGAGGTCGTGGAACTGGACCTTGTCCTCGATCAGGGCGTGGGTGCCGATGACGATGCCCGCCTCGCCGGTGGCCAGGTCGAGCAGGGCGTGCCGGCGGGCGGCGGCGCCCATGGAGCCGGTGAGCAGCACCACCTTGGTGGCGTGCTCGGCGCCGCCCAGCATCCCGCCCTCGGCCAGCTCGCCCATCATCTCGACGACCGACCGGTGGTGCTGCTGGGCGAGCACCTCGGTGGGCGCCAGCATCACGGCCTGCCCGCCCGCGTCGACGACGGCGAGCATGGCGCGCAGGGCGACCATGGTCTTGCCGCTGCCCACCTCGCCCTGGAGCAGCCGGTGCATCGGGTGGTCGGTGGCGAGGTCGTCGAAGATCTCCCGGGAGACCCGCTGCTGGCCGTCGGTGAGGGTGAAGGGGAGGCGGTCGTCGAAGGCGCTGAGCAGGCCGTCCGGGCCGGGCTTCCTGGGGACGGCGGGGAGTTGGGTCTCGGCGTGGCGGCGGCGGGCGAGGGCGACCTGGAGGACGAAGGCCTCGTCCCACTTCAGGCGGGCCCGGGCGTCCTCGATGTCGGCCTTGGTGTGCGGGCGGTGGATCTTGAGGAGTGCCTCGGGCAGGGAGACCAGGCCCCGGCCCTCGCGCAGGGAGTCCGGCAGGGGGTCGACGGCTTCCCGGGCGCTGGGCAGCACCGTCTGGATCGCCTTGGCGAGCTTCCAGGACTCCAGCTTGGCGGTGGCCGGGTAGAGGGGGATGAGGGCGCCCGCCCAGGACTCGACGGACTCCTCGCCCTCGGTGTCACCGCGCAGCAACTCGTACGCCGGATGGGCCAGTTGCAGTCGGCGGTTGAAGACGGAGACCTTGCCGGCGAACATCGCGCGGGTGCCCGGCAGGAGTTCCTTGTGGGGCTTGTGCACGCCGTTGCCGAAGAAGACCAGTTGGAGGCGGCCGCTGCCGTCGGTGATGGTCACTTCGAGGCGCTGCCCCTTGCCGCGCGGGGCCTTCGAGGAGGCGAAGGTGTGCAGCCGGGCGTCGGCGACCTGGGCGACCACGGTGACGTGCTCGTCCATGGGCAGGTCGGCGAGGTGGGTGAGCTGACCGCGCTCCTCGTATCTCCTGGGGTAGTGGTGGAGGAGGTCGCCGACGGTGTGCAGGCCGAGGTGCTCGGCCATCACCTTCGCGGTGGCGGGGCCGAGCACCTTCTTCAAGGGTTCTTGCAGTGCGGGCACGAGATCCATTGCACACCACGCCACTGACAACAGCCCAGGGGAGCGCCGTACCGGCCTTCCGCTGTTCCGCCTACTCCACGCCGACGAGCAGCAGGGCGCCCTGCCGGCCGCCCCGGTAGACCACCGTGTCGACGGCGAGGTAGGCGTCCCGGACGCGGGCCTCCAGGTGGTCGGCGACGGCCGGGGGCGCCTCGTCGCCGAGGACCAGGGTGACCAGCTCGCCGCCGGCCGACAGCATGCGGTCCAGGACGGTCGCGGCGACCTGTGAGACGTCCGCGCCGATCACGGCCACGTCGCCGTCGATGAGGCCGAGCACGTCACCGGCCTGGCAGATGCCGGCCGTGGTCCAGGACTGGCGTTCGGCGACGGTGACCTCGGCGTGGCGGGTGGCGCCGGCCGCCGAGGTCATCGCCACCACGTCCTCGTCGAAGCGGCGCTCGGGCTCGTGCACGGCGAGCGCGGCGATGCCCTGGACCGCGGAGCGGGTCGGGATGAGGGCGACGCGGATGCCCTCGGTGCGGGCCTGCTCGGCCGCCGCGGCGGCGGTGTGGCGCAGCTCGGCGTCGTTGGGCAGCAGCACCACCTCGCGCGCGTGGGCCCGCCGCACGGCCTGGACCAGCTCACCGCTCGCGGGCGGCTCCCCGGGGCGGGCGAGGAGGGTGGTCGCGCCGGCCTCGGCGTACAGCGCCGCCAGCCCCTCCCCCGGTACGACGGCCACCACGGCGCGCTGGGCGCGCTCCCGGGGCGGGCGCTCGGTGCCGGCGGTGTGCGCGTCGCCGTGCCCGAAGTGGGTGATGCGGATCCGGTACGGCCGCCCGGCCTCGACGCCCGCCTCCACGGCGGCGCCGGCGTCGTCGACGTGCACGTGGACGTTCCACAGTCCGTCGCCGCCGACCACGACGAGGGAGTCCCCGAGGGCGTCGAGGCGCCGGCGCAGGCGGGCCACGGCCGCGTCCTCGGCCTCCAGGAGGTAGATCACCTCGAACGCGGGACCGCTCTCGTCCCCGTTCTCGTCGCCGTTATCGTCCCCGTCGGTGGCGGGCTCCTCCCGCCTGGCGTGCTCCACGCGCGCGTGCGGTGCCCCGACCGGACCCGGCGCCCGGCCCGTGAACGTCTCCACCAGGGCCGCGAGGACCGTCACCAGTCCGTGCCCGCCCGCGTCGACCACTCCGGCGCGCTCCAGGACGGGCAGCTGGCCCGGGGTGGCGGCGAGCGCCGCGCGGGCGCCCTCGTAGGCGGCCCGGGCCACCTCGGCGCAGTCCCCCTCGACGTCTTCGGCCGCGTCCGCGGCGGCCGAGGCGACGGTCAGGACGGTGCCCTCGACCGGGTGGGCCACGGCCTGCCGGGCGGAGGCGGCCGCGTGCCGCAGGGCCCGCCGCAGTCCGGGGCCTTCGGTGTGGGCGGAGTCACCCCGCGCGGCGAGCACCTGGGCCATGCCGCGCAGCAGCTGCGCGAGGATCGTGCCGGAGTTGCCCCGCGCCCCGATCAGCGCGCCGTGCGCCATGGCGCCCACGGCGTCGCCCAGCGAGGGCCCGCCGACCGGGTCCAGGGGCGCCTCGTCCGCGTCCCGGGGTCCCTCGTTCGCGTCCCGGGGCCCCTCGGCCGCCTCGTGCGCCGCGAAGACTGCCTCCACGGCGGCGGCGGCGGACTCGACGGTCAGGTAGAGGTTCGTGCCGGTGTCCCCGTCGGCGACGGGATAGACGTTGATCGCGTCGATCTCCTCGCGCGCCCGTCCCAGCGCGCGCAGCGACAGACCGCACCAGGTACGCACCGCCAGAGCGTCGAAGAACCTCTGCGGTACCTGCGCCACCTGCGCCTCCCTGAACTGCGGACGTGGCTGGCAGCGTAGACCTTGGGGGCCCGGCCCAGCGGAAGAGGGCCGGGACGGGCCCCTGAGCTGCCGTGGTAGTTTCGCTGTACGGGAGCAGCCGTTGTATGCTGCTCCGGTTGCCCGATCCCGATCGGGCTCTCCCCCTGGCACCGCCACTCAGATCCCGGACCGTTCGCGACTCCGAGACCTTGATCCCGGCATGCCGGGTTCAACCGTAAGTGCATCTGAAGTCTTTGGAGTGACCCGTGGCTGCCAACTGCGACGTCTGCGGCAAGGGGCCGGGCTTCGGCAACAACATCTCGCACTCGCACCGCCGTACGTCCCGTCGCTGGAACCCGAACATCCAGCGTGTGCGTACCGTGGTGAGCGGGACGCCGAAGCGCGTGAACGCTTGCACCTCGTGCATCAAGGCCGGCAAGGTCTCGCGCTGACGCATCAGCTGAGCGCGCGGCCACTGCCTGGTCCGCTGCATGGAGCCGGTCCACCTCGTGTGGGCCGGCTTTTTGCCGTGCCAGAATCCCGGGAATGCGCTTCGGGATTCTCGGCCCCCTGGACATCCGCACCGACGACGGCACCCCCGTCGACCCCGGCGGCCCCCGGCCCCGAGCGCTGCTGACGCTCCTGCTCCTCGACGCCGGCCGCACGGTCCCCGCGGCCCGGCTGATCGACGGCCTGTACGGCAGCGAGCCGCCCGCCGGTGCCGCGAACGCCCTCCAGTCGCAGATCTCGCGCCTTCGCGCGCGGCTGGCCCCGCACACACCCGTCGAGGGCGGCGGCGCGGGATACCGCATCGTCACGCCGCCCACGTCCGTCGACAGTCATATATTCGAACGCCTGTGCAGTGCGGGGCGTGCCGCTCTCGCCGCCGGTGACCACGCGCGCGCGGCGGCTGAATTGCGTGAGGCGCTCGCGCTGTGGCGCGGTCCCGCGCTGCCCGACCTGCCGGAGGAGCCCGGCGAGGCGGCCCGGCTCACGGAGCTGCGGCTGACCGCCGTACAGGACCGGGTCGAGGCGGATCTGGCGCTCGGGGGCGGTGCCGAGCTGGTGCCCGAGCTGCGGGGACTGCTGTCCGCGCATCCCTTGAGCGAGCGGCTGTACGGGCAGCTGATGCGGGCCCTGCACGCGGGCGGGCGGCCCGCCGAGGCACTGACGGTGTACGAGGAGGCGCGACGCACGCTGGCCGAGCAGCTCGGCGCCGATCCCTCGCCCGAGCTGTCCGCCCTCCACGCTGAACTGCTGCGGGCCCAGACCGCCACCGCCCCGCGCCGCCCCCGGCTGCCCGCCCAGCTGACCCGCTGTGTCGGCCGGGACGCGGAGCTGGCCCGCATCACCGCCCTGTTCGCCGACGCGCGCCTGGTCACGCTCACCGGTCCCGGCGGCACCGGCAAGACCCGGCTCGCGATCGAGGCGGCGAGCCGGTGCGCATCCTCGGCCTCCCCCGCGGACGTCTGCTTCGTCGAGCTGGCGCCCCTGACCGACGGCGGGCAGATCCCGTACGCCGTCCTCACCGCGCTCGGTGTCCGCGAGGGTTTCCGCACCGCGGGCGTGGACGCCACCGAGCGGCTGCTGACCGCCCTGGAGGACCGCGAGGCGCTGCTCGTGCTCGACAACTGCGAGCACCTGGTCGACGCCGCCGCCGCGCTGACGGCACTGCTGCTGGGCACCTGCCGGGGCGTACGGATCCTCGCCACCAGCCGGGAGAGCCTCGGGATCACCGGCGAGGCCCTGGTGCCGGTTCCGCCGCTGTCGCCGCGCCCGTCGGCCGAGCTGTTCCTGGAACGCGCCCGCGCGGTGCGCCCCGGTTTCGACGGCCACGCGCGCGTGCCGGAGATCTGCGCGGCCCTGGACGGGCTCCCCCTCGCCATCGAGCTGGCGGCGGCCCGGTTGCGCACCCTCGGCCCGGACGAGCTGGCCGACCGCCTGGACGACCGCTTCCGTCTGCTCAGCCGGGGCGACCGTTCCAAGGCGCCCCGCCACCGCACGCTGCGCGCCGTCGTCGAGTGGAGCTGGGAGCTGCTGGACGAGGAGGAGCGGGAGCTGGCCCGGCGGTTCACGGTCTTCACCGGGGGCGCCACGCTGGAGGCCGTGGAGGCGGTGTGCGGGGTGCCGCACCCGGAGGACCTGCTGGCCTCGCTGGTGGAGAAGTCGCTCCTGGAGCACCTGCCCGAGGGCCGCTACCGGATGCTGGAGACCCTCCGCGCGTTCGCGGCCGAGGGCCTGACCGGCCGCGCCGGGCTGCGCGACGCGCACGCGGCGTACTTCCTGGACCTGGCCGAGCGGGCGGAGCCGCACCTGCGCACCGGCGGCCAACTGCCCTGGCTGGCCCGGCTCGCCGCCGAGCTGGGCAATCTGGACGCGGCCCAGCGGCACCTCACGGAGACCGACCCGCGCGAGGCCCTGCGGCTCATGGCCGCGCTGACCTGGTTCCACCGGCTGCGCGGGCTGCACGGCGAGCTGGTGCCGCGGGCCCGCGCGCTGCTGGCGGCGGTCGGCGAGGAGCCGCCCGAGGGACTGGCCGAGGAGTACGCCCTGTGCGTCATGAACACGATCTCCGGGGACGGGGACGGGGACGGGGGCGGGGACGGCGTTCCGGCCGGGGCTGGGCGGGTCGCGCGGGTGTCGGCGCTGATGGAGTCGCTGGACCGGCCGCTGCGGCTGCCGTTCGCGGTCGTCCTGCACTCCCTCACCTGCGGGCCCCTGCTCGTGGCGGACTCCGTGCCGAGGGTCCAGGTCGGAAAGGCTCCCTGGGGGCTGGCCCTGCTCGACCTGGGTATCGGCTACCAGGAGCTGTTCGCCGGCCGGGCGGCCGAGGCGGAGGCCGCATTCACCCGCTCCCTCGAGGGGTTCCGCGCCACCGGTGACCGTTGGGGCATGGCCAACTGCCTCGACCCGCTGGGCGGTTTCGCCAACCGGCGCGGCGCGTACGACCGGGCCCTCGAACTGCTCGACGAGGGCCTGGCGCACGTCCAGGAGTTGGAGGCGCCCGAGGAGACCGCCGACCTGCTGCGCTCGCGCGCGCTCGTGCTGCTGCACCGGGGCGAGACCGAGGAGGCCGCCGCGCACTTCACGCGCTCCGCGGCCCTCGCCCGCACGGCCGGGGCCAGTGACAAGGTGGCGAGCGCCCGGCGGGGCCTGGGCGATGTGGCCCGGCTCTCCGGCGACACGGCACGCGCGCGCGTGGAGTACGAGGACGCGCTGCGGTTGTGCGCCGACAACTGGTTCAGCACCGGCGAGTCGGTGCGCATCCTGGTGGGCCTGGGCCGCACGGCCGCCGCGGAGGGCGACGCGGAGAGCGCCGCCGACTGGCTGGAGCAGGCCCGGGTGCTGGCCCTCGACTCCCCCGACGTGCTCGCCCTGGCGGAGGTCGCCGAGTCCCTGGCCGTCGTCGCCCCGGCCCCGGAGCGCGCCGCCGAACTCCTAGGCGCCGCCACGGGTCTGCGCGGCGCCCCGGCCCCCGGCGACCCGGACGCCGCCCGCGCCGAACACCACGTCCGCGCCCGTCTCACCCCCGAGGCGTACGACCGCGCCTTCGAGCGAGGACGCGCACTGCGGGTGGCGGCAATCGACGAACGGTAGACGGCAGAAGCCGGGCGGCAACGACCGCCCCCGGCACACACCCGAGGCGGACAACCCGGCCTTCCAGCAGCGACAGGCATCGCAAGCGACCGCGATCGACGAACGGTAGGCAGCGACTGCCAGACGGCAGTGACCGCCCCCGGCACACACCCGAGGCGGACAACCGCACCTTCCAGCAGCCGCAGGCACCGCACGCGACCACGATCGACGAACGGTAGACGGCGACTGGCAGACAGCAGCGACCGCCCCCGGCACACACCCGAGGCGGACAACCGCACCTTCCAGCAGCGGCAGGCACCGCACGCGTCCACGATCAACGGCGAGCGCCAGCCCGCTGCGACCGCCCCCGGGACGCCCCCCAGGCCCTCGCGCGGACCCCGTGCCGACGCCGACGGCCCGCCACGCGCACCGGGGAAACCGCACGCAGCCTCGGTGACGACCGCCACCGCGCACGCCTCCGGCCGCCCTGCGCGGCACCTCGCGAGCGCTGCGGCGCGCCCCCGTAAGCCCCCCGCCCCCCCGGGCGGTCAGCCCGCGGTCAGCGGACGGTGGGTGAACGGTCAGCGGTGGCGTCGAGGCTCTGTGCCATGACGCACACACACCGCCTCGGCCACCTCACCGTCCTCGTCTCCGGCGCCGGCGTCGCCGGGCCCGCCCTCGCCCTCTGCCTCGCCCGGTACGGTGCCCGGGTCACCGTCGTCGAGAAGGCACCCGCGCTGCGCGACGACGGCTTCGCCGTCGACTTCCGGGGCCGGGTGCACCGGAGGGTGCTCACCGCCATGGGCGTCTGGGACGAGATCCACGCCCGCCAGACCCACATGGGCCGCCAGACCGTCGTGAACGCCGACGGCACGCCGCGCGTGGACCTGCCGGCCGAGATGATGAGCGGGGACGTCGAGATCTTCCGCGGCGAACTGGCGAGGATCCTCCACGAGCGCACCGAGGACACCGTCGAGTACGTCTTCGGCGACTCGGTCGACACGCTCACCGACACCGGGGACGGAGTGGACGTCACCTTCGAGCACGCCGCGCCCCGCCGCTTCGACCTCGTCGTCGGCGCCGACGGACTGCACTCGCGCACCCGCCGCCTGGTCTTCGGCGACGAGTCCCGGTACCTGCGCTTCCAGGACCACTACGTGGCCGGTTTCGGCATCCCCAACCACCTGGGCCTCGACCGCACCGGCCGCCTGTACAGCGAGCCCGGCCGCGCGGTCTGCGTCGGCAACTACGACGGGGACCCGGAGCGCGCGGGCGCCCTCCTGGTGTTCCGCTCGGAGCTGTTGGCGTACGACCGCGGGGACGTGGCCGCGCAGAAGCGGATCCTGCGGGAGCGGTTCGCGGGGATGGGCTGGGAGGCGCCGAGCGTGCTGGAGGCGCTGGAGGAGGCCGACGACCTGTACTTCGACGCGATCGCGCAGATCCACGTCGACCGGCTCACCAAGGGGCGCGTCGCGCTGCTCGGCGACGCCGGGTACGGCGCCACCATGGGCGGCATGGGCACGGGCGTCGCCATCGTCGGCGCCCACGTCCTCGCCGGGGAACTCGCCCTGGCCGGCGGCGACCACCGCACCGCGTTCGCCGAGTACGAGACGCGGATCCGGGACTTCGCCAAGGGCTGCCAGAAGATCTCCGGCAACGCGGGCCCGTTCTTCGCCCCGCCCACCGAGCGCCGTATCCGCAGCCGCGACCGCATGTACCGGCTGCTCAGCCACCGCCTGATGGCGGGCTTCTTCAAGCGGCTGACGGAGAAGGCGGCCACCGGCATCGAACTCAGGGAGTATCCCGCCTGAGCGCCCAGCCGTGGTCCACCGGCCCGATGCCGCCGCCGAGCGGGAACCCGGCCGCGATCGCCCCGGTGACGTACTCCTTCGCCGCGCGCACCGCCTCCGGCACCGACTGCCCCTTCGCCAGCCCGCAGGCCACGGCCGAGGCGAGGGTGCAGCCCGTGCCGTGCGTGTGCCGGTTGTCGAGGCGGGGTGCGCGCAGCCAGTGCTCCTCGGAGCCGTCGGTGAGCAGGTCGACAGCGTCACCGGCCAGGTGGCCGCCCTTGATCAGCACCCAACGCGGCCCGTACTCCAGGACGGCGGCCGCGGCCCGGCGCAGGTCGGTGTCGGACTCGACGCGTACGCCGGTGAGTTGGGCGACCTCGTCGAGGTTGGGCGTGGCGACGGTGGCGGCCGGGAGGAGCCTGGTGCGGACCGACTCCAGGGCCGAGGCGGCGAGCAGCGCGTCCCCGTGCTTGGAGACGCCGACCGGGTCGACGACGGCGGGCGCGTCGGTCCCGGCGATCAACTCGGCGACGGTCTCGACCAGTTCGGCGGAGGAGAGCATGCCGGTCTTGACCGCCTGCACGCCGATGTCGTCCACGACGCTGCGGTACTGGGCGCGCACCGCGTCCACGGGCAGTTCCCAGGCGCCCTGCACGCCGCGGGAGTTCTGCGCGGTGACCGCGGTGAGGACGCTCATGCCGTGGGTGCCGAGGGCGAGCATCGTCTTCAGGTCGGCCTGGATGCCGGCGCCGCCGCCGGAGTCGGAGCCCGCCACGGTGAGGACCAGGGGCGGTGCGGTCACGACTCCACGTCCCCGCCGAAGTGGTCCCAGCCGCCCTTGCTGGTCCACGGCGCCCCGTCCACGGTCACCTGGGGCAGCGCGGACGGGTTGAGAACCTCGCCGATGACCTTCCAGCGGGCGGGCAGCTTCACGTCCGGCGGGAAGGTCGCCACGATCGCGTGGTCCTCGCCCCCGGTGAGCACCCACTGCATGGGGTCGACGCCGACGGCCTGCCCGATGTCGTTCATCTGGGAGGGGATGTCGATCTGCCCGGAGCGCACGTCGATCCTGACCTTGCTGGCCTCGGCGATGTGCCCCAGGTCGGCGATCAGCCCGTCGCTCACGTCGCACATGGCGGTGGCGCCCAGCCCCGCGGCGGCCGGACCCGCGTGGTACGGCGGCTCGGGGCGGCGGTGGGCCTCGACGAAGGCGCGCGGCGAGCGGAAGCCCCGGGACAGGACGGCGAACCCGGCGGCGGACCAGCCCAGCCAGCCGGTCACCGCGACGAGGTCGCCGGGCTGGGCGCCGCCCCGGGTGACGGGCTCCTGGTTGCGCAGGTCGCCGAGGGCGGTGATGGAGACGGTGATGGTGTCACCGCGCACCACGTCGCCGCCGACCACGGAGGCGCCCGCGACCTGGCACTCGTCGCGCAGCCCGTCCATCAGCTCGGTCGCCCAGGTCACCGGCAGTTCGGCGGGCACCACCAGGCCGAGCAGCAGCGCGGTCGGCACGGCGCCCATGGCGGCGATGTCGGCGAGGTTCTGCGCCGCCGCCTTGCGGCCCACGTCGTACGCGGTGGACCAGTCCCGGCGGAAGTGCCGCCCCTCGACGAGGATGTCGGTGCTGGCCACCACCCTGCGGTCGGGCGCGGCCACCACCGCGGCGTCGTCGCCGGGACCCACCCGGACCGCGGGGGTGGTGGTGAGACGGGAGGTGAGCTCCCTGATGAGCCCGAACTCCCCCAGCTCACCGACAGTGCCCTTCATCGCCTTGGCTCCCCTTCCGTCCCTGTCCGTGTCCGTGCCCGGTCGCGCGTCATCTCTGTCCTCGTTACGGTCGAAAGGACCGTCGCCACGGTCGGCGTGATCGTCAACTCGTGTTCCTCAGGCACCCCGACGCGCGAGGTCCGGGGCCCGCGGGTCTCCCCGCGGAGAGCGGCTACGCGATACCGTGGCGTTCCTTTTCCCCACATGATCCTCGTGGCCGCTCTGGAGGTTCCGTGGTACAGGCGTACATCCTGATCCAGACGGAGGTCGGCAAGGCGTCGACCGTCGCCGAGACGATCAGCAAGCTTCCTGGGGTGATCCAGGCCGAGGACGTGACAGGACCTTACGACGTCATCGTCCGCGCCCAGTCCGACACCGTCGACGAACTGGGTCGCATGGTGGTCGCCAAGGTCCAGCAAGTGGACGGCATCACCCGCACCCTGACCTGTCCGGTCGTCCATCTCTAGCCCCTCTCCGCCCACGCTCCGCCTGCTGCGCGGTCCGCACGCTCTCGCCCTGTTGATCGCCACAGCGGGCTGCTCCTCAGCAGACGACAGCGAGTCGGCGGCGGTTCCCGGACCGGACGGGAAACCCGCTGATCATACTGCGAGAAGGCGACCCCCGAGGGGATCGCCTTCTCGGCCGCGCACGGGGCGGGTGTGGCGGGGAGGGAGGCGTCAGCGCAGTCCCGTGGGCCGCCGCAGCGCGGCCTGGACCAGCCGGTCCACCAGCTCCGGGTAGCTCACGCCGCTGGCCTGCCACATCTGCGGGTACATGGAGATCGGTGTGAAGCCGGGCATGGTGTTGATCTCGTTGATCACGAACTCGTCGTCCTCGGTGAGGAAGAAGTCCGCGCGCACCAGCCCCTCGCAGGAGGCCGCGTCGAACGCCGCCACGGCGAGGCGCTGGACCTCGGCGGTCTCCTCGGCCGTGAGCGGGGCCGGCACGATACCGGGGGTCGAGTCGATGTACTTGGCCTCGAAGTCGTAGTACGCGTGCTGCGAGGGCGGCGGGATCTCGGCGGGGACGGAGGCCCGGGGGCCGTCCTCGAACTCCAGCACCCCGCACTCGATCTCCCGGCCCCGCAGCGCCGCCTCGACCAGGATCTTCGGGTCGTGGAGCCGGGCCTCGTCGATCGCCTCGTCGAGCCCCGCGAGGCCGTCGACCTTGGTGATGCCGATCGAGGAACCCGCGCGCGCGGGCTTCACGAACAGCGGCCAGCCGTGCTCGCCGGCGAAGTCGACGATCTTCTTGCGGGCGGCGGAACGGTCCTGCTCCCACTCGCGGGGCCGGATCACCACGTAAGGGCCGACCTTCAGCCCGTAGGAGGTGAAGACCGCCTTCATGTACTCCTTGTCCTGGCCGACGGCGGAGGCGAGCACGCCCGCGCCGACGTAGGGCACCCCGGACAGCTCCAGCAGGCCCTGGAGAGTGCCGTCCTCGCCGTAGGGGCCGTGCAGCACGGGGAAGACGACGTCGACCTCGCCCAGCGCCTTGGGCACCGAGCCCGGTTCGCTGTAGACGACCTCACGGCTCGCGGGGTCGACGGGCAGCAGCACGCCGCCCTCGGTCGACTCGGCCAGTTCCTCGACGTCGGGCGTACGGCGTTCGGTGATCGCCATGCGTTCCGGTTCGTCGGCGGTGAGGGCCCAGCGGCCGTCCCTGGTGATGCCGATCGGCAGGACGTCGTAGCGCGTCCGGTCGATGGCCGCGAGGACGGCGCCGGCGGTGACCACGGAGATCCCGTGTTCGGAGCTGCGCCCGCCGAACACGACGGCCACACGCGGCTTGCGGGGCGGCCGCTGAGGGCTCTGCTCGGGGCTCTGGGGGAGGTTCTCGGTGCTCATATCGCGTCGAGAGTACCCGCCCGCGGTGCGGTGAGACAGCGTCGGCGGGCCGCGTGGCGCGCGGGTTCCGCTCCGTCCCCCGAGGGGCTTCGCCCGGCGTCGCTCAGCGTCGTTCGGGCTTCGCGCTGCGCGACATCAGTTCCTTCACGGCGACCACCGGGGACTTGCCCTCGTGCACGATGGCGACGACCGTCTCGGTGATCGGCATGTCGACGCCGTGCCTGCGGGCCAGGTCCAGCACCGACTCGCAGGACTTGACGCCCTCGGCGGTCTGCTTGGTGACCGCGATGGTCTCCTCCAGGGTCATGCCCTTGCCGAGGTTGGTGCCGAAGGTGTGGTTGCGGGACAGCGGCGAGGAGCAGGTCGCGACCAGGTCGCCGAGTCCGGCCAGGCCGGAGAAGGTCAGCGGGTCGGCGCCGAGGGCGACACCGAGGCGGGTGGTCTCGGCGAGGCCGCGGGTGATGAGGGAGCCCTTGGCGTTGTCGCCGAGGCCCATGCCGTCCGCGATGCCGACGGCGAGGCCGATCACGTTCTTCACGGCGCCGCCCAGTTCGCAGCCGACGACGTCGGTGTTGGTGTAGGGGCGGAAGTACGGCGTGTGGCAGGCGGCCTGGAGGCGCTGGGCGACGGACTCGTCGGGGCAGGCGACAACGGCGGCGGCCGGCATGCGGGCGGCGATCTCGCGGGCCAGGTTGGGTCCGGTGACCACGGCGATGCGTTCGGCGCCGACCTTGGCGACGTCCCCGATCACCTCGCTCATCCGCATCGCGGAGCCGAGTTCGACGCCCTTCATCAGCGAGACCAGGACGGTGCCGGGCGCCAGCAGCGGCGTCCAGTCCGCGAGGCCCGCGCGCAGCGTCTGGGAGGGCACGGCGAGGACGGTGAAGTCGGCGTCCCGCGCGGCCTCGGCGGCGTCGGTGGTGGCGCGCAGGTTCTCGGGCAGCTCCACGCCGGGCAGGTAGTCCGGGTTGGTGCGGGTGGAGTTGACGGCGTCGGCGAGCGCGGCGCGGCGTCCCCACAGGGTGACCTCGCAGCCCGCGTCGGCGAGGACGGTGCCGAAGGCGGTGCCCCAGGATCCGGTGCCGAATACGGCCGCCTTGACCGGCTTGCTCACGTGCTCTGCCCTTCTGCCTGCTGTCCCTGGGCCCGTGACCGGGTCGGCTGCGACTGCGACTGTGCCTGCGCCTGTGCCGCCCGCGCCCGTGCCTGCGCCTGGGTGCGGCGCCGCTGCTCGATCCGCTCGCGGCGCGGGTCGTAGGGGGTGTCGGGCGCCTTCTCGCCGCGGATCTCCTCCAGCTGATGGGTGACGGCGGCCATGATGACCTCGGTCGCCTCCTTCAGCAGTTCCGTGGTCATCTCCTTGCCGTAGAACCGCGTCAGGTCGACCGGCGGACCGGCCAGCACCCGGTGGGTCTTGCGCGGCAGGAGGTTCGGCTTCTTGGCGTACGGCGGCAGCAGTTCGTTGCAGCCCCACTGGGCGACCGGGATCACCGGGCACCTGGTCTGGAGGGCGACGCGCGCGGCACCGGTCTTGGCGGTCATCGGCCAGCCGTCCGGGTCGCGGGTGAGGGTGCCCTCGGGGTAGAACGCGACGCACTCGCCGCGCTCCACGGCGTCGATCGCGGCGCGGAAGGCGCTCAGCGCGTCGGTGCTCTCGCGGTAGACGGGGATCTGTCCGGTCCCCCGCATCGCGGCGCCGACGAAGCCCTTCTTGAAAAGGCCGCTCTTCGCCAGGAATCGCGGGACGCGTCCGGTGTTGTACTGGTAGTGCGCGTACGCGAAGGGGTCGACGTGCGAATTGTGGTTCACGGCGGTGATAAATCCGCCCTCGGCCGGAATGTTCTCCATTCCCCGCCAGTCCCGCTTGATCAGTACCACCAGCGGCGGTTTGCAGATCACCGCGGCCAAGCGGTACCAGAAGCCGATTCTGCGGCGGGGCACGCGGACACCTTTCCTCCAGGGCCTGGGGCCGGACAAGTGTCGCCCCGGGCCGCCCGTCTGTCGAGAACACCGTACGCCCCGAAGAGTGAACCGCCAGGTCTCGCAGGTGACAATGACGGCGACGAGAGAAGGACGGAACGCTCGTGCAGTGGACCTTGGTCGTACCCGTGAAGCCCCTTGCCCGGGCCAAGAGCAGGCTGTCGGACACCGCGGACGACGGGGTGCGGCCGGGACTCGCGCTGGCGTTCGCACAGGACACCGTGGCAGCCGCGCTGGCCTGCCCGGCGGTCGCGGATGTGGCAGTCGTCACGGACGACGCGCGGGCCGGACGGGAGCTGGCGGCGCTCGGCGCGGGCATCGTCGCGGACGAGCCGGGCGGCGGTCTGAACGCCGCGCTGGCGCACGGCGCCGCCGTGGTACGGGCGGCCCGGCCCAAAAGCCCGGTGGCCGCGCTCAACGCCGATCTCCCCGCCCTGCGGCCGGCCGAATTGGCGCGGGTACTGGCCGCGGCCGCGCAATTCCCGCGGGCTTTTCTCCCGGACGCGGCCGGAATCGGCACCACCTTGCTGACCGCGGCACCGGGCCGGGAATTGGCCCCCGCATTCGGTACGGATTCACGGGCCCGCCACCGGGCGTCCGGCGCGGTGGAACTGCGTCCCGGCGCGGTGGATTCCGTACGGCAGGACGTCGACACCGGCGGTGATCTCCGCACCGCGCTGGCGCTCGGAGTGGGGCCCCATACGGCCGCGGTGGCGGCGCGGCTGCTGATCGCCGGGCAGTAGGCTGCCGGCATGCAGGCGACCGCGTACACGTACGACCCCGAAAGCCGCAGCGGGCAGGTGCTGCTCGACGACGGCACGCCCGTGCCCTTCGACGCCGCGGCCTTCGACGCGGGGGGCCTGCGGCTGCTGCGGCCCGGGCAGCGGGTGCGCATCGAGACCGAGGACACGGGAACCGAGGACACGGAGACGGGTTCGGGCGCGGGCCGCCGGATCACGCTGGTGACGTTGCAGACGTTCTGATCCGCGGGGCCTCCCGCCGGGTCCCGGACACGCCGCGGGCCGGACTCCCGAGGGAGTCCGGCCCGGCGCGTGAGTGCCCTGTGCCCGTTCGCCCGCTGTCGCGGGTCCCGCCTGCCGCTACTTCTTGCGGGCGGTGGCCTTCTTGGCGGTGGTCTTGCGAGCCGTCGACTTCTTGGCCGGGGCCTTCTTGGCGGTCGCCTTTTTCGCGGGGGCCTTCTTGGCGGCGGTCTTCTTCGCGGCCGCCGTGGTGGTCTTGGCCGCGGACTTCTTGGCGGTGGTCTTCTTCGCCGTCGTCTGCGCCGCTCCGGTGGTCTTCTTCGCGGTGGTCTTCTTCGCCGCCGCGGACGTCTTCTTGGCCGCGCCCGTGGTCTTCTTCGCGGCGCCCGTGGCCTTCTTCGCGGCGGCCTTCTTGCCTGCGGCCTTGGAGATGGTGGGCGCCGGGCCGGACAGGCTGCCCTTGGGGGCCTTCTTGACCGCGATGTCGTTCTTCGGAAGCTTCTTCGAGCCGCTCACCAGGTCCTTGAAGCCCTGGCCCGCGCGGAAGCGCGGCACGGAGGTCTTCTTGACCCGAACCCGCTCGCCCGTCTGAGGGTTGCGGGCGTACCGGGCGGGGCGGTCGACCTTCTCGAAGGAACCGAAGCCGGTGACCGAGACCCGGTCGCCCGCGACGACGGCACGGACGAGGGCGTCCAGGACCGCGTCGACCGCGTCGGCGGCCTGCTGCCGACCACCCAGCTTGTCGGCAATCGCTTCTACGAGCTGCGCCTTGTTCACGTCTTCCCCTTCGGAGACATCGCCAGAACGAATGTGTTCAAGCTTTTTCGCACGTTAGGCAGATATATACCGCAAATCAAACACGAAACGGGCTAATCACCCTTGTGCCGCAACGGACTCGGGCCGTCCTGGCCGGTTCAGCCTTCCTCTTCGGGGAATCGACCCGCGTCGAGGTCGGCGGTGAACCGATCCAGGCGTCTTGCCGCACCGGCGAGATCGTGTTTGGCCGCGGCCGTAATGACCAGCAGCTTCCGGGTCAGCGCCATCCGTACGCCCTCCGGGACTTGCAGTGCGCGCACTCTTGTGTGCGCTTCCTTGAGCCGGACCGCGACCGCCGTATAGAGCTCGAGTTGGCCGTCGTGTTCCATGCACAGATTGTGCCATCTGGGGCGAGTTGTCGCCTGCGCAGGGGGCAACTGCCGCCTCGAACGGCCTTCCCGGCGCACTCGCAAGCCGCTTCTCCACCCCCTGCGTACCCCGGCAACCACGCCTCTAACGTGGGAAGTTGCGCGTCACATCGGTCTCGGGCGGGGGCGGGCGGAAGCAAAAACGGCCGTACCCCCGATCGGGCTGATCGGGGGTACGGCGGGGATGTCGGGTGGCCGAAACTCGACCTTGCGGAGCCCCGGGGAGGCTCGCGCGGGCTCCGGGTGATCAGACCTGGACGGTCTGCGGCTTGAACGACGGGCGCTTCGCCTCGTACGCGGCGATCTCCGCCTCGTTCTGGAGGGTGATCGAGATGTCGTCCAGCCCGTTCAGCAGCCGCCAGCGGGAGTTCTCGTCCAGCTCGAAGGAGGCGGTGATGCCCTCGGCGCGGACCTCGCGGGCCTCCAGGTCGACGGTGACCTCGGCCTGCGGGTCCCGCTCCACCAGCTCCCACAGCGCGTCCACGATCTTCTGGTCGAGGACCACCGTGAGCAGGCCGTTCTTCAGCGAGTTGCCGCGGAAGATGTCGGCGAAGCGGGAGGAGATGACGGCCTTGAAGCCGTAGTTCTGCAAGGCCCAGACGGCGTGCTCGCGGGAGGAGCCGGTGCCGAAGTCGGGGCCGGCGACCAGGACGGTGGCGCCAGCGCGCTCGGGCCGGTTGAGCACGAACTCCGGGTCCTTGCGCCAGGCCTCGAAGAGCCCGTCCTCGAACCCGTCCCGGGTCACCTTCTTGAGCCAGTGGGCGGGGATGATCTGGTCGGTGTCGACGTTGCTGCGGCGCAGCGGGACGGCCCGGCCGGTGTGCTTGGTGAACGCTTCCATGGCTCTCAGACTCCAGCGGGCGTGGGGACGTCGGCGGCGGACAGGTCGGCCGGGGAGGCCAGGTGGCCCAGGACCGCCGTCGCGGCCGCGACCTGCGGCGACACCAGGTGGGTGCGGCCGCCCTTGCCCTGGCGCCCCTCGAAGTTGCGGTTGGAGGTGGACGCGGAGCGCTCACCCGGGGCCAGCTGGTCCGGGTTCATGCCCAGGCACATCGAGCAGCCCGCGTGCCGCCATTCGGCGCCGGCCTCCTTGAAGACCACGTCCAGTCCCTCGGAGACGGCCTGGAGTCCGACCCGCGCGGAGCCCGGGACGACCAGCATGCGTACGCCGTCGGCGACTTTGCGGTCCCGGACGATCTCGGCGGCGGCGCGCAGGTCCTCGATGCGGCCGTTGGTGCAGGAACCTACGAAGACGGTGTCCACCGCGATGGAGCGCAGCGGCTGCCCCGCCTCCAAGCCCATGTACTCCAGGGCCTTTTCGGCGGCGAAGCGCTCCGAGGCGTCCTCGTACGAGGCCGGGTCGGGGACGGCGGCGGAAAGCGGCGCGCCCTGGCCGGGGTTGGTGCCCCAGGTGACGAACGGCGCCAGCTCGGCGGCCTCGATGACCACCTCGGCGTCGAACTCGGCGTCGTCGTCCGTACGCAGCGTCTTCCAGTACTCGACCGCCGCGTCCCAGTCGGCGCCCTCGGGGGCGTGCGGGCGGCCCTGGAGGTAGGCGAAGGTGGTCTCGTCGGGTGCGATCATGCCCGCGCGGGCGCCGGCCTCGATCGACATGTTGCAGATGGTCATGCGGGCCTCCATCGAGAGCTTCTCGATGGCCTCGCCGCGGTACTCCAGGATGTAGCCCTGGCCGCCGCCGGTGCCGATCCTCGCGATGATCGCCAGGATCAGGTCCTTGGCCGTGACGCCGTCGGGCAGTTCGCCGTTGACGGTGATCGCCATGGTCTTCGGGCGGGCCATGGGCAGCGTCTGGGTGGCCAGCACGTGCTCGACCTGGGAGGTGCCGATGCCGAACGCCAGCGCGCCGAAGGCGCCGTGCGTCGAGGTGTGCGAGTCGCCGCAGACCACGGTGGTGCCCGGCTGGGTCAGGCCCAGCTGGGGGCCGACGACGTGCACGACGCCCTGCTCCACGTCGCCCAGCGGGTGCAGCCGGACGCCGAAGTCCGCGCAGTTCTTGCGCAGCGTCTCCAGCTGGACCCGGGAGACCGGGTCCGCGATGGGCTTGTCGATGTCGAGCGTGGGGGTGTTGTGATCCTCGGTGGCGATGGTCAGGTCGAGCCGGCGCACCGGGCGGCCGCTCTTGCGGAGGCCGTCGAAGGCCTGCGGGCTGGTCACCTCGTGCAGCAGGTGCAGATCGATGAAGAGGAGGTCGGGCTCGCCCTCGGCGCGCCGGACGACGTGGTCGTCCCAGACCTTCTCCGCGAGTGTCCTACCCATCGCTTTCCCTCCGGCCGGCGACAACGCGCCGACCCAACTAGAGATCTTGGGGAAGCGGTGCCCGCACCCCTGTTTCCGGGCAACCGCCACCAGGCCCTTTCGTCACGGGCCGCTGTGACTTCCTGCCATCAAGAGTGGCGGGTTCCACGGAAAATTGAACTTGCGTTTCACAGAGTGAGACGGGAGTATCGTTTCATGGACAACAGTAGCGGCGTCGGCGTTCTGGACAAGGCGGCCCTCGTCCTGAGCGCTCTGGAGTCCGGTCCGGCCACCCTCGCGGGGTTGGTCGCTGCGACCGGACTGGCACGACCCACGGCCCACCGCCTGGCCGTGGCGCTGGAACACCACCGTATGGTGGCGCGCGACATGCAGGGCCGTTTCATTCTCGGCCCGCGCCTGGCCGAACTGGCCGCGGCGGCCGGCGAGGACCGCCTGCTCGCCACGGCGGGCCCGGTGCTCACGCACCTGCGCGACGTCACGGGCGAGAGCGCCCAGCTCTACCGCCGCCAAGGCGACATGCGTATCTGCGTGGCCGCGGCCGAGCGTCTGTCCGGCCTGCGGGACACGGTCCCGGTCGGCTCCACGCTCACCATGAAGGCCGGTTCCTCGGCGCAGATCCTGATGGCCTGGGAGGAGCCGGAGCGCCTCCACCGCGGCCTCCAGGGCGCCCGCTTCACGGCGACGGCGCTGTCCGGAGTGCGCCGCCGGGGCTGGGCCCAGTCCATCGGCGAGCGGGAGCCCGGCGTCGCGTCCGTCTCCGCGCCGGTGCGCGGCCCCTCCAACCGCGTGGTGGCCGCCGTGTCCGTCTCCGGGCCCATCGAGCGCCTCACCCGCCACCCCGGCCGCATGCACGCGCAGGCGATCATCGACGCCGCCGGCCGCCTCTCCGAGGCGCTGCGCCGCAACGGCTGACCACCGCAGGACACCTCTGACCGGTCAACGGGCCCGCCTCAACGCCGCGGCGGGCCCCGCGCCGTCTCAGACCCCGTCCCCGCCCGGGACGCTCTCCAGCGCCGTGCGACGCGGAACTGATGGCATGCATGCCGAAGGGGGCTCCCGCTTCAGCGGGAGCCCCCTTGGGACTCGCGTACCCCCGACCGGATTCGAACCGGCGCTACCGCCTTGAGAGGGCGGCGTGCTAGGCCGCTACACAACGGGGGCGTGGATCTCGCAGGCGTTCGATGTCGCATCGCCGCAGATCCGAGCTGGTCTACCAGGACTCGAACCTAGACTAACTGAACCAGAATCAGTCGTGCTGCCAATTACACCATAGACCAATGTGGTTTAGACCAGTTCGTACCCCCGACCGGATTCGAACCGGCGCTACCGCCTTGAGAGGGCGGCGTGCTAGGCCGCTACACAACGGGGGCCCTAGCGATCCTGCATCGAGAACAGTGGGAGCGACCCGAACTGTCCTCGCGGGAAGGATCTGTACCCCCGACCGGATTCGAACCGGCGCTACCGCCTTGAGAGGGCGGCGTGCTAGGCCGCTACACAACGGGGGCTTTGCGGATGTGCTCCGCGGCGCAGATAAGCTCTGCGAGCTGGCCTACCAGGACTCGAACCTAGACTAACTGAACCAGAATCAGTCGTGCTGCCAATTACACCATAGGCCACTGGAACGCAAGCCCCGGAGGGGTTCTTGTTCTAGCGTTGCGCTTCCGGTTCCCGGCCCTTCGGCCCGCTCTCCGGCGGCGCAGGAAGAACATTACCCGAAGGTGGACGGGGCTCCAAAACGGGTATCGCCGCCGAGGAGCGCGGGAAGTTCGGAGAGCGAGGCGATGCGGCGCGGTCCGGCCGGCGGGTCGACGGTGGCGTACATCCCGCCGCGGTCGATCCACACGGAGAGCAGCCCGGCGTCGGCGGCACCGCGTCCGTCGATCTCCGGGTGGTCGCCGACGTAGGCGACTTCGTCCGGACCGAGGGCGAGGGCGTCGCAGGCGGCGAGGAAGGCCCCGGCCTCCGGCTTGGAGACGCCCAGCTCGGCGGCGCACAGGATGGCCTCGAAGCGGTCGTGCACACCGAGGACGCGCAGCTTGCGGTCCTGGACGGTGAGACTGGAGTTGGAGAGCACGGCGTGCCGGTGGCTGTCGGCGAGGGCGTCCAGGACGGGCATCACGTCCGGGAAGAGGGACCAGGCGGCCTCGTAGTGCGTGACGTACCGCTGGAACCAGTCGTCGGCCTCGGCGTCCGTCAGCTCCGGCCGGCCCAGGAAGACCCGGGTGCGGTCGCGCCGCTGTGTGACGAAGTCCACCTCGCCCGCCGAGAAGCGCGCCCACTGCTGGTCGGTGATCTCCCGCCAGCGCACGAGGGCCTCGTCGGCCGATCCGTATCCGGCGAGCAGCCCCTCGGCGACCAGATGGGCGCGCATGCCCTCGCGGTCGGCGGTGGTGTAGTCGAAGAGGGTGTCGTCGACGTCCCAGACCACGGCGCGAATGCTCATGATCCGACGGTAACGCCGGGACACCGGCCGTGTCCGCCGTACGCCCGAGGGGCGGCCCCGGGGAGTCCGGGAGCCGCCCCTCGGGCGCGCGCGTGTGGTTACGCGGCCAGCCGTGCCAGCGCCGCGTCGATGCGGGTCAGTGCCTTCTCCTTGCCCAGAACCTCCAGGGACTCGAAGAGGGGCAGGCCGACGGTGCGGCCGGTGACGGCGACCCGGACGGGCGCCTGGGCCTTGCCGAGCTTGAGGCCGTGGGCCTCGCCGGCGGCCAGGACGGCCTCCTTGAGGGACTCGGGCGACGTCCAGTCGGCGGCGTCCAGCTTCTCGCGGGCCGTGCGCAGCAGGGCGTCCGAGCCCTCCTTCATCGCCTTCGTCCAGCTCGCCTCGTCGAAGACCGGCTCCGGCAGGAAGAGGAAGTCGACGTTGTCGGTGATCTCGGAGAGGACCTTCAGGCGGGTCTGCGCGTGCGGCGCGATCGCCTGCCACTTGGCCTCGTCGAAGTCCTCGGGCGCCCAGGGGGCGGCGGGGGCCTTCAGCCAGGGGCGGCAGCGCTCGGTGAAGTCCTTGACCTCGAGGAGCCGGATGTGGTCGGCGTTGATCGCCTCGCACTTCTTCAGGTCGAAGCGCGCCGGGTTCGGGTTCACGGCGGAGATGTCGAAGGCGGCGACCATCTCGTCGATCGTGAAGATGTCCTGGTCGGCGGAGAGCGACCAGCCGAGCAGGGAGAGGTAGTTGAGCAGTCCCTCGGGGAGGAACCCGCGCTCGCGGTAGAGGTTGAGGCTCGACTGCGGGTCGCGCTTGGAGAGCTTCTTGTTGCCCTCGCCCATGACGTACGGGAGGTGGCCGAAGGCGGGGATCTCCTTGGCGACGCCCAGCTCGATCAGCGCCTTGTACAGGGCGATCTGCCGCGGGGTGGAGGAGAGCAGGTCCTCGCCGCGCAGGACGTGGGTGATCTCCATCAGGGCGTCGTCGACCGGGTTGACCAGCGTGTAGAGGGGCGCCCCGTTGGCGCGGACGATGCCGTAGTCCGGGACGTTCTCCGGGAGGTAGGTGATCTCGCCGCGGACCAGGTCCGTGAAGGTGATCGCCTCGTCGGGCATCCGGAAGCGGACGATCGGCTCGCGGCCCTGGGCCTGGTACTCCTCGACCTGCGCGGCGCTCAACTCGCGGCAGTGGCCGTCGTAGCCGGAGGGCTTGCCGGCGGCGCGGGCGGCCTCGCGGCGGGTGTCCAGCTCCTCCTGGGAGCAGTAGCAGCGGTAGGCGTGGCCGGCGTCGAGGAGCTTGGTGGCGACGTCCCGGTAGATGTCCATGCGCTGCGACTGCCGGTACGGCGCGTGCGGGCCGCCGACCTCGGGGCCCTCGTCCCAGTCGAAGCCCAGCCAGCGCATCGAGTCGAGCAGCTGGTCGTACGACTCCTCGGAGTCGCGGGCCGCGTCGGTGTCCTCGATGCGGAAGACCAGCGTGCCCTGGTGGTGACGCGCGAAGGCCCAGTTGAACAGGGCGGTGCGGACCAGGCCCACGTGGGGGTTGCCGGTGGGGGACGGACAGAAACGGACGCGTACGGGGGAGCCGGGTGCGCTAGCCACGCTTGACAACCTTGTTGGTGAGAGTGCCGATGCCTTCGATGGTGACGGCGACCTCGTCGCCGACGTTGAGGGGGCCGACGCCGGCCGGGGTGCCCGTGAGAATCACGTCGCCGGGGAGCAGCGTCATCGCCTCGGAGATGTTGACGATCAGATCCGCGATGGAGTGGATCATCTCGCTGGTGCGGCCGAGCTGCCGCTGGCCGCCGTTGACCGTGAGCTGGATGGTCAGGTCGCCCGCGGTCGCGAGGTCGAGGTCCGTCTCCACCCAGGGGCCGAGCGGGCAGGAGGAGTCGAAGCCCTTGGCCCTGGCCCACTGCTTCTCGCGGCGCTGCACGTCGCGGGCGGTGACGTCGTTGGCGCAGGTGTAGCCGAAGATCACGTCCTGGACGCGCTCGCGCGGGACCTCGCGGCACATGCGGCCGATGACGACGGCCAGTTCGGCCTCGTGGTGCAGTTCCTCGCTGAAGGAGGGGTACTGGATGGCGTCGCCGGGGCCGATCACGGAGGTGGACGGCTTGAAGAAGGCGAACGGGGCGTCGGGCGCCTCGTTGTCGAGTTCCCGGGCGTGCTCGGCGTAGTTGCGGCCGAAGGCGACGACCTTGTTGGGGAGTACCGGCGGCAGGAGCCGCACCTTGCTCAGGGGCACCTTGGTGCCGGAGAGCTCGTAGTCCGCGAACGGGATGCCCTTGATGATGTCGAGGACGAGCTGGTCCGGCTGGTCGCCCTCGACCGCGCCGAAGGCGACGTTCCCGTCGATGGAGAACCTGGCGATGCGCACGGGTTGCTTGGCCCCTTGACTGAGCTGGCTGGAGTCTGACGCTCCAGGCTAACGCGGCGGGCCTGCCCGGCGGATCAGGCCGGAGAAAAGACGCGGTGCCTCACCAGTGCAGGTGAGCGGGGTGTGGCGCGTGCAGATGCAAGGCGGAGAAGGGCGACAGGGCGGAGCCCTGGCAACCGACGACAACGCCGCAGATGTGCGTGCCACACCCCGCGTCTCCGGCATGATCCGCCGGGCAGGCCCTCAAGGGCGCGGGTAGCCGTTGAACGGGCTCCGGGTCGGGGCCGTACTACTCTGCGACCGACGCGGTGACCGGGGCCTCCATCAGGATGGTGCGGCGGGGGTTGGCGGTCTGGGCGGGGAGCTCGACGGCGTGCTCCGGCTGTTCCGGCGTGTGCAGGTCGTCGGCGCCCTCGAGGTGCGCCAGCGTCGTGCGTCGCGGGTTGGCGATCTTGTGGAACATCATCGTCGTCTTCACGGTTGTACGAGGCCCTGTCGTGTCCGGGCGCCCGAGGGGCGGCGAAAGCCCCTGCAAGGGCGCGGGTTGTCGGTTTTGCCTTCTCTGTAAAGCGTCAGGCTAGACACGCCATTCCCCGCCAACCGTGGGGGAGCCCACGATCTGGGTGTGAGTTTGCTCACTTATCAAGGGGCATACCGGTCAATTGCGACGCCGACCTCACTCGGACCAAACAGACATTGCACATCTGAAGCCATCATTCCGCTGCTGATCATGGCGACTGGGACACCCGCCACGCCTCACCGACTCGCGTGCATACGTCCGCTTTACGGGTGATGATCTTCTACGGCTGGTGACCCGCCCCTCACGTGGTGTCACGTATCTCACGGCCTGCCCCACGGGCCTTGTTGGAGATCCTGCACTGTGCTGGAATTCCACGGACCGCCGCGGGATCGAGCCGGCGCACAGGGGGCGCACACCAGCGCCGAGCGGCGGCGAGAAGGGGGAACCAGCGCCGGTCACTCACGACCAACACAGGGGCGAAATTCAGGGCGCCCCTTTGACGCCGACACCGTGCCCAGCCGTTCACGCGGACGGGCGCCTGGTCCAGAGGTTGCGACGCTAGTGCAGGGACGTTTCAAGAGGGATGGCAGCGCTTCGGCGGAGCCGGAGCCGCAGGGCGGGACTGGCCCCAAGGCCGTCAGCTCCTCGCCCCAGCACGCCCAGAACCCGGGCCAGACCCCGCCCGGTGACGGCAAAGAGCGCGCCGGTCAGGCGGGCCCGTCCGCTCCCGGCCAGCAGCCACCCACCAAGTCGGCCAAGGGCGCGACCGGCCCCGGCCCGCGAATAGCCCTGCGCAACTGGCGGATCTCCACCCGTCTGGTCTCGCTGCTGGCGCTTCCGGTGGTCGCGGCGACCTCGCTGGGCGCGCTGCGCATCAACCAGTCGATGGACGACATCCAGCAGCTCGAGAACATGAAGCTGCTGACCGAGATGACCAAGCAGGCCACGGAGCTGGCCGCCGCGCTCCAGGAGGAGCGCGACCAGTCCGCCGGCCCGCTGGCCCACGGCTCGAAGTCCAGCGCGATCGCCGTCAAGGGCGACCGCGAGCAGACCGACCGGGCCCTGAAGAACTTCCTCGACAAGTCCGAGCAGATCGACGCGGCGAGCAAGGACGGCAAGCTCGTCGGCGTCCGGGACAGCCTCGTCGGCATCGCGAGCGACCTGAACGACCTGACCAAGATCCGCAGCACGGCGTACACGGCCGACGACAACTCGACCCAGACCGTCGAGGCCTACCACCGCCTGATCACCCACCTGCTCGACCTCTCGCAGGACATGGCCGAGGCGACCAGCAACCCGGACATGATCCAGCGCACGCGCGCCCTGTCGGCCTTCTCCTCGGCCAAGGAGTACGCGTCGATCCAGCGCGCGGTCCTCGCCGCGGCGCTCCCGGCGAACAACACGGACAAGGGCGACCTCGCCGAGAACGACCGGCTGTACGCCCAGTCCGCGCTCCAGAGCCAGACCTCCGAGCTCCGCAGCTTCACCAGCATCTACGGCGAGGGCGCCGAGGACCTGCTCAAGCCGATCTCCGAGGGCAACCCGGTGATCGAGGCGTCCGACCAGTACGCCGGCCGGGCCCTGAGCAAGACCGACGGCCTGGCGGGCCTGAGGTCCCGGTCCTACCAGGACTGGCTGGACGACAGCTCCACCAAGATCCAGCAGATGAAGAACATCGAGCTGAAGCTGCTGGAGGACATGGAGCAGCAGGCCCGGGAGCTGCGCAACGAGTCCGAGCAAGAGGCCATCATCTCCGGTGTCCTCATCCTGCTGGTGCTCGGCGTCTCCCTGGTCGGCGCGTTCGTCGTGGCCCGGTCCATGATCCGCTCGCTGCGCCGCCTGGAGGACACCGCGACCAAGGTCGCCCAGGACCGCCTGCCCGAGCTGGTCAAGCAGCTCTCGGAGACCGACCCGCAGGACGTCGACACCTCGGTGGAGTCCGTCGGTGTGCACTCCCGGGACGAGATCGGCCGCGTGGCCGCGGCCTTCGACGACGTGCACCGCGAGGCGGTCCGCCTCGCCGCCGAGCAGGCCCTGCTGCGGGGCAACGTCAACGCGATGTTCACCAACCTCTCGCGCCGCTCCCAGGGCCTCATCCAGCGCCAGCTCTCGCTCATCTCCGAACTGGAGTCCCGCGAGGCCGACCCGGACCAGCTGTCCTCGCTGTTCAAGCTCGACCACCTCGCGACGCGCATGCGCCGTAACGGTGAGAACCTCCTCGTCCTCGCCGGTGAGGAGCCGGGCCGGCGCTGGACCCGCCCGGTCCCGCTGGTCGACGTGCTCCGTGCCGCCGCCTCCGAGGTGGAGCAGTACGAGCGCATCGAGCTGGCCTCGGTGCCGACCACCGAGGTCGCCGGCCGCGTGGTCAACGACCTCGTGCACCTGCTCGCCGAGCTGCTGGAGAACGCGACCTCGTTCTCCTCCCCGCAGACCAAGGTCAAGGTCACCGGTCACGCGCTGCCCGACGGCCGCGTGCTGATCGAGATCCACGACACCGGCATCGGTCTCTCGCCGGAGGACCTGGCCGCGATCAACGAGCGGCTCGCCTCGCCGCCCACCGTGGACGTCTCCGTCTCCCGCCGCATGGGTCTGTTCGTGGTCGGCCGCCTCTCGCAGCGCCACGGCATCCGCATCCAGCTCCGCCCGTCCGACTCCGGCGGTACGACCGCGCTGGTCATGCTGCCCGTCGACGTCGCCCAGGGCGGTCGCAAGCCGCAGCCCAAGCAGGGTCAGCCCGGCGCGGGCAACGGCGGTCCGGCCGCCGCGCAGGCCGCCGCCGGTGTCGCGGCTGCCCGCCGCGGCGGACCGGGCGGTGGTGCCCTCGCGGGCGGCGGCGCCTTCGGCGGTGGCGGTGGCGGCGGTGCCCTCGGCACCGGTGCGCCGGGCGGCCGGCTCAGCGCCGGCCAGGGCCCGCGGGCCGCACTGCCCGGACGCGACGCGGGCGGCCGCCCGGGTGCGCCGGGTGGCCCGCGCGGGCCCCAGGCCCCGGGAGCCCCGACGGCTCCGGCGGCTCCGGGCCGGCAGAACCGTCCGGCCCCGGCCGGCGCGGGAGCCGGTGCCGGTCAGGCGCCGGGCGCCCCGCAGGGCCTGCAAGCCGCGGGTATGAACGCGCCGCAGCGCAACGCGCCGGCCAACAACGCCTCGCAGGACCAGGACATGTTCGGCGGCGGCACCCGCACGCCCGCGGCGCCCCCGCAGCGCGCCAAGCGGGGCGGCGGTGACGCCGAGCAGGGCCGTCGTCCCCAGCTGCCGCCGCGCGGCGGTCCGCGGGCCGAGCTGCCCGGCGGCAACCCGCAGCCGCGGGTGCCCAGCTGGAGCGAGGAGAACGCGCAGCCGCCCGTGCCGCGCGCCTCGCTGGACGCCCCGCGCGGCCACGACGAGCCGGACAGCTCCCGCACCGACCGGACGCCGCGCCTCGACGAGCGGCAGGGCCCCGGATCGACCGCGGAGATGCCGGTCGTGCCCCGCTTCGGCGAGCCCCAGTCCCCCGCCGCCACGGCGGAGTTCGCCCGCCCCGACTTCGACGCTCCGGCGCCCCGTCGGGACGAGTCGCAGGACACGGGCCAGTTCGCCCAGCCCGGCCAGAACCAGTACGACGGCCGGAACCAGTACGAGGGCCAGTACGGCCAGGACCAGTACGGGCAGGGTCAGTACGACCAGGGCCAGTACGGCCAGGGCCGGCCGGACCAGGACCAGGGCCAGGACCAGTACGGCCAGGGCCGGTTCGGTCAGGACGCCTCGCAGAACGACCAGTTCGCACGGCCCGAGCCGGCCGCCCCGCAGCAGGGCGGCGGCCCCTTCGTCCGCTCGGACGTCTTCGGCGGGCAGCCCGCCCAGGCGGCCCCGAACGGTGCGGCCCCGGCCGACCGGTTCGCCGGCGCCCAGGGCTACGACAACGGCTCGACCGGGCAGCACGACCTGCCGGGCCGTCAGAACCCGGCGGCCACCGGCCAGTTCGAGCGCCCCCAGGTGGGCGGCACGCAGGGCGGGAACGACTTCGGCGCCCCGCGTCCGCCGGCCCCGCAGCGGCCGGTCGCACCGGAACCCGTGGGCCAGAACACCAACGGCACTCCCCCGCAGCGGCCCGGTGACGGATGGGCGCTGCCCCCGGCCACCGGTCCCGGTGACGGACGTACGCCGCTGTACGACACGCTGGAGACCAACTGGTTCCACGGGGACCGCGAGGCGGAGGCGCCGCAGGCCGCCCCGGCCGCGTCCCCGGAGCCGCAGGCCGCCCAGCCCCAGACCCCGGCGGCCCCCCAGCGGCCGGCCACCTCGGCCTGGCGCAGCTCGCCGAACGACGACCTCGTCCGGCAGGCGGAGCGCGTCAGGCAGCCGGCCGCGGGTGGGGTCACCACCTCCGGCCTCCCGCGCCGGGTCCCCCGGGCCAACCTCGTCCCGGGGACGGCTCAGCAGCAGTCGCACCAGAGCGGTCCGGCGGTTTCGCGCGCGCCCGACGACGTGCGCGGCCGGCTGACCAATCTCCGTCGGGGAATCGCACAGGGCCGTCAGGCCGGTACCAACCAGACCGGCAGCTACCCGCGGCCCACTCACCAGCAGGAGCGTTAGTTGAGCCCGATGAGCCAGGCGGCACAGAACCTCAACTGGTTGATCACGAATTTCGTGGACAACACCCCAGGGGTGTCCCACACCGTCGTCGTGTCCGCCGACGGACTCCTCCTGGCGATGTCGGAGGGCTTCCCTCGCGACCGCGCCGACCAGCTCGCGGCCGTCGCCTCGGGGCTGACCTCACTGACGGCCGGGGCCTCCCGGATCTTCGAGGGCGGCAACGTGGCGCAGACGGTCGTGGAGATGGAGCGGGGGTTCCTGTTCCTCATGTCCGTCTCGGACGGCTCGTCCCTGGCCGTCCTCGCGCACCCGGAGTGCGACATCGGCCTCGTCGGCTACGAGATGGCGCTCCTGGTCGACCGCGCGGGCGCGGTCCTCACACCCGACCTGCGCGCCGAACTACAAGGCAGTCTGCTCCACTGATCGGCCCCGGCACCACCCGTGTTACCAAATCACCGTCCGGCCGCCACAATCCCCCCACCGGCCTCGTCAGACGGCTTGACTGACCGACTTGCTGTCCCGCCCGGAGGATTCATGACCCCGCCCACCGCCTCTCATGATCCGTACGCGGAGCCGTACGAGGACGAGGGCGACCAGCCGCTGGTACGTCCCTACGCGATGACCGGTGGCCGGACCAGGCCGCGCTACCAGCTCGCCATCGAGGCGCTGATCAGTACGACGGCCGACCCGGCAGCGCTCATGGGGCTGCTCCCCGAGCACCAGCGCATCTGCCACCTGTGCCGCGAGGTGAAATCGGTGGCCGAGGTGTCGGCCCTGCTGGCGATGCCGCTCGGTGTGGCGCGGATCCTGGTCGCGGACCTCGCGGAGGCCGGGCTCGTCGCGATCCACCAGCCGGGCGGCGACGAGAACAACGGCGGTGCGCCGGACGTGACACTGCTCGAAAGGGTGCTCAGTGGACTTCGAAAGCTCTGACGGAGGGCGGGCGACCACCTCCGCGAAGATCGTGGTGGCCGGCGGCTTCGGCGTCGGCAAGACCACGTTCGTGGGCGCCGTCTCCGAGATCAACCCCCTGCGCACCGAGGCCGTGATGACCTCGGCCAGCGCCGGGATCGACGACCTCACCCACGCCGGGGACAAGACGACCACGACGGTCGCCATGGACTTCGGCCGCATCACGCTCGACCAGGACCTGATCCTGTACCTGTTCGGCACGCCCGGCCAGGACCGGTTCTGGTTCATGTGGGACGACCTGGTGCGCGGCGCGATCGGCGCGGTCGTGCTGTGCGACACCCGCCGGCTGGCCGACTGCTTCCCGGCCGTCGACTACTTCGAGAACAGCGGTCTGCCGTTCGTCGTCGCGCTCAACGGCTTCGACGGGCAGCAGCCCTACTCCCCGGACGAGGTGCGTGAGGCGCTCCAGATCGGCCCGGACACCCCGATCATCACGACGGACGCGCGGCATCGGGCCGACGCGAAGTCGGCACTGATCACGCTGGTCGAGCACGCGCTGATGGCCCGCCTGCGGTAGGTCCGTCCACCGCCGCAGCCAAGTCGGCAGGCTTCTACGGCACTTGTCGTAGACGAGTCGGAGCCGGCTGTGTCCTTTGACACGGTCGGCTCCGCTGTTCATAACGTTTCGGCAGAGGAATCGGGTGGTACCGACACGCGACGCGGTCAACTGGTCTCGCTGCGCGCACGAACGCCCCGTCTTTTGACGGGCCTCGCTCTTTATGACCGTTTTACGCGGGGCTTACATCACGTGTAACCCCCGCGTTCCACTGTTTGGAAGAGCGCTGGTCGCCGTGCTGGAATGCCAGAACTGCCCCATGGTCGAAGACGTACTCAGCAGTAGCGCGTACTCGATGACTGACGGAGTGGGTTCTGAGACACAGCGGCACGACACAGGTGCCGACCGCCGAGAGGTTGTTGGTCGAGTGAGGCGAAGCAAGAACAGTCCCGAGCCATCGGCCCGGGGCAACTTCACCCCGCCGCCGCGCACAGCGGCGCCCGCCCCCGCCGCCGCGGAACCCAAGGCCGAGCCCGCGCCGAGCGGTGGCCGTTTCACGCCGCGCAACTGGCGGGTGACCACCCGGCTGAACGCGATCCTGCTCATACCCGTGCTGGTCGGCCTCGTCATGGGCGGCTTCCAGGTGAAGAGCTCGATCGACACCTGGCAGGACGCCGAGGACGCCGAGAGCACCGCGCGTCTGGTGCGCGCCTCCCTCGGCTACGCCAACGCCCTCTACAACGAGCGCGACCTCACGGCGGCGCCGCTGCTCCAGGGCAAGGGCGAGAAGGACGCCACCGTCAGCAAGGCCCGCGAGGCCACCGACGACGCGGCCGACGCCTTCGACGAGGCGGCTCAGGGCATGCCCGCCAAGCCGGGTCTGGAGCGCCGGCTGAAGGTCTTCCGCGAGCAGGAGCCCAAGCTCCAGACGCTGCGGGCGGCCGCGTACACCTCCAAGCTCAAGGGTGTGGAGACCGAGGAGGGCTACACCGGCGTCGCTCACCCGCTGATGGAGTTCGCCAACGAGCTGGGCCTGGGCACCGGCAACATCACCTCCTACGGCCGTACCGTCTACGCGATCTCGCTGACGAAGGCGGCGCTCTCGCTGGAGCGTTCCATCGGCATGCACATGCTGGTCAAGCCCGGCCCGGAGCCCAGCCACCTCGCCAGCCAGCGCGTCGCGCTCTCCTCGTACGCCTACCTGGAGCGCATCGCGATCGAGGAGTACATCGGCGGCGGCACCGAGGCGGACGCGCAGAAGCTCGAGGACGCCGAGGCGAAGCTCAAGGAGGACGGCGCGGCCATGGCCAAGGAGGCCAAGGCCAAGGACCCGGACTACGTGCCGCCGCCCTCCGACCCGACGACGATGATCTCGGAGCTGGCCGGACTCGCGTCCACGGACACCAGCGCTCGGGCGGACCTGGCCCAGCAGGGCATCACGCCGGAGAACTGGTGGGCGGTCAACACCCTCAAGTTCGACGCGTACCAGAAGATCGAGTCCGACCTGGCCGACAAGGCGGTGTCCGAGGCGTCCGCGATCGCCGACGACGCCGAGCGCGACGCGTACATCACGGGTGCCGCGGTCGTGATCGCGCTGCTCGCCGCGTTCGTCCTGGCCGGCATGGTGGCCCGCGGGATGAGCCGCTCCATGCGCCAGCTGCGCAACGCCGCCTTCGGCATCGCGGAGCAGCGCCTGCCGATGCTGGTCGACCAGCTCTCCCGCACCGACCCCGGCCGGGTCGACACCCGGGTGCAGCCGATCCCGATCACCTCGACCGACGAGATCGGCGAAGTCGCCCGCGCCTTCGACCAGGTGCACCGCGAGGCGGTCCGGCTCGCCTCCGAGCAGGCGCTGCTGCGGGGCAACATCAACGCGATCTTCACCAACCTGTCGCGCCGCAACCAGTCGCTGATCGAGGGCCAGCTGAGCCTGATCACCGAACTGGAGAACAACGAGGCCGACCCCGACCAGCTGGAGAACCTCTTCCGGCTGGACCACCTCGCCACCCGTATGCGCCGCAACGGCGAGAACCTCCTGGTCCTCGCCGGCGAGGAGCCCGGCCGCCGCTGGGACCAGCCGGTCCCGCTGGTCGACGTGCTGCGCGCCGCCTCCTCCGAGGTGGAGCAGTACGAGCGCATCGAGCTGTCCGGGGTGCCGGAGGCGGAGATCCACGGCCGCGCCGTGACCGACCTCGTGCACCTGCTCGCCGAGCTGCTGGAGAACGCCACCACGTTCTCCTCGCCGCAGACCAAGGTCCGCGTCACCGCGACCCGGCTGCCCGACGGCCGCGTGATGGTGGAGATCCACGACAAGGGCATCGGCCTGACCGCCGAGGACTTCGCGGACATCAACCACAAGCTGGCCAACCCGCCGACCGTGGACGCCGCGATCTCGCAGCGCATGGGCCTGTTCGTGGTCGGCCGGCTGTCCGACCGGCACGGCATCCGCGTCCAGTTGCGCCCCTCCGGCGAGCAGGCGGGCACCACCTCGCTGGTCATGCTGCCGGACGCCATCACCCACGGTGGCGGCGGCGAGCAGCAGCCGCGCGACGAGTTCACCGTCTCGCAGATCATCCCGGAGCAGAACGTCCGGGGCGAGAGCTTCGCGCAGGTCGGCCAGCCCATGCGGACCGCCGCCGAGCTGGGCTTCGACGACAGCCGGTACTCCGAGATCCCGGACGACATACGCGAGCTGGACCCGGTCGGCCGCTCGCTGATGCGCGAGGAGCGCCGCGCGGCCCTGGAGGCCCAGTCGCAGCCGGAGCTGCCGGGCCCGGCGGACCAGGGCGACGGCGGAAACCGCGAGGCCACCGGCTTCCAGGACCAGTTCACCGGTCAGCAGCCCGGGTACGACCAGACCCTCGACGGCTACCGGCAGCAGTCGAACGACGGTTACCAGCAACAGTCCAACGGCGCGTACCAGGAGCAGCCGAACGGCGGGTACCAGGAGCAGCCGAGCGGCGGGTACGACCCGCAGTCGGCGTACGCCGACCAGCAGCAGGGCTACCAGGAACCGCAGCAGGCGGCGTACGGCGAGCAGTACTACGCGCCGAACGACGGTCTGCCGGAGTCCGGGAACTACGCGCCCTTCGAGCAGCGGCGCCACCAGGACGACTGGCCGCAGCAGGACGGATACCAGAACGGGTATCCGGACCAGTACTCCGCGGGTGCTCCTCAGGCGCAATCCGCCCAGGCCGCTGACGTGACCGAGGCGGACCGCGTAGGCTTCGACCGTCCTGGGCCGGCCCCCTCCGCCGCCCACGAGCTGACCGACGCCGGTCTTCCCCGCCGCGGTTCCACCGCGGGCGATGCGGGGCACGTGGGCCAGGAGACGCCGGCCGCCGCACCGGGGGCGGGCGGCGAGGACACCTGGCGGTCGGCCAACGACGACCGCTGGCAGCAGGCCTCGGCGCTGCGCAAACCCAAGGCGGGCGGGGTGACCTCCTCGGGTCTGCCGCGGCGGGTGCCCAAGGCCAACCTGGTCGAGGGCGCGGCCGAGACCACTCCCCAGGGAGGTCCCCAGATCTCCCGCGCTCCGGAGGACGTCCGGGGCAGGCTGAGCAACCTGCGGCGCGGCGTCGAGCGAGGCCGCAACGCAGGCAGTGAAACAAACGGCCAGGACACAAGGAATGAACACCGTGGTCCTGACAGCACCTACAACCAGGAGCGTTAGTGTGAGCCCGATGAGCCAGGCGGCGCAGAACCTGAACTGGTTGATCACCAACTTCGTGGACAACACCCCGGGGGTGTCCCACACGGTGGTGGTCTCCGCCGACGGACTCCTTCTGGCGATGTCCGAAGGGTTCCCTCGCGACCGAGCCGATCAGCTCGCGGCCGTCGCCTCCGGCCTGACCTCGCTGACCGCCGGTGCCTCGCGCATCTTCGAGGGCGGCAGCGTGAACCAGACGGTTGTGGAGATGGAGCGCGGATTCCTCTTCATCATGTCCATCTCCGACGGCTCGTCGCTCGCGGTTCTCGCACACCCCGAGGCGGACATCGGTCTCATTGGGTATGAGATGGCCCTTCTGGTGGACCGTGCGGGCACGGTTTTGACCCCTGATCTGCGGGCCGAGCTCCAAGGGAGCCTTCTCAACTAAAGGACAGACGGTGCGTTTTGGCGTCCCGTGGCCGTAAAGTTTCGGGACGCGGCTCCACAGCGATGGGTGCCAGGCACAGTCGGAGGAGGAAGAAGTGGCAACACCCCCAGGTGGTCCGTCATCGGGCAACTGGTCGTACGGCCCTGGTCAGGGCCAAGGCGACGGCTCGGCGAACGGGTACGGCTACCCCTCCGTGCCGAGTCACCGGCAGCCGTACGCGCCGCAGGGCCCCGGCCCTTCGCCGTACGACCAGCCGCACGCTCCGCGCATCCAGCCCGTGCAGCCGCAGCGCCGCACCCCTGAGCCGGCGCCCGCCGGGGCGTCGAACAACCCCCTGGTGCGCCCGTACGCCATGACGGGCGGCCGCACCAGGCCCCGCTACCAGCTCGCCATCGAGGCGCTGGTGCACACCACCGCGCAGCCGCACCAGATGCAGGGCCAGCTGCCCGAGCATCAGCGGATCTGCAACCTCTGCCGGGAGATCAAGTCGGTGGCCGAGGTCTCGGCCCTCCTGACGATCCCTCTCGGCGTGGCCAGGATCCTCGTCGCCGACTTGGCGGAGGCGGGACTGGTCGCCATCCATCAGCCCGGCGGCGACGAGAGCGCCGGCGGCCAGCCAGACGTGACACTGCTCGAAAGGGTGCTCAGTGGACTTCGCAAGCTCTAGCGGCGGTCCTTCCCGCTCCACCACGTCCGCGAAGATCGTGGTGGCGGGCGGCTTCGGCGTGGGCAAGACCACGTTCGTCGGCGCTGTCTCGGAGATCAATCCGCTGCGCACCGAGGCCGTGATGACATCCGCGTCCGCGGGTATCGACGACCTCACCCACACGGGGGACAAGACGACCACGACGGTCGCCATGGACTTCGGACGCATCACGCTCGACCAGGACCTGATCCTGTACCTCTTCGGTACGCCCGGCCAGGACCGGTTCTGGTTCATGTGGGACGACCTGGTGCGCGGCGCCATCGGGGCGATCGTCCTGGTCGACACGAGGCGGCTCGCCGACTGCTTCCCCGCGGTCGACTACTTCGAGAACTCCGGCCTGCCGTTCGTCATCGCGCTCAACGGCTTCGACGGGCAGCAGCCGTACAACCCGGACGAGGTCCGGGAGGCGCTCCAGATCGGCCCGGACACGCCGATCATCACGACGGACGCGCGGCACCGCGCCGACGCGAAGTCGGCGCTCATCACTCTCGTGGAGCACGCGCTGATGGCCCGCCTGCGCTGAGGGAGCGCCCCGCTCCGCCGGGCTGCGACACGCCCCCTGCGGCCACTGGGCTGCCGGGGGCGGTTTCGTTGCCGGGTGCGGGTAGTACGTGGCTGGTCGCGCAGTTCCCCGCGCCCCTATACGAGCGAGGCCCCTCCTGTCGGAGGGGCCTCGCTCGTATCTCGGGTCAGCGCCAGCTGTGCGGGGCGCGGAAGCCCGGCTCGCGTTCCAGGCGGCGCCAGCCCGCTCGGGCTCGGCCGCCGCCGGGGGTCGGGGCGATCTCGGCGGGGCGGGCGGCGGCACGGGCCATGAGGAGGGCCGTGATGGCGGCGACTTCCTCGGGCTCGGCGTGGCCCTTCTCGACGCGGATGTCGGAAGTGGACATGGAAGTGGCTCCTCGGATCACTGCGGCGGGTTGCCGTGTTTGCGGGAGGGCAGGTCGGCGTGCTTGGTGTGGAGCATCGCCAGGGACTTGATCAGCACCTCGCGGGTTTCGGCGGGGTCGATCACGTCGTCGACCAGACCGCGTTCGGCCGCGTAGTAGGGGTGCATCAGCTCGGACTTGTACTCCTTGACCATGCGGGCCCGCATGGCCTCGGGGTCCTCGGCCCCCGCGATCTGCCGGCGGAAGATCACGCCCGCGGCACCCTCCGCGCCCATCACGGCGATCTCGTTGGTCGGCCACGCATAGGTGAGGTCGGCACCGATGGACTGACTGTCCATGACGATGTAAGCACCCCCGTACGCCTTGCGCAGGATGAGCGAGATCCGCGGCACCGTCGCGTTGCAGTACGCGTACAGCAGCTTCGCCCCGTGCCGGATGATCCCGCCGTGCTCCTGGTCGACACCGGGCAGGAACCCCGGCACGTCCAAAAGAGTGACGATCGGGATGTTGAAGGCGTCGCACAGCTGCACGAACCGCGCGGCCTTCTCCGACGCCTCGATGTCCAGCACCCCCGCCAGGGCCTGCGGCTGGTTGGCGACGATGCCCACGACCTGCCCGTCCAGACGGGCCAGGGCGCAGATGATGTTGCGGGCCCAGCGCTCGTGGACCTCCAGGTACTCGCCCTCGTCGACGAGTTCCTCGATGACCTTGGTCATGTCGTAGGGGCGGTTGCCGTCCGCGGGGACCAGATCGAGCAGCACGTCCGAGCGGCGGTCCGCGGGGTCGGAGGACTCGTGGCGGGGCGGGTTCTCCCGGTTGTTCTGCGGGAGGAGGGAGAGGAGGTAGCGGACTTCGGCGAGGCAGGTCTCCTCGTCGTCGTAGGCGAAGTGGCACACGCCCGACGTCTCGGCGTGCACGTCCGCGCCGCCCAGGCCGTTCTGGGTGATCTCCTCGCCGGTGACCGCCTTGACCACGTCCGGGCCCGTGATGAACATCTGCGAGGTCTCACGGACCATGAACACGAAATCGGTCAGAGCGGGACTGTAGGCGGCGCCGCCCGCACACGGGCCGAGCATCACACTGATCTGCGGGATCACCCCCGACGCCCGGGTATTGCGCTGGAAGATACCCCCGTACCCGGCCAGCGCCGACACGCCCTCCTGGATACGGGCCCCGGCACCGTCGTTCAGCGACACCAGCGGAGCACCCGCCGCGATCGCCATGTCCATGATCTTGTGGATCTTCGTGGCATGCGCCTCACCCAGCGCACCGCCGAAGATCCGGAAATCATGCGCGTAGACGAAGACCGTCCGGCCCTCCACCGTGCCCCACCCGGTGATCACACCATCCGTGTACGGCTTCTTCGCCTCCAGACCGAACCCCGTCGCCCGGTGCCGGCGCAACTGCTCGACCTCACAGAACGAACCCGCGTCCAGCAGCAACTCGATCCGCTCACGCGCCGTCAGCTTCCCCTTGGCGTGCTGCGCCGCCGTCGCCTTCTCGCTCGGTCCGGCCAGCGCCTGCGCACGGATCTCGTGCAGCTCGGCCACTCGCCCGCGTGCGTCCGTCGGCTCACCCGGCGCCTCATCCAAAACGGTCATGTAGCGACTCTACGAACCCGACCAAGGATTGCGAGCCGTCGACTCCGTACAGTCTCCGGCCCGTTTTCCTGGTAGCACTGAACAGAACCCCCACCGCATGCAGCCTTTTCGACTGCTCAGGGGGCCTCCAGCTTGTAGAGGTCGCACAAAGCCGTCAGCTGAGAGTCACCTCACATTCATGGGTGGCGCATACCATCCCTGGAGTGACCCGGAGGTGCAGCCGGCGGCCCGTCGCGAGGATCTCGACCGTCTCGTCGGCCCGCGGCACCGCTCGCACCGGGTGGTCCCAGATGATCTCCAGGGGCTCTCCCGTGCGCGGCGGTTCGCTCACGCAGAGCGTAGCGGTACGGCCCCGGCGGCGGACCAGCACACTCGCCCCGGCCGTGGTGGTGAGCGGGCCCGCGGTGCCGGCCTGCCAGAAGGTGGCGGCCGTGAGACCGAGGGAGGGGACGGTGACCGCCTGGCGGCGGGCGTCGTTGGCGAGGACCGTGAGCCAACGGCGGTCGGCTGCGCGGCGGGCGACGGCCGCTCGGGAGGCGCCCGGCATGACGGTGTAGACGTAGCCGGCGTCGGCCGGGTCGGTGCCGTGGTCGAGCCAGAGGGTCTGCCAGCGGCGGGTGCGGCGCTCGGTCGTGCTGGTGGTGTTGATGTCGGACCAGGCGCCGGTGCGGTCCTCGCGCAGGGTCCGCAGGCCGCCCTGGGGCACGATCCAGCCGCCGTGGCCCTCCAGGTGGGCCCAGTTCCGGCCGCGTGCGAGGGTCGGGTCGCCGCCCTCCCCCAGGTTGCGGTTGTCCACGACCGTCTCGACCGGGACGCCGTCCGCGCAGGTGATGCCGGCGCCCAGGCAGACCACGGCGTCGTCGAGGAAGAACCAGGACTTGCGGGCCTCCAGGGTCGAGCCCAGGCCCTTGAGGTGCTGCCCCACGGCCGCGTAGTCGCCGTCGGTGGTGCCGCCGACCCAGCGCACGTCCGGTTTGGGGGCGCCCCATTCGCCGCCCGCGCGATCCGGCAGGCGCTTGGTGGAGACGGTGGTGCCGGGCAGCCGGTACCAGTCGACGGTGGGCCAGAACCAGTCGGTGTACTGGTCGGCGGCCCTCCCGTTCGCCCACCAGGTGAGCATGCCCGCGCCGGTGTGCCAGCCGCGCGGGTTCTCGCCGTTGCCGCACTCGTAGTGGGCGATGCGGTCACTGGCCATGGCGAGGCCCGCGGTGAAGGCGGGGCGGCGGTGGACGGCGCGGTCCATGGCCGCGAAGAGGTGGTGCCCGGCGGGTTCCGGGGCGGCCTCGCCGGGCGCGTCGGCGATCGCGTGCAGCCGGGCCAGGTCGGCGACCGGGAACTGGGGCGCGGTGAGGAGCGGGGTGACGGTGTCCCGTTCGATCCAGCCCTTGATCCGGGCGTACCAGCGCTCGCGCTCGGCCTCGCTCGCGCCGCCCGCGAGGACCGCCATGGCGGCGATGATCTGCTGGCCGTGGAAGTGGTCGCCGCGCATGACGTGCAGGTCGTCGCTCTTGAGGTACCCCCGGCTGATGGCCCGTCCGTTGACGGTGTCCATCACAAGTCCGTCGTGGATCAGGGGCGCGTAGGCGTGCTCCACGCTGTCCAGGACGATCTGCCGGCCCGGGTCGGTCACCTGCCACTCGGAGCCGGCCAGCAGTGTGAACAGCCGGCCGAGGCCGTCCAGCATGACCTGGCCGTACGTCCCCGAGTAGGCGACCCAGGTGTGCTGGACGAAGGAGCCGTCGGCGTAGAGCCCGTCGCCCTCGGTGACGTACGGGAAGACCGGCGAGAGGGCGTCGCGGGCCAGGGCGAGCTTGGCGGGGGCCCGGCCCAGCACGCCGCGCAGGGCGACGGAGCGGCACAGGTCGACGCGGTTGGCGCCGGTGGAGGTGCCGGTGTAGTCGCCGAGCAGCGCGTCGGGGACGAAGTGGTCGACGGCGGCGCAGGCGGCGGCCACGCGGTCGGTGCCGAGGTGGTCGTACAGGGCGGCCGTGATGTCCATCAGGAGCCGGGGGCTGCCGATCTGCCATTCCCACCAGTTGCCGTAGCGGGTGGTGGCGGGGTGGTAGACGGTGGCCGAGAGGTGGTCGAGGCCGCGCAGGATGTCGGCGAGGAGGGCCGGGTCGCCGGTGGAGCCGGTGCCCTCCTGCACGTATCCCTCGGTCATCGTCCACAGGCGGCCGTAGGCGAAGGTGATGCCGGCGGGCGGGTCGAAGGGGTGGCCGGGCCACAGGGAGGTGGCGGTGGGGGCCATGGTGGCGCGGTGCTCGCGGGCGCGGGCGCCGGTCTCGGCGAGGCGGGAGGCGTACGGCTCGGCGGCCGGGTCGTAGCCGGTGCCGAGGGCGATCTCGAGCCAGCGCCGGCGGAGGGCGTCGTAGGGGTCGGCCGCGGCGGCCGCGGCGCGGGGGACGGCGGTGAGGGCGGCGGCCGCGGCCGCCGCGAGCAGGACCGCGCGGCGGGTGGGGGCGAAGGGACGCTGTGGGGTCATGCTCATGCCGTCTATCACGCCGGGGGCGCGAGGGGAACGGTGCCGCAACTCGTGCGGCGCGGGTGGTTGATGGCGGCGCGGAATAGCTCTAGAGTCGAAGCCGTTGGACTGGTTGAACATTCAACTTCAAGGGCCTTCCCCGGAGGACACCATGACCGCCACCCCCGACCTCGCCACGCTGACCGGCGACTACACCGTCGACCCCGCCCACACGACGATCGGCTTCACGGCGCGCCACGCGATGGTCACCAACGTCAAGGGCAAGTTCCTCGACTTCACCGGCACGCTGCACCTGGACGGCACCGACCCGTCCCGCTCCACGGCGTCCCTGGACATCCGGATGGACAGCATCGACACGGGTTCCGCCGACCGTGACGGCCACCTGAAGGGGTCGGACTTCTTCAACACCGACGAGTACCCGACGATGACCTTCCGCTCCACCAAGGCGGAGTCCCTGGGCGGCGACGACTACCGCATCACCGGCGACCTGTCGATCCTCGGCACGACCAAGCCGCTCACCATCGACCTGGAGTTCAACGGCGCCGCCAAGGACCCGTTCGGCAACGAGCGCGTCGGCTTCGAGGGCAAGGCGGAGATCAAGCGCTCGGAGTGGGGGCTCACCTGGAACGCGGCCCTGGAGACGGGCGGCGTGCTGGTCTCCGACAAGATCAAGCTGAACTTCGACATCTCGGCGATCAGGCAGGCCTGACGTCCCGCGCCCCCTCGGGGGCACTGAAGTCCACGTCGGCGGCGGCCCGGACCCGGATACGGCGGCCGGGCCAGCCGATCATGCGGTAGATCGCGTTGTACTGCGCGATCGAGCGGTCCGCCGGCACCAGGTCGGTGTCCTCCTCGGTCCGCACCGAGGTGGTGTGCCCGTCGGCGACGAAGACCAGGTCGTAGCCCCGGCTCAGCGCCTGCCGCGCCGTGGTGTCCACGCAGACCTCCGTGGCGAACCCGGTCACGATCACCTCGGCGACCCCGAGCGCCGTCAGGATCGCGTCGAGGCCGGTGTCCAGGAAGCTGTCCGGGGTCGTCTTGTCGACCACCGGCTCCCCCTCCCGCGGGGCCAGCTCGGGCACCACCCGCCAGCCCTCGGTCCCGGGGACCATGCCCGCGTCCCGCTGCCGCACGGTCACCACCGGGACCCCGGCCGCCCGGGCCCGCTCGCCGAGTCCCGCGATCGCGGCGACCGTCTCGGTGGCCCGGTGCGCCATGGCGACCGTGGCGTTCTGCATGTCGATGACGAGGAGCGCGGTGGTGGGCGGCATGCGCTCACCGTAGCCGGGCGCCCCGCCCGTGCGCCGCCCGTTTCACCTGCCCAGCAGCTCCCGCGCCTGGTCGAGGGCGGTGCCGAAGGGGTCGGGGAGGACCCCCATGCCGTGGGCGACCAGCGCCCCCTCGTGCAGCAGCATCAGCGTCCGCGCCAGCCGGTCCGCACCGGCCGCGTCGGTCTCCCGGGCCAGGCCGGTGAACAGGTCGAGCATCCACCGCTTCTGGCCGGTGATGACCGGGTACGCCGGGTGGTCCGGGTCGCTGATCTCCGCAAACGCGTTGATCATGCTGCACCCCTTGGCGCCGTACCGCGCCGACCACACGCGCGAGGCCTCGAAGACCGCCTCGACCCGGTCGGCCGCCCCCGGGCCCGCCCCCTCCAGCCGCCCGGCGAGCAGCTCCCGCCACCGCTCGTCGCGCCCGGCCAGGTACTCCACGACGATCTGCTCCTTCGAGCCGAACCGGTCGTACAGCGTCTTCTTAGTCACCCCGGCCTCGGCGGCGATGAGATCCACGCCCACGGCGTGGATGCCGTGCTCGTAGAACAACCGCTCGGCGGCCTCCAGCACCCGTCGCGCGCCGGGCGTCATCCGGACGCGGCGCGGTGTGTCTTGCGGACCCGCGACTCCTGTACCCATGGCTCCGAGTATACCGGTCTGTATAGTGGGCACCCGAGACTACTAAACCGATCTGTCTACTCGGGACGGAGCCGACATGAACGTCCTGCTCCCGGCCGCCTTCGTGCTCTGCTGGAGCTCCGGCTTCATCGGCGCCAAGCTCGGCGCGGAGACCGCGGCCACCCCCACCCTCCTGATGTGGCGCTTCCTGCCGCTCGCCGTGGCCCTGGTCGCCGCCGCGGCGGTCTCCCGGACGGCCTGGCGGGGCCTGACGCTCCGCGGCGCCGGCCGGCAGATCGCCATCGGCGCCCTGTCGCAGAGCGGCTATCTGCTCAGCGTCTACTACGCCATCGAGCTGGGTGTCTCCAGCGGCACCACCGCCCTGATCGACGGCGTCCAGCCACTCGTCGCCGGCGCGCTCGCCGGTCCCCTGCTGCGGCAGTACGTCTCCCGCGGGCAGTGGCTCGGACTGTGGCTCGGACTGTCGGGGGTGGCCACGGTGACCCTCGCGGACGCCGCGGCGGCGGGGACGGGGGTGGCCTGGTGGGCGTATCTCGTCCCGTTCCTCGGGATGCTGTCGCTGGTGGCGGCCACCTTCCTGGAGGGCCGCACGCGGGAGCCGGTCGCGCCCCGCGTCGCCCTGACGATCCACTGCGCGACCAGCGCCGTCCTCTTTACCGGCCTGGCCCTGGGCGTCGGGGCGGCGACACCGCCCGCCGGGTCCTCGTTCTGGCTGGCGACCGCCTGGCTGGTGGTGCTGCCGACCTTCGGCGGCTACGGGCTGTACTGGCTGATCCTGCGCCGGTCCGGCATCACCGAGGTCAACACCCTGATGTTCCTCATGGCCCCGGTCACGGCCGTGTGGGGTGCCCTGATGTTCGGTGAGCCCTTCGGCCTCCAGACCGCCCTCGGCCTGGCGGTCGGCCTCGCGGCCGTGGTCGTCGTCCGGCACGGGGGCGGCGCGAACCGGAGGCGGCGGCCCGTGCGGTCCGGCGCGGACCGGCCGGCGGCCGGGAAGCCGACGGCGGCCAGGCGCTGACCCCCGCCGCGCGCCTCAGAAGCCGCCGCCGAAGTCCCCTCCGCCACCGAAGTCACCGCCACCGCCGAAGTCGCCGCCGCCGAAGCCGCCCCCGAAGTCGCCGGAGTCGAAGTCGCCGCCCGAGACGTCGCCGCCCTCGTAGCCGCCGAAGTCGCCGTACCCGGTGCCGTACCCGGCTCCGTAGGCGGGGCCCGCCATCATGCTGCCGAGCATGGTGCCGACCAGCAGTCCGGGCAGGATGCCGCCGCCGAAGTAGCCGCCCGCCCAGGGGCCGTATGCCGGGCCCGCGTCCCAGTAGGGGCGGCGGCCGTCGTCGGTGTCCACCTCGCGGATCATCGGGTCCCGGCCGTCGGACAGCCGGGCCCGGTCGGCGGCGCACACCGGGACCTGCCGGGTGGTGCCGCCCGGCGGGGTCCAGGTGGCGTCCGCGACCGACGGGCCGTGGCGCGGGTCGAAGAAGCAGGGCGGCCGGCGTTCGGGCAGCGGCCTGCCCTCGCGGCGGGCGGCGAGCTGGGCGAGCGAGAAGCGACCGTCCTCCACGGCCTGGGTGACGGCCCGCACGTCCTCCGGTTTGCGGGCGTCGGCCATGTACGTCTTCGCCTGTTCGTAGGCGTCGAGGGCGCGTTCGTAGTCCGCCCGCATCGCGTCGTCGGCACCCGGTTCCGCCGGGTGGAAGTCCAGCCGGTCCAGCTCCTCGCCGAACGCCGTGATGTCCTCGTCGACCACCACCCGCAGCCGCTCCAGCGCCGCCCGCTGCTCCTGCTCGCGGCGGTGGCGGCTGCGCCGGGAGAGCGCGTAGACGCCCGCGCCGCCGGCCACCACCACCGCGCCCGCGGTGATCAGGGCGCCGGTGGGCGCGGAGCCGCCGCCGGAGTCCCAGGACGAGGGTGCGGAGCCGCGCACGCTGCGCAGCGCGTCGTCCACGAAGTCGTTCAGCTGGGCCTTGGGGTCGCCCGCGCCCTGCACGGCGGTGACCAGGTTGTGCACGCCCTGGCGGCTCAGCACACTGCTGTCGGCGCGGGCGTCGAAGCGGTCGCCCAGGCGGACGCCGTACAGGCCGGTGATGCCGGTCTCGGTGCGGAGGTTCTGGAAGAGGTTCTCGGTCGGGTAACCGGCCGGGAGGACCGCCACGAAGACGGGTTCGCCCGCGTCCTCGATCTTGTCGGCCAGCGCGTCCGCGTCCGACGCGGACAGCAGGCCGGAGGCGGCCGGGTCCACGTACACCGGACTCTCGCGCAGGGCCGCGCCGATCTCCGAGACGTCTGTCTGCGCCTGCGCGCCGGACGCACCGGACGCACCGGCCAGCAGCACCGCCAGCACTGCGACGACCGGCACGACCAGGAAGCGGATGAGGACCTGCGCACGAACGGTCATACGTTCGAACTTACCCGAATGGACCTCAATCAGACATAAATGGCCCGGTTCACTCGGCGGGCGCGACCCCCGCCCGCAGCAGCCCGTACGTGTACGCGTCCTCCAGGGCCTGCCAGGAGGCGGCGATGACGTTCTCCCCGACGCCCACCGTGGCCCACTCCCCCGTGCCGTCCGAGGTGGAGATGAGGACCCTGGTCGTGGACTGGGTGCCGTGCACGCCCTCCAGGATGCGGACCTTGTAGTCGACCAGGTCGAGCTTGGCCAGCTCCGGGTAGATCTTCTCCAGGGCGACCCGCAGCGACCGGTCCAGGGCGTTGACCGGGCCGTTGCCCTCGGCGGTGGCGACGATGCGCTCACCCTTGGCCCAGAGCTTGACCGTGGCCTCGTTGGCGTGGGTGCCGTCGGGGCGGTCCTCGGTGATCGCGCGCCAGGACTCGACGTCGAAGTACGTGAGCGGCCTGCCCTCGGCCTCGGCGCGCAGCAGCAGCTCGAAGCTGGCGTCGGCGGCCTCGTAGGTGTAGCCCGCCAGCTCGCGCTCCTTGACCCGCTCGACGACCCGGCCGACCAGTTCGCGGTCGCCGCCGAGGTCGATGCCGAGTTCCTTGCCCTTCAGCTCGATGGAGGCGCGGCCGGCCATGTCGGAGACCAGCATCCGCATGGTGTTGCCGACCAGCTCGGGGTCGATGTGCTGGTAGAGGTCCGGGTCGACCTTGATCGCGGAGGCGTGCAGGCCGGCCTTGTGCGCGAAGGCGGAGACGCCCACGTAGGGCTGGTGGGTGGAGGGGGTGAGGTTGACGACCTCGGCGATGGCATGGGAGATGCGGGTCATCTCGCGCAGCCGGCCCTCCGGCAGCACCTGCTTGCCGTACTTCAGCTCCAGGGCGGCCACGACCGGGAACAGGTTGGCGTTGCCGACGCGCTCGCCGTAGCCGTTGGCCGTGCACTGGACGTGGGTCGCGCCCGCGTCGACGGCGGCGAGGGTGTTGGCGACGGCGCAGCCGGTGTCGTCCTGGGCGTGGATCCCGAGCCGGGCGCCGGTGTCGGCCAGCACCGTGGCGACCACGGCCTGGATCTGCGCCGGGAGCATGCCGCCGTTGGTGTCGCACAGGACCACGACGTCGGCACCGGCCTCGGAGGCGGTGCGCACGACCGACTTCGCGTACTCGGGGTTGGCGCGGTAGCCGTCGAAGAAGTGCTCGCAGTCGACGAAGACCCGGCGGCCTTGCGCCGTGAGGTGGGAGACCGTGTCGGCCACCATCGCCAGGTTCTCGTCCAGCGTGGTGCGCAGGGCCAGTTCGACGTGCCGGTCGTGCGACTTGGCGACCAGGGTGATCACCTCGGCGCCGGAGTCGAGCAGCGCCTTGACCTGGTGGTCCTCGGCGGCGCTGGCGCCCGCGCGGCGGGTGGCGCCGAAGGCGACCAGCTGGGCGTGCCGGAAGTCGATCTCCTCCCGGGCGCGGGCGAAGAACTCGGTGTCCCGCGGGTTGGCGCCGGGCCAGCCGCCCTCGATGAAGCCCACCCCGAAGTCGTCCAGGTGCCGTGCGATGGCCAGCTTGTCCGCGACCGTGAGGTTGATGCCCTCGCGCTGCGCGCCGTCCCGCAGGGTGGTGTCGAAGACGTGGAACGAATCGTCGAGTTCGCTGGTTGCGGTCATGATCTGAAGGCTCCTGTTGGGGATCTCGGTCTACCGGAATGACCGGTTCCGCCGTCCGCCTATGATCCCTCGCGCTCTCTTCCCGGCTCGGGGTGGGGCCAGGAAAGCGAAAAACCTCTCGCGGGTGCGAGAGGTCTGCGCGCGGGTCGAGGACGACGGTGTCCACCCGTACCTGGTCGTACGTGGTGGTCACTGCGGACCGGCGCGCCTGCTGCCAATAATCATGGCGAACGAGAGCACGGGGGCAGTCTGGCACACTCCGCCCCCCTGTCCACCGCCCGTCTCAGGATGCGAGCGACGGACGTCCGGATCAGGACCGTGCCAGGAGCCCCTCGGCGAGGAACTCCCGGGCGTGGCCCAGCACCTGTGCCCGGTCCGTCCCCCGCAGGCCGATCGCCACGTGGATCGCGAACCCGTCGAGGAGGGCCCGCAGCCGGGACGCGAAGCGGTCGGGGTCCACGGGGCGGAACTCGCCGCGGGAGATGCCCTCGGCGAGCAGGGCGACCAGGTCGCGGTGCCAGGCGCCCTCGATGGCGGCCTGCCGGTCGCGGGCCTCGTCGGGGGCGTTCTGCGAGCGGTTCCACACCTCCAGCCACAGCGTCCAGTGCGGGTCGCGGTGGCCGTCGGGGACGTACAGGTCGACGTAGGCGTCGAGGCGTTCGCGGGCGGTGCCGGCCCGGGTGAGCAGGCGGCCGCGCTCGGCGCCGAGGCGGCCCTCGCTCCACTCCAGGGTGCGCAGCAGCAGCTCGTCCTTGGACCGGAAGTAGTACAGGAGGTGGCCGCTGCTCATGCCGACCTCGCGGCCGAGCGCCGCCATGGTGAGCTTCTCCAGGCCGCGCTCGGCGATCATCTCCATGGCGGCGGCGAGCACGTCCTCGCGCGGCGGGGCCTGCCTGCGCCCACCACCGGCCATGTCCACTCCCTAGATCTTCGGCTGCTGCTGCGTGATGCAGTGGATGCCCCCGCCACCCGCGAAGATCGTACGCGCGTCCACCAGGGTCACCGTCCGCCCGGGGAACAGGCGGCGGAAGACGCCCGCGGCGAGTTCGTCGTTCGGGTCGCCGAAGGCGCACAGGACGACGCCGCCGTTGCACACGTAGTGGTTGATGTACGAGTAGTCGACCCAGTCGCCCTCCTCGTCCTTCAGCACCGTCGGGGCGGGCACCTCGACGACCTCCAGGCGCCGGCCCCTGGCGTCGGTCTGGCCGCGGAGAATCTCCAGGTACAGCCGGGAGCGCTCGTGGTCGGGGTGGCGGGGGTCGCGTTGGCTGTGCACCACGACGGTGCCCGGCCGGGCGAAGGCGGCGACGATGTCGACGTGGCCCTGGGTGCCGTACCTGCCGTAGTCGCCGCTCAGCCCGTGCGGGAGCCAGATCGCCTTGGTGGTGCCGAGCTTGGCGTGGATCTCCGCCTCGACCTGCTCGCGGGTCCAGCCGGGGTTGCGGCCGGAGCCGAGCTGGACGGTGTCGGTCAGCAGGACCGTGCCCTCGCCGTCGACGTGGATCGCGCCGCCCTCGTTGACGAGCGCGCTGCTCAGCACGGGGGCCGCGGCGAGGTCCGCCACATGGCGGGCGATCTTGGCGTCGTGCTCCCAGCGGGCCCAGTCCTGGGCGCCCCAGCCGTTGAACACCCAGTCCACGGCGGCCAGCCCGCCCTGTCCGTCGGTCACGAAGGTCGGGCCGATGTCCCGCATCCAGGCGTCGTCCAGCTCGCGCTCCACCAGGTCGACGTCCGGGCCGAGCAGTTCGCGCGCGGTGTCGCCCTGGCCGGGTCCGTGCACCATCGTCACCGGCTCGAAGCGGCGCACCGCGCGGGCGACGGAGGCCCAGGCCGCACGGGCCCGGGCCAGCTCCTCGTCGTCGGTGAACGTCGCGTTGGGGCCGGGCCAGGCCATCCAGGTGCGTTCGTGCGGGGCCCACTCGGGGGGCATGCGGAAGGTCATGGAGGTGTCCCAGGAGGTCGCAGGAGCGTCAGAGGAAGTAGAGGCGGTTGAGCGAGACGGACTCGGCCGGTTCGGATCGCAGCGGGTCGCCGTCGAGGGTGACCAGGCCGGTGCGCTGGTCGACGTCGACCGCGCCGGTACGGGAGTTCAGGCGAAGGTCGGCGGGGCCGATGCCGCGGGTGCCGCGCACGGCGACCCGACGGCGCCGGGTCGGCATGGTGTCGTGCCCCTGGTCGAGGGCGGCCTGCGCGACGAAGGCCACCGATATCTCGGCGGGTGTGGCGCCGTGCGCGCCGAACTGGGGACCGAGGACGAGCGGTTCGCAGGTGTCGGTGGCCGCGTTCGGGTCGCCGACCACCCCGTACGCCGGGAAGCCCGACTTGAGGACCAGCTGCGGCTTGGCGCCGAAGTACTCCGGGCGCCACAGCACGATGTCGGCGAGCTTGCCGACCTCGATGGAGCCGACCTCGTGGGCGAGGCCGTGGGCGATGGCGGGGTTGATGGTCAGCTTGGCCATGTAGCGCAGGACGCGGGCGTTGTCGTCGTCCCCGTCGGCGCCGAACTGGGCCTTCATCTTCCCCGCCATGGCGAAGGTGCGGCGGACGGTCTCGCCGGCCCGGCCCATGCCCTGCGCGTCGGAGGAGGTGATGCCGATGGCGCCCAGGTCGTGCAGCACGTCCTCGGCGCCCATGGTCCCGGCGCGGATGCGGTCGCGGGCCATGGCGGCGTCGCCGGGCAGGTCGGTCTTGAGGTCGTGGACGGAGACGATCATGCCGTAGTGCTCGGCGACCGCGTCCCGGCCGAAGGGCAGGGTGGGGTTGGTCGAGGAGCCGATGACGTTGGGGACGCCGGCCATCTTCAGCACGTTGGGGACGTGTCCGCCGCCGCAGCCCTCGATGTGGAAGGCGTGGATGGTGCGGCCCTCCAGGACGCGGAGGGTGTCCTCCACGGAGAGGCATTCGTTGAGCCCGTCGCTGTGCAGGGCGACCTGGACGTCGTACTCCTCGGCGACGCGCAGCGCGGTGTCCAGGGCGCGGGTGTGGGCGCCCATGTCCTCGTGCACCTTGAAGCCGGACGCCCCGCCCTCGGCCAGCGCCTCGATCAGCGGGGCGTCGTGGGACGAGGAACCCCGGCCGAGGAAGCCGATGTTGACCGGCCAGGCGTCGAAGGCGCCGAAGGCGTGCTTCAGGGCCCAGGGCGAGTTGACGCCGACGCCCCAGACCGGGCCGAACTCCTGGCCGATGATCGTCGTCACGCCGGACGCGAGCGACGCCTCCATGATGCGCGGGGAGAGCAGGTGGACGTGGGTGTCCACGGCCCCGGCGGTGGCGACGAGGCCCTCGCCGGACACGATCGAGGTGCCGGTGCCGACCACGACGTCGACGCCGTCCAGGGTGTCCGGGTTCCCGGCCCGGCCGATGGCGTGGATGCGCCCCTCGCGGATGCCGATCGACACCTTCCGGATGCCCTGCGCCGCGTCGATCACCACCACGTTGCTGATCACGACGTCGCAGGTCTCCCGAACGGCGGCGGCCTTGAGGTGCAGTCCGTCGCGGGCGGTCTTGCCGAAACCGGCGAGGAACTCGTCGCCGTACCGCTGGGCGTCTGACTCGACCCGGATCACCAGCCCCGAGTCGCCGAGGCGGAGCCGGTCGCCGGCGCGCGGGCCGTGGGTGGCGGCGTAGGCGTAGGGGTCGATGCTCATCGCTGTGCTCCCAGATATCCGCAGGCGGCGGCCCGGCGCAGGGCCTCTTCCCGGGCGCCCGGCGCGTCCAGCGGGCCGTCGACGAGACCGGCGAACCCGATGGCGACGCGCGCGCCGCCGATGGGCACCAGCCCCACCTCGACGCGCTCGCCGGGGCCGAAGCGGACCGAGGACCCGGCGGGCACGGCGAGGCGCATGCCGTAGGCCCGCTCCCGGTCGAAGTCCAGGCGCGGGTTGGCCTCGAAGAAGTGGAAGTGGGAGGTCACGGAGACCGGCACGGTCGCGGTGTTGGTGACCGGGAGCCGCAGCGCCGCCTCGGGTTCGGGGTGTCCGGGTCCCGGCAGCAGGCCGCCGGGGGCGTCCGCGCCGAGCCCGCCGCCCGCGACCGGGTCGGTGACGACGGCGAGACGGGAGCCGTCGTCGAAGACGGCCTCCACGTGCACCTCGGTGACCACGTCCGCGACGCCGGGCAGGACGTCGTCCGGGCCGAGCACCGACCGGGCCCGCTCGATGGCCTCCGCGAGGCGCGCTCCGTCGCGGGCGGCCTCGCACACGGTGTCCGCGATCAGCGCGGTCGCCTCCGGCACGTTCAGCCTGAGCCCGCGGGCCCGGCGGGCGCGGGCCAGCTCGGCCGCCCCGAACAGCAGCAGCCGGTCCCGCTCCGTGGGGGTCAGTCTCACGCCGCGACACCTCCTCACCTAACCAAGATTTGAACATCACTCTAACTGCGACCATCACCCTAAACGCGAAACACATGGAGCGGAACCGTTGACGAGCAGCAAGGGCAGACGTCACATTGAACGTCGCTCTAAACATCTGGCGGCCGTCGAAGGAGACCAGCCATGCCGATAGAACAGCGCGGAGTCGACACCATCCCCGAGGCGGAACGCACCAGCGGGCCCCGGGACCTGGTCTCGATCCTGCTGGGGTCCAACCTCTGCCTGGGCGTGATCGTCTTCGGCTGGCTGCCGCCGTCCTTCGGCCTCGGCTGGTGGGCGTCGGTGAGTTCGGTGGTCGCGGGGACGGTCGTCGGCACGGTGTTCACGGCCCCGCTGGCCCTGATCTCGCTGCGCACCGCCACCAACCTGTCCACGTCCTCCGGCGCCCAGTTCGGCGTGCGCGGGCGGCTGGTCGGCTCGGTGGTCGGACTGCTGCTGGCCCTCGGCTACACCGCGCTGACCGTGTGGATCGGCGGGGACGTGATGGCGGGCGTGCTCGGACGGCTCTTCGGCCTGCCGCAGGGCGGTGCGACGTACGCCGTCGTCTACGGGCTGCTGGCCGCCGCGACCGTCGCGGGCGCGATCTACGGCTACCGGGTGCTGCTCGCCATGTCCCGGGTGCTGGCCTACGGCATGACGGCGCTGCTGGTGCTGGGCGTGATCGCCTACGCGCCCGACTTCACGACCGCCGCGCTGCCGGAGGCGGGCGGGTATCTGCTGGGCGGGTTCTGGCCGACGTGGCTGCTGGCCGTCGTGGCCGCGGGACTGTCCGGGCCGATCGCCTTCATCACGCTGCTCGGCGACTACACCCGCTACATCTCGCCGGCCCGCTTCCCCTCCCGCCGGGTGCTGCACGCCACCTGGCTGGGGCTGATGCTGGGCCTGCTGGTCCCGCAGCTCTTCGGCACCTTCACGGCGTACGCCGCCCGTGCCGCCCTGGACTACGCGGGCCCGCTGGTGGACGCCGCCCCCGCCTGGTACCTGGTCCCGCTGCTGCTGGCCGCCTCAGCCGGCTCGGTCGGCAACGCGGGGCTGATGCTGTACTCGATGGGCCTGGACCTGGACGCCATCCTGCCCCGCGCCTCCCGCGCCCGCGCCACCTGCGCCGTCGCCGTCGTCGCCACGGCCTGCGTCTTCGCCGGGCACTACGCCTGGCAGGCGCAGTCGGCGATGACGTCCTTCGTGCTGCTGCTGACCGCGATCGGCACCCCGTGGGCGGTCATCACGATGATCGGCGCGGTGCGCTGCCGCGGCGTCTACGACGCGGACGCCCTCCAGGTCTTCAACCGCCGGGCGCGGGGCGGGATCTACTGGTACAGCTCCGGCTGGAACGTCCCCGCGACGGCCGCCTGGGCGGTGGGCGCGGCGACCGGCGTGCTGGCGGTGTCCCTGCCCTCGTACGAGGGCCCGCTGCTGTCCCTCACCGGAGGAGTGGACTGCAGCTTCCTGCTGTCGGGGCTGGTGGGCGGGGTGGTGTACGTGCTGTTGCCGCAGCCCCGGACCAATGCTTCGGACGAGCCCGGGGTCGACAGTCTCAGCCTGTTTGGGGGTGCCCCCTCTGGGGGAGTTTGAGGACGAGGCCGTTCAGGCCGAAACGGGGGTCCGGGGGCGGAGCCCCCGGCGAGGCCCGCCCCCACGCCGGGGCCGTCAGGCCAACGTGTGCATCCACCCGTGCACGTCCGCGACAGTCCCCCGCTGGATGTCGAGCAGCGCGTCCCGCAGCCGCTGCGTCACCTCGCCCGTCTCGCCCCCGCTCTGCCGCCACTCCGCGCCGGTCCGCTTGACCGTGCCGACGGGCGTGATCACGGCCGCGGTACCGCAGGCGAAGACCTCGGTGAGGCTGCCGTTCTCCGAGTCGCGCTGCCACTGGTCGACCGAGATGCGCCCCTCCTCGGCCTCGTAGCCGAGGTCGCGGGCGACGGTGAGCAGGGAGTCGCGGGTGACGCCCTCCAGGATGGAGCCGGTGAGAGTGGGCGTGATGATCTTGTTTCCGTACACGAAGTACAGGTTCATGCCGCCCAGTTCCTCGACCCACGTGCGCTCGATGGCGTCGAGGTAGCAGACCTGGTCGCAGCCCTTGGCGGCGGCTTCGGCCTGGGCGAGCAGGGAGGCCGCGTAGTTGCCGCCGGTCTTGGCGTCGCCCATACCGCCGGGGACGGCGCGGACCCGGTCCTCGGAGACCCAGATGGAGACCGGCTTGACGCCGCCCGGGAAGTAGGCGCCGGCCGGGGAGGCGATGACCAGGAAGAGGTACTCGTTGGCCGGCTTGACGCCCAGGCCGACCTCGGTGGCGATCATGAAGGGGCGCAGGTAGAGGGACTCCTCGCCGCCGTGCGCCGGGACCCACTTCTCGTCCTGCCTGACCAGCGCGTCGCAGGCCGCGATGAAGGTGTCCACCGGAAGCTCGGGCATGCCGAGGCGGCGCGCGGACGCCTGGAAGCGGGCGCCGTTCTTCTCCGGGCGGAAGGTGGCGACGGAGCCGTCGGGCCGCCGGTAGGCCTTGAGGCCCTCGAAGATCTCCTGCGCGTAGTGCAGGACCATGGTGGCCGGGTCGAGGGAGAGCGGGGCGTACGGCACGAGCTGGCCGTCGTGCCAGCCGCGGCCCTCGGTCCACTTGATCGTCACCATGTGGTCGGTGAAGTGGCGGCCGAACCCGGGGTTGGCCAGAATCGCCGCGCGCTCGGACTCCGAGAGCGGGTGGGCGGAGGGCTTGAGCTCGATCGTGGGCGTCGTCATGGGTGGCTGTCCTTCACCGGTTTGTATTGTGACGGGCCGCGGTCACGCCCGTACGGCCGGTGGCCGGTGCTAGGACGTCCGAGCATTCCCTCAGGTCGCGGCTTCGCGTTCGATTATCGCGCGCGGCCCGCGACGGGTGAAACGGGGTGAATGCGGCCCAGGTGTCGATGGTCGCACCTGGCGGACGCAGGAGAAAGCCGCCGGGTGCCTTGTTTTTCGGACCCGGCGGCTTCGAAAGGTTGGATTTCGAGTGCGCCTGGGTCAGCCGGCTACTCGTGCGGCGAGCGCGTCACCGATCGCGGAGGTGCTCCGGGCGGGCAGGTCACCGCGCTCGCCGAGGTCGGCGGAGACGGCGTCCTCGATCCGGGCCGCCTCGTCCTCGTACCCGAGGTGGCGCAGCAGCAGGGCGACGGACAGGACCGTGGCGGTGGGGTCGGCCTTGCCCTGGCCGGCGATGTCGGGCGCGGAGCCGTGCACCGGCTCGAACATCGAGGGGAAGTCGCCGGACGGGTTGATGTTCCCGCTGGCGGCGACGCCGATGCCGCCGGAGACGGCCGCGGCGAGGTCGGTGATGATGTCGCCGAAGAGGTTGTCGGTGACGATGACGTCGAAGCGGGCCGGGTCGGTGACCAGGTAGATGGTCGCGGCGTCGACGTGGATGTAGTCGGTGGTGACCTCGGGGAACTCCTCCGCCACCTGGTTGAAGATGTTGGTCCACAGGTGGCCCGCGAAGGTCAGCACGTTGTTCTTGTGGACCAGCGTGAGCTTCTTGCGGGGGCGGGCCTGGGCCCGGGCGAAGGCGTCGCGGACGACGCGCTCGACGCCGTAGGCCGTGTTGACGGAGACCTCGGTGGCGACCTCGTGCTCGGTGCTCTTGCGGATGGTGCCGCCGTTGCCCGTGTACGGACCCTCGGTGCCCTCGCGGACGACGACGAAGTCGATCTCGGGCTGGCCGGCGAGCGGGGTGGCGACGCCGGGCAGGAGCTTGCTCGGCCGCAGGTTGACGTGGTGGTCGAAGGCGAAGCGGAGCTTGAGCAGGAAGCCGCGCTCCAGCACGCCGGACGGCACCGACGGGTCGCCGATCGCGCCGAGCAGGATGGCGTCGTGCGCCTTGAGGGCGTCGAGGTCGGCGTCGGTGAGGGTCTCACCGGTGGCGTGGTAGCGCCGGGCGCCGAAGTCGAATTCCTTGGTCTCCAGCTTCACATCCTGCGGAAGGACGGCGGAGAGGACCTTGAGACCCTCGGCCACGACCTCCTGGCCGATGCCGTCACCGGGAATCACTGCGAGATTGAGGCTGCGAGACATGACGGCACCCTACCCCTCGTCCCACGGGATGACATGAGGCGTCCGCCATGCGGACGCCTCTGCCGTCCGACCGGCTCAGTGGCCGGTGGCGCCGCCGTTGTCCCGGCGGTCGAGGGAGCGCTGGAGGGCGGCCGCGGCGTTCTTGCGGTCGGAGTCGCTGGTACGGGAGAGGTGACGGACTCGGCGGCGGACGGTCGTCTCGGCCATGGGAATCGACTCCTTCGGCACAAAAGGGAGCGCGGAAAGCGAGCGGTACGGAGAGACGCCGGAAGGGCGGGGAGCGCGGTACCGCAGGGGTTGCCTGCACGGGCACGGGCTCACGACCGCCAGTCGCTCGATCGAGCGGGACGTTCGGCTTCTACAAAACTAAGGGAGCGCGCCGCGTCTGTCTCCACAATTACTCGGACTTCCTACTATCTGAGACGGTGGCCTCGCTCACACCGCTCCCACCTGCGAAAACGCCCCGGCGGGCCAGGTCGGTCGACCTGGCCCGCCGGGGCGTAGCGCCGCGCGCGGGTGTCAGCCCATGTGCGGGTAGGTGTAGTCGGTCGGCGGGACCAGCGTCTCCTTGATGGCGCGGGTCAGCGTCCAGCGCATCAGGTTCTGCGGGGCGCCGGCCTTGTCGTTGGTGCCGGAGGCACGGCCGCCGCCGAAGGGCTGCTGGCCGACGACGGCGCCGGTCGACTTGTCGTTGATGTAGAAGTTGCCGGCCGCGTAGCGCAGCTTCTCCATCGTGTACGCCGCCGCCGCGCGGTCGCCCGAGATGACCGAGCCGGTCAGCGCGTAGTCCGAGACCGCCTCCATCTGGGTCAGCATCACGTCGTACGCGTCGTCGGCGCTGTCGTCGTACACGTACACGGCGAGGAACGGGCCGAAGTACTCGGTGCGGAAGACCTCGTTCTCCGGGTCGGTGCACTCGACGACGGTCGGGCGGACGAAGTAGCCGACCGAGTCGTCGTAGGAGCCGCCCGCGACGATGGTGCAGGTCTCGTCCTCCTTGGCGCGGTCGATGGCGGCCTTGTTCTTGGCGAAGGACCGCTCGTCGATGACGGCGCCGAGGAAGTTCGACAGGTCGGTGACGTCACCCATGGTGAGGTAGTCGACCTCGGCGGCAAACTCCTCCTTGAACCCGTCGTTCCAGATGGACGCCGGGATGTACGCGCGCGAGGTGGCGCTGCACTTCTGGCCCTGGTACTCGAAGGCACCGCGGGTCAGCGCGGTCTTGAGCACCGCGCGGTCCGCGCTCGGGTGGGCGATCAGGAAGTCCTTGCCGCCGGTCTCGCCGACCAGGCGCGGGTAGGTGCGGTACTTCTCGATGTTGTTGCCGACCGTCTTCCACAGGTGCTGGAAGGTCTTGGTCGAGCCGGTGAAGTGGATGCCCGCGAGGTCGCGGTGCTCCAGGGCGACCTCGGAGACCGCGATGCCGTCGCCGGTGACCAGGTTGATGACGCCCTTGGGCAGCCCGGCCTCCTCCAGGAGCTGCATGAGCAGCACGGCGGCGTGGGTCTGCGTCGGGGACGGCTTCCACACCACGACGTTGCCCATCAGGGCGGGGGCGGTGGGCAGGTTGGCCGCGATCGCGCTGAAGTTGAACGGCGTGATCGCGTAGACGAAGCCCTCCAGCGGACGGTGGTCCATGCGGTTCCACACGCCCGGGGAGTTGGCCGGCGGCTGCTCGGCCAGGATGTTCCGCGCGTAGTGCACGTTGAAGCGCCAGAAGTCGACCAGCTCGCAGGGGCTGTCGATCTCGGCCTGCTGGACGGTCTTGGACTGGCCGAGCATGGTGGAGGCGGCGATGGTCTCGCGCCACGGACCCGACAGCAGCTCGGCGGCGCGCAGGATGATCGCCGCGCGGTCGTCGAAGGACATCGCGCGCCACGCGGGGGCGGCGGCCAGGGCGGCGTCGATCGCGTCCTGGGCGTCCTGCTGGGTGGCGTTGGCGTACGTGCCCAGGCGGGACTTGTGGTTGTGCGGCTGCACGACGTCGAAGCGCTCACCGCCGCCCATCCGCTTCACCCCGCCGATGGTGCAGGGCAGGTCGATCGGGTTGTCGGCCAGCTCCTTGAGCTTGGCCTCCAGACGGGCGCGCTCAGGGGAACCGGGCGCGTAGCCGTGCACCGGCTCGTTGACGGGGGTGGGGACCTGGGTCACAGCGTCCATGGGTTCCGTAACTCCTTGACTTGAGCGGGTTGTGCGAGCGGGTGCGGGCTCAGCCCTTGGTGACCATCGAGCGGGCGAAGAACCGGAGGTTGGCCGGCTTCTCCGCGAGACGGCGCATGAAGTAGCCGTACCAGTCGGTGCCGTAGGCGGTGTACACGCGCATGCGGTGGCCCTCGGCGGCGAGCCGCAGGTGCTCGTCGCCGCGGATGCCGTACAGCATCTGGAACTCGTACTCGTCGAGCTTGCGCCCGGCGGTGCGGGCCAGCTCCTGCGCGATGGAGATCAGGCGCGGGTCGTGCGACCCGATCATCGGGTAGCCCTCGCCCTCCATCAGCGTGCGCAGGATGCGGACGTACGCCTTGTCGATCTCGTGGCGCTGCTGGTACGCGACCTCTGCGGTCTCCTTGTAGGCGCCCTTCACCAACCGTACGCGAGAGCCGCTGTCGGCGAGCCGGCGCGCGTCGGCCTCGGTGCGGAAGAGGTAGGCCTGGATGACGCAGCCGGTCTGCGGGAAGTCCTTCCGCAGCTCGTCGTGGATGGCGAACATCGAGTCGAGGGTGGTGTGGTCCTCGGCGTCCAGGGTGACCGTGGTGCCGATCTCGGCGGCGGCCTCGACGACCGGGCGGACGTTCTTCAGGGCCAGCTCGTGGCCGCCGTCCAGCGCCTGGCCGAACATGGAGAGCTTCACGGACATCTCGGCGCGGGTGCCGAGGTCGAGCGGCTTGAGCCGGTCGATCAGCTCCAGGTAGGCGTCGCGGGCGGCCTCCGCCTGCGCCGGGGTGGTGATGTCCTCGCCGACGACGTCCATCGTCAGTTCCAGGCCCTGATCGGTGAGCTCCCGGATGATCGGCACGATCTGATCGACCGTCTCGCCGGGGATGAACCGGTCGACGACCGGCTTGGTCACGGGCGCGGCCGAGACCAGACGACGCATCCGGTCGCTGCGCGACGCGGCGAGAATCACGGGACCCAGCACGGGGCACCTCCACTTACCAAGTGACACAGGGGCCGCTGCCCGACGAACGGGGAACGGCACGGAGAACCACCGTGAAATCTAAGGATCCTCCCGATCGTCGGCCATCGACAGCTGTCACGCATCCGTGCCGCGGATCTCAGACAGATGTATGAAGGGCGCGCGTCTTTGCGGCAGAATGCCCGGGTGACGTCCGATTCCAGAGGTTCCGCAGGCACCGGTGGTACCCGTGGTGACTACCAGGAGCTGGTCGACGAGATCTCCGAGCTGCTGGGCGCGCCCGCGACCCTGGAGAACCGCGACTTCGAGCTGATCGCCTTCGGCGCCTACGACAGCGAGGGCGACCTCGACCCCTCCGTCCTGGACCCGGTGCGCACCCGCTCGATCCTCACCCGGCGCTCCACCGCGGCGGTCCGGGCGTGGTTCGAGAGCTTCGGCATCACCCGCGCGACCGGCCCGGTCCGCATCCCGCCCACCCCCGAGGCGGGGGTGTACCGGGGCCGCACCTGTCTGCCGGTACGCCATCGGGGTGTGGTCCTCGGCTACGTGTGGCTCCTGGACACCGACCCGGGCCCGACCGAGCGGCAGCTGACGGCGGCCATGGAGGTCACGGCGCGGATCGGCGCGCTGCTCGCCGACGAGGCGCAGCACGGCGCGGACCTGAGCCGGGAGCTGCGGGCGGTGCTGACCGCCGAGCGGGACTGGCAGCGGGACATGGCGGTGACGGAACTGCGCAGCGCGCTGGGCGCCCGCGCGGACACCCCGCACGCCGTGGTCTGCGTGGCGCCCTGGCCCTCGGCCGACCCGGACGAGGCGCCCTCGGTCCGTACGGTGCCGGGCGCGACGGCCCTGTGCACGGTGCCGTGGGGGGCCGCCGCCGTGTCGCTGGCGCTGCTGGTCCGGTTGCGCTCGGCGGACGTGCCGACCCCGGCGACCTCGGCGGCGGGGCGGCTGCTGGAGCGGGCGGGGGCCGGGGGCTCGGGGGCGCCGGGCGGCGTGGCTGCCGGTGTCTCCGCGCCGCGCACGGGTCTGGCCGACCTGGGGACGGCCTGGTCGGAGGCGTCGGCGGCGGCCCGGGCGGCCCGCGCGGAGGCGCGGTTCGGGCCGGTCGCGCAGTGGACGTCGATCGGGGCGTTCCGCCTGCTGACCTCGCTGCCCCCGCGCTCCGCCGACGATCCCGCCGTACGGGCGCTGCTGTCCCCCGCCCACCGCGAACTGGTCCGCACGGCGGAGGTGTACCTGGACTGCGCGGGCCAGGCCGGCCGCACCGCCGCCGAGCTGGGCGTCCACCGCCAGACGCTGTACTACCGCCTCTCGCGCGTCGAACAGCTCACCGGCCTGGACCTGGACGACGGCGAGGACCGGCTGCTGCTGCACATGGCGCTCAAGGCGCACCGCCTCCGGTAGCGGCCTCGATCACCCGGCGCAAAACGCCGGACGGGCCGAGTCACTCGGCCCGTCCGGCGGGTGCGGAAGAGGCCCGTTCCGGGCCGTGGGCGGGGGTCCCGGGGGCGGCGGCCCCCGGGCAGGGTCACCTCAGACGAGGTTGACGGACCGGGCGGACGTAGCGCCGATCTCCGCCGACACCTCCGCCAGCACCCCGGAGGGCACCGTGTCGTCGACGGTGAGCACGGCCAGCGCCTCGCCGCCCACCGTCGCGCGGGCCACCTGCATACCGGCGATGTTGATGCCGGCCTCGCCGATGACGCGGCCGACGGTGCCGACCACACCGGGACGGTCCTCGTAGCGCAGCACGACCATGTGGTCGGCGAGGGCGAGGTCGACGTCGTACTCGCCGACGGCGACGATCTTCTGGAGGTGCTTGGGGCCGGCCAGCGTGCCGGAGACCGACACCTCCTCGCCGTCCGAGAGGGTGCCGCGCACGGTGACCACGTTGCGGTGCTCCGGGGACTCCGAGCTGGTGGTCAGCCGGACCTCGACGCCGCGCTCCTGGGCGAACAGAGGGGCGTTGACGTAGGAGACCGTCTCGTCCACGACGTCCTCGAAGACGCCCTTGAGGGCGGACAGTTCCAGCACCTTCACGTCGTGCTGGGTGATCTCGCCGTACACCTCGACGTCCAGGCGGACGGCGACCTCACCGGCGAGCGCGGTGAAGATGCGGCCGAGGCGCTCGGCGAGCGGCAGGCCCGGCTTGACGTCCTCGGCGATGACGCCGCCCTGGACGTTGACCGCGTCGGGGACCAGCTCGCCGGCGAGGGCGAGGCGGACCGACTTGGCGACGGCGATGCCGGCCTTCTCCTGGGCCTCGTCGGTGGAGGCGCCGAGGTGCGGGGTGGCGACGACCTGGTCGAACTCGAACAGCGGGGAGTCGGTGCAGGGCTCCTTCGCGTACACGTCGAGTCCGGCGCCGGCGACGCGGCCCTCCTTGAGCGCCGAGTACAGCGCCTCCTCGTCGACGATGCCGCCGCGCGCGGCGTTGACGATGCGCACGCTCGGCTTGACCTTGCGCAGCGCCTCGTCGCCGATCAGGCCGAGGGTCTCGGGGGTCTTGGGCAGGTGGACGGTGATGAAGTCGGAGACCTCGAGCAGCTCGTCCAGCGACAGCACCTTGACGCCCATCTGCGCGGCCCGCGCGGGCTGCACGTAGGGGTCGTAGGCGACGACCTTCATGCCGAAGGCCGACATGCGCTGCGCGACGAGGGCGCCGATGCGGCCGAGGCCGACCACGCCGAGGGTCTTCTCGGCCAGCTCGACGCCGGTGTACTTGCTGCGCTTCCACTCGCCGTTCTTCAGCGCGGCGTTGGCCTGCGGGATGTTGCGGGCGGTGGCGACGATCAGGCCGCAGGCCAGCTCGGCGGCGGTGACGATGTTGGAGGTCGGGGCGTTGACCACCATCACGCCGGCCTTGGTGGCGGCGGAGACGTCCACGTTGTCCAGGCCGACACCGGCGCGGGCGACGACCTTGAGCTTCTTGGCGGCGGCGATGGCCTCGGCGTCGACCTTGGTGGCGGAGCGGACCAGGATCGCGTCCACGTCGGCGATGGCGGGGAGCAGTTCGGCCCGGTCCGCGCCGTTGCACTGGCGGATCTCGAAGTCGGGGCCGAGCGCGTCCACGGTCGCGGGCGACAGCTCTTCAGCGATGAGTACGACGGGTTTCGAGCTCACGTGAGTCCTCACAAGTCCAATGCGGACGGCCGTCCCGACGGCCGCATGCGGTGGAGGTTTGCTAGCCGCGTGGAAGACGCACGACGCTGTGGGCCTGACGCGTATGTTGGGCAGCAGTCTAGTGGCGTGACGCGGGTCGTTCTGCGCCTCAGCGGAAGGATCACCCGTCCGTGGCCGGACGGGATGGACAACGCCGCGCCTACGACGTTACCCGGGGTTCGCCGAAGGGGCCGGAGCGGGATGCTCCGGCCCCTTCGGACCCGAGGCTTACGCCTCCTCGTCGACCCAGCTCATGAGCTTGCGCAGCTCCTTGCCGGTGGTCTCCAGCAGGTGCTCGGAGTCCTGCTTCTTGTACTCGTTGTACTTCTTCAGACCGCCGTGGTACTCGTCCATCCAGTTCTTGGCGAAGGTGCCGTCCTGGATCTCGGCGAGGACCTTCTTCATCTCGGCCTTGGTGGCGTCGGTGATGATCCGCGGGCCGGTGACGTAGTCGCCCCACTCGGCGGTCTCGGAGATCGACCAGCGCATCTTCTCCAGGCCGCCCTCGTACATGAGGTCCACGATCAGCTTCAGCTCGTGCAGGCACTCGAAGTAGGCGATCTCCGGCTGGTAACCGGCCTCGGTCAGCGTCTCGAAGCCCGCCTTCACCAGCGCCGCGGTGCCACCGCACAGCACGGCCTGCTCACCGAACAGGTCGGTCTCGGTCTCCTCGGTGAAGGTCGTCTTGATGACGCCGGCGCGGGTGCCGCCGATGCCCTTCGCGTACGACAGGGCCAGCGCGAAGCCGTTGCCCGTGGCGTCCTGCTCGACGGCGGCGATGCAGGGAACGCCGCGGCCCTCCTCGTACTGACGGCGCACCAGGTGGCCCGGGCCCTTGGGGGCGACCATGCAGACGTCCACGCCGGCCGGGGGCTTGATGAAGCCGTAGCGGATGTTCAGGCCGTGACCGAAGAACAGCGCGTCGCCGTCCTTCAGGTTGTCCTTGATGTCCTTCTCGTAGACCTCGGCCTGGATCGGGTCCGGGACGAGGATCATGATGACGTCGGCCTCGGCGGCGGCCTCGGACGGGCTCACCACGCGCAGGCCCTGCTCCTCGGCCTTGGCCTTGGACTTGGAGCCCTCGTGCAGACCGACGCGCACGTCGACACCGGAGTCGCGCAGCGACAGGGCGTGGGCGTGGCCCTGGCTGCCGTACCCGATGACCGCGACCTTGCGGCCCTGGATGATGGACAGGTCGGCGTCGGCGTCGTAGAACAGCTCGGCCACTGGGTTCTCTCCTTGGGTGCAGGTGTTGCGTCCCACCGTATGCCGGTGGGGGGAAGGGAAGTTTCGGGGTCTCGGAATACGGGCGGCCGACGGTGTCCGCGACCGCCCGTTTCCGTCGTCAGGCGGACCGGTCGAGTGCGCGCAGCGAGCGGTCCGTGATGGAACGGGCGCCGCGGCCGATGGCGATCGTGCCGGACTGCACGAGTTCCTTGATGCCGTACGGTTCCAGCATCCTGAGCATCGCGGACAGCTTGTCGCCGCTGCCGGTGGCCTCGATGGTGACGGCCTCCGGGGAGACGTCGACGGTCTTGGCGCGGAACAACTGGACGATCTCGACGATCTGGGAGCGCGTCTCGTTGTCGGAGCGCACCTTCACCAGAACGAGTTCGCGCTGGACGGCCTGGGTGGGGTCCAGCTCGACGATCTTGAGCACGTTGACGAGCTTGTTGAGCTGCTTGGTCACCTGCTCCAGCGGGAAGTCCTCGACGCTCACCACGATGGTGATGCGGGAGATGTCGGGGTGCTCGGTGACACCGACGGCGAGCGAGTCGATGTTGAAGCCGCGGCGGGAGAAGAGGGCGGTGATCCGCGCCAGGACGCCGGGGGTGTTCTCCACCAGGACGGAGAGCGTGTGCTTGGACATGGTCTCTTCGGTCTCTCTCGCTCAGTCGTCTTCGTTGTCGCCGAAGTCGGGGCGGACGTCCCGGGCGGCCATGATCTCGTCGTTGGAGGTGCCGGCGGCGACCATCGGCCAGACCATCGCGTCCTCGTGGACGATGAAGTCCACGACGACCGGGCGGTCGTTGATGGAGTTGGCCTCCTCGATGACCTTGTCGAGGTCGGCGGGGTCCTCGCAGCGGATGGCGTAGCAGCCCATGGCCTCCGACAGCTTCACGAAGTCGGGGACCCGGGTGCCGCGGGCTTCCGGGTTGACGTCGTCCGGGCCGGAGTGCAGCACCGTGTTGGAGTACCGCTGGTTGTAGAACAGGGTCTGCCACTGGCGGACCATCCCGAGGGCGCCGTTGTTGATGACGGCGACCTTGATCGGGATGTTGTTCAGGGCGCAGGTGGTCAGTTCCTGGTTGGTCATCTGGAAGCAGCCGTCGCCGTCGATCGCCCAGACGGTGCGCTCGGGCATGCCGGCCTGGGCGCCCATGGCGGCCGGGACCGCGTAGCCCATCGTTCCCGCGCCGCCGGAGTTCAGCCAGGTGGCGGGCTTTTCGTACTGGACGAAATGCGCGGCCCACATCTGGTGCTGGCCGACACCGGCCGCGAAGATCGTGCCCTCGGGCGCCAGCTGCCCGATCCGCTCGATGACCTGCTGCGGGGAGAGCGAGCCGTCCTCGGGCTGGTCGTAGCCGAGGGGGTAGGTGTCGCGCCAGCGGGTCAGGTCCTTCCACCAGGCGGTGTAGTCGCCCCGGTTGCCCTCGTCGTGCTCCTTCTGCACCGCCTGCACCAGGTCGGCGATGACCTCGCGGGCGTCGCCGACGATCGGGACGTCGGCGGCGCGGTTCTTGCCGATCTCGGCCGGGTCGATGTCGGCGTGGACGATCTTGGCGTACGGGGCGAAGCTGTCCAGCTTGCCGGTGACGCGGTCGTCGAAGCGGGCTCCGAGGGCGACGATCAGGTCGGCCTTCTGGAGCGCGGTGACGGCGGTGACCGCACCGTGCATGCCCGGCATTCCCACGTGCAGCGGGTGGCTGTCGGGGAACGCGCCGAGCGCCATCAGGGTGGTGGTGACGGGCGCTCCGGTGAGTTCGGCGAGGACCTTCAGCTCGGCGGTGGCGCGGGCCTTGAGGACGCCGCCGCCGACGTAGAGCACGGGGCGCTTCGCCGCGGAGATCAGCTTGGCCGCCTCGCGGATCTGCTTGGCGTGCGGCTTGGTGACCGGGCGGTAGCCGGGCAGGTCCATGACCGGCGGCCAGGAGAAGGTGGTCTTCTTCTGGAGGATGTCCTTGGGGATGTCGACCAGCACCGGGCCCGGGCGGCCGGTGGAGGCGATGTGGAACGCCTGCGCGATCACCTTGGGGATGTCCTCGGCCTGGGTGACCAGGAAGCTGTGCTTGGTGATCGGCATGGTGATGCCGACGATGTCCGCCTCCTGGAAGGCGTCCGTGCCGATCGCGGAGGAGACCACCTGCCCGGTGATCGCGACCAGCGGCACGGAGTCCAGGTTGGCGTCGGCGATCGGGGTGACCAGGTTGGTGGCGCCGGGTCCCGAGGTCGCCATGCAGACGCCCACCTTGCCGGTGGCCTGCGCGTAGCCGGTGGCGGCGTGGCCGGCGCCCTGCTCGTGACGGACCAGGACGTGGCGCACCTTGGTGGAGTCCATCAGCGGGTCGTAGGCCGGAAGGATCGTGCCACCGGGGATGCCGAATACGGTGTCGGCGCCGACCTCCTCGAGAGAGCGAATGAGGGACTGCGCACCCGTGACGTGCTCGGGGGCGGACTGTCCTCCGGATCGGGGCCGGGGCTGCGGGTGTGCCCCGGTGGCCTGCTCGGTCATCGGCGTTCTCTTCTCGATGCTGAGGGTTTTTGCGAGGTTCGTGCGGTCTGCGGCTGCTGCTGGGCAGGTGCCTGTGCAACAAAAAACCCCTCGTGCCGTAGGGCAAGCGAGGGGAGCGCGCCGGGTGTGGGTCGCGGGAGTCCGGATCGGTCCGGACGTCACCAGCTTCAGCCGACGCGCTTTCCAAGTACGAGAATTCGGGTGCGCATGGCACTGACCTTCCCTCCGGCGCACACTCACTGTCAAGTGGGTGGGACGGGAGTCTCATTATGTGAGCGCAGGGCCGTGCCACCGCTCAGGACGGCCGGCAGCCCGGCGGCGACACCGCCGACGACCTGGCCGGGGGCGGGGCCGCCGACACCCTTGGTGTACACCCCGGCGCCGCCGCCCGCGAAGGCCGGTTCGGCCGGTCCGTGCGGCACCGGGTAGTGGCCGGTGCCCAGCGCTCTGCGCAGCCGGTACTCGTCCAGGGCCCCGGAGAACGCCATGCCCTGTCCGTGCGTGCAGCCCATCGCGCGCAGGGCGACGATCTGCTCGGGCAGGTCGACGCCGTCGGCGACGGACTTCAGCCCGAGGTCGGTGGCGATGCGCAGCAGACCGCTGGTGATCTTGTGCAGTCGCGCGGACTCCACGACGCCGTCGACCAGGCCCCGGTCGAGCTTGAGGACGTCCACGGGCAGCCGCCGCAGCGCGGTGATCGCCGCGTAGCCGCTGCCGAAGCCGTCCAGGGCGATGCGGACGCCGACCCGGCGCAGGGCGTTCAGCCGGCGGTCCAGCTCGTCGAGGCCGACCCGTGGGTCGATGTCCGACAGCTCGATCACCAGGGAGCCGGGCGGCAGTCCGTGCCGGGTCAGCAGGGCCTCCACGGAGCCCAGCGGCATGGAGCGGTCCAGCAGGCGGCGGGCGCCGATGCGTATGGCCACGGTCACCGACAGCCCGGTCGCCGCGCGCTCGGCGGCCTGCTCGACGGCCTCGCGGAGCACCCAGCGGTCGAGTTCGGCGGTCCGGTCGCCCTCCTCGGTCACCCGCAGGAACTCGGCGGGGGTGAACAGCACGCCCTGTGAGGAGCGCCAGCGCGGCTGGGCGCAGACCGAGGTGATCCGGCCGTCGGTGAGGGAGACCACCGGCTGGTGCAGCAGCGCGAACTCCCCGTCGTGCAGCGCGGCGCGCAGCCGGGTGGCCAGCTCGGCCTTGCGTACGACGTCCTGCTGCATCTGCGGCCGGTACAGCTCGACGCGGCCCTTGCCGCCCGCCTTGGCCCGGTACATGGCGAGGTCGGCGTTGCGCAGCAACTCGCCCGCGCCCAGGCCCGGTTCGGCGAAGGCGACACCGATGGAGGCGTTGACCCGGACCTCGTTGCCGTCGATGAGGTAGGGCTGGGAAAGCGTGAGCCTGAGCCGGTCGGCCAGCTCCCGGATGTGGCCCTCGCGGGCGGCCCGGTCCCGGGCGCCGTCCCCGACGATCAGGGCCGCGAACTCGTCGCCGCCCAGTCTGGAGGCGGTGTCCCCCTTGCGGACCGCCTCGTGGAGCCTGCGGGCCGCCTGGACGAGCAGCTCGTCGCCGGCCTGGTGCCCGATGGTGTCGTTGACGCCCTTGAAGCCGTCGAGGTCGATGAAGAGCACCGCCGTGCCGCGCAGGCCGGCGCCCCGGTCGGAGGCGCGGCGCCCGGAGAGGGCCTGCTGGACGCGCCGGGTGAACAGGGCGCGGTTGGGCAGGTCGGTGAGCGGGTCGTGTTCGGCGTTGTGCTGGAGCTGTGCCTGGAGGCGCACCCTCTCGGTGACGTCCCGGCTGTTGAAGATGAGGCCGCCGTGGTGCCGGTTGACGGTCGACTCGACGTTGAGCCAGCCTCCCCCGCTCTCGGCTCCGCCCGAGCGGGAGGTGCCCCCGCCTCCGGAGCGGAAGCGGCACTCGATGCGCGTGGTGGGTTCCTCGACCGGGCTGGCGGCCAGGAACCGGCGTACCTCGTGCACCACGCAGCCGAGGTCCTCGGGGTGGATGAGTTCGGCCAGTTCGGTGCCCACCAGCTCCTCCGCGGGCCGTCCGTAGACCCCGGCGGCGGCCGGGGAGACGTAGCGGAGGATGCCGTTGGGCGCGGCGATCATGATGACGTCGCTGGAACCCTGGACCAGGGAGCGGAAGTGGTTCTCCTTCTGGGCCAGTTCCTGGGTGAGGACCATGTTGTCGAGCAGCATGATGCCCTGCCGGACGACGAGCGCGAGCACGACGGTGCCGCCGGTCAGCAGCACCACGCGGTCGACGCTGCGGCCGTTGAGCACGTTGTAGAGGATGCCCAGGGTGCAGACGGCGGCCGCGAGGTAGGGCGTGAGCGCGGCCAGGGACCCGGCGATGGGGCGGGCGGCCGGGAAGCGGCCCCGCTCGCCGCTCTGTCCCGGCCCGGGCAGGGCGCTGGGCGGGACGGACGGTGCGGCGGGGGGCGTGGGCTGGTGACCGGCGCCGCGCTGTCCGGGCACGTGCTCGTGCACCACGCGGGTGTGGCCGCCGGACTCCCGCTCGTCCGGCGCCGGCCGCCCGCGCCGGGACGCTGCCCAGGGGGCGTACGCGAGCAGCAGGGAGCCGGCGAACCAGCCCGCGTCGAGGAGCTGCCCGGAGCGGTAGCTGTTGTGCAGCAGTGGCGAGGTGAACAGGGCGTCGCACATCACCGTCAGGGCGAGCGCGCCGATGGCGGTGTTGACGGCGGATCTGCCGACCGGTGACCGTCTGAAGTGCAGTGCGAGCACCATGCTGACGAGAGCGATGTCGAGCAGCGGGTACGCCACCGACAGGGCGGAGCGCGCGACGCTGGACCCGCCCTCGGCCTTCGCCGCCTGGGCCAGCGCCAGGCTCCAGGCCAGGGTGAGCAGCGAACCGCCGATCAGCCAGGCGTCCAGGCCCAGGCAGATCCAGCCGGCCTTGGTCACCGGCCGCTTGGCCAGCACCAGCAGTCCCACGATGGCGGGCGGCGCGAAGCACAGGAAGAACAGGTCCGCGTAGCTGGGGCTGGGCACCGGCGCCCGCAGCACGACCTCGTACCACCCCCAGACCAGGTTGCCCAGGGACGCCATCGCCGAGGAGAGGGCGAAGAGCAGCCAGGCGGGTCGAAAGCGGACCCGGCGTCCGCGGGCGTAGAGGAAGCAGGAGACGGCGGCGGCGCCCGCGGCGGCGCTCAGGCCGAAGTCGCCCATGATCTTGGCGACGTACTGCGAACCCCAGCCGAGCGCGGCACCGACGGCGTAGGCCGCGCAGACCAGGGCGAGCACCAACTGGCGGACGAGGGGCGGTCCGTCGGCGGCGGCCGACGGCCGGGCCGGCAGCGGTCCGGCCGGGGCCGGGCCGCGCAGCGCTCCGTCCAGCGTGGGCACGGGGGGCGGACTCACCGCGGCCTCCCGGTCCGCACCGCGCCCGCGTCCCGCGCACAGCGGTGAGCCGGCCGGTCCTGCCTCCTGCGGTCGCCCGGCCGGCGCGGATGGGGGCAGCGCTGAGCGGGCCGGCCGCCGTGGGGGCCGTGCCGACCCCGTCGGTGCGCGGTCGTGCGCCAGGGTCGCCGGCGGCGGCTCCGCCGCGTCGGATCGTTGGTCCATAGGCCGTGCATCGCCCGTCGCCCCCCTCACAGTCTGAGATGTCCATCCCCGGCGCCGTACGGTGCGCGGCGCATCCCCTGTCGGACGATACACCAGTCTCGTCACTCAGGGACATAGGTTCTCTACGCTCCGTGACGACCAGCGGATATGCGCGCACCCACCGCATCCGGGGCGTCGCGGAGGGTGCCCGAAACCGATTACGCGCCCGTCGTCAGGATCACGTTGCGCAGCGGCTCCCGGTTCACGAACCGGGTCAACTGGCCCACCAGCAGCCGCTTGGCGCGCGGCAGGAAGGCGGAGGTCGGACCGCCCGCGTGCGGGCTGACGACTATGCCGGGAGCATGCCACAGGGGATGGCCCGGCGGCAGCGGTTCGGGGTCGGTCACGTCGAGGGCGGCGGTGAGGCGCCCGCTCTCCAGTTCGGCGAGCAACGCCTTCGTGTCCACGACCGGTCCGCGCGCCACGTTGACGAGCAGGGCACCGTCCTTCATCCGGGCCAGGAACTCGGCGTCGACCAGTCCCCGGGTGGCCTCGGTGAGCGGTGTGGACAGGATGACCACGTCGGCCCGCGGGAGCAGGGCGGGGAGTTCGGTGAGCGGGTGCACGGGGCCGCGCGCCGTGGTGCGGGCGGAGCGCGCGACGCGCACCACCGGCGCGACCTCGAACGGCACGAGCCGGTCCTCGATCGCGGCGCCGATCGACCCGTAGCCGACGATGAGGACCGTCCGGTCCGCGAGCGCGGGCCGGAACCCGCCGAGCCACTCGCCGCGGTCCTGCGCCCGCACGAAGTCCGGGATGCCGCGCAGCGACGCCAGCACCAGGGCCAGGGTCAGCTCCGCGGTGCTGGCCTCGTGCACGCCGCGCGCGTTGCACAGCCGTACGCCCGCGGGCAGGTGCTTCAGACCGGGTTCGACGTGGTCGATGCCCGCGGAGAGGGTCTGGACGACCTGCACGGAGCGCATCTCGGGCAGCGGGCGTACGCCGACCGTGGAGGGCTTCATGTAGGGGACGACGTAGAAGGCGCAGTCGGCCGGGTCGGCGGGGAAGGTCTCCTCGCCGTCCCAGTGGTGGTAGGCGGGGCCCTCGGGGAGGCCCTCGATCTCGTCCGGCGGGATGGGCAGCCACACGTCAGCAGTCATGGTCAGGAGGCTATGTCAGCAGGCCAAGAGGCAGAGGTTAGGTTGGGTGGCCTGACGAGGGAGGGTCACGACCGGTGGAGCGCAGGACGATCGGCGCGACGGCACTCGCGGTGGGGGCCGTCGGACTGGGGTGCATGCCGATGAACTGGGCGTACAGCGCCTCGCGGCAGCGGGGCGAGGAGTCGCTCAGGGCGGTGCACCGGGCCCTGGATGTGGGGTCCTCCCTGCTGGACACGGCGGACATGTACGGCCCGTTCACCAATGAGCTGCTGCTGGGCCGGGTGTTGAAGGAGCGGCGGTCCGACGCCTTCGTGTCCACCAAGGTCGGTCTGCTGGTGGGGGAACAGCACATCGTGGCCAACGGCCGCCCCGGCTACGTGCGGCGTGCCTGCGACGCGTCCCTGCGCCGGCTCCAGACGGACGTCATCGACCTGTACCAACTGCACCGCGCCGACCCCGAGATACCCGTCGAGGAGACCTGGGGCGCGATGGCGGAGCTGGTGCGGGCCGGGAAGGTACGGGCGCTCGGCCTGTGCGCGGTCGGCGCGCGCTCGGCCCGGCGGCCGGGGGCGCGGCTGCACGACGCGACGATCCGCCAACTGGAGCGGGTGCAGCAGGTGTTCCCGGTGAGCGCGGTCGAGGCCGAGCTGTCGGTGTGGTCGCCGGAGGCGCTGCGGACCCTGCTGCCGTGGTGCGTCTCGCGCGGCGTCGGCTTCCTGGCCGCGATGCCGCTGGGCAACGGCTACCTGACCGGCACGCTGACGCCCGGCCAGGGCTTCGAGCCGGAGGACCTGCGGGCCCGGCACCCCCGCTTCACCGCCGAGATGATGGCCGCCAACCAGCCGATCGTGGCCGCCCTGCGCCGGATCGCGGCCCGGCACGGGGAGGGGGTCACCGCGGCGCAGGTGGCGCTGGCCTGGGTGCTGGCGCAGGGGCGGCACGTGGTGCCGGTGCCGGGCACCAAGCAGGAGCGCTGGGTGACGCAGAACGCGGGGGCGGCCCGGCTGCGGCTGACCGAGCGGGACCTGGCGGAGGTGCGGGCGCTGCCGCCGGCGCAGGGTTCCTGGGAGTGACGCGCGCGGGCGCCCTCGTCGCCCGCCGCCGGACCCGGTCCCGGATTCGGGATGCGCCGATCGGGAACTCCTACGGCCCGTGCGGTGTATGACAGGGAGAACCCGCCGCGTCGAAGGGACCAAGGATCGTGCAACGTCGAGCCGTGCCGGCCGTGCTGGCCGCCGCTCTCCTGCTGACGGCCGGCTGCTCCTCCGGCTCCTCCGGCGGCGCGGACCCGTCCGGAGCGGACGGCAGTTCCTCCCCGGCCGGTACGGCGGCGCCGTCCTCGCCCGCCGGATCGCCCGCCGAGGAGACACCACCCGCGAAGGGCTCGGTCAAGGTGCTCCGTACGGTCGCCACGGGGCTGGACAGCCCCTGGGGTCTGGCCCCGCTGCCGGGCGGCGACCTGCTGGTCTCCTCCCGCGACGCGGCCACGATCACCCGGGTCGACGCCGAGTCGGGCAAGAAGACCGAGCTGGGCGAGGTGCCCGGGGTGTCCCCGTCCGGCGAGGGCGGCCTCCTGGGCATCGCGCTCTCCCCCGGCTTCGCCTCCGACCACCTGGTCTACGCGTACTTCACGTCGGCCTCGGACAACCGCGTCGTGCGCATGCTGTACGACGAGAAGAAGCCGGCCGGCGAGCAGCTGGGCGCCCCGGACACCGTCTTCCGGGGCATCCCGAAGGGCGTGATCCACAACGGCGGCCGGATCGCGTTCGGCCCCGACAAGATGCTCTACGCGGGCACGGGCGAGAGCGGCGACACGGGACTGTCGCAGGACGAGAAGTCCCTCGGCGGCAAGATCCTGCGGATGACCCCGGACGGCGAACCGGCGCCCGGCAACCCCTTCCCCGACTCCCCCGTGTACTCCTACGGCCACCGGAACGTGCAGGGGCTGGCCTGGGACGGCAGACAGCGGCTGTTCGCCTCGGAGTTCGGCCAGGACACCTGGGACGAGCTGAACGCGATCAAGCCGGGGGACAACTACGGCTGGCCCGAGGCGGAGGGCAAGGGCGGCGGCTCCGGGTTCCACGACCCGGTCGCGCAGTGGAAGACCGACGAGGCCTCCCCCAGCGGCATCGCCTACGCCGAGGGGTCCGTGTGGATGGCGGGGCTGCGCGGTGAGCGGCTGTGGCGGATCCCGCTGAAGGGGACGGAGGCCGCGGCCGACCCGCAGGCCTTCCTGGAGGGCGAGTACGGCCGACTGCGCACGGTGGCCCCGGCGGGCGGCGACAAGCTGTGGCTGGTGACCAGCAACACGGACGGCCGCGGCGACCCGAAGGGCGACGACGACCGCGTTCTGGAGCTGGAGGTGAAGTAGGCGACCGGCTATGCGTCCTTCTCGGCCCCCGGGTCCCGACTCTCCGCCTCGTCGGCCCGCGGCCGGTGGACGACGACCTTGCCCGACGTGAGGTCTATGGGGCCGTGACCGGGGTCGCCGTCGCCGACGTCCTCGCGGGTCAGTTCGAGGCGGTTCTGCTCGTCCTGGGTGTGTTTGCGGCCGGGCGAGAACAGTTCCTCGAACGCGTTGAACATCGTGCCTCCGTCGGTCGGCGTCCTTACAGCGTAAGCCTCACTCCGCCGAACGGGACGTGAGCGGTTCGGCGGGGAAGAGCGCCAGCCGGTGGGCCACCGCCGCCGCCTCGCCTCGGCCGGAGACGCCGAGCTTGGCCAGGATGTGGGAGACGTGGACGCTGGCCGTCTTGGGCGAGATGAAGAGTTCCTCCGCTATCTGCCGGTTGGTGCGGCCGGCGGAGACCAGCCGCAGCACGTCGCGCTCCCGGCCGGTGAGGCCGAGGGCCTCGGCGGGGTCGGCGGGCGGGGACGCGGACGCGGGGCCCGCTTCGGCGGCGCGGCCGAGGGTGAGGCGGGCGCGTCGGCCCAGTTCGGCCACGGCGTCGGACAGCGGGCGGGCGCCGAGGTGGTCGGCGACGGTGCGGGCCAGGCGCAGCAGCTCCGTGGCGCGGGCGCGCTCGTCCTCGCCGCCGGTCGCCAGGAGGGCGCCGGCCAGCCGGTGCCGGACGCGGGCGAGGTCGTAGGGCCGCTCCAGGCATTCGAAGGCGGTGACCGCCTCCGACCAGAGCCGCGGGGTGTCTTGGCCCCGGGCGCGGTGGAGTTCGGCGCGGACCCACCGCTCGTGGGCGACCCAGACCGGGGCGCCCGTCGTCAGGTGCTTCGCGGCCCCGGCGAGGCGTTCGAGGACGTCGGCGCGGCCCTCTTCGGCCGCCGGCAGGGTGCGCGCGTCGGCCTCCGCCTCGGCGGCGGACAGCAGCAGGGGCCAGCCGTAGCGCTGGGTGCCGGGCGGGAAGCCCGTGTCCAGGACGCGGGCGAGTTCGGCGCGGGCGTCCTCAAGGCGGCCCTCGGCCGCGGCGACGCCGACGGTGAGGGCCGCCAGCGGCAGGCGGTACTGCGGCATGGGGTCGTGGGAGCCGTAGGCGGCGCGGGCCTCGGCGAGCAGCCGGGCGGCCTCGGCCCGCTCGCCGCGGGCGAGGGCGACGGCGGCGCGCTTGAGTGCGGCGCCACCGCGCGGTGCGGGGCTGCGGCCCGGTGCTCCGGCCCGGTCCGCCGCTTCCAGGGCCTCGTCCCAGCGGCCCAGGGAGATCAGCGACTCGGCGAGGTTGCCCCAGACCCACGCCTCGGACTCCAGCAGGCCCGTCCGCCGGGTGAGTTCGATGCCCTCGCGCAGGATGCCGAGCGCGTCCCGCGAGCGGCCGACGCTCTCCAGGGCCGAGGGCAGGTTGACATGGCTGCGGGCCACCACGACGGACCGGTCCTTGGCCACCACCAGATCCCTGACCTGGAACATCTCAGCGAGTCCGGCGTCGATCTGCCCCGCGTCCACCATCAGGCCGCCCAGGGTGAGCCGGGCGTTGAGCTCGATCTCGTCGGCGCCCACCATGCGCGCGTACTCGACGGCCCGTTCGGCCGCCGTCATGGCGTCGGGGCCCGGGCAGTGGAGCATCGACCAGTTGGCGGACATGGCCAGCACCTCGGCGTGCACCTGGGAGGGCGGCAGGCCGCGCACCAGTTCCTGGGCGATGCCCAGTTCCCGCCAGCCGTCGCCGCGGCCCTGGGCCTGCACCAGCAGGGAGCGCTGGGTCCAGAACCAGGCGGCGCGCTGCGGGTCCCGGCCGCCCGCGCCCGCGCCGGCGCCGGTGTCCTGTTCGTCCAGCAGGCGCAGCGCCCGCTTGGTGATCTTCATGGCGCGCTCGCGCTCGCCGCACAGCCGCCCGGCGACGGCGGCCTCGGCCATCAGGTCCAGGTAGCGCAGGGGTGTGGTGGCGGGGTCGCAGCCGCAGGGCGGGTAGACCTCGGTGTAGTCCACGGGGCGCAGGGTGGCGCGTACGTCGTCGGGGACGGAGTCCCACAGCTCCATCGCGCGCTCGAGGAGTCGCAGTTGCTCGGAGTAGGCGTGCCGGCGGCGGGCCTCGACGGAGGCGTCCAGGACGGCGGGCAGGGCCTTGGCCGGGGCGTGGGCGTGGTACCAGTAGCTGGCCAGGCGCATCACGCGCTCGGCGGCGGGCACCAGCGTGGGATCGGCGTCCAGCGCCTCCGCGTACCGCCGGTTGAGGCGGGAGCGTTCGCCGGGGAGCAGGTCGTCGCCGACGGCCTCGCGGACCAGGGAGTGGCGGAAGCGGTAGCCGTCGCCGTCGGGCGCGGGGAGCAGGATGTTGGCGTTCACCGCGGAGCGCAGCGCCTCGATGAGGTCGTCCTCGGCGAGCCCGGCGACGGCGGCGAGCAGCCGGTACTCGACGGTGGAGCCGCCCTCGGCGACGATCCGGGCGACTCGCTGGGCGCTCTCGGGCAGGGCTTCGACGCGCACCAGCAGCAGGTCGCGCAGGGAGTCGGTGAGGCCGGTGCAGCTGCCCTCGTGGGCGGCGACGGCGAGTTCCTCGACGAAGAACGCGTTGCCGTCGGAGCGCTCGAAGATCGCGTCGACCTGGAGCGGGTCGGGTTCGTGGGCGAGGATCCCGGCGATCTGGCGGCCCACCTCGTCGCGGGTGAAGCGGCCGAGTTCGAGGCGGCGGACGGTGCGCAGCCGGTCCAGCTCGGCGAGCAGGGGCCGCAGCGGGTGGCGGCGGTGGATGTCGTCGGATCGGTAGGTGGCCAGGACGACGAGGCGGCCGGTGCGCAGGGTGCGGAAGAGGTAGGCGATCAGGTGGCGGGTGGAGGCGTCGGCCCAGTGCAGGTCCTCCAGGACGAGGACGACGGTGTGCCGGGCGGCGACGCGCTCCAGCAGGCGGGCGGTGAGTTCGAAGAGCCGGGCCATGCTCTCCTCGTCGTGCCGGCCGGTGCCGGGTCCGGGGGCGGCGCCCTCGCCCAGTTCGGGCAGCAGCCGGGCCAGCTCCTCCTCCTGTCCGGCGGCCGCGGCGGCCAGTTCCCCGGGCAGGTGGCGGCGCAGGGCGCGCAGCGCGGTGGAGAAGGGGGCGAAGGGCAGCCCGTCGGCACCGATCTCCACGCAGCCGCCCAGTGCGACGACGGCGCCCCGCCGGTCCGCCGCGGCGGCGAACTCCTCGACGAGGCGGGTCTTGCCGACGCCGGCCTCGCCGCCGAGCAGCAGGGCCTGCGGCTCTCCCCCGGTGGCGGACGCGCGGGCGAGCGCCTCGTTCAACGTGTCCAGTTCGCCGGTGCGGCCGACGAACACGGGACTGACGGACCTGGTCTCCACGGACCCGAGCATCGCACGCGGGTACGACAGCGGGTCACCGGTTTTCGGCAGGCGGACGGCGGCGGGAACGACGGCGGGGAGGGAGGCCGTGCGGCCTCCCTCCCCGGCTCCCCCGTTCACGCGGCCCGGGCGAACCGGGGCCGGCGCTGCCGCGGCGTATGGCTCTCCGCCTCGGCGGCGCCGTGCCGGGCCTGGCGGCGGGCGGCGCGCCGGGCCAGGATCGCCTCGCGGGCCAGCCGGGCCTCGTCGGCGCGGCGGATCAGTTCGGCGGAGCGGTATCGCTGGATCTCGTACTCGTACATGGTGTGCCCCTCGGTTCCTGTTCGGTTTCGGCTTCGCTCGGTTGCGATGCCTCAACCTTCGTCTCCCAGGGGGGTGGGCCACATCGGGTAAGTTCCGCATCTTCGGCCCCGCGGGGGGCCTTAGACGCGCGGGAGGGGTCTTAGGCCGCGCGCCACAGGCGGGCGACGGCCCTAAGACCCCTCGGACGTGCCCGGTCAGCCGGCGGAGGGCAGCCCCAGCAGGACGTCGGTGTACTTCAGGACGGCCAGCAGCAGGCCGATGACGCCGAGGGCGACGCCCGCCCAGGCGACCGACTTGATCCACGGGGCCTGCGGGCGGCCGGGCGCGCCGAACGCGGGGCGGGCCAGCACGACGACGCCGACGATCAGCGCGACCAGGGCGAAGATGCCGCCCCACATCGCGGTGGCCTGCCAGGCGTTGCCGTAGCCCTTCTCGATCAGCGTGCCGACGTTCGACGAGGAGGAGGTCTGCAGCTGGCCCATCAGCGACTCGCGCGCGGAGGCCACGGTGCCGACCCAGCTGCCGGTCAGGGAGACGATGCCGAGACCGGCGGAGACGACGGCGCCCGCGCCCTGGCCGACGCCGGTGGGGCCCGCCCCGGTCCGCTCGGCGGCGTCCGTATCCTCGTCCGTCGCCGCGTCGGCGCCCTGCGGTGTGTCGGTCTCGGCCGTCCCGGGGGCCTCGGCCGCCTTGGTGACCTCGGTGGACCCGGCGGCCTCGGTCGCCTCGGTCGCCCCGTCCGTCTTGTGCTCGTCGGTCTTCACGCCGGTCTCGTCCACTGTCTTCGTTCCCATGCCTCGCACCGTACGGACGCTGTCTGAGAGGTCCCTTAATGATCCTTGTGAGCGGCACGCGCGCGTGCCTCGCGTGCCGCACGCCACTCGGGTGCGAGCACCGCCCACACCTCCATGTCCTGGCGCGTGCCCCGGTGGGGGAAGCTCTCGCGCAGCACGCCCTCCCGCATCATGCCGAGTCGCCGCGCGGCGTTGACACTCGGGGTGTTCGCCGAGGAGGCGTACCACTCCACGCGGTGCATGCCGCGCTCGTCGAAGGCCCAGTCGATCAGCACGCGTGCGCCGCGGGTGACCAGGCCGCGCCCCGTGGCGGCGGGCTCCAGCCAGCAGCCGATCTCGCAGACGCCGGTGGCGGCGTCGAAGACCCGGTAGAGCAGGCCGCCGACCAGCCGGCCGTCCAGCCACAGCCCGTGCAGGAAGCCGCTGTCGGCGGCGTGCCGGTCGGCGTAGGTCTGGAGCACCTCGCGCGCCGAGTCGACGTCGGTGGCCTTCGCCCCGAACGGGATGTGCTCGGTGATGAAGTCCCGGCCCCGGTCCAGGTGGGCCAGGAACTCCTCGGCGTGCCAGGTCTCCAGGGGGCGCAGTTCGGCTCCGTCACCCAGTGGTATCGCGTACATCCCGCTGTCGTTCCTCCTCCGCGAGGACGTCCGCCACCCCGGCGTCCGTCACCGCGGCCAGCCTCTCATGGGCGGCCCGGCACTCGGGCGGCTCGATGCTGATGCGGGGCAGGACGGCGTCCAGGCGGCGCGGCAGCCACCAGTTGGCGCGGCCGAGCAGGTGCATCAGGGCGGGCACCAGGAGGGTGCGCAGCACGAAGGCGTCCAGGGCGACGGCGGCGGCGAGCGCGATGCCGAACATGGCGATCACCCGGTCGCCGCTGAGGACGAAGGCGAGGAAGACCGAGATCATGATGACGGCGGCGGAGTTGATCACGCGGCCGGTCTCGGCGAGTCCGACCCGGACGGCGCGGCGGTTGTCGCCGGTCTCCAGCCACTCCTCGTACATCCGGCTGACGAGGAAGACCTGGTAGTCCATGGAGAGCCCGAAGAGCACCGAGACCATGATCACGGGCAGGAAGGGTTCGATCGGTCCGGCGCTGCCGAGGCCGAGCAGTTCGCTCCCCCAGCCCCACTGGAAGATCGCCACCACCACGCCGAAGGCGGCGGCCACCGCGGCCACGTTCATGGCGGCGGCCTTGAGGGGGATGCCGACGGAGCGGAAGGCCAGCAGGAGCAGCAGGCAGCCGAGCCCGATGACGACGCCGACGAAGAGGGGCAGCTTGCCGACGATGACGCCGGCGAAGTCGTCGTAGCCGGCCGTCACGCCGCCCACGTGCACGTCGAGCGCGGTACCGGCCTCGGCGCGCGGCAGCACCTCGTCGCGCAGCCGTTCGACCAGGTCGCTGGTCTGCCGGGACTGCGGCGCCGACTCGGGTACGACGGTGAGGTACGCGGCGTCGCCGCCGGAGTTGTACATCACCGGTGTCACCGAGGAGACGCCCTCGGTGGTGCGCAGGGTGGCGTCGAGGTTGTCCAGGGCGAGGCGGTCCTCGGCGCCGCGGACCTCGGTGACCAGGGTGAGCGGGCCGTTGACGCCGGGTCCGAAGCCGTCGGCGAGGAGGTCGTAGGCCTGGCGGGTGGTGGTGCCCTTGGGGTCGTTGCCCTGGTCGGAGGTGCCCAGGCGCAGGCCGAGGGTGGGCAGGGCGATGACGGTGATGACGACGAGGGCGAGCGCGCCGAGCAGTTTCGGGTGGCGCTCGACGAAGGCCGACCAGCGGGCGGCGAACCCGGTCGGCACCTCGGGCTCGGGACCGTGCTCGGCGAGCCGGCGCCGCTCGCGCCGGTTCAGGGCGCGCGGGCCGATGTACGACAGCAGGGCCGGCAGCAGCGTCACGGAGGCCGCGACGGTGAGGAGCACGGTCAGCGAGGCGGCGACGGCGACGCCGTTGAGGAAGCTCAGCCGGAGGATCAGCATGCCCAGCAGGGCGATGCACACGGTGGCGCCGGCGAAGACGACTGCGCGTCCGGTGGTCGCCACGGCGTCGGCCGCGGCGTCCGCCACGGACAGGCCCCGTTTCAGTCCGCGCCGGTGTCTGGTGACGATGAACAGGGCGTAGTCGATGCCGACGCCGAGTCCGATGAGGGTGCCCAGCATGGGGGCGAAGTCGGCGACGGTCATGGCGTGGCCGAGGAGGGTGATGCCGGCGTAGGCGGTGCCGACGGAGACCAGCGCGGTGGCGATGGGCAGCAGCGCCGCGGCGACGGAGCCGAAGGCGAAGAACAGGACGACGGCGGCCACGGCCACGCCGACGGCCTCGGCGAGGTGGCCGCCGCCGGTCTCGGTGAGCGCTATGGCGCCGCCGCCCAGTTCGATCCGGAGTCCGTCGGTCTCGGCCGCCTCGACGGTGTCGACCACGGCCCGCGCCTGGCCCGCGTCGATGTCCTGGGGTGCGGCCTCGAAGGTGACGGTGGCGTACGCGGTGTCGGCGTTCTCGCTGATCAGGGGCGAGTCGCGGTCGTGGTACGGGTTGGTGACCGCGGCCACCCCGGGCAGGTCGGCGACCCGGTCAAGGGTGCGGGTCATGGCCTGTTCGACGTCGGCGGCGCGGACGGTGCCGGTCGTGGTGTGCCAGACGATCGTGTCGCTGTCGCCGCCGAGGTCGGGGAAGCGGGATTCGAGCAGCCGGGAGGCGCGGTCGGAGCCGGTGCCGGGGATGCCGTAGTCGTTGGAGTACGCGGAGCCGGTGAGCGTGGCGGCGGTGGCCACGCCGCCGAGGGCGAGCAGCCAGAGCAGGACGGCTACGAGGCGACGTCGAACACACCAGCGTGCGAGGGCTGCCACGAACGTGCTCCCAGGGGTGTCTGATTGTGGATCTTTGACCGGGAAGACCCGAAAAGCCGGGAACACCGGGAACAGACGTCCATGGTGTGAATCGCCCGCAAAGAACGCATGAGCAATGCGGGATCACTCTTGCAGGCAGAAATGATCCTTTGCGGACTTAGTGGCCTTATTCACAACAACGGCCCTGGGGGGACGCGCCGCGGTCGGCGTGTCCCCCCAGGGCTCGTGGTGCGCGCGGGTGTCAGCCCTCGGTGACGCCCAGCTTCTCCAGGATCAGCTCCTTGACGCGGGCCGCGTCCGCCTGGCCCCGGGTCGCCTTCATGACCGCGCCGACCAGGGCGCCGGCCGCGGCGACCTTGCCGCCGCGGATCTTGTCCGCGACGCCCGGGTTGCCGGCGATGGCCTCGTCGACGGCGGCGGTCAGCGCGCCCTCGTCGGAAACGACCTTCAGGCCGCGCCGGTCGACGACCTCGTCCGGCGAGCCCTCACCGGCGAGGACGCCCAGGATGACCTGGCGGGCCAGCTTGTCGTTCAGCTCGCCCTTGGTGACCAGTTCGGCGACGCGGGCGACCTGGACCGGCGTGATCGCCAGCTCGTCGAGCGTCTTGCCCGACTCGTTGGCGCTGCGGGCCAGCTCGCCCATCCACCACTTGCGGGCGGAGGCCGCGTCGGCGCCGGCGTCGATCGTGGCGACGATCGGGTCCAGGGCTCCGGCGTTGAGGATGGACTGCATGTCGTTGCCGGAGATGCCCCACTCCTCGCGGAGCCGGTTGCGGCGCACCAGCGGCAGCTCGGGCAGGGCGGACCGGATCTCCTCGACCCACTCGCGGGACGGGGCGACGGGCACCAGGTCGGGCTCCGGGAAGTACCGGTAGTCCTCGGCCTCCTCCTTCACGCGGCCCGAGGTGGTGGACCCCGTGTCCTCGTGGAAGTGGCGGGTCTCCTGGATGATCGTGCCGCCGTCGTTCAGCACGGCGGCGTGCCGCTGGATCTCGAAGCGGGCGGCCCGCTCGACGGAGCGCAGCGAGTTGACGTTCTTGGTCTCGCTGCGGGTGCCGAACTTCTCCCGGCCGTGCGGACGCAGCGACAGGTTCACGTCGCAGCGCATCTGGCCCATCTCCATGCGGGCCTCGGACACGCCGAGGGCGCGGATGAGTTCGCGCAGCTCGCGGACGTAGGCCCGCGCGACCTCCGGCGCCCGCTCGCCCGCACCCTCGATCGGCTTGGTGACGATCTCGATGAGCGGGATGCCGGCCCGGTTGTAGTCGAGGAGGGAGTGCGAGGCGCCGTGGATGCGGCCCGTGGCACCGCCGACGTGCAGCGACTTGCCGGTGTCCTCCTCCATGTGGGCGCGCTCGATCTGGACGCGGAAGGTCTCCCCGTCCTCCAGCTGCACGTCGAGGTAGCCGTCGAAGGCGATGGGCTCGTCGTACTGGGAGGTCTGGAAGTTCTTCGGCATGTCCGGATAGAAGTAGTTCTTCCGGGCGAAGCGGCACCACTCGGCGATCTCGCAGTTCAGCGCGAGACCGATCTTGATCGCCGACTCGACGCCGGTCGCGTTGACGACCGGGAGCGCGCCGGGCATGCCGAGGCAGACGGGGCAGGTCTGGGTGTTCGGGTCGGCACCCAGTGCGGTCGAACAGCCGCAGAACATCTTGGTGCGGGTGCCGAGTTCGACATGGACCTCGAGGCCCATGACGGGGTCGTACGACGCGAGTGCGTCCTCGTACGACACCAGGTCGGTCGTGGTGGTCACGGTGAAACTTCCCTCTCAGCCCAGCAGGACGTCGTCGTCGCCGAGACGCTTCAGCTCGCGGTACAGGATGGCGAGGTTGGTGACGACGGCGGCGCCGGTGACGACGGCGTCGAGCAGCCGCAGCGTGTCGCTCTCGCCCCGGGCCTTCTTGATCTGCTTGTAGACCCCGACGGCGCCGAACGCCGACGTGGCCATCGAGACGTACAGACCGGACTTGGACTTCTTGAAGCCCTTGGCCTTGGTCAGTGCACTCACAGCGACGGTGCCTCCTCGATCAGCGGGTGGCCCCACTTTTCCACGAAGGCGGCCTCGACGGCGGCGCCGACCTGGTAGAGCCGGTCGTCCTTCATGGCGGGGGCGATGATCTGCAGACCCACCGGCAGGTTGTCCTCGGGCGCGAGGCCGCAGGGCAGCGACATGGCCGCGTTGCCCGCCAGGTTGGTGGGGATGGTGCACAGGTCGGCCAGGTACATCGCCATCGGGTCGTCGGCACGCTCGCCGATCGCGAAGGCGGTGGTGGGGGTCGTCGGGGAGACGATCACGTCGACCTGCTCGAAGGCCCGCTCGAACTCCTGCTTGATGAGGGTGCGGACCTTCTGGGCGCTGCCGTAGTACGCGTCGTAGTACCCGCTCGACAGGGCGTACGTGCCGAGCATGATGCGGCGCTTGACCTCGGGGCCGAAGCCGGCCTCGCGGGTCAGGGAGGTGACCTCCTCGGCGGAGTGCGTGCCGTCGTCGCCGACGCGCGCGCCGTAGCGCAGGCCGTCGAAGCGGGCGAGGTTGGAGGAGCACTCGGACGGGGCGATCAGGTAGTACGCGGAGAGCGCGAGGTCGAAGGACGGGCAGTCCAGCTCGACGATCTCGGCGCCCAGCGACTTCAGCAGCTCGACGGACTCGTCGAAGCGCTGGACGACACCGGCCTGGTAGCCCTCGCCGCGGAACTGCTTGACGACGCCGACGCGCATGCCGTCGACGCTGCCGTTGCGGGCCGCCTCGACGACGGCGGGGACCGGGGCGTCGATGGAGGTGGAGTCCATCGGGTCGTGTCCGGCGATCACCTCGTGCAGCAGGGCCGCGTCCAGGACCGTGCGGGCGCAGGGGCCGCCCTGGTCGAGGGAGGAGGAGAAGGCCACCATGCCGTAGCGGGAGACGCCGCCGTACGTCGGCTTGACGCCGACCGTGCCGGTGACGGACGCGGGCTGGCGGATGGAGCCGCCGGTGTCGGTGCCGATGGCGAGCGGGGCCTCGAAGGAGGCGAGGGCCGCGGAGGAGCCGCCGCCGGAGCCGCCGGGGATCTTGGTGAGGTCCCAGGGGTTGCCGGTCGGGCCGTAGGCGCTGTTCTCGGTGGAGGACCCCATGGCGAACTCGTCCATGTTGGTCTTGCCGAGGATGACGACGTCGGCGTCCTTGAGGCGCTTGGTGACCGTCGCGTCGTACGGCGGGATCCAGCCCTCCAGGATCTTCGAGCCGACGGTGGTGGGGATGCCCTCGGTGGTGAAGATGTCCTTGAGCGCGAGGGGGACACCGGCCAGCGGGCCGAGCCGCTCGCCGCGCTCGCGCTTGGCGTCGACGGCGCGGGCCTGGGCCAGCGCGCCCTCGCGGTCCACGTGCAGGAAGGCGTGCACCTTCTCGTCGACGGCCTCGATGCGGGCCAGGTGGGCCTCGGTGACCTGGACGGCGGTCAGCTCGCCGGAGGCGATCTTCGCGGCGATCTCGGCCGCGGTGAGCTTGATGATGTCGCTCATGGCTTACTCCTCCCCCAGGATCTGCGGCACCTTGAAACGCTGCTGCTCCTGGGCCGGGGCGCCGGAGAGCGCCTGCTCGGGCGTGAGCGACGGACGGACCTCGTCCGGCCGCATGACGTTCGTCAGCGGGAGCGGGTGCGAGGTCGGCGGTACGTCTTGGTCGGCGACCTCGCTGACGCGGGCGACCGCGCCGATGATGTCGTCCAGCTGTCCCGCGAAGTGCTCGAGCTCTTCGGGCTTCAGCTCCAGACGCGCCAGCCGGGCGAGGTGGGCGACCTCCTCGCGCGTGATGCCAGGCATGCAGCGTTCCTCTGGGTGAGTGTGTGGTCCCAACGGGTTTGGCCCAATCCTATGGGGCCGGGCCCCGTGGCCGTTAAACGGTTTCCCCCGGGGCGTCCGCGCGGCGCCGCGCGTCCCATGCGGTACTGCGCAGGAAGTGGTTGTCGTACAGCTCCTGGACCTCCAGCAGGCTCTCCCGGGTGGCCTCGCCGAGGGCGATGCGCCGGAGGTGGCGGAAGTACTCGAAGCGCTCGACGCCCGGGGTGAGGACGATGAGCAGGTCGGCGTCGGCGCCCGGCACGGCGGCGAAGGCGTGCGGCTTGCTTGGCGGGACGACGACGAGGTCGCCGGGGCCCGCGGTGAGGACCTCGTCGCCGGAGAGGATGTCGGCGGCGCCGTCGAGCAGGAAGAACATCTCCGCGGAGTTGTCGTGCCAGTGCGGTGCGGCGCCGTCGGCGCCCGCGGTGAGGGTGACGCGCTGGGTGGACAGGGCGCCGCCGGTGGCGCTGCTGTCGGCCAGCAGGCGCACGGTGGTGGGCGCGCGGCCGACGACTTCGACCTCGGCCTCGCGGACGACCACGGACTCGTCGAACTTCGGAACGAACAGCGACATTCTCGAACCCCCTGGGACGGTACGGCGGACGGGCGCTCAGACCGCGAAGAGCAGGCCGGCACTGATCAGGACAACGATCGCGGTGGCGAAGTGGATCCCGAAGGCCACGGCCTTCGTACCCCCGTGGCGCAGCACTATGAGCGTGTCGGCGAGCGGCACGAGGGCGACGCAGAGCATGAACCACGCCTCGGGGCGGGCGCCGGCGAAGGCCAGCAGCGCCAGTCCCACCACGCCGAGCGTGCCGTCCCTGACGCCCTTGATCGTCAGGTAGGCGCCGGCGTCGCCGCCGGGGTCGGCCGGGACGCCGTAGCCCGTGGCGGCCGGGCCGGGCTGGAACAGGAAGCGGTACCCGAGGAACAGGCAGAACAGGTTGAGCACGATGGCCAGGCTGTACGCGGTCACGGTCACGACGACTCCTTGCTAGCAGCGCTAGGGACGAGAGTGACACTAGCAGAGCGGCGGCAGAATGGCTAGCACTGCTAGAAACGCGGTCATGATGACCCAGCCGGACGCAACGGGACCGGGTGGAGCCAGAACGGGCCAGGCCGGACGGGACGGGCCGGGCGGACGGGAAGGGCGCGGCGCCGGACCGCCGGGCGGACCGGTGGGTGGCGGGGCGCGCCATCGGGGTCGGTGACAGAGCGTGGCGCCAGCGGTGGGTGGGTGCGTGCCGCAGGCGGTGGGTGGCAGAGCGCGCCACCGGGGTGGGTGGGGGCGCGTGCCGCAGGCGGTGGGAGGGGCGCGTGCCACCGGCGGTGGGTGGCCGCGTGCCGCAGGCGGTGGGTGGCGGGGCGCGCCACCGGGGTCGGTGGAGGCGTGCCGCCGGCGGTGGGTGGCCGCGTGCCGCAGGGGTGGGTGGCGAGGCGTGCCGCCGGCGGTGGGTGGGGCGCGTGTCGCAGGGGGTTCAGGTCACTCGTCGGTCGCTGCTGCGGGCAGGGCCGCGGCGGTTCGGACCCAGCCGCAGGAGCCGCGGGCGAGCAGCCAGGCGGTGGTCTCCTCCGGGGGCATCGCGGCCGCGACCAGCCAGCCCTGTACGGCGTCGCAGCCGAGGTCCCTCAGGCGCTCCCAGGTCTCGTCGTCCTCCACGCCCTCGGCGACGACGAGCAGGCCGAGCGAGTGGGCGAGGTCGACGGTGCAGCGCACGATCTCGGCGTCCTCGTTGTCGATGGCCAGCCGGGCCACGAAGGAGCGGTCGATCTTCAGCTCGCTGACGGGGAGCCTGCGCAGGTGGACGAGGGAGGAGTAGCCGGTGCCGAAGTCGTCCAGGGACATCTTGACGCCGTGTCCGGTCAGCGCGTTGAGGGTGTCGGCCGCCCGCTGCGGGTCCTCCAGGAGGACGTGCTCCGTGATCTCGAGTTGGAGCGCTCCCGCGGGGACTCCGTGCCGGGCGAGCCGGGCGGCCACCGAGCCCGCGAAGCCGGGGGTGTGGACGTCGCGCGGGGAGACGTTGACCGCGACCGGCACGAACAGCCCCTGGGTGCGCCACCGGGCGACCTGGGCGAGCGCCGTCTCCAGCACGTACTCGGTGAGGTGGGGCATCAGCCCGGAGGACTCGGCGATGGCTATGAACTCGTCCGGCGGCACCTTGCCCCGCTCGGGGTGCACCCAGCGCACCAGCGCCTCCAGGCCCGCGACCTGGCCGTCGAAGCGGACCTTGGGCTGGTAGTGCAGCTGGACCTCGTGGGCGTCCAGGGCCCGGCGCAGATCGCCGAGGAGGCCGAGCCGGTCCGGGGTGTTGGAGTCCCGCTTGGACTCGTAGACCTCCACGCCGGTGCGGTCCCGCTTCGCCTGGTACATCGCCACGTCGGCGCGGCGCAGCAGCCCCTCGGCATCCAGCGCGTGGTCGGGGAAGACCGCGACGCCGGCGCTGGCCTCCAGGACCAGCGTGAGTCCGTCCAGGTCCATCGGGGAACTGAGCTCGGCCACCAGGCCCCGGGCGATCCGGGTCGCCGACGTGGTGGAGTCGGCGACGGGCAGTAAGACGGCGAACTCGTCACCGCCGAGCCGCGCGGCCTCCGCCCCGCGCGGCAGGGCCTGCCGCAGCCGGTCGGCGGTCTGCAACAGCAGCCGGTCGCCGGCGAGGTGTCCGAGGGTGTCGTTGACCGAGCGGAAACGGTCGAGGTCGATCAGCATCAGGGCGGCGCGGGCGCCGATGCGCTCGGCGTCGTCCAGCGCGGCCCAGGTGCGCTCCAGCAGCCACTGCCGGTTGGGCAGTCCGGTGAGCGGGTCGCGCAGCTGCTCCTCGGCGCGGGCGCGGGCGATCCACAGCGTGGAGTCGAGGGCGATGAGCGGAATGGCGAACAGCGGCAGCAGCAACGGCTTGGCGACGGCGACGACGCAGACCAGCGGGGCGATGCCGAGCAGGGCGACCGCGAGCAGTCCGTGCCTGACCAGGGCGGTGCGGGCGACGGTGGGCAGACCGGGGCGCGGGGTCTGGAGATACCACAGCAGGGCGCGGGTGACGGCGAGGTAGGCGACGGCGACGAGCACCACCTTGGGCGCCGCGTACACCCCCCAGGTGGCGGGGTCCCAGGGACGCTCCACCGACGGCAGCGAGCCGCTGACGCCGAGGATCAGGGCGCCCGCGGTGATGCCGAGGATGTCCACCGCGCCGTGCAGGACGCCCTGCCGCCAGCGGCCCCGGCGGGCTATGCCGACCAGGACGACGACGGTGAGGCTGACCATGCCGGCCGGGACCCAGCCGTACAGCAGCAGGACGGCGAGGGTGAGGGCGGCGCCCGAACCGGTGCCGCCCCACCAGCGGGAGCGGCCGAGCATGACCAGGTGGCCGACGACGATGCCGGCCAGCACGGCCAGGGACCAGCCGACCGTGCCGGCCGGGAAGAGGGCGTGTCCGTCGCTGAACGCCTGGTAGAAACCGGCGCCCAGGACGAAGGCGGCGGTCGCGACGATCGTGGCGGGCAACGCGGGCCAGGACAGGTGCCGTTCGCCGTCCGGGTCGGCCGGGCCGTGGAGGGGTCCGGGGGTGTGGCCGGCGGCCTGCGGCACCCGGGTGCCCGTCGCGGGATGCGGGACGCCACCCTCGCGTTGCCCGAGCCACCGGCTCACGTGCCACGCGTCCGCCATGCGACGCAGGCTCAGCCGTGAGCCCGCGGCGGCGCTCTCGGTCGGTTCCATTCCCGTCCCTCTCACAGCCGGCGGTGCCCACGCCACGCGGCCCCCGCCTCGACCACCTTCAACGGCTCCGCGTGGGAGACCCCTCCCCCTGTCACTCGGGGCAGGGGGGTGCCCCGACCGCAGCTGGGCACGGCGGGCGCACACCTCAACAGTAGGCCGCGGAAGGCTTCCAGGGGCACTGGTCGTCGACGGTTGCCCGAATGCCACCCGGCCACCCGTATGCATCTGATATGCGCCGATCGGGTGGCCTTCAACCGCTATTCCTCAGCCGAAAGCGCGACATCCGCCGCCGCTTCGGGTCCTTGTTCGAGCAGCACGCTGAAACCGTCCTCGTTCAGAACCGGCACTTTCAGTTGCATCGCCTTGTCGTACTTCGAACCGGGGTTGTCACCGACCACGACGAACGACGTCTTCTTGGACACCGATCCGGTCACTTTGGCGCCGCGGCTCTGCAGGGCGTCCTTGGCGCCGTCCCGGGTGAAGTTCTCCAGGGTGCCGGTGACGACGACGGTGAGTCCTTCGAGCGGGCGCGGCCCTTCGTCCTCCCCCGTCGAGCGGTCCTCCAGAGAGACCCCGGCCGCCTTCCACTTGCGCACGATCTCGCGGTGCCAGTCCACGGCGAACCACTCCTTGACGGCGGTGGCGATGGTGCCGCCCACGCCGTCCGTGCTCGCCAGCTCCTCCTCGGTGGCCTGCTCGATGCGGTCGATGGAGCGGAACTCCCGGGCGAGGGCCTGGGCGGCGACCGGTCCGACGTACCGGATGGAGAGGCCGTTGAGGAAGCGGGCCAGCGGGCGGGTCTTGGCCTCCTCGATGTGCTGGAGCAGCGCGAGGGTGTTCTTCTTCGGCTCGCCCTCCTTGTTGGCGAAGACCGTGGCGATCTTCTCCTCGCCGGTCTTGGGGTCGCGCTTGGGCAGCCCGCTGTCGGGGTCGAGGACGTACGCCTTGATGGGCAGCAGCTTCTCGACGGTGAGGTCGAACAGGTCGCCCTCGTCCACCAGCGGCGGCTCGGAGGGCTCCAGCGGCCCGGTCAGCGCGGCCGCCACGACCCCGCCGAAGTGCTCGATGTCCAGGCACTCCCGGCCCGCGAGGTAGGCGACCCGCTCGCGCAACTGGGCCGGGCAGGCACGGGCGTTGGGGCAGCGGAGGTCGATGTCGCCCTCCTTCATCGCCTTGAGCGGCGTCTGGCACTCGGGGCACTGGGCCGGCATCACGAACTCCCGCTCGCTGCCGTCCCTCAGATCGGCGACCGGCCCCAGGATCTCCGGGATCACGTCACCGGCCTTGCGCAGCACCACGGTGTCGCCGATGAGCACGCCCTTGGCCTTGACGACCTCCTGGTTGTGCAGGGTGGCGAACTCCACCTCGCTGCCGGCCACCGTCACCGGCTCGACCTGCGCGTACGGCGTGACGCGGCCGGTGCGGCCGACGCCCACCTTGATGTCGACGAGCTTGGTGTTGACCTCCTCCGGCGCGTACTTGTAGGCGATGGCCCAGCGGGGCGCGCGGGCCGTGGAGCCGAGCCGGCCCTGGAGGCGGATCTCGTCGAGCTTGACGACGACTCCGTCGATCTCGTGCGCGACGGAGTGCCGGTTCTCGCCGTAGTACGCGATGAAGTCCCGGACGCCGTCCAGGCCGTCGACCACCCGGTTGTGCGGGGAGGTGGGCAGGCCCCAGGTCTTCAGCAGGTCGTACGCCTGGGAGAGGCGGGTCAGGCCCGAGTACCCCTCCAGGGTGCCGATGCCGTGGACCACCATGTGCAGCGGGCGGGAGGCGGTGACCCGCGGGTCCTTCTGGCGCAGCGAACCGGCCGCGGCGTTGCGCGCGTTGGCGAAGGGCTTGTCCCCCGCCTCGTTCAACCGGGCGTTGAGCTCCTGGAACTTCTCCATCGGGAAGTAGACCTCGCCCCGGATCTCCACGAGGTCGGGGACCTTGTCGCCCGCCAGGCGCTCGGGGATCTCGGCGATGGTGCGGACGTTGGGGGTGATGTCCTCGCCGGTGCGGCCGTCGCCGCGGGTGGCGGCCCGGACGAGCCGGCCGCGCTCGTAGGTCAGGTTGACGGCGAGTCCGTCGACCTTCAGCTCGCACAGGAAGTGGTACTCCTGCTCGCCCAGCTCCCGGGCGATGCGCTCGAACCAGGCGGCCAGCTCGTCGTCGTTGAAGGTGTTGTCCAGGGAGAGCATCCGGGTGGGGTGCTCCACGGCCGTGAACTCGGTCGCGTAGGACCCGGCGACCTTCTGGGTCGGCGACTCGGGGGTGCGCAGCTCTGGATACCGCTCCTCCAGCTCCTCCAGGGTGCGCAGCAGCCGGTCGAACTCCGCGTCGCTGACGACGGGCGCGTCGTTCACGTAGTACCGGAAGCGGTGCTCCTCGATCTGCTCGGCGAGCCGCGCGTGCCGCTCGCGCGCCTCGGCGGGCACGCTCGTCGTCTCCGCCTGCTCGTCGCCCTGCTTGTCGCCGGCCACCGTATGGTCCTCCCGTTACTCTGGGTTGTCCGCGAGAGATCTTGCCGCCCGGACGCAGTGGGCGAGCGCGCGCCGGGCGTAGTCCGGGGAGGCACCCGCGAGTCCGCACGCCGGAGTGACGGTGACCGCCTCCGCGAGCAGCTCCGGACGCAGCCCCAGCCTGCGCCACAGCGTTCTGACACCCATGACGCTACCGGCAGGGTCTGACAACGCGGTGTCCGTGCCCGGCACGACACCGGCGAAGAGCCGGGTGCCGCCTTCGACGGCCTCGCCGATCGCGTCGTCGTCACGCTCGGTGAGGAGCGAGAAGTCGAAGGAGACGCCCGCGACGCCCGCCCGCCGCAGCAGGGCGAACGGCACGTCCGGCGCGCAGGAGTGGACCACGACGGGCCCGCCGTCGTGCGCCCCGGCGACCTCGCGCAGGGCCGCCTCCACGACCTGGCGGTCGACGGCGCGGTGGGTGCGGTAGCCGCTGGCGCTGCGCACCTGGCCGCGCAGGACGGCGGTGAGGGAGGGTTCGTCGAGCTGGAGCACGGGCCGGGCGCCGGGCACCCGGCGGCGCAGCTCGGCCAGGTGCAGGCGCAGGCCCTCGGCGAGCGAGGCGGCGAGGTCGCGGCAGGCGCCGGGGTCGGAGAGGACCGCCTCGCCGCCCCGCAGTTCCAGGGCGGCGGCGAGGGTCCACGGGCCGACGGCCTGAACCTTGAGCGGGCCCTCGTAGCCCTGGGTGAACTCCTCCAGGGCGTCGAGATCCTCCCGCAGCCAGGCCCGGGCCCGCTTGGTGTCCCGCCCCGGCCGGTCGCCGAGCCGCCAGCCGCTGGGCTCCACGCGCGCGTACAGCTCGACGAGCATGCCGGCGGTGCGGCCGATCATGTCGGCGCCGGGGCCGCGGGCGGGCAGCTCGGGGAGGAAGGGGAAGTCCTCGAAGCTGCCGGTGGCGGTCTTGGCGGCCTCGCGGGTGTCGTGGCCCGGGAGGCTGCCGATGCCGGTGGCGGGACCGAAGCGCGGGCTGGTCTGGCTGTTGTCGCTCACCCGGCCAGCCTAAGCCGCCGTCATCGCCCCGGGCGCACCGTCAGGTCGTTGACCTCCGCGTCCCTGGGGAGGTCCAGGGCCATCAGGATCGTGGTGGCGACGGATTCGGAGTCGATCCACTTGCCGGGGTCGTACTCCTTGCCCTCCTGCTGGTGGACCTTGGCCTGCATCGGGCTGGCGGTGCGGCCGGGGTAGACCGAGGTGACGCGGACGCCGTTCGCGTGCTCCTCCTGGCGCAGGGCGTCGGCGAGGGCCTTCAGGCCGTGCTTGGAGGCGCCGTACGCGGCCCAGCCGGCGTGGGCGTTGAGTCCGGAGCCGGAGTTGACGAAGAGCACCTGGCCCTGGGCGACGCGGAGCTGGGGCAGCAGCAGGCGGGTCAGCTCGGCGGGGGCGACCAGGTTGACGTTCAGCTGGTTGAGCCAGCTCTTCGGGGTCAGGTCGCCGACCGCGCCGAGGTCGACGACCCCGGCGATGTGCAGCAGCGAGTCCACCCGCTCGGGCAGGCTCTGGTGGGAGAGGGCCCAGGACAGCTTGCCCGGCTCGGCGAGGTCTCCGACCAGGGTCTTCGCGCCGGGGAGCGCGGCGGCCAGTTCCTTGGCGCGGCCCGCGTCGCGCGCGTGCAGCACGATCTGGTCGCCGCGTTCGTGCAGGCGGCGGGCGACGGCCGCGCCGATGCCGGAGCCCGCTCCGGTGATCACATGTGTAGCCATGCCCGTCATGCTCGCACCACCGGCGTCCTACTCGATGCCCTGGCTCTCCTCCAGGTAGGCGAGCGCGCCGACCGGCTCCTCGGCGAAGAACACCAGCTCGGTGAGGGGGCGGGGCAGGAAGCCCTCGTCCTCCATGCGGCGGAACTGCTCCTTGAGGCCGTCGTAGAAGCCCGCGGTGTTGAGCAGGACGACCGGCATGTCGGTGTGCCCGTGCTTCTTCAGCTCCAGGATCTCGGTGGCCTCGTCGAGCGTCCCGGTGCCGCCCACCATGATGACCACGGCGTCGGCCTTCTCCAGCAGCAGCCGCTTGCGCTCGGCCAGGTCCTTCGCGATCACCATCTCGTCGGCGCCCTGGCGTGCCTTGGCCGCGAGGAAGTCCACCGAGACCCCGAGCAGCCGTCCGCCGGCCTCCTGCACGCCGTCGGCGACCACCTTCATCAGGCCGACGTCGGAGCCGCCCCAGACGAGGGTGTGCCCGCCCTTTCCGAGCAGTTCGGCGAACTCCTCGGCGGGGCCCGTGTAGCGCTCGTCGAGGTCGGCGGCGGAGAGGAAGACGCAGATTCTCATGGCGTCCACCGTACGGCCCGGCCCCGAGGGGAAGAATCCTGCCGCCCGGGACGCTGTAGCGACGTGACGCAGACCACTGCCAACAGGAGGACGACCGTGACCAAGGGACTCAAGGGACACGTCATCACCGTCGAGCCGAGCGACCGCCACGTGCGCGGGGTGCACGGCGGGCAGGTGCTGGCGGAGAGCGACGGGGCGCTGGTCCTGCACGAGACGGGCTGTCCGGACCGGTACTACATCCCGCCCCGGGACGTACGCCTCGACCTGCTGACGCCGTCCGACACGCAGACGCACTGCCCCTTCAAGGGCGACGCGTCCTACTGGTCGCTGCCGGACGCGGCGGACCTGGTCTGGGCGTACCCGGACCCGAAGCCGGAGGTCGCGGAGATCAAGGACCACTTCTGTTTCTACGAAGTCGAGGTGTCCTGAGCGATGAGTTCCGTTCCGTGCGGCAGTCTGCTCAGGCATGGAGAAGACGACTGTTTCGCGTGACGGCACCCGTATCGCCTACGAACGCTCCGGGCGGGGACCGGCGGTCGTGCTCGTCAGTGGCGCCATGTCGACGGGTGCCACCACGGCGCCGCTGGCCGCCGAGCTGTCGGGCCGTTTCGACGTCACCGTGTACGACCGCCGGGGGCGCGGCGAGAGCGGCGACACGGCGCCCTACGCGGTGGAACGCGAGATCGAGGACCTGGCGGCGCTGATCGAGGCGGTGGGCGGCGAGGCGTCGCTGTTCGGCATGTCCTCGGGCGGCGCGCTGGTGCTCCGGGCGGCGGCGAGCGGTCTGCCGGTGCGCCGCGCCGCCGTGTACGAGGTGCCGTACGCCGCGGACGAGGCCGCCGCGCGGGCCGCGGCCGCGTACACCGAGCGGCTGACCGAGGTGCTGGGGCAGGGCCGGCGCGGGGACGCGGTGGAGCTGTTCCTGCGGCACACCGGGCTGGGTGAGGAGATGATCCAGGGTGCCCGGCAGTCCCCCATGTGGGCCGGGATGGAGTCGGTGGCGCCGAGCCTGGCGTACGACGACGCCGTGCTGGGCGACAGCCGGGTGCCCACGTCGGTGATCGCGTCGATCCCCGCTCCCCTGCTGGTCCTCGCGGGCGGCGCGAGCGACGCGTGGTGGCACGAGACCGCCCGTGCGATCGCTCAGGCGGCGCCCGAGGGCCGGTACGGCACCGTGGCCGGGCAGACCCACAGGGTGGAGCCGGGCGTCCTGGCGCCGGTGCTGACGGAGTTCCTCGCCGGGTGAGCCGACGGCGTGGCGGCCGCCGGCACCGTCGCCGGCGTGCGCCCCGGCGGGCGGCTCAGGCCGCGCCGGCCGTCGCGCGCGTGGTGGACGCGATCGTCGCCGAGCCCACCACGCGGGTGCCGTCGTACAGCACGATCGCCTGGCCGGGGGCGACGCCGCGGACGGGCTCGGTGAAGGCCACCTCCAGGGTGCCGTCGACCAGTTCGGCCCGTACCTCGGTCTCGCCGCCGTGCGCGCGGAGCTGGGCGGTGTAGGTGCCGGGGCCGGTGGGGGCGGCGCCGCACCAGCGGGGCTTGATCGCGCGGAGGGCGTCGACGTCGAGCGCCTCGGCCGGGCCGACCGTCACGGTGTTGTCCACCGGGGAGATGTCCAGCACGTAGCGCGGCTTGCCGTCGGGGGCCGGGGTGCCGATCCTGAGGCCCTTGCGCTGGCCGATGGTGTAGCCGTACGCGCCCTCGTGGGTGCCGAGCCGGTTGCCCGCCTCGTCGACGATGTCGCCCTCCGCCTTGCCGAGACGGTCCGCCAGGAAGCCCTGGGTGTCGCCGTCGGCGATGAAGCAGATGTCGTGCGAGTCGGGCTTCTTGGCGACCGCGAGGCCCCTGCGCTCGGCCTCCGCGCGGATCTCGTCCTTGGTGGTGACCGTGTCGCCGAGCGGGAACATCGCGTGGGCGAGCTGCCGGTCGTCGAGCACCCCGAGGACGTAGCTCTGGTCCTTGGCCATGTCGGAGGCGCGGTGCAGCTCGCGGACGCCGTCCTCGCGGAGGATCACCTTCGCGTAGTGGCCGGTGCAGACGGCGTCGAAGCCCAGCGCGAGGGCCTTGTCGAGGAGGGCGGCGAACTTGATCTTCTCGTTGCAGCGCAGGCACGGGTTGGGGGTGCGGCCGGCCTCGTACTCGGCGACGAAGTCCTCGACCACGTCCTCCCGGAAGCGGTCGGCGAGGTCCCACACGTAGAACGGGATGCCGATGACGTCGGCGGCGCGGCGGGCGTCGCGCGAGTCCTCGATGGTGCAACAGCCCCGGGCGCCGGTGCGGAAGGACTGCGGGTTCGCGGAGAGCGCGAGGTGGACGCCGGTCACGTCGTGCCCCGCCTCGGCCGCGCGGGCGGCGGCGACGGCGGAGTCGACTCCGCCCGACATGGCGGCGAGGACGCGGAGGGGACGGGTGCGCTGCGGAGTGTCAGTCATAGCCCCTCCAGGGTACGGGGAGGCGGGAACCGGAGCGCGCGGATATGCGTTGAAGATCGTATGGGGGCGAAGCAGGGTTCCACGAGCGGGTCCACCCCGGGCGGGTCCGGGGACGCGGACCGGCGCATCGGCCGCCGCGCGCTGATCGTCGGCGGTGCGGCGGCGGCCGTGGGCACCGGTGTGCTGGCCCGTGACGAGCTGTCCCGGCTGTGGTGGCGGGTGCCGGGCGTGGAGCGGCCCCGCGAGGAGGGCGCGGTCGACTTCGCGGGCGCGCGCTGGGTGGCGGCGTCGGACGCGAACTGGCGGCGGGCGGACCGGCCGGACGACTTCGGCATCGACCTGGTGATCGTCCATGTCACGCAGGGCAGCTTCGACAGCGCGGTGCGGGCCTTCCAGGACCCGGGGCACAAGGCGGCCGCGCACTACATCGTCGGGCAGGACGGGCGCGTCACCCAGATGATCCGCGAGTTGGACGTGGCGTACCACGCGGGCAACCGCGACTACAACGAACGCAGTGTCGGCATCGAGCACGAGGGCTTCGTGGACCGCCCGCGGGACTTCACCGGCGCGATGTACGCCGCCTCCGCGCGGCTGACGGCGGGGATCTGCGCGCGGTACGACATACCCGTGGACCGCGAGCACATCCTCGGCCATGTGGAGGTGCCGGGCACCGACCACACCGACCCGGGGCCGCACTGGGACTGGGACCGGTACCTGAAGCTGGTGCGGCGGGCGGCCACGAGCACCCCGTCGAAGGCGCCGACCAAAGCCTGAGCCCTGAGGGCGTCGCCTACGACAGCCCCGCCGCCCGGGCGCGTTCCACCGCGGGGCCGATCGCCTTGGCGAGCGCCTCCACGTCGGCCTCGGTCGAGGTGTGGCCCAGGGAGAAGCGCAGGGTGCCGCGGGCCAGGTCGGGGTCGGTTCCGGCGGCCAGCAGGACGTGGCTGGGCTGGGCGACGCCCGCGGTGCAGGCGGAGCCGGTGGAGCACTCGATGCCCTGGGCGTCGAGCAGGAGGAGGAGCGAGTCGCCCTCGCAGCCCGGGAAGGTGAAGTGGGCGTTGGCCGGCAGGCGGCCCCCGGGCGACGGGTCGCCGCCGAGGATCGCGTCCGGGACGGCGGTGCGGACGGCGTCGACCAGGTCGTCGCGCAGGGCGCCGATCTCGCGGGCGAACCACTCGTGCTGCCCGGCGGCGAGACGGCCGGCGACCGCGAAGGAGGCGACGGCGGGGACGTCGAGGGTGCCGGAGCGCACATGGCGTTCCTGGCCGCCGCCGTGCAGCACGGGGACCGGGGTGTACTCCCGGCCGAGCAGCAGCGCGCCGATGCCGTAGGGGCCGCCGATCTTGTGGCCGGAAACGGTCATGGCGGCGAGCCCGGAGGCGGCGAAGTCGACCGGCAGCTGGCCGACGGCCTGGACCGCGTCGGCGTGCAGCGGCACGTCGAACTCGGCGGCCACGTCGGCGAGTTCCCGGACCGGCATGATCGTGCCGATCTCGTTGTTGGCCCACATGACGGTGGCGAGGGCGACGTCGCCGGGGTCGCGGGCGACGGCCTCGCGCAGGGCCTCGGGGTGGACGCGGCCGTAGGCGTCGACCGGCAGGTACTCGACGGTGGCGCCCTCGTGCTCGCCGAGCCAGTGGACGGCGTCGAGGACGGCGTGGTGCTCGACGGGGCTGGCCAGGACCCGGGTACGGGCCGGGTCGGCGTCGCGGCGGGCCCAGTACAGGCCCTTGACGGCGAGGTTGTCGGCCTCGGTGCCGCCGGAGGTGAGGACCACCTCGCTGGGGCGGGCGCCGAGCGCCTCGGCGAGGCTCTCGCGGGCCTCCTCGACGGTGCGCCGCGCCCGGCGGCCGGACGCGTGGAGGGAAGAGGCGTTGCCGGTGACGCTCAGGTGCGCGGTGAGTGCCTCGACTGCCTCGGGAAGCATCGGGGTCGTCGCGGCGTGGTCGAGGTAAGCCATGGTGCGGCCGATTCTACGGGGCCGTTCCGCCCGGTCTCAGACCAAGGCCGGACTCGTCGCGCGGCGGCCGGGACCGGAGGGCGCGGTGGCTCACAGGCTCCACGACATGGTGTTGTCGGCGGACATGAACGCCACCAGGACCAGCAGGTCGGCGACGCCCAGGCCGAGGCCGAGGAGGGCCCGGCCGCGGCGGGCGGTGCCGCGCCACAGGGCGACGCCCGCCAGGGCGATGGCGATCGGGCCGAGGAAGACGTTGAGGACGAGCAGGCCGAGCAGACCGAGGACGAACGAGGCGACAGCCATGCCGTCGGTGTCGTGGATACCCACACGACGGGTGGTGCGGGTGGTGTCGGTGCCGCGGTCGGCCGGTGCGGTGAGCTGCATGGTGTTCTCCCTGCCGTGCGTCGGTGGGCCGTGCGCCGGTGGGCGCGGGTCAGTGGGCGGAGGTGCTCCGTCGGCGGCCGTGCCGCTCGCGGAGGGCGAAGATGCCGAGCCAGACGGCGATGACCAGACCGGCCGCGACGGAGAAGGTGAGCGGTGCGTGGGCGATGGCGCCCAGGACCACACCGAGGAGCAGCAGTGCGACGACGAGAAACAGCATGGTGCGGATCCCCCAATCTTCGGTGAACGATTGTGGTTACAGTTGTTCACCGAGTTCCCAGTCTAGCGCGCCCCATGACTTTTCAATTCCGGAGAACAGTTGTTAACTGCATGGCATGAGTCACACCTCCGGCGTTCGGCAGGCGCAGAAGCGGAAGACCCGGCAGGCGCTCCTCGACGCGGCGCTCGGCCTGCTGGAGGAGCAGAGCCTGAGCAGCCTGGGCCTGCGTGAGGTCACCCGCGCCGCGGGCGTCGCCCCGACCGCCTTCTACCGGCACTTCCACTCCACGGCGGATCTCGGCGTGGCGCTGGTCGAGGAGGCGCTGGGCAGCCTGCACCCGATGATCCGGACGACGATGTCACCGGGCGAGCACGACGACGACGAACGCATCGCCCGCGCGGTCGAGTTGATCGCGGGTCATGTGGCCGCGCACCCGGCCCACGTCCGCTTCATCGCGCGCGAACGGCACGGCGGGGTGCAGCCGGTGCGCCGGGCCATACGGGAGCAGCTGGCGCGGTTCGCCGAGGAGGTGCGGGCCGAGCTGGCCACGGACGCGTCGGCGGCGGGCTGGAGCGAGACCGATCTGCGCATGCTGGCGGGTCTCTACGTGGACCAGATGCTGATCACGGCGTCCCTGTTCCTGGAGACGCTGGACGCCCCGGAAGAGGAACGCCGCCGGGCCGTCGAGACGGCACGGCGGCAACTGCGGCTGATCAGCGTCGGCCGCAGGCACTGGCTGGACTGAGTGGCCGCGGGGTCAGCCGAGGCGGACCCGGGCCAGCTGGCGGGACTGGGCGACCAGGCGGTCGGCGCTGTCCCAGACCTCGGCGTCCTCCTCCAGGAAGCCGCCGGCGAGGTTGCGGGTGGTGATGGAGACCCGCAGCGGGCCCGGCGCCGGGCGGCACCGCACGTGCGCGGTCAGCTCGACCGTCGGCACCCAGCCCTTGAGCCCCAGCTCGAAGGCGGTCGGGGGCAGCGCGTCCACCGCGAGGAGCAGCGAGAGCGGGTCCGCGTCGCGGCCGTCGGCGAGGCCGAACCAGGCCCGCATCTCACCCCGGCCCGAGGGCTGCCCCAGCGCCCAGCCCAGGGTGGCGGGGTCGAGCTTGAGCATCAGCCGGTCGGCGATGGCCGAGCTGCCGTCGACGGGGGCGGGGCCGTCCTCCGGGCCGAAGCACTGGTCCATCGGCGGGATCGCGGGCGGTTCGGCCGAGGTGCGGACGTCGTCGGGCAGCGTGTCGAGGTCGCCGTAGGACGCCAGGACCCGGATGCGCTCGACCTCGTGGCCCTCGTCGTCGTACTGGAAGAGGGAGGCCTGGCCGGTGGAGAGGGTACGCCCCGTGCGGACGGTCTCGGTGCGCACGACCGCCGGGCCCGGACGGGTGGCGGTGAGGTAGTGCGCGGAGATGATGAAGGGGTCGGGGTGCGGGAGTGCGTCGCCGAGGGCCCGGCCCAGGACGGCCAGCAGATAGCCGCCGTTGACGGCGTTGATGATCGTCCAGCCGGCGGACAGGTCAAGGTCGTAGACGCCGGGGGCGCGCGGGGTGACGGCGGTGTCGCGGTCGAACTCGCTGTCGCCGATGGTGGCCCGGACGGCCGCTGCGGAGGCTGCTTCTGGCATGCCTGCACGGTACAACAGGAAAATACTAAGCGGTAGCTTTCTCTGCTCGCTCCCGGGTGCGCAGATACGTCTCCAGTTCCGCCGCCCCGGTGACCATCGCCCGGCCGCGGGCGGCCACCCGGTCGTGCCACTCGCGCAGGGCGGCCTCCAGCGGCTCCAGCCCGCCGGCCGACCGCACCCGGTCGAGGACGGCCGCGATCCGCTCCAGCGGGTAGCCGCCCCGCCTGAGCTGGTGGGCGAGGCGGGCGTCCCGGACGTCGGCCGCGTCGTAGCGGCGGTAGCCGGTCACCGGGTCGCGGCGTGGGCGCACCAGGCCGACGCGCTCCCACGCGCGCAGGGTCGCGGGCCTGATGCCCAGCTCCCCCGCGAGCGCCCCGATGAATCCGCCCGGCGGCCCCGGCGCACCCGCGTCGGGCTCGGGCACCAGCTCCCGCAGCGCGCCCGCCACGGCCTCCAGCGTCCGCCGGTCGTCAAGCAACTGGGCGTGGCTCTCGTCGATCAGTCGGAACGCCTCGTCCGGCGCCCCCTCGTTCACAGCCCGCAGCACCGCGGCCGCCGTCCCGTGGCCGTGGCCCGCCACCAGGGCGAGGAACGCGGCCAGGGCCCGGGCGTGCAGCGTGGTGTAGCGGCGGTAGCCGTGGGCGGTGCGAGCGGCGGCCGGGAGGATGCCGGCCGCCTCGTAGTTCCTGATGGCCTGCGCCGACAGACCGTGCGCACGGGCCAGATCGACGGGCCTGAGTCTTCCCTCGCTTTGAAGGTTGACGGCCATCGGTCCCACGCTCCCAAGGGCAAAGTCTCCACCGAAAGTTCAACGATACCGTTGAGGCCATGGTTGACCGCATCCAGGACATCGCCCGTCCCCTCGACGCCGCCGCCGTCATGCGGCTGCTGCCCGCCCCGCCCCGGCTGCTCGCCCTGGGCGAGCCCACCCACGGCGAGGACGCCCTGCTCGACGTGCGCAACGACGTCTTCCGGCAACTCGTCGAACGGCACGGCTACCGGACGATCGCGATCGAGAGCGACTGCCTGCGGGGGCTGGTCGTGGACGACTACGTCACCCGGGGCACCGGCACCCTCGACGAGGTCATGGCGCACGGGTTCAGCCACCCCTGGGGCCCGAGCGCGCCCAACCGGGAGCTGGTGCGCTGGATGCGCGCGTACAACGAGGACCGGCCCGCGCACGAGCGGGTCCGCTTCGCCGGTTTCGACGGCCCGCTGGAGATCACCGGCGCCGCCAGCCCCCGGCAGGCGCTCACCGCGCTTCACGACTGCCTCTCGGCCGCGGTGGACCCGGCCCTGCTCCCCTGTACCGCTCAGACCCTGGACCGCCTGCTCGGCGCCGACGACCGGTGGACCGAGCCCGAGGCGATGACGGACCCGGCGCGGTCCGTGGGGCGGTCGGCCGAGGCCGGGGAGCTGCGGACGCTCGCCGCCGACCTGGTGTCGCTGCTCGACGAGCAGACGCCGCGCCTGCTCGCGACGGCCTCGCGGGACGCCTGGGACCGGGCGCGCCTGCACGGACGTACCGCGACGGGCCTGCTGAGCTACCACTACTGGATGGCCGACACCACCCCGGCCCGCATGGCCCGGCTGCTGGGCGTGCGGGACCGGATGATGGCCGACAACCTCCTCGCCCTCGCCGGCCGGGCGCCGACGTTGGTCCACGCCCACAACGCCCACCTCCAGCGCGAGAAGAGCTCGATGCGGATGTGGCAGGGGCCGGTGGAATGGTGGAGCGCCGGCGCCCTCGTCGGCGCCCGGCTCGGCGGGGAGTACGCCTTCGTCGCCACGGCGCTCGGCACGATCCGGCACCAGGGGGTGGACACCCCGCCGCCGGACACCGTCGAGGGGCTCCTGTACGCACTCCCGCAGGACCCCTGCGTCGTGGACGCCGGACGACTGGCCGACGCCCTCGGCGACCCGCGGCCCGCACCCCGGGTGTCCCCCTGGTTCGGCTACGCCCCGCTCGACCCCGGCCACCTGGACTCGGTCGACGGCGTCGTCTTCGTCAAGGACATGCCGCGGCCCTGACGGAAGCCGGGGTCAGTCCCCCTCCACCACCGTCGACCGGCGGTTCCAGGCGCGCGGCGCCCGCCAGTGGAAGCGCAGCGCGAGCAGTCGCAGGACGAAGGCCGTGACGACCGCGAGCCCGCTGGTGACCGGGGTGAGCGCCTCGTAGCGGATGCACAGCGCGACCATCGCGGAGCCGACGATCGCCGGGACGGCGTACAGGTCGCGGTCCCAGCGCAGCAGGGAGGGCACCTCGTTGGCGAGCACGTCGCGCAGGACGCCGCCGCCGACCGCGGTGGTCAGGCCCAGGCAGGCGGAGGCGGTCAGGCCGAGGCCGTAGTCGTACGCCTTGGTGGTGCCGGCGACGCAGAACAGGCCGAGCCCGGCCGCGTCGAAGATGTTCACGCCGGTCTGGAGGCGCTCCACGTGGGGATGGAGGAAGAAGACCAGCAGGGTGGCCAGCAACGGGGTGAGGAAGTACCCGAGGTCGGTGAAGGCGGCGGGCGGCACCGCGCCGATCACCAGGTCCCGGAACAGCCCGCCGCCGAGCGCGGTGACCTCGGCGAGGACGGCGATGCCGAAGACGTCGAAGTTCTTGCGTACGGCCAGCAGCGCGCCGGAGATGGCGAAGACGAAGATGCCGACCAGGTCGAGCGTGTGCTGGACGGTGGGGCTGAAGAGTTGCTCGTACACCCTTCCATTCTTACTCGACAGCGAGCCCCTGCCTTACAAACGAAGGCAGGGGCTCGCTGTCGGGTGAGGTGGGCGAGGTCACTTCTCCTTGGCGGGAGGCTCCTCGGCGGCCGGCTCGTCACCGTCCGACGCGGCGCCCTCGGACGCCTCGGTCCCGGACGCCTCGGTCGCCGGCGCTTCCGCCTCGGTCTCCGACGTCTCGGTCGCCGACGTCTCCGGCTCGGTCGCCTCGGTCTCCGACGTGTCCGCCTCGGTCGCCCCGATCTCCGCGGCCACCGCCGCCGAGGTCGCCGCCGACTCGGCCAGCGCCTCCTCGGACACCAGCTCCGCGGCCTCCTTGGCGGCGCTGAGCAGGACGACGTCCTGCGGGGCCTGGTCCTCGAAGTTCTCCGGGTGGTGGCAGGCCACCTGCTGGCCCGGCCGCAGCTCCTTCAGCGGCGGCTCGGTGGTCGTGCAGATCTGCGTCGCCTTCCAGCACCGGGTGTGGAAGCGGCAGCCGCTCGGCGGGGAGATCGGCGAGGGCACGTCGCCCTTGAGCAGGATGCGCTCGCTCTTGGCCGACTTGCGGGCCGGGTCCGGGATCGGGACGGCCGACATCAGCGCCTTGGTGTACGGGTGCATCGGCGACTTGTAGAGCAGGTCGCGGTCGGCCAGCTCCATGATCTTGCCGAGGTACATCACCGCGATGCGGTCCGAGACGTGCCGCACGACGGACAGGTCGTGCGCGATGATCACGTACGTCAGGCCCAGCTCGCTCTGGAGGTCGTCGAGCAGGTTGACGACCTGGGCCTGGATCGACACGTCGAGCGCGGAGACCGGCTCGTCGGCCACGACCAGCTTCGGGTTGAGCGCGAGCGCGCGGGCGATGCCGATGCGCTGGCGCTGGCCGCCGGAGAACTCGTGCGGGTAGCGGTTGTAGTGCTCGGGGTTGAGGCCGACCACCGACAGCAGCCGCTGCACCTCCTTCTTGACCCCGCCCTCGGGCTGGACGCCCTGGAGCTTGAAGGGGGCGCTGACGATCGTGCCGATGGTGTGGCGCGGGTTCAGCGAGGAGTACGGGTCCTGGAAGATCATCTGCACGTCGCGGCGCAGCGGACGCATGCCGCCGACCCCGAGGTGGGTGATGTCCTTGCCCTCGAACTCGACCTTGCCCGCGGTCGGCTCCAGCAGCCGGGTGATCAGCCGGCCCATGGTCGACTTGCCGCAGCCGGACTCGCCCACGACGCCCAGCGTCTCGCCGGCCTTGACCTCGAAGTCGATGCCGTCGACGGCGCGGACCGCGCCGACCTGGCGCTGCAGCAGCCCCTTCTTGATCGGGAAGTGCTTCTGCAGCCCGGTCACCTTCAGCAGGGTGTCGCCGGGGGCGGCGTCCTTGGTGAGGGTGGTGCCGCTGGTCTGTGCGGGGATGGTCACCGCTTTGTCCTCTGCCTGGTCGCTCACAGCTTCGGCGCAATCTCTTCGGTCCAGATACGCTCCCGCTGCTCCTGCGACATGTGGCAGGCGGCCCAGTGCTTGCTGCCGACCTCGGTCAGCTCGGGGCGGACCGTGCGGGTGACGTCGTCCTTGGGCACGTCGGCGTACGGGCAGCGCGGGTTGAAGGCGCAGCCGGACGGGAGGTTGATGAGGGAGGGCGGCGAGCCCTTGACCGGGATGAGGCGTTCCTGCTGCTCGCGGTCGAGCCGCGGCATCGAGCCGAGCAGGCCCCAGGTGTAGGGGTGCCGGGGCTCGTAGAACACCTTCTCCGCCGGACCGCGCTCCACGCACCGGCCGCCGTACATCACCAGGAGGTCGTCGGCCAGCTCGGCGACGACGCCCAGGTCGTGGGTGATGACGATGACCGCGGAGCCGAACTCCTTCTGAAGGTCCCGGATGAGGTCGAGGATCTGCGCCTGGACGGTGACGTCCAGGGCGGTGGTCGGCTCGTCCGCGATCAGCAGCTCGGGGTTGTTGACCAGCGACATCGCGATCATCGCGCGCTGGCGCATACCGCCGGAGAACTCGTGCGGGTAGCTGTCCACCCGCTTGTCCGGCTGCGGGATGCCGACCCGGTCGAGCATCTCCACGGCGCGGCGCTTGGCGGTCTTCTTGTCCACCGGGTGGTGGATGCGGTACGCCTCCACGATCTGCTGGCCGATCGTGTAGTACGGGTGCAGCGCGGACAGCGGGTCCTGGAAGATCATCGCCATCTCCCGGCCGCGCAGCTTGCGCACGTGGTCGGGGTCGGCGGACAGCAGCTCGGTGCCGTCCAGCCAGATCTCGCCGGATATCCGGGCCTTGCGCTTGCCGTACTGGCCGGCGGTGTGCAGGCCCATGATGCCGAGCGAGGTCACCGACTTGCCGGAGCCGGACTCGCCCACGATGCCGAGGGTCTTGCCCTTCTCCAGCTGGAAGGAGAGCCCGTCGACGGACTTGACCAGGCCGTCGTCGGTCGGGAAGTGGACCTTGAGGTCGCGTACTTCCAGGAAGGCGGTCGGCGCGGGCGAGGCGGCGGCGGGCTCGCCCACCGCTGCCCCGCTCTTGCTCAGTTCGGTCATGCGAGCCTCACTCGGGGGTCGATCACGGCGTACAGGACGTCCACCACGAGGTTGGCGATGAGCACCGCGAGAGAAGTGATCAGGGTAACGCCCAGGATGACGGGGAGGTCCTGGTTCTTGATCGCGTTGAGCACGGCCTGGCCGAGGCCGGGGAGGCTGAACGTGGTCTCCGTCAGGATCGCGCCGCCGATGAGGGCGCCCAGGTCCATGCCGAGCATGGTGAGGATGGGCGTCATCGTCGAGCGCATGGCGTGCTTGCGGATGACGACACTTTCCCTGAGCCCCTTGGCGCGGGCGGTGCGGATGTAGTCCTCGCCGAGGATCTCCATCATGGTCGCCCGGGTGATCCGGGCGTACATGGCCGCGTACAGGAAGGCCAGGGTGATCCAGGGCAGGATCATGCCGCCGAGCCAGCCGGAGAAGCTGTCCGAGAGCGGCACGTACTGGGCGTCGAGCCAGCCCAGTCCGTAGGAGAAGGCCGCGAGGCTCAGCAGGCCGGTGAAGTAGATGGGCAGCGAGACGCCGGCCAGGGCGACGATCATCGCGCCGCGGTCCCACAGGGTGCCCCGCTTGAGGGCGGAGAGCACACCGGCGGCCAGGCCGAAGATCAGCCACAGCACGGCGGCACCGAGCGCGAGACCCAGGGTCACCGGGAAGCGGTCGGTGAGCACCGGCCAGATGGCCTGCTCACTGCGGAAGGAGTAACCGAAGCAGGGGGCGGCGCACTCGGTGACGTCGCCGCCGCCCGAGTAGGTGCGGCCCACGAAGATGCCGCGGAAGAACTCCCAGACCTGGGCGTAGATCGGGTCGTTGAGACCCAGCTTCTCCCCCACGGCCTTGATCGAGGCGGGGTCGGCCTGCTTGCCCACGAAGCTCGCGGCGATGTCGACGCCTGCCCACTTGGGGATCAGGAAGAAGATGCTGAAGACCACCATGACGATGACCACGAGCATCACAGCGGCGGCGAACAACCGCCTCAAGAGGTAAGCGAGCACAGCTAACGGCCCGCCGCGGACCGCGGGCCACCGGAGGTCGTCCGATGGCCCGCGGTCACGCCGCGCCGGCCTTCACCTGCCTTTCGTGCCGTTCGGCGGGTGTACCGGTTACTTCGTGGACTTCAGACCGAGGTTGACGAAGTCGTACATGCCGCTGTAGCCGTCGGTGGTGTAGACGTTGGCGAGACGGCTGGAGCGGAAGTTCAGGAACTTCTCGAAGACGAAGGGCAGGTAGTAGCCGCCCTCCATCACCTTGTGGTTGATCTCGGTCGCGATCTTGGCCTTGCCGGCGTCGTCGAGCGTCTTGGCGTACGTGTCGAAGAGACCGTCGATCGCCTTGTCCTTGATGAGCGCGTAGTTGTTGTTGCCGCTCTCCAGGATGAACCGGCTGTCCCACAGCGGCTGGCCGTAGCCCTGCACCGACGGGAAGTCCGGGCCCCAGCCCATGATGATGATGCCGTAGTTCTTCTTCTTCACGTTCGCGGGGCTGCCGATGATGCCGGCGGTCTGCGAGCCGTCGTACTGGTCGATGTCGACGGTGATGCCGACCTTCTTCAGCGACGCCTGGAGCGACTCGGCGGTGGCCACCTCGACCGGCTTGTTGTTGCGGACCGCGATGGTGGTCTTGAAGCCCTCGGGCTTGCCGCAGGCCTTCAGCTCTTCCTTGGCCTTGGCGACGTTGCCGGTCTTGTTCTCACCGGCGATGCCGTACGGGTCGTACTTCTGGCCCTCGGCGCCCGGGACACCCGGGGGCAGCATGTTGGTGCCGATGTCACCGCCGGCGACCGGGCCGCCGCGCGCGGTCTGCAGCGAGACGTGGTCGGCGCCGTAGATCGCGGCCTTGCGGCAGTGCTCGTTGTCGAACGGCTTCACGTTCTGCGGGAAGACGGCGTAACGGACGTAGCCGGAGACCGGGTTGTCCAGGTTGTTCTTGTGCTCCTTGAGGGCGGTGGAGCGGCCCTGCGGGGAGAGGCTGGTCTGGGCGAGGTCCAGGTCGTAGTCGCCGGCGATCAGACGGGAGTCCAGGTCGTTGGCGTTGGAGAAGAACTTGACGGAGATCTTGTCCGGGTAGGCCTTGCGGACCGGGTCGGAGGCCTGCTTCCACTCGGTGTTGCGGACCAGGACGAGGTCCTTGCCCGGGCTGTACGACTGGAACTTGTACGGGCCCGAGGAGAACGGGTGCAGACCGTACTTGGACTTGGTGTCCTTGTCCTGGCGGACCGGGGAGGCCGAGGTGAGCGCGAGCATCTCCTCGAAGTCCGAGTTGGCCTTCGGCAGCTTGAAGACGATGGTCTTGTCGTCCGGCGTCTCGATCGCCTTCAGACCCAGCTTGTCCGCGGACTTGTCCTTGTACGGGCCCTGGTACGTGCCCTCGGGGTCGAGCACCTCCTTGAGGTACGTCGGACCGCCGGACAGCACGTCCTGCGCCCAGACGCGCTCGATGCCGTACTTGATGTCCTTGGAGGTGATCGGCTTGCCGTCCTCCCAGGTGACGCCGTCACGCAGGGTGTACGTGTAGGTCTTGCCGTCGTCCGAGACCTTGGCGGTGGCGGTGGCCAGGTCCGGCACCACGCCGGCGCCGGCCTTGCCCGGCTCCGTGGCGTTGGTGACGAGCTGACGGGAGTAGTAGCGCGAGAAGTTCCACATGAAGCCGTAGTAGCCGCGGGTGGTGTCCCACGAGTCGGCGTCCTGCGCGCTGGCGAACTTCAGCTCGCCGCCCTTCTTGGCCTGGTCGGCCTGGGCGACCTTGTTGTTGGCGGCGTCGAAGCCGGCAGCGCCATTCTTCGAGCCCCCGTTGCCGCCGTCGCCGTCGCCGCCGCACGCCGCCGTGGTCAGCAGCGCGGCCACCACCGCGGCAGCGGCCAAAACCTGCTTGCGCCGCCCTGAGGTGCGTTGGGTAGTCACGATCTCGGATCCTCCGGATTAGATGAGAGACCCCGTGCAGGTGCCACGGGTCGCTTTGCGGTACGGCAGTTCAGCGGGAGCCCTTCGGGTCCAGCGCGTCACGCACGCCGTCGCCGAAGAGATTGAAGGCGAGCACGGTGATGAAGATCGCTACACCCGGGATCACCATGTACATGGGGTCCGAGTCGTAGTAGTCGATCGCGCTCGAGAGCATCTGCCCCCACGAGGCCGTGGGGGGCTTGACGCCCACACCCAGGAAGCTGAGTGCCGCCTCGGTGAGGATGTTGGTGGGGATCATCATCGTCGTGTAGACGATGATCGGCGCGACCAGGTTGGGCAGCAGTTCCTTGAAGAGGATGTAGAACCGCCCGGCGCCCAGGGAGCGGGCGGCCTCGACGTACTCCCGTTCGCGCATCGACAGGGTCTGGCCGCGGACCACGCGGCCGATGTAGGGCCAGCCGAAGAAGCCGATGACCAGGATCATCACGAACAGGCGGACACCGGTGCCGGTGAGGCCCAGCATGTTGTTCGGCATGACCGAGACCAGGGCGATGATGAACAGCAGCTGCGGGAAGGCGAGCAGACCGTCCATGACCCGGCTGATGAGGGAGTCGACCCAGCCGCCGAAGAAGCCGGCCAGGACACCGAGGACGGTGCCGATGACCACGGCGACGATCGCGGACAGGAAGCCGACGAGCAGCGAGATGCGGGCGCCGTAAAGGATGCGGGCGAAGATGTCGCGGCCGTTGACGGGCTCGACGCCCAGCCAGTGGTCGCCGCTGATGCCGCCCAGGGAGCCGGTGGGGGTGCCGAACAGCGGGTCGATCAGGTCCTCGTGGTGCGCCTCGGGGTCCTGCCCGACGAGGTTGGCGATCACGGGGGCCAGCAGGGCGACCACGATGAGGAGGAGCACCACCGTGCCACCCGCGAGGGCCAGCTTGTCCCGTTTCAGCCGCTCCCAGGCGATACGCCCCAGGGAACGCCCCTGTACCGCCTTGGCCTCGGCGCCGGCAACCGCCGCTTCCTCGGCCGCACTCGGGGCCGCTTCCGCGGTCGGCTCGTGCAATGGTGCCGTCATCTGGCAGGGACCCCTCTCAACCGGCGGTAGCCGGCCCGCACTTGCCGCTGTAGCGGCGTGATCAGTCCGTCGTACACAGGAGCGAGCTTCCACCCCTTACTTGCGGGAGTCTTCAACGCTTTGGCGATCTGTAGCCAGACTTGACGGGGAATGGATGCGCAACCGTGATGCTGTTTGAGGTGTTCCGTTATCCGGACACTGGGTAACGGGGGCCGGACACGGGCGAGTTGGGACATCAGGGACAAGAGGGCGCTTTGCGTCGCCATCTACGCGCGAAGATCGCCTCTTCCGGCGGGGTCCGCGGGGTCCCCGGACCTCGCGGCCGTCAGTACCGGCTACCGGCCGGAGGGTATCCGTACCCGCCCGCCGGCGCCTGGGCGGGGGCGGGCGCGTGGGCCTCGCGGTCGTAGAACGGGCGCGCGTTGGCGCGCAGCCACAGGGCGACCGGGTCGTGGGCGTCGGTCATCGCCACCGTCGACACCGGCAGCCCGTCCGGCACCGCGCCGACGGACTGCTGCATCATCGCGCGCACCGCGTCGACGGCGGGCGGGGAGGTGTCGTACACGTCCAGGCCGATGGCCAGGTACGGCGCCCCCAGCGCCGGCTGCACCCAGGCGCGGCGCAGCGCGCGGACGGCCGGGGTGCGATGGGCGTTCTGCGCGAGCAGGGCGTAGAACTGGGGGATCTCGATGGCCGGTTCGGACAGCCGCAGGGGCCCGGCGGGCTGGCGGTCCAGGCCGGAGGCGATACGGCGCAGGTCGAGCCAGGGGATGCCGACCCCGCCGCCGGGGGCGTGCGGGTTGAGCCACAGGCCGTAGTGGTCCGGGTAGAGGGCGCGGGCGACCTCCAGGCCGTCGACCACTTCGTACGACCGGTTCCAGCCGCTGGCCGAGAGCTCCTGGGCGGAGGTCACGCAGGGGGCGTAGCCGTAGCCCTCGACCTCCATGTTCCCGTATTGGGCGTCCGGGGAGCCGGCCTGGCCGTGCCACAGCAGCATCCAGACCTGGCCGGAGGTGGGGTTGGCGAGGGCGCGCAGCAGGGCCTCGTAGGCGTCGTAGCGCCCGGGCGTCACCTGGCGCAGCATGTGCTCGACCTGTCCGGTCGTGGTGCCGCTGGCGCTCACGTGTATCGCCCCTTCGAGAAGTTCCCCCGGTGTTGGAACCAGCTTAAGGCTCCGCCGGGTGCGGAGGGCCTTCCAGCTCGGGGTGTGCTGCCGTCGTGCGGGTGCGGCGCCGCGGTGGCTGGTCGCGCCGTTCCCCGCGCCCCTTGGGTGCGTTTTCCTTGCCGGCGACTACAGGGTGCCGCCGTAGAACGGCCTGACCTTTTCCCGCATCCAGTCGCAGACCGGGTCCTGGGCTGCTTCCAGGAGGATCAGGTTGACCTGCCACTTCAGGGGGGACGCGGCGAGGGCGCGGCCGAGGGCGTCCAGGGGGAGGGTGCGGGCGTCGCCCTCCCAGTGGGTCAGTTCGACGCCGACGAACAGGACCGGGTCGGCGGTCTCCACGGCGGCCAGGCAGCGGCGCGCGCTGCGGACGACGCCGGTGGCGGCGAACTCGGCGGAGGCCGCGGCGAGGAAGTCCACCGGGTCGTCCTGCCAGTCCGGCTCGAAGAGGCGGACCCGGCCGCCGGAGGAGGGCCCGTCCAGCGGGGTGCGGCCGGCCCGGCACAGCTCGGCCACGGCGGGCGGCGGCAGCGGGATGCCGACCACGCCCTCCGGGTTCACCGCGATGCCGACCTGCGGGGGCAGGCCGCGGGCGAACTCCGCGGCGGGGGCGATGGTGTACGCCATGTGCGCCCCCGCGACCTGGCGCAGCTGCTCCTCCGAGCTGAACACCGGCACATACGCCTGGCCGTCGATCTCCAGCGAGGGCAGGTCGAGGGGGCCGCTGTGCGGGCCGCCGCCGTTGGGCAGGGGTATCCACAGGAAGCTGCGGCCGAGGACCTCCACGATCCGGCCGCCGGCCGACGGGATGCCGAGGGAGGCGGACAGCACCTCCTCCAGCTCGTTGCCTGGCCACCCGCCGTGCGGGTGGGGGTGCGCCTGTGCCGGGAAGTCCATCTGCCTACCTACCGCCTGCCTGGTACCGCCGTTCGTGGCTGAAAGGCTAACCCGTTCGATCCCGGGGCCCTACCCTGCGTCACCCCGTGAAGGCGATGCGGCGGAGGGTGTCGGCCGCCGCCCGGTCGAGGACCACCGCCGAGGCGCAGCCGGCGGGCAGGGTGCCGTCGGTCACCGCGCGCAGCAGGCGGGAGTTGGCCGTGCGGTGCCGCAGGAACGCGTACCGCGAGACGCCCCGGCCGCGCTCGCGCTGGCCGGCCAGGGCTTCGCCGGGAGCGACGTCGAGGAGCAGCAGGTGCAGGGTGCCGTCCCGGCGGCGGGCCTCGCGGGCCAGCCAGCCGCGCACCCAAGCCTGGGTGCCGCAGTCGTGCACGACGACGCCCTCGCCGGAGCGCAGCGCGCGGCGCAGCCCCGCGTAGTGGGCGAGGCGGACGAGCGGGCGGTAGAGCGCGTACGGCAGGAAGCGCGGCATGCGGCGCTCCCAGCGGTCGCGGGTGTCCTGGGAGTCGACGCGGCCGCCGCGCACGGTGCGCCGCATCAGCGTGGACTTGCCGCTGCCGGGCAGGCCGGTGATCACCACCAGGTCCCGGGGTCCGAAGAGCAGGGCGTGCGGGCTGCGGCCGTCGCGGTCCCTCAGGTCGCGGACGACGGGTGCGGTCAGTGGGGCACATGCCTCGGAGGCCGGAGCGGCGGGCTGCTCGGGCAGCGCGAGTCCGGAGGTCGTGGCGTACGCCGTGGTCCTGTTCACCGTGATCGTCCTCCCCTGGGGCGGTACACGAGTACCTCCCCGTCGAGTGTAAAGAGAAGGTAATGCGCGGGTCTCGCGTTTTCGTTCGCTTACTGCCACAAGCCGGTTACAGATCACGGTCTGCCACGGATGAGCCGGGCGTGCAATGATGGCGGCGCCAACTGCATACCGGCCGTTTGAATCCGCGCGGGAGAGTCCCCGGCCGCGCCGGGGCGCCGAAGGAGCAAGTCCCTCCCTTGAATCTCTCAGGCCCCGTTACCGCGCGGGCGAGGCACATCTGAAAAGCGGACCGCCCCCGACGGCGGTCCCACCCAAGGTGCAAGCCCTGATCGCCGTACTCCGGTGGCCGTGGCGAACCTCTCAGGTTCCGATGACAGATGGGGAGGACCGACCTCGCCCCGTCCTGTCCTGGGAGACGACCGACCGATGAGCAGTACCGAACCGCGCCGTACCGCGCTCGACGCCACGCATCGCGCGCTCGGCGCGACGATGACCGACTTCGCCGGCTGGGACATGCCCCTGCGCTACGGCTCCGAGCGCGAGGAGCATGTCGCGGTGCGCACCCGCGCCGGTCTCTTCGACCTCTCGCACATGGGTGAGATCACCGTCACCGGGCCGCAGGCGGCCGAGCTGCTGAACTACGCGCTGGTCGGCAACATCGGCAGCGTCAAGCCGGGCCGGGCCCGCTACACCATGATCTGCCGCGAGGACGGCGGCATCCTGGACGACCTGATCGTCTACCGGCTGGGAGAAGCCCGGTACATGGTGGTCGCCAACGCCTCCAACGCCCAGGTCGTGCTGGACGCGCTGACCGAGCGGGCGGCGGGCTTCGACGCCGAGGTGCGCGACGACCGCGACGCCTACGCGCTGCTGGCGGTGCAGGGCCCGAAGTCCCCGGGCATCCTCGCCTCGCTCACCGACGCCGACCTGGACGGACTGAAGTACTACGCCGGGCTGCCCGGCACGGTCGCCGGGGTCCCGGCGCTGATCGCGCGCACCGGCTACACCGGCGAGGACGGCTTCGAGCTGTTCGTGGAGCCGGAGCACGCCGTCGAGCTGTGGCAGGCGCTGACCGAGGCGGGCGAGGGCGCCGGGCTGGTCCCGTGCGGCCTGTCCTGCCGGGACACGCTCCGCCTGGAGGCGGGCATGCCGCTGTACGGCAACGAGCTGTCGACCGCGCTGACGCCGTTCGACGCCGGTCTGGGCCGGGTGGTGAAGTTCGAGAAGGAGGGCGACTTCGTCGGGCGCGCCGCGCTGACCGAGGCCGCCGAGCGCGCCGCCTCCGAGCCGCCCCGCGTCCTGGTCGGCCTGGTGGCCGAGGGCCGCCGGGTCCCGCGCGCCGGCTACCCGGTCGTCGCCGGCGGCGAGGTGATCGGCGAGGTCACCTCCGGCGCCCCGTCCCCGACGCTGGGCAAGCCGATCGCCATGGCGTACGTCGACCCCGCGCACGCGGCCCCGGGAACCGAGGGTGTCGGTGTGGACATCCGGGGCAGTCACGAGCCGTACCAGGTCGTGGCGCTGCCGTTCTACAAGCGTCAGAAGTAGCCACCGGGCGGCACCGGCCCCCTGTGTCCCGGGCGGCGTCGCCCCCGTGTGACGTACCGCCCCACCACCCCCTTCACCAGCCACTTCCTCGCGTACAGGAGAATTCAGGCCATGAGCAACCCCCAGCAGCTGCGCTACAGCAAGGAGCACGAGTGGCTGTCGGGCGCCGAGGACGGCGCCTCGACGGTCGGCATCACGGAGCACGCGGCCAACGCGCTCGGTGACGTCGTCTTCGTCCAGCTCCCCGAGGTCGGCGACTCGGTGACCGCGGGCGAGACCTGCGGCGAACTGGAGTCGACCAAGTCCGTCTCCGATCTGTACTCCCCCGTCTCCGGTGAGGTCACCGAGGTCAACGAGGACGTCGTCAACGACCCGTCGCTGGTGAACAGCGCCCCCTTCGAGGGCGGCTGGCTGTTCAAGGTGCGGATCACGGACGAGCCGGCCGACCTGCTCTCCGCCGACGAGTACACCGCCTTCACCGCCGGCTGAGGAGTCCCGACCGCATGTCGCTTCTGAACACACCCCTGCACGAACTGGACCCCGACGTCGCCGCCGCCGTCGACGCCGAGCTGGACCGCCAGCAGTCCACCCTCGAGATGATCGCCTCGGAGAACTTCGCCCCGGTCGCGGTCATGGAGGCCCAGGGCTCGGTCCTCACCAACAAGTACGCCGAGGGCTACCCCGGCCGCCGCTACTACGGCGGCTGCGAGCACGTCGACGTGGTCGAGCAGATCGCCATCGACCGGGTCAAGGCGCTCTTCGGCGCCGAGCACGCCAACGTGCAGCCGCACTCGGGCGCCCAGGCCAACGCGGCGGCGATGTTCGCGCTGCTCAAGCCCGGCGACACGATCATGGGTCTGAACCTCGCCCACGGCGGGCACCTGACCCACGGCATGAAGATCAACTTCTCCGGCAAGCTCTACAACGTCGTGCCCTACCACGTCGGCGACGACGGCCAGGTCGACATGGCCGAGGTGGAGCGCCTCGCCAAGGAGTCCAGGCCGAAGCTGATCGTGGCCGGCTGGTCGGCGTACCCTCGTCAGCTGGACTTCGCCGCCTTCCGCAAGGTCGCGGACGAGGTCGGCGCGTACCTGATGGTCGACATGGCGCACTTCGCCGGTCTGGTCGCGGCGGGCCTGCACCCGAACCCGGTCCCGCACGCGCACGTGGTCACCACCACCACGCACAAGACCCTGGGCGGCCCGCGCGGCGGTGTGATCCTCTCCACGGCCGAGCTGGCCAAGAAGATCAACTCTGCCGTCTTCCCCGGTCAGCAGGGTGGCCCGCTGGAGCACGTGGTGGCCGCCAAGGCCGTCGCCTTCAAGGTCGCCGCGAGCGAGGACTTCAAGGAGCGCCAGGGCCGTACGCTGGAGGGTGCCCGCATCCTGGCCGAGCGCCTGGTGCGGGACGACGCGAAGGCGGCGGGCGTCTCCGTCCTGACCGGCGGCACGGACGTCCACCTGGTCCTGGTGGACCTGCGTGACTCCGAGCTGGACGGGCAGCAGGCCGAGGACCGTCTCCACGAGGTCGGCATCACGGTCAACCGCAACGCCGTCCCGAACGACCCGCGTCCGCCGATGGTGACCTCCGGTCTGCGCATCGGTACGCCGGCCCTGGCGACCCGCGGCTTCACCGCCGAGGACTTCGCCGAGGTCGCGGACGTGATCGCCGAGGCGCTGAAGCCGTCCTACGACGCCCAGGCCCTCAAGGCCCGGGTGAAGGCCCTGGCCGACAAGCACCCGCTGTACCCGGGTCTGAACAAGTAGACACCACGCCCGAGGGTGGGGCGCCGCATCCGCCACAAGCGGCCGGGCGCCCCGCCCCTCGGCACCCCCTCCGCACCACCCCCGTTCTGAGGAGTCCCCGTGGCCATCTCGGTCTTCGACCTGTTCTCGATCGGCATCGGCCCGTCGAGCTCGCACACGGTCGGCCCGATGCGCGCGGCCCGCATGTTCGCCCGCCGCCTGCGCAACGAGGAGCTGCTGGACTCCGTCGCCTCGGTCCGCGCCGAGCTGTACGGCTCGCTCGGCGCCACCGGCCACGGCCACGGCACCCCCAAGGCGGTGCTGCTCGGCCTGGAGGGCGACTCACCGCGCACGGTCGACGTGGAGACCGCCGACGACCGCGTCGAGACGATCAAGACGTCCGGCCGCATCAGCCTCCTCGGCGACCACGAGATCGCCTTCTCCTACGACGACGACATGGTCCTGCACCGCCGCAAGGCCCTCCCCTACCACGCCAACGGCATGACGCTGTGGGCGTACGACGCCGAGGGCGCCGAGGTGCTGACCAAGACCTACTACTCGGTCGGCGGCGGCTTCGTCGTCGACGAGGACGCGGTGGGCGCGGACCGCATCGTCCTCGACGACACCGTCCTGAAGTACCCCTTCCGCACCGGCGACGAGCTGCTGCGCCTGGCCCGGGAGACGGGCCTGTCCATCTCCGCGCTGATGCTGGAGAACGAGCGGGCCTGGCGCGACGAGGACGAGATCCGCGAGGGCCTGCTGGAGATCTGGCGCGTGATGCGGGCGTGCGTGGAGCGCGGCATGACCCGCGAGGGCATCCTGCCGGGCGGCCTGAAGGTCCGCCGCCGCGCCGCGAACACCGCGCGCAAGCTGCGCTCCGAGGGCGACCCGCTGGCCCTGTCGATGGAGTGGATCACGCTCTACGCGATGGCCGTGAACGAGGAGAACGCGGCCGGCGGCCGGGTCGTCACCGCCCCGACCAACGGCGCGGCCGGCATCATCCCGGCGGTCCTGCACTACTACATGAACTTCGTGCCCGGCGCCGACGAGGAGGGCGTGGTCCGCTTCCTGCTCGCCGCGGGCGCCATCGGCATGCTCTTCAAGGAGAACGCCTCCATCTCCGGCGCCGAGGTCGGCTGCCAGGGCGAGGTCGGCTCCGCCTGCTCGATGGCGGCCGGTGCCCTCGCCGAGGTGCTCGGCGGCTCCCCGGAGCAGGTGGAGAACGCCGCCGAGATCGGCATGGAGCACAACCTCGGCCTCACCTGCGACCCGGTCGGCGGCCTGGTCCAGATCCCCTGCATCGAGCGCAACGGCATGGCCGCGGTCAAGGCGGTCACGGCGGCCCGGATGGCGATGCGCGGCGACGGCTCGCACAAGGTGTCCCTCGACAAGGTCATCAAGACCATGAAGGAGACCGGCGCCGACATGTCGGTCAAGTACAAGGAGACGGCGCGGGGCGGGCTCGCGGTGAACATCATCGAGTGCTGAGGAAACCGCGGGCGTCTCACATCGTGACATCCGCTTTCCGAAAAACAAGACGGCTGAGATCGTTGCAGGGCCCATGTTTCGCACGTGAAAGACCGAGCCATGCCCGCACCGGCCTCCGGCCCAGCAGCCCAGACACCCGTCAACCCCCGGTCGCGCGTCCTCATCGCGAGCCTCATGGGCACGACGATCGAGTTCTACGACTTCTACATCTACGCGACCGCCGCCGTCCTCGTCTTCCCGAAGCTCTTCTTCCCGAGCAGCGACCCCACCACGGCCCTGCTGTCGTCGTTCGCGGTCTTCGGCGCCGCGATGGTCGCCCGGCCGGTCGGCGCCGTCTTCTTCGGGCACCTCGGTGACCGGCTCGGCCGCAAGAAGACGCTGGTCGTCTCGCTGCTCACCATGGGCATCGCCACCTTCCTCATCGGCGCGCTGCCGACCTACGCGCAGGCCGGCTGGGTCGCCACCGCGCTGCTCGTGCTGATGCGGATCGCGCAGGGCTTCGCGCTCGGCGGCGAGTGGAGCGGGGCCGCGCTGGTCGCCACCGAGAACGCGCCCCGGGGCAAGCGCGCGCTGTACGGGACCTTCCCGCAGCTGGGCGCCCCGCTCGGCTTCATCATCGGCAACGGCCTGTTCCTGATCATCGGGGCGCTGCTGCCCTCCGGCTCCGGCGCCGACCCCACCCAGCCGTCCGAGGCGTTCGCGAGCTGGGGCTGGCGCATCCCGTTCCTGTTCTCCGCCGTGATGGTCGCGATCGGCCTGTGGGTGCGCTCGCGGCTCGTGGAGTCCACGGTGTTCGCCAGGACCCGGGAAGCGGGGCAGGTGCGGAAACTGCCGCTGGCCACGGTCGTCCAGGGCCACTGGCGGCAGCTGGTCCTCGGCACCTTCATCATGCTGGCGACGTACGTGCTCTTCTACCTGATGACCACGTTCTCGCTGAGCTACGGCCGCGCCGCGAAGGACGCCGACGTGCCGGGGCTCGGCTACAGCTACACCACGTTCGTCCTGATGATGATCTTCGGCGTGCTGTTCTTCGCCGTCTTCACCCTGGTCTCCGGTCCGCTCGCCGACCGGTACGGGCGCCGCACCACCCTGGTCTGGATCACCGCCGCGATCGTGGTCTTCGGTCTGGTCTGGGTGCCGCTGATCGGTCTGGGCACGCTCGGCGTGGTGCTGTGGCTGGTGCTCGGCTTCACGCTGATGGGCATGACGTTCGGCCCGATGGGCGCGCTGCTGCCGGAGCTGTTCCCGACGAGTGTGCGCTACACCGGCTCCGGCATCGCGTACAACGTCAGCTCGATCCTCGGCGCGGCCGTCGCCCCGTTCATAGCGGTGGCGCTGTGGGAGGCCGGCGACGGATCGCCGTGGCTGGTCGGCGTCTACCTCTCCGCGATGGCCGTGCTGACGCTGACCGCCCTGCTGCTCGGCAAGGAGACCAAGGACGTCTCCCTGGACGAGGGCGAGCCCGACGCCGCCGAGGAGAGCCCCCGGGCGGCCGCGGTCGTCTCCTGAGCCCGGTGCTCCGCCCGGCGCCGTTCACGACCGGCGTTCACCACCGCCGTACGCCGGGCGCTCCCCCGCCCGGCGTACGGTCACCGGTGGCTCAGATGCCGCAGGTCGGGGCCGACCAGTACGGCGACGGGTCGAAGGCCACGTGGGTGTGGTCGTTGTGGCCGGGGTAGCCCGGGCCGAGGATCTCCGAGAAGCCGTGGGTCCTGGACTGCTGGGCGAGCCGGCAGAAGCTGGGCGAGCCGGTGAGGTCGGCGGCGTCGCCGTAGAGGTGGCGGCTGGTGGACGAGCCGCCCACCGCGCTGTTGCAGGCGCGGGAGCGGAAGCCGCTGGAGATCGTGATCGGCACGTCGCCGAGGGCGTGCCGCATCGCCTCCAGCTTCCACATGGTCTTCAGCGCGTTCGCCTTGGCGGTGGCGGCGGAGACCGCGCCGCCCGACCAGTCCGCGTTGCACTTGTTCAGCTCCGCGTAGGAGAAGTGCACGGGCGTGCAGTCCGCGTCCTGGAGGGCGTAGATCTTGCTGAAGGTCGCGGAGCCCGCGACGCCGTCCGCGGCCAGTCCGTAGGCGGCCTGGAACTTCTTGACGGCGGCGGCGGTCCGGGCGCCGTACTGGCCGTCGTAGGAGAGCCGTTCGCCGGAGGTGACCCAGCCGGCGACGCGGATCTGGAGCTGCGTCACGTCGCTGCCGGAGGAGCCCTCGGAGAGCGTGCGGTTCCAGGTGTAGCAGGAGTCGGCGTGCGCGGCGCCGGCGGTGGCGCCCACCCCGGCCACCACTCCAGCCATGAGCATGACAAAAGAGAGAAGGAGACGTGACACGCGTCTGAACATCCCGGCCTCCCGACCGTCGAGTCGTCCGTGAACCGGAGCCCAGCGTGGGGCACCGCGCTACGCGCGTCAATGGCGCCCGGGCGAAGCGAAGTCGACGTTTCCGCTTCCGGTGGGGATCGGCCGTGCCATCGTGGGGAATAACCAACTCCCGTCCCCCCACCGCCCCTCAGGGAGGCCCCATGCTGCGCGGCATCGACGTCAGCGCGTACCAGTCCTCCAGCTACGCCACCGACGGTCTCTCCTTCGTCTTCGTGAAGGCGACGGAGGGCCGTTCGTACGTCAACCCCAGGCTCTCGGCCCAGACGAAGCGGGCCCGCGACGCCGGACTCGTCGTCGGCTTCTACCACTTCCTGTGGCCGGGCAACCTCACCGCCCAGGCCGAGTACTTCGTCTCCAAGGCCCCGGACCGCAAGGGCGACATCCTCGCCGTCGACTGGGAGACGAACGGCGAGGGCACCCATCCGAGCAACGCGGAGAAGGACAGCTTCATCCGCAAGCTGAAGGCACTGCGGCCGGACAACAGGGTCGTCCTCTACTGCAACCGGCACTTCTGGCTGAACGTCGACACCACCTCGTACGCCGGTGACGGCCTCTGGATCGCCGACTACGTCTCGGCGGGCAAGCCGCGCATCCAGGCCAAGTGGCGCTTCCACCAGTACACGGACGACCCGGTCGACACCAACGTGGCGGACTTCGCGAGCAGGGCCGCGCTGAAGGAGTGGGCCCAGAGCGCCTGAGGGCGGGGTCAGCCCCGGAAGGCCGCGGGCCGCTCCGGGGACGCCTGGGCCAGCGCCTCGGTGACGCCGTCGACGCCCTCGCGCAGGCCGTAGACCGGGGTGTCCGGCTGCTGGCGCCAGGAGTCGTCGATGCCGCCGGCGTCGACGGTGTCGAAGCCCAGCTCGTCGATCAGGGCGCGCACCTTCGCCTTGGCCGCCTCGTCGTCGCCGGCCACCGGGAGGGCCATGCGGTCGGCCGCGCCGGCCGGACGGGGGCGGTCGAGGATGTCCTGGGCGTAGGTGCCGTTGAAGGCCTTGACCACCGGGTGGCCGAGGTGGCGTTCGGTCCAGCGGCTCTCGGTGAGGCCCTCGTCCTCGATGCCCGCGATCCGGCCGTCCCGCTGCTGCGGGTAGTAGTTGCCGGTGTCGATGACCGCGACGCCGTCGGCCGCCCCGTCCAGGACGCCGGACGGCAGGTCCGGGACCCGCTTCAGCGGGACCGTCACGACGACGATCTCGGCGCCGCGCGCCGCCTCCTCCACCGGTACCGGGGTGGCGCCGGTCTCCTCGGCCAGCGCGGTGAGCGTGTGCGGCCCGCGCGAGTTGGCGACGGAGACGTCGTGTCCGAGGGCGGTGAGCCGACGGGTGAGGTTGCCGCCGATGTTGCCCGCGCCGATGATGCCGATCTTCATGATGCTGACTCGCCTGGCCCTTCGGAGGTCGTGTCGCGCGCGGCCCCGCGGCTCGCGCCCGTGACCAGCTCCAACCTCCGGCCGGGGTGGGCTATTCCGGGAAAGGGGCGCCCGTCCGGGTGACCGGTGGGCGCCCCTTTCGCGGGGGTGTCGCTCACTTGTTCAGGTGGGCCCAGAACTCGTCGAACGACAGCTGCTTGTCGCCGTCGAGGTCGCGGCCGGCGATGATCGCCTCGGCCACCGACTCGGTGACGTTCCAGTCGCCGCCCTGGGCGAGCGCGGTCTTGAACTCGGCGGCGGTGATGAGGCCGTCACCGTCCGTGTCGATCCGCTCGAACTGCTTGCGTGCTTCCTCGATGTCGGCCACCGGTCCGCCCCTCGTTCCGTGCATTGGGTCCATCTGACGCAGGTCAGATTAACCGGCCGCCCGGGCGCCCAGTGCGGCGACCACCCACCTGAACTGCTCCTCGTGGGCGGACGGCGGCTCCAGGCCGTTCACGATCGCCGACAGTTCCCGGTAGCGGGCGAGCCGGACGTTGGACACCGCGGTGAGGCGTTCGCGTACGACGGCCGGGTCGGCGTCGCCGATCAGCGCGCGCACGATGTCGGCGGCCCGCGGCGAGTTCGGTGCGACGCCCTCGCGCAGCGCGTCGCCCGCGAGCCGCACCAGGCGGCTCATGAACCACAGCGAGGAGCCCGCGGGGACGTCCGGCCCCCGGTCCGCCGCGTTGAACTCGATCATCCGGCGCATCGTCGCCCGGAACTCCGGGTCCTGGATCAGCTCGGCCAGCTCCACCCAGGCGTCCACCTGCTCCGAGGTGGGGTCGTCGGGCAGGTCGGCGGCGGCGAAGCGCAGGCGGGTGCGGATGTCGGGGTCCGCGGTGTCGATGCCCGCGAAGACCTCCGCCATGAAGTCCTCGATGATCCGCCGCCGTTCGGCGGTGGACAGCCGTGCCAGCTTGTTCATCAGCGTCGTCTCCTCAGCGGTCGAGCCGCGTCGCGCCACGGTGGACAGCACCGCGCGGGTCACCCTCAGCGAGCTGATCTGCGCGTCCAGCGCGCTCACGTGCGCCGCCGCGACCTGCGCGACCGTGGTCTCGCCGGCCAGGACGCGGCGTACGGCGTCCAGGCCGAGGCCCAGTTCGCGCAGGGTGCGGATCAGCTCCAGGCGGGCGACGGACTCGGCGTCGTAGAGCCGGTAGCCGCCCGCGGAGCGGGTGACCGGGGGCAGGGCGCCCTCGTCGGACCAGTAGCGGATGGTGCGCACCGTGAGTCCGGTGGTCCGCGCCAGTGCGCCGATGGTCATCAGGCCGGTGCCGTCGTCGGTCATGTCCCGGAGTCTGCGCCTTCCAGCGGGTGGAGACTCAAGGGGCACGCTGTGACGGAGGGCCCGGCACCGGGGCCGGGGCTGACGAGCCGGTGCGGGCGCGGGGGCCGGCGGGGAACGCCCGCGGTGGGCGGGCGTTCTGGGCGGCGGGTTGCCGGGCGGGGCCGGTCAGTGCCAGGGCTGGTAGTGCGGGTTGCTCTCGCACTCGCTCATGATCTCGGTCTTGGTCTGCCGGTCGACCGGGCAGACGCCGATGATGTACTTCCGCTGGATGCCGCCGGGGAAGGCGACCTCGACCTGGTCGGCCCACTTGTGGGTGTCGCCGATGGTCTTGTTGACGTCGATGCCGCCGGGGGCGTCGATGTAGTAGTTGTAGCCGGACTTGTACCAGGTCTTGTAGAGGTCGTGGTCGTAGCTCGTCGAGACGTACGGCGAGGGCTGGTTGACCAGGACGTACTTCTCGACGTCGTACTGCCCGTTCTGGACGTCCTTGGCGTGGAAGCCCTCTTCGAAGACGACCTGCGGGCCGCGGCTGTCGCTGCGGTAGAGGGTGCCGCAGGTGGTGCGCCAGACCGGCTCGGGGGTGATGCGGTCGAGGTCGACACCGCGGTCGGCGGCGGCCTTGGTCTTGTCGTCGAACTGGGGGCAGGCCGGGGCGGCCTTGGCGGGGGCGGCCGACGGGGCCGGGGCGGCCGCGGGGGCGGTGGCGGCGGTGGCGGCGAGGACCGCGGAGAGCGACAGGACGGCGGCGGCGGTCCGCCGGCGCAGGCGAGTGGTGATCATGCCGATACGATCCCGGCTCCGGAAGGGCGCGTTCCGGATTCTCACCCGTAGGTGGCGTGTCCCGCGAACCGGCTTGCCTTCGACGGCAGATGGACGCTCAGCGGTCCACGACCCGCATCTCGAACCAGGTGGTCTTCCCGCGCGGCAGCAGGTCCACGCCCCAGCGGTCGGAGAGCTTGTCGACGAGGAAGAGGCCGCGTCCGCTGATGTCCGTCTCCTGCACCGGCATCAGGCAGGGCAGCCCCCGGGAGGGGTCGCGGACCTCGACGCGGATCCAGCCGGGGCGGCGGCGCATGTGCAGGCCGAAGATCCGGGCGCCGGTGTGGCGTACGGCGTTGCCGACCAGCTCGGAGACGAGCAGGACGGCGTCCTCCGTGATCTTGGGGCCGAGCTGCCACTGGCGCAGGGCGACGACCTGGGCCAGCCGGCGGGCGGTGGCGGCGGACTCGGGGCGGGAGGGCAACGGAACCTCGCGCTCCGTCGGGTTGCCGAACAGGTCCAGCACCTGGAGCGCGCGTTCGTCCTCGACCGCCGGCGACCAGCGCGCCGCGGTCGCCCGTCCGGCTCCCCGCGGCAGTTCCGTACCATCCAGCCCCGCCATGCCCCCATCATGGCCGCCCGCCGCGGGCTCCGGGGCCGTTCCCGGGGAATACGCCTGCGCGGGGGCCGGGCCGGGTGACGGTCGATCGGCATATGCCGCAGGCAGTTCGGAGCCGGAAACGGCCCCACTGACCTGCGTGAACGGCTCGGCCGGAGACAAGCGGCGGACTCCCTCGACAAGGCGCGCTTAATGGTGCGTTAAGGCTGCCATAAACCGCCCCATCGAGGGACCCGGATCAGACATCGCGTCAATTGCAAGGGGTACAGGGCGACTTCGTACCAGACGCCGTCACAGGAACGTGGCCTTGCCGGGGCCCTCTTCCACGAAGCTGCGCATCCCGCGCTCGCGGTCCTCCGTGGCGAACAGGCCCGCGAACCAGTTGCGCTCGACCGCGAGGCCGGTCTCGATGTCCGTCTCCAGACCCGTGTCGATCGCCTCCTTCGCCGCGCGCAGCGCGATGGCGGGGCCCTTGGCGAGCCGCGCGGCCCAGGCGTGCGCCTGCTCGTAGACCTCGGCGGCCGGGACCACCCGGTCCACCAGGCCGAGCGCCAGCGCCTCCTCGGCCTTCACCTGGCGGCCGGTGAAGACGAGGTCCTTGGCCTTGGAGGGGCCGATCAGCCGGGACAGCCGCTGGGTGCCGCCCGCGCCGGGGATCAGGCCGAGCAGGATCTCGGGCTGGCCCAGCCTGGCGTTCTCCCCCGCGATGCGGAAGTCGGCGCAGAGCGCGAGTTCGCAGCCGCCGCCCAGCGCGTAACCGGTCACCGCGGCGACCACCGGCTTGGGGATGCGGGCCACCGCGGTGAAGGAGTCCTGGAGGGCACGGGACCGCGCGATCATCGCCGCGTGGTCCATCCCCTGCATCTCCTTGATGTCCGCGCCCGCCGCGAACACCTTCTCGCCGCCGTGGATCACCACGGCGCGTACGTCCTCGCGCCGGGTGACCTCCTCGGCCAGCTCCTTCAGCCGGTCCTGGGTGGCGACGTCCAGTGCGTTCATGGGCGGGCGGTCCAGGCGCAGCGTTCCGACGCCGTCCGCGACTTCGAGATGTACGGTCATGCCCCGCAGGTTAGCGGGCGTTCACGTGCGGTGGCAGTCGGCCCCTTACGCCTTCCACTTCTCCCAGGACATGTTCCAGCCGTTGAGGCCGTTGTCGGGGGCGATGGTGGCGTCCTCGGAGTTCTTGACCACGACCACGTCGCCGACGATGGAGTTCTCGAAGAACCAGCGGGCCGGTGCCTTCTCGTCCCAGCCGCCGCGCACGTCGCGCAGGCCGATGCAGCCGTGGCTGGCGTTGCGGTTGCCGAAGGCGTCGCCGCCCCAGTAGTTGCCGTGGATGAAGGTGCCGGAGGTGGACAGGCGCATGGCGTGCGGGACGTCCTTGATGTCGTACTCGCCGCCGTAGCCGACGGTCTCGCCGTTCATCCGGGTCACCGCGAGCCGCTCGGTGATGACCATCTGGCCGTTCCAGGTCTCGTAGCCGGGCGCTCCGGTGGTGACGGGGATCGTCTTGAGGGTCTTGCCGTCCCGCACGACCTTCATCGTGTGCTTCTTGGCGTCCACGACGGAGACCTGGCTGCGGCCCACGGTGAAGGAGACGGTCTTGGTCTGCTCGCCGTAGACGTCCTCGCGGCCTTCGACGCCGTCGAGGTTGAGGTCGACGGTGACCTTGGTGCCGGGCTTCCAGTACTTCTCGGGGCGGAAGTCGAGGCGGTCGTTGCCGAACCAGTGGCCCTCGACCTCGACGGCCGGCTCGGTCTTGACGGTGATGGCCTTCTCGACGTCCTCGGGGTGGGTGATGCCCCGGGTGAAGCGGATCGAGAACGGCATGCCGACGCCGACCTTCGAGCCGTCCTCCGGCGTGAAGGCGCCGACGAAGGTGTTCTTCGGCGTCAGGGTGGTGAAGCGGGAGTCCTCGGCGGCGGTGCGGCCCTCGGAGTCCTTGGCGACCGCGTGCACGCTGTACGTGGTGGCGGCGGCCAGGTGGGTGGACGGCGTCCAAGTGGCGCCGTCCCCGGATATCTTCCCGTCGACCTTCGCGCCCTTGCCGTCCTTGACGACGACCTCGGTGAGCTTGCCCTTGGCGGCGCCGACCTTCAGGGCGCCGCTGGTGTCGACGCCCTTGGCCCCGTTCACGGGGGCGACGGTGACGACGGCCTCGGACTGCTCGCTCTGTGCCGCGGTGGCGTCCTTGCCCTTCTCCCCCTTGCCGTCCCCGGCCCCCGAGCCGCTCCCACCGCACGCGGTGACGGTCAGCATCAGCAGCCCGAGTACCGCCCCCGCTATCGGACGCACGTTCACCTTGTTCTCCCCTCGCCGGGCCCGGTCGGGCCCGCGCCCCAGTGCGCCCGCGCGCACCGGCGCATCGTAACCGCAGGCCAGGGGGTCGAGGGACAGGGCAATTGTCACTGTTCCGTACCGAGTTGGCGGGAGGGTGCCGCGAGCGCGGCCGGCGTCACGTCACCGCGCCGCCGGCCTTCCACCGCTTCCAGTTCATGTTCCAGCCACCCAGACCGTTGTCGGCGGCCACGGTTGTGTCCTTGCTGTGGACGACCTCGACGACGTCGCCGATGAGGCTGCGGTCGAAGAACCAGCCCGCCGGGGTGTCGGAACCGCCGCCCTTGTCGTCGCGCAGCCCGACGCAGCCGTGGCTGACGTTGGCCCGGCCGAAGGTGTCGGCGGGCGCCCAGTAGTTGCCGTGCAGGAAGGTGCCCGAACTGGTCAGGCGGATGGCGTGCGGGACGTCGGGGATGTCGTACTCGCCGCCGAAGCCGACCGTGCGGCTGTTCATGCGGGTGACCTCCAGCATCTCGGTGATCACCATCCGGCCGTTGTAGGTGGGCGTCGTCGGCGCTCCCGCGGTGATCGGCACGGTGGCCAGCAGGGTGCCGTCCCGGCGCACCTGCATGGTCCGCTCGGCCGCGTCGACGCGGGAGACCTGGCTGCGGCCGACGGTGAAGGAGACCTTCTTGTGCTGGAGCCCGTAGACCCCCTTGGCGCCCTCGACGTCCCGCAGGTCCAGGTCGACGGTGACCTCGGTGCCGGGCTTCCAGTACTCCCTCGGGCGGAAGTCGAGGCGGTCCTTGCCGAACCAGTGGGGGCGGATCTCGACGGCGGGCTTGGCGGTGACCGTGATAGCGCGTTCGACGGCGGCGCGGTCGGTGATCTCCCGGTTGAAGTCCAGCGAAACGATCATGCCGGTGCCGACGACCGAGCGGTTCTCGGGGGCGACGTAGGCGATGAAGCGTTCCTCGGGGACCTCGGTGGTGAACGTGGTGTGCCGGGCCGAGCGGTGTCCGCCGCCGTCCAGGGCGACGGCGTCGACCGTGTACTTGGCGGCGAGGGCGAGCCGGTCGTCGTCGGGCCGCCAGCTGAGGCCGTCCTCGGAGATCCGGCCGGGCACCGGGGTCTCCTGCGCGTCCTGCGACCTGACCACCTTCACCGACTCCAGGCGCCCGTCGGGCACCCGCACCGACAGCTTCCCGTCCGGGCGCACCGACTTGCTCCCGTCGTCCGGGGTGACGCGGATGACGTCCTCGGCGGCGGGTTGTTTGCCGAACATCTCGCCGATGCCCGAGCCGATCCCGGACCCGGCGCCGCCGCCGTCCGAGGTGCATCCCGCGGCCCCGGCCAGCAGTCCTGCCCAGGTCAGTAGGGCGGCCAGCGCGGCGCCCGCGCGCCGTGCGCGCTCGTGTACGTGCCTCACATCCACCCGTAACGACCGGCCGGCCCCGGGGAAACGTGAGTGCGAGCCACCCGGTGGGCAGAACTCTGGGCAGAACTGTGGGGAGGACGACGCGATCGGGGAGCAGCGGCCGGGACGCCGTACGCCCTCCTGCCGGACGTCGTTCCACGAGCCGTGGGAGGCCGACAGGTGTCCAGCGCAGCCGAGCAGGAGGCGGTGCCCGGGGAGCGGGCCGCCGCGGACGGCCACCCCGCCGTCGTGGTCAACGGCGCGCGGCGCGCCGCGCCGCCGCCCGCCGTACCGGCCCGCCCTGGCACCCCGGTGCCGCTGGGCGCCCGGTTCCGGACCGGGCCCGGCCAGGTGGCGGGGACCAACTTCGCCCTGTGGGCGGGCGGGGCGGAGGCGGTGGAGCTGTGCCTGTTCGACGGGCCGGGCCCCGCCGCCCGGGAGAGCCGGGTGCGGCTGACCGAGCTGACCCACGAGATCTGGCACGGCTTCGTGCCGGGCGTGGGGCCCGGGCAGCGCTACGGCTACCGGGTGCACGGCCGCTGGGACCCCTGGACCGGCGCCCGCTGGAACCCGGCGAAGCTGCTCCTCGACCCGTACGCCCGCGCCGTGGACGGCGACTTCGGCCTGCCGCCCGAGGTGTACGGCCATGTGCGGGACTGGCCGGAGCAGCGGGTGGCGGACACCGTGCGCGACGACCGGGACTCGGCGCCGTACGTCCCCAAGGGCGTCGTGGTGCACGACGACGACGACTGGTCGGACGACCGCAGGCCCAAGACGCCGTGGGCGGACTCGGTCATCTACGAGCTGCACGTGCGCGGTTTCACCAAGCTCCACCCCGGCATACCGCCCGAGGAGCGCGGCACGTACGCGGGCCTCGCGCACCCGGCGGCGATCGAGCACCTGACGCGGCTGGGCGTGACGGCGGTGGAGTTGCTGCCGGTGCACCAGTTCGCGCACGAGAGCCACCTGCTGGACCGCGGCCTGAAGAACTACTGGGGCTACAACTCGGTCGGCTACTTCGCCCCGCACGCCGGCTACGCCGCCTCCGGCACCACCGGTGAGCAGGTCGGCGAGTTCAAGCGGATGGTGCGCGCGCTGCACGCGGCCGGCATCGAGGTGATCCTCGACGTGGTCTACAACCACACGGCGGAGGCGGGCGAGCTGGGCCCGACGCTCTCCCTGAAGGGCATCGACAACCGCGGCTACTACCGCCTCCAGCCCGACGCCCGCCGGTACGCCGACTACACCGGCTGCGGCAACACCCTGCACGTCGTCCAGCCGCACGTGCTGCGCCTGATCACCGACTCGCTGCGCTACTGGGTCACCGAGATGGGCGTGGACGGCTTCCGCTTCGACCTGGCGGCGGCGCTGGCCCGCTCGATGCACGACGTCGACATGCTCTCCCCGTTCCTCGCGGTGATCGCGCAGGACCCGGTGCTGCGCCGGGTGAAGCTGATCGCCGAGCCGTGGGACGTGGGCTCGGGCGGCTACCAGGTGGGGGCCTTCCCGCCGCTGTGGACGGAGTGGAACGACCGCTACCGCGACGCGGTGCGGGACTTCTGGCGGCACGCGCTGCCGGACGTGCGGGAGATGGGGTACCGCCTGTCGGGCTCCAGCGACCTGTACGCGTGGGGCGGGCGGCGGCCGTACGCCTCGGTCAACTTCGTCACCGCGCACGACGGCTTCACGCTGCGGGACCTCGTGTCGTACGAGCGCAAGCACAACGAGGCCAACGGCGAGGGCAACCGGGACGGCACGGACGACAACCGGTCCTGGAACTGCGGCACGGAGGGCGAGACGGACGACGCCCGGGTGCGTGCGCTGCGCCGCCGCCAGCTGCGCAACCTGCTGACCACGCTGCTGCTGTCGACCGGGGTGCCGATGCTGGTCGCGGGCGACGAGATGGGCCGCACCCAGCGCGGGAGCAACAACGCCTACTGCCAGGACAACGAGACCAGCTGGGTGGACTGGAGCCTCCTGGACGACCCGGAGTGGCGCCCGCTGTTCGCCCTGGCCTCGCGTCTGATCGCCCTGCGCCACCGGCACCCGGTGCTGCGCAGCCGGGCCTTCTTCTCCGGCCGCGCGCACTCCGCGGACGGCCTGCGCGACCTGGCCTGGTTCACCGCGGGCGGCACGGAGATGACGGAGCGGGACTGGTACGCCCCCGCCGCCACCCTGGGCATGTACCTGTCCGGGCGGGACATCCCGGGCCGGGACGAGCACGGCGACCCGATCACCGACGACAGCTTCCTGGCCGTCCTGCACGCGGGCGAGGAGCCGGCCGGCGTCGTCCTGCCGGGCGCCCCGTGGGCGGAGCGGTACGAGGTGGTCGTCGACACCGGCCGGGAGGAGCAGGACGAGGCGCCCGGGGCCGTGCATCCGGCGGGCGCGGAGATCACGGTGCCGGGGCGGACGGTGCTGCTGCTGCGGGCGAGCGGCTGAGCAGCGCGGTTCCGGGCGGTTTGTTGCGGCCCGTTGCGGCTCATTGCCACCCGTTGCGGCCCGTTGCGGCTGCGTGAACTCGGCGGCGATCTTCTTGACCGGGTCTCCGCGTGCCTGGAAGCGTCCCTGGTCGGCGCCGCTTCGGCGCACCTCCGACCTCGTCCTCCAGGGGATCACGCATGCCCGAGATGTCCCGCCGCCTCTTCGGCGGCCTGGTCGGCGGCGGTGCGGTGAGCGCCGTCGCCGGTGCGTCCGCCACCGCCGGGGCCGCCACGCCCGCCCCGGCCACCGCTCCCGCCGAGCGCCCGTTCGCGGCCCGCACCGGGGCCCGGCCCGGCAGGCGCCCCAACATCCTGTTCATCCTCGGCGACGACCTCGGCTGGGCGGACCTGTCCTCGTACGGCGCCCCGCACATCAGGACGCCGCACCTGGACCGGCTCGCCGCCCAGGGCGTGCGGTTCACCCAGGCGTACGCGGGGTCGGCGACCTGCTCCCCCACCCGGTTCAGCCTCTACACCGGACGCTACCCGGGCCGTACGAAGGGCGGGCTCGCGGAGCCGATCGGCGACCGCGGCCAGGGACTGGACCCGAACCACCCGACCCTCGCGTCCCTGCTGAAGCGGGCCGGTTACGCCACCGCGCTGATCGGCAAGTGGCACTGCGGCTGGCTCCCCGACTACAGCCCGACCAAGTCCGGCTGGGACGAGTTCTTCGGCAACTTCGGCGGGGCGCTGGAGTACTTCTCCAAGCTGGGCCAGCTCGGCGACTACGACCTGTACGAGGGCGACGCCACGTACAAGGACCTGCGCTACTACACCACCGTCCTCACCGAGCGGGCCGTCGAGTACGTGGGCCGCGGCCACGACCGGCCCTGGCTGCTCAACCTGAACTTCACCACGCCGCACTGGCCGTGGCTGGGCGAGGACGACGAGGAGACCGGCGCCGCGATCGCCGCCGAGGTGCGCGCCGGGAACGTGCTGGGCGCGCTGCTGCACAAGGACGCGGCTCGGTGGAGAAGTACCGGGAGATGGTGGAGAACCTGGACGCCTCCGTCGGCACGGTGCTCGCCGCGCTGCGCCGCTCCGGCCAGGAGGAGAACACCGTCGTCGTCTTCGCCAGCGACAACGGCGGCGAACGCTTCTCGTACCAGTGGCCGCTCAGCGGCGGCAAGTCGCAGCTGCTGGAGGGCGGCATCCGGGTGCCGACCGTGTTGCGCTGGCCGGCCCGCGTCGACGGACGGCAGGTCAGCCACGAGCCGGTCTACTCGCCCGACTGGACGGCCACCCTGCTGGAACTGGGCGGAGCGCGCCCGGACCCGGCGTACCCCCTCGACGGCCACAGCCTCGCCGACTACCTGCTGCGGGGCCGGAGGCTGCCCGAACGCGACCTGTTCTGGCGGGTGCGGGGCAACCGGGCGCTGCGGCGGGGCGACTGGAAGTACTACCAGGACGCGCAGGGCCGCGACCACCTGTACGACCTCGCCGCCGACGCCCGGGAACAGGCGGATCTCGCGGCCGACCGGCCACAGCTGCTGGCCGAGTTGAAGGCGGCCTGGGAGCGCACCGACCGGCAGCTGCTGCCCTATCCGACGGCCTGAGTCCGGGCCGGGGCGTCAGCCGAGGATGCCCCGGTCGTACGCCGTCGCGACGGCCGCCGCGCGGTCGTTCACGCCGAGCTTGGCGTACAGGTGGGTGAGGTGGGTCTTCACGGTCGCCTCGCTGATGAACAGCTCCCGGGCGATCTCCTTGTTGGAGGTGCCGCGCGCCACCAGGGCGAGCACCTCGCGCTCGCGGGCGGAGAGGGGCTCGCCGCCGGGGGCCTTCGGGGCGCGGACGGCGGAGACCAGCCGGGAGGCGACCGCCGGGGAGAGGACCGAGCGGCCCTGGGCCGCCGCGCGGACCGCGGTGAACAGCTCGTCGCGGGGCGCGTCCTTGAGGAGGTAGCCGGTCGCTCCGGCCTCGATCGCGGGCAGGGTGTCGGAGTCGGTGTCGTACGTGGTGAGCACGAGGACCCTCGCGCGGGCTCCGCGCCGGGTCAGCTCCCGGATGGCGTCCACGCCCGAACCGCCCGGCATCCGCAGGTCCATGAGGATCACGTCGGGGTCGAGCACGGCCGCGCGGGCCAGCGCCTCCGTGCCGCCCGCCGCCTCGCCGAGGACGCGGAAGCCGGGCGCGGACTCGAACATGCCGCGCAGGCCGTCGCGGACCACGGGGTGGTCGTCGACGATGAGGAGGGAGATCACGGCGTCATCGGCGGTCGGGGCGTCGGTCGGGGCGTCATCGGTCATGGCGGACCAACGGTACGCGAGCCGAGACGGCCGTGCCGTGTCCCGGTTCGGCCTCCACGGTGAGCGAACCGGCGATGCGCTCGGCGCGGGCCCGCATGCCGTCGAGGCCGAAGCCGCCGCTGGTGGTGTGCTCCCGCGCGCTCAGCGGGTCGAAGCCCCGGCCGTCGTCGCGGATGTCGAGGGTGACCTCGTCGCCCATGTAGGAGAGGGTGACGCCGACCCGGCCGGCGGCGGCGTGCCGGGCCGTGTTGGACAGGGCCTCCTGGGCGATGCGCAGGAGCGTGGCGGCGACCTCGTCGTGGAGGTGCTCGGCGGTGCCGGTGACGGTGAACCGGGCCTGCACGCCGGTGCGTGCGCCCCACTCCGTCACGGTCTTCTTCAGCGCGTCCGGCAGTCCGTCCTCGGCCAGCGCGACCGGCGAGAGGTTGTGCACGGAGCGGCGGGCCTCGCCGAGGCTGTGCCGGGCCAGGGCGAGGGCCCGGTCCAGGTGCTCGCGGCCGAGTGCCGGGTCCGGGATGGCCGCCACGACCTGGAGCTGGGCGATGATGCCGGTCAGGCCCTGGGCGAGGGTGTCGTGGATCTCGGCGGCCAGCCGCCTGCGCTCGTCGGCGACCCCCGCCTCCCGGGCCTGGACGAGGAGTTGTGCGTGGAGGGCGGCGTTCTCGTCGAGCGCCTGCTGGAGGGCGTTGTTGGTGCGTTCCAGTTCGGCGATGGTCTCGACCCGGGCGCGGCCGCGGGCCTCCTCCAGCGCGGCGAAGTGCGCGAAGAGGGCCACCAGCATGCTGTTGACGGTGAGGATCGCGCCGAAGAGCACCCAGCCCATGACCCCGTTCGGCGGCAGCCCGCCGGACTGCGAACCCGCGAGGGTGACGGCGGTGGCGAACAGTCCGGCCCGGCACAGTCTGCGGGGCAGCAGGTACTGGGCGCCGAAGTAGCCGACGACCGCGTAGAAGGCGAACAGCGGGTTCAGCCAGGTGAGGGCGAAGCCGATGGCCCAGCGGACGGCGTAGTAGCAGGTGCCGGCCGGGGACGGTTCGGGGCGGGTGCGCGCCGCCCGGTTCCACCACAGCTGCACCGCGACGGCCGCGCCGATCAGTGCGCCGCTCGCCCGTCGTTCGCCGGTCGTCATGCCGATGGCGTCGGCCGCCGACCAGGCGACCAGGGTCCCGACGGCCAGCAGCGCGTACGGGCCCCAGCGGTGGAACGCCGCCCACCGCTCGTCGACCGCCGTCGTCTCCGTCATGGCGTCATTGTCGGACACGCGGCCGCCTCTCCTTGCGCTCGCTGCCGTGCGCTCCCGTTCGCTCCCGCTCATTCCCAGCGGAACCAGCGTGCGGCCGCCGCCGTGAGCAGCACCGTCCAGCCCACCAGCACCGCCAGGTGGGACCAGCCCGGCCAGTCGCCCGCCGCCGCCTCGTTGAGGGCCTGCGCGGCCGCTCCGAACGGGGTCCAGCCGACCACCCGGGCCAGCAGGTCCGGCATGGCCTGCACCGGCAGCCACACGCCCGCGCAGAACATCGCCGGGAAGAGGGCGGCCGACCCGATCGCACCGGCGATCTTCGTGGTGCGGGAGAGCGCGGAGAGCACGGCGCCCAGGGAGAGCGCGGCCAGCACGGCCAGGAGCAGCGCCAGGAGGTAGCCGAGGGGCTGCTCGGGCAGGCCCACGTCGAAGGCGAGCCGCCCGACCGTGAGCGCGAGCAGCGCCGAGACCAGGGCGGCCGCGCCGCACACCACCATCTGCGCGGACAGCAGCGCCGCCGGGCGCACCGGCGTGGCGGACATCCGGCGCAGGATGCCGCGCTCCCGGTAACCGGTGAGCACCTGCGGCATGCCTTGGAGACCGCCGAAGGTCAGGCCGAGCAGCACCGCCACCGGCACGTAGGCGTCGACCGGGCGCAGTCCGCCGAAGGAGGGGTCGGCCTCGCGGAAGGACGGGATGGACCCGAGGATCGCCAGCAGCAGCGTCGGGAACACCAGCATCCAGAACAGCGCGCCGGGTTCGCGGCGGAACAGCCGCAGCTCGGTCCTCAGTACGGCGGTGTCGAAGACGTCGGTGGTCATGCGGTGGCCTCCGTCAGGTCCAGGAAGGCGTCGTCCAGCGTGGTGTCGGTGACCCGGAGCTGGTGGGCGGTGACGCGGGTGCGGGCGAGCAGGGTGATGACGGCGTTGACCGTCTCGTCCGTGCCGGACAGGGTGACGCGGCCGTCCTTGAGCTCGGCGGAGGCGAGTCCGGGCAGCGCGCGCAGGTCCGCCTCGTCCAGCGGCGCGGACGGGGTGAAGTGGATGACGGTGGCGCCCGCCGAACGCCGGATCAGTCCGGCCGGGGTGTCCAGCGCGACGACGCGGCCCCGGTCGATCACCGCGATCCGGTCGCACAGGCGCTGGGCCTCCTCCATGAAGTGGGTGACCAGCAGGACGGTGACCCCGCTCGCGCGGATGTCCTCGATCAGCTGCCAGGTCTCCCGGCGGGCGCGCGGGTCGAGGCCGGTGGTCAGCTCGTCCAGGACGACGACGCGGGGGTCGCCGACCAGCGCGAGCGCGATGAACAGGCGCTGCTTCTGGCCACCGGAGAGCTTGGCGAACCGGGTGTCCAGCAGCGGGGCGAGATCGAGCCGTTCGGCGAGCGGGCGCCAGTCGGCGGGCTTCGGGTAGAAGGCCGCGTACAGCTCCAGGGCCTCGCGGACGGTGAGCTTGGGCTGGAGTTCGCTCTGCTGGAGCTGGGCGCCGAGGACCTCGGCGACCCGCCGGTGCTCGGCGACGGGGTCGAGCCCGGTGACCCGGACCCGGCCGGCGTCGGGGACGCGCAGTCCCTCGACGCACTCGACGGTGGTGGTCTTGCCGGCGCCGTTGGGGCCGAGGACGCCGAAGATCTCGCCCTCCTCGACGGCGAAGGACACACCGTCGACGACGGGGCGTCCGCCGTAGGACTTGCGCAGGTCGGTGACTTCGATGACGGGCATGGCACCAGCGTCCCGGCGGGCGGGCGTCCGGCACATCGGCCGACGCGCTCGAAGGCGCATCAGCCGATCGGTGGATGCCCCCGTACGACCCCGGTGGCCCCCCGAAACTCGGTGGGCAGTGTCAGTGGTGAACCGTAGGCTCGCTCCTGATGCCCACGACACCTGCCCCCGCCACGGATCTCGCTCCCGAGCCCGGTCCGGAAGCCGCCCCAAAGACCGGGGAGAAGCGTTCCACCGTACGTGCCCTGCTGCGGCTGTGGCCCTATGTGCGGCCGGTGCGCGCGCGGTTGGGGACGGCCGCGGTGGTGGCGATCCTCGCCTCCTGCGTGGGGCTGGTGATCCCGCTCGTGCTGAAGTGGATGGTGGACGGGCCGGTCGCCGACCGCGATCCGGCGGGCGTGTGGCTCGGGGCGCTGTACCTGCTGCTCCTCGGGCTGGCGGAGGCGCTGCTGTTCGGGCTCCGGCGGTGGCTGGTGGCCCGGCCGCTGGCGGGGGTCGAGGCGGGCATGCGCGCGGACCTGTACCGGCACCTGCAACGCCTGCCGGTGGCCTTCCACGACCGGTGGGCGTCGGGGCAGTTGCTCTCGCGCGGGACGACGGATCTGATGCTGCTCCGCATGTTCCTCGCCTTCCCGCTGACGTTCCTGCTGGTCAACGGCGTGACGATCCTGGTCGGCGTGGGCATCATGCTGGTCCAGGACTGGACGCTGGGGCTGGTCATCCTCGGGCCCGCCATCCCGGTGATGATCACCTGCGGGATCTTCGAGAAGAAGTACTCGGCGGTGGCGCGGCGCGCGCAGGACCAGGTCGGGGACCTGACCACCGTGGTCGAGGAGAGCGTGCTCGGCATCCGGATCATCAAGGGGTTCGGGCGGCACCGCAGCCAGGCCCGCGCCTTCCACGAGCTGTCGCACACCCTGCGGGGCACGGAGCTGCGCAAGGCGCGGCTGCTGGCGGCCATCTGGGCGGTCATCGTGACGCTGCCCGAGGTGGCGATCGGGGCGGCGCTGGTGGTCGGGGCGGTGCAGGTGGCGGACGGGTCGCTGTCGGCGGGGACGCTGGTGGCGTTCCTGTCGACGGCGCTGGCGCTGCGCTGGCCGGTGGAGTCCATCGGCTTCCTGCTGGCGATGAGCCAGGAGGCGGCGACGGCCACGGACCGGTACTTCGAGGTGATGGACGCGGAGGTGGAAGCCGACCCAGCTGCGGCACCTCCGAGCGAGCAGCGCCCCGTGCCCGACGTCAGTACCGGCGCCGGTCAGCTCCAAGGCCTCCGGTTCGAGCACGTGCGGTTCCGTTACCCCGACGCCGCCCCCGACTCCACGCCCCTCCTGACGGACGTAGACCTGCACATCCGCTCCGGTGAGTCCATGGCCCTGGTCGGTGCCACCGGGAGCGGGAAGACGACGCTGACCGCGCTCGTGCCGCGCCTGCACGAGGTGACCGGGGGACGGATCACGCTGGACGGGCAGGACATCACCGCCCTGTCCCGCGAGGAGCTGCGCTCGATGGTCGCCGTGGCCTTCGAGGAGCCGACCCTCTTCTCGGCCACCGTCGGCGAGAACGTGCTGATGGGGTCCGGCGAGGGCGCCGGCGAGGAGGAGCTGGACCGGGCCCTCGCCGTCGCGCAGGCCGGCTTCGCGCACGCGCTCCCCCAGGGCACCGGCACCCAGGTCGGCGAGCAGGGCCTCAGCCTCTCCGGCGGCCAGCGTCAGCGCCTCGCGCTCGCGCGGGCGGTGGTGGGCAGACCGAGGTTCCTGGTCCTGGACGACCCGCTGTCCGCGCTGGACGTGCACACGGAGGCCGCCGTGGAGGCCGCCCTGCGGCAGGTCCTCGCGGACACCACCGCGCTGATCGTGGCCCACCGCCCCTCCACCGTCCTGCTCGCCGACCGCGTCGCCCTGCTCTCCGAGGGCCGCATCGCCGCCGTCGGCACCCATCACGAACTGCTGCGCACCAACGCCGAGTACGCCCGTCTGATGTCCGGGCTCGACGGGCCCGAGAGGGACGGGGAAACCCAGGAAGGGGACGGCCGATGACCGCGCCCACGGCCACCGCGCCGGACCGGGAGCAGCCGGAGGACCCGCGGCACCGGGGTCAGGCCGAGGCGGCGGACCACCCCGCCGACGGCGGCTTCGACCAGGACGTCCTGCCCAGCCCGCCGGGCGCGACCGGCACCCTGCTGCGCTCCCTGCTGCTGCCGATGAAGGCCCGGGTCGCCCTCACCGTCCTGCTCCTGCTGCTCCAGCAGGCGGCGGTGCAGGCGGGCCCGCTGCTGGTGGCGTACGCCATCGACCATGCCGTGCCGGCCCTGCGGGACGACGACCACGGTCCGCTGGTCGCGGTGGGCGCCGGCTACCTGCTCTGCTCGCTGGCGGCGGGCGCGCTCCAGTACGCCTTCATCGCCGCCGCGGCCCGGGTCAGCCAGGACGTGCTGCTCGACCTGCGCGGCCGTATCTTCCGGCACGCGCAGGCGCTGAGCGTCGACTTCCACGAGCGCTACACCTCGGGCCGTCTCATCTCCCGCTCCACCACGGACGTGGAGTCCCTGCGCGAGCTGCTCGACGAGGGCCTCCAGGAGCTGGTGACGGTCATCCTGTCCTTCGTCTACATCGCCGCGCTGCTGCTCTGGCTGGACTGGGGCCTGGGCGCCGTGGCGGTGGCGTCGTTCGTGCCGCTGTACGCGCTGGTGCGGCTCTACCAGCGGCGCGCGGGGCGGGTGTACCGGCAGCGGTCCACCGCGATCGCGGCGGTGATCGTGAAGTTCGTGGAGACGATGAACGGCATCCGGCCGGTGCGCGCCTTCCGCCGGGAGGCCGCCAACGACGCCGACTTCGCGGTGCTGAACCGCCGGCACGAGCGGACCAACGGCGACGCCCTGCTGGAGATGGCCCGTTACGTGGTCGGTTCCCGCCTGGTCGCCAACACGACCGTCGCGGGCATCGTGCTGTGGGGCGCCTACCGGGTCGCGGACGGCACGCTCGCGCTGGGTGTGCTGGCGGCGGCGGTGCTGTACCTGCGCCGGCTGTACGACCCGATCGACCGGCTGGGCATGTTCCTCAACTCGTACCAGTCGGCGGCGGCCTCGCTGGAGAAGATCGCCGGGCTGCTGGCCCAGACGCCGTCGGTGCCCGAGCCGACCGTGCCGAAGGAGCTGCCGCCGCCGGCGTCGCAGCACCCCGGCCGCGAGGTGGTCTTCGACGCGGTGAGCTTCGGCTACCCCACCGGCGGCGAGGTGCTGCCGCGCTTCGACCTGACGCTCCCGGCCGGGCAGACGGTCGCCGTGGTGGGCTCGACCGGCGCGGGCAAGTCGACGCTGGCCAAGCTGCTCGCCCGGTTCTACGACCCGTCCGCAGGGCGGGTCCTGCTGGACGGCACCGACCTGCGCGACCTAGCCGTGCCCGAACTGCGGCGCGGGGTGGTGATGGTGACGCAGGAGGCGTTCCTGTTCTCCGGCACGGTCGCCGACAACATCGCCATCGGCCGTCCGGAGGCGACCCGGGAGGAGATCGAGCGGGCGGCGAAGGCGATCGGCGCCCACGACTTCATCGCCGCGCTGCCGGACGGCTACGACACCGACGTGCGCAAGCGGGGCGGCCGCATCTCCGCCGGTCAGCGGCAGCTCGTGGCGTTCGCGCGGGCGCTGCTCGCGGACCCGGCGGTGCTGATCCTGGACGAGGCGACCAGTTCGCTGGACATCCCCGGGGAGCGGGCGGTGCAGCGGGCGATGGCGACGGTGCTGAAGGGCCGTACGGCGGTCGTCATCGCGCACCGGCTGTCCACGGTGGAGATCGCCGACCGGGTGCTGGTGATGGAGCACGGCCGGATCGTCGAGGACGGCACCCCGGACGAACTGATCGCCGGTACGGGCCGGTTCGCGGATCTGCACCGGGCGTGGCGGGACAGTCTGGCGTGAGGATCGACGCGTACGAGGACCCCGGCGCACCGGACCACCGGGGCGGCTGGCGGTACTTGGGGTGGCTGGTCCGGCGGCAGTGGCCCCGGTGTCTGGCGGGGGCGGTGCTCGCCAGCGCCTGGATGGTGCTGCTGGCGGCGACGCCGTACCTGATGGCCCGAGCGGTCGACCACGGCCTGGCCTCCGGCGACCTGGGCGCGCTGGCGGGCTGGACGGGCGCCATGGTGGCCGTCGGCGGGGTCAACGCCTGGCTGGGCGTGCTGCGGCACCGCACGATGACGAAGGTGCGGCTGGACGCCAACTTCCGCACGGTGAAGGTGGTCGTCGGTCAGGCCACGCGGCTCGGGGCGGCGCTGCGCGGGCAGGTGGGGGCCGGTGAGGTCGTCACCATCGGGGTGGGCGACGTGCAGACCATCAGCACGTCCCTGACGGCCGTGGGGCCGGGCGTCGGCGCGATCGTGGCCTACGCGGCGGTCGGCGGGATGATGCTGTCGGTCTCGCCCCGGCTCGCCCTGGTGGTGCTGCTCGGGGTGCCGGCGCTCGGGGTGCTCCTCGGCCCGCTCATGGGACGGCTTCAGGGCCGGGAGGCCGAGTACCGCGAGCGGCAGTCCGTGCTGACCGCGCGGATCGGCGACCTCGCGGGCGGACTGCGGGTGCTGAACGGGCTGGGCGGCAAGGGCCTGGTCGCGGACGCCTTCCGCCGGGACTCGGGCCTGCTGCGCGAGCAGGGCTACCGGGTCGGCGCGGTGACCAGCTGGATCCAGGCCCTCGGGGTGGGGCTGCCGGTGCTGTTCCTGGCCCTGGTGACCTGGCTGGGCGCCCGGCAGGCGGCGCAGGGGCACATCAGCGTGGGCGAGCTGGTGTCGGTGTACGGCTATGTCGTCGCGCTGGGCTGGCCGGTGGCGTTCCTCATCGAGATGGGCCACCAGCTCAGCCGCGGCGTGGTGGCCGCCCGCCGCGTCGTCGCCTTCCTGCGCCTGGAACCGGAACCGGACACGGGCACCCGGGACGCCCCCGCGGAACCCTCGGTGCTCTACGACCCGGCCTCGGGCGTACGGATCACCCCCGGCCGCCTGACCGCCCTGGTCACCTCCCGCCCGTCCGACGCCACCGAGATCCTGGACCGCCTGGGCCGCTACACCCCGTCAGACGCGACCTGGGGAGACACCCCCTTGGCCGACATCCCCCTCCCCCAGATCCGCGCCCGCATCCTGGTCGCCGACCCGGAAGCCGACCTCTTCGCAGGCACCCTGAGCGATGTCATAGGCGCTCAGGACATCGCCCCCAGGGGCGCGGGCAGTGTCGATGTGCGGCTCCGCCGCGTGGGCGCGACCAGCCACAACGCACCCGCAGACGCCCCACAACACACCCGGGCAGACGCGACAGCGAACCTCACCGCAGCCCTCCACGCCGCCGCGGCCGAAGACATAGTCCGCGCCCTCCCAGACGGACTGGAAACCCAGCTCGCGGCCCAGGCCCGCGACCTGTCCGGCGGACAACGCCAACGCATCCGCCTGGCCCGCGCCCTCTTCACCGACCCCGAGATCCTCCTCGCCGCCGAGCCCACCTCCGCCCTGGACGCCCACACGGAGGCCACCGTGGCCGACCGCCTCAAGCACGCCCGCCAGGGCCGGACCACCGTGCTGGCCGCCACCTCACCGCTCCTCCTCGACCGCGCGGACGTGGTGCACCACCTGGTCGACGGCAAGGTCGCCGCCACCGGCACACACCGCGAACTCCTGGACACCGAACCGGGATACCGCGCCCTGGTCGCGCGGGACGACGAGGACGCCGAAGAAGGGGAACCGGCCCGATGACACAGTTGCCCGTCGCCGAGCGCACCGACGTCCGCCGCGCGGCGGCCGGCCTCGTGCGGGCCGACCGGCGGTCCTTCGCGGTCGTCCTGGGTCTCAACGCGCTGGCCGCCCTGGCCGGTCTCGCGGGTCCCTGGCTGCTGGGCCGGATCGTGGACGAGGTGCGCGGCGGGGGCGGGGTGGACGCCGTGGACCGGATGGCCCTCGCCATCCTGCTGTGCGCGCTGGCGCAGTTGCTGCTGGCCCGCTGGGCCCGGTACGTGGGGCACCGGTTCGGGGAGCGGACGCTCGCGCGGGTGCGGGAGCGGTACGTGGAGCGGGCGCTCGCGCTGCCCGCGTCCGTGGTGGAGCGAGCGGGGACCGGGGACCTGACGACGCGCGGCACCGCCGACGTGACCGCCGTGGGCACGACCCTGCGCGACGCCGGTCCCGAGCTGCTGGTCAACGCGGTGCAGGCGCTGTTCCTCATGGGCGCGGTGTTCGTGCTCGACCCGCTGCTCGGTCTGGTCGGGGTGCTCGGGCTGACCCCGGCCTGGCTGGCGCTGCGCTGGTACCTGCGCCGGGCGCGGGCCGGCTATCTGGCCGAGGGCGCGGCCGGCTCGGACGTCGCCGAGAGCCTGGCCGCCACGGTGGCGGGGGCCCGCACGGTCGAGGCGTTCGGGCTGGCGGAGCGGCGCGTGGCGGCGAACCGCGAGGCGCTGGAGGTCTCGCGGCGCACCCGGTTCCGGACGCTGTTCCTGCGCAGTGTGTTCTTCCCGGCGGTGGACATCTCCTACGTGCTTCCGGTGGCGGGCGTACTGCTCCTCGGCGGGGTCCTGCACACCCACGGAGCGGCGAGCCTGGGGACGGTGGTGTCCTGTGCCGTGTACCTCCAGCAGCTGGCCGGGCCGCTCGACGAGGTGCTGATGCGGGTCGAGCAGCTCCAGGCCGGCAGCGCCTCCTTCGCCCGGGTGGAGGGGCTGGCGGCGGCCCCGCGGGCGACGGCGGACGAGTCGGCGGTGCCCGCGGACGACCGGATCGACGTGTCCGGTGTGCGGTACGCCTACGAACGGGGCGGGGAGGTGCTGCGCGGGGTGGACCTGACCGTGCGGCCGGGCGAGCGGCTGGCGGTCGTCGGTTCCTCGGGGGCCGGCAAGACCACGCTGAGCCGGCTGCTGGCGGGCGTCGACGCGCCGACCCGGGGCTCGGTGACGGTGGGCGGGGTGCCCGTGGTCGCGCTGGGTCCTGAGCGGCTGCGCCGTCAGGTGGTGCTGGTCACCCAGGAGCACCACGTGTTCCTGGGGACGGTCCGCGACAATCTCCTGATCGCCGAACCGGCGGCCACCGATGAGGAGTTGTGGGCGGCGCTCGCCGCGGTGGGCGCCGAGGGATGGGTGCGGGAGCTGCCCGGAGGCCTCGACGCCGAGCTGGGTGCGAAGGGGCACTCCACGGACGGCTCGCAGGCCCAGCAGCTCGCCCTGGCCCGGGTGGTGCTGGCCGACCCGCACACCCTGATCCTGGACGAGGCGACGGCCCTGCTGGACCCGACGACGGCCCGGCACACGGAGCAGGCGCTGGCCGCCGTACTGAAGGGCCGTACGGTCATCGCCATCGCGCACCGCCTGCACACCGCGCACGACGCCGACCGGGTCGCGGTGATGGAGGACGGTCTGCTGACCGAGCTGGGCACGCACGACGCGCTGGTGGCGGCCGGCGGGGCGTACGCGGCCCTGTGGGGTTCCTGGCACGGGGCGCCGGTCGCCGACCGGGCCGCCGACTGAACGGGCGGTCAGCAGCCCGCCCGGGAGCGCCGACTGGCAAAGATTCCGTTTATCGAACGTGAACTCCCGGTCAACGGACCAATTCCAGCCAACTTGCTGACGCGCCCCTGACAAGTAGCGCTTTCTCCTGCCACTCTTCCGTCGGCCCTCCACAGCGCCCCCACAGCTTCCCCACGAGCGCTGTGCCGCGGCCGGCTCGTAGCACGTGGTTTCTGCGTACCGCACAGTTCCGCCCGGTCGGCCACCCGCCGGCCGGTCTCCCCTGGCCGCGTGACCCGCGGCCACGCAGAAGGAGTCAGTGTTGAGCAGCAGCACTCCCCACAGACGCGCCTCCCACACCACCTCTTCCGTCTCCTCCCGCCGTGTCACGCACCGGCGTGCCGCGGCCGTCGCACTGGCCGGTGTCGCGGCGCTGATCGCCACGGCGGTCCAGTCCGGCACCGCCACCGCGGCCCCCGACCCCTCCCCCGCGAAGGGCAGCGAGCTGGTCCGGCTCAGCCCGTCGCAGCGCGCCGAGCTGATCCGCGACGCCAACGCCACCAAGGCCGAGACCGCCGACGACCTGGGCCTGGGCGCCAAGGAGAAGCTGGTCGTCCGGGACGTGCTCAAGGACCGCGACGGCACCCTGCACACCCGCTACGAGCGCACCTACGACGGCCTGCCCGTCCTCGGCGGCGACCTCGTGGTGGCCGGTGCGGCGGGGAAGACGGAGCAGGTCGTGAAGGCCACGGCCAAGGCGATCAAGCCGGCCACCGTGACGCCGAAGATGTCCGCCGCGAAGGCCGAGGCGCAGGCGGTGTCCGCCGCGAAGGCCGCGGGAGCCGAGCGGCCGGACACCGACCGCGCCCCGCGCAAGGTGATCTGGGCGGCGAACGGCACTCCGGTCCTCGCGTACGAGACGGTCGTGGGCGGCCTCCAGGAGGACGGCACCCCGAACGAGCTGCACGTGATCACGGACGCCGCCACCGGCGCCGAGCTGTACACGTACCAGGCCATCGAGAACGGCACCGGCAACACGATGTACAGCGGCACGGTGACGCTGGGCACCGCGCAGTCGGGGTCGTCGTACACGCTGACCGACACGGCGCGCGGCAACCACAAGACGTACAACCTCAACCGCGGCACCTCCGGCACCGGGACGCTCTTCTCCGGGCCCGACGACGTGTGGGGCAACGGCACCGCGTCCAACGCGGAGACCGCCGCCGCCGACGCCCACTACGGGGCGGCGCTGACCTGGGACTACTACAAGAACGTGCAGGGCCGGTCCGGCATCCGCGGCGACGGCGTGGGCGCGTACTCCCGGGTCCACTACGGCAACAACTACGTCAACGCCTTCTGGTCGGACGACTGCTTCTGCATGACCTACGGCGACGGGTCGGGCAACGCCAACCCGCTCACCTCCATCGACGTGGCCGCACACGAGATGACCCACGGCGTCACGTCCAACACCGCGGGACTCAACTACAGCGGCGAGTCCGGCGGCCTGAACGAGGCCACGTCCGACATCTTCGGCGCGTCGGTCGAGTTCTACGCCAACAACTCCTCGGACGTCGGTGACTACCTCATAGGCGAGGAGATCAACATCAACGGCGACGGCACCCCGCTGCGCTACATGGACAAGCCCAGCAAGGACGGCGCGTCCAAGGACTCCTGGTACTCGGGGATCGGCGGGGTGGACGTCCACTACTCGTCCGGCCCGGCCAACCACTTCTTCTACCTGCTGAGCGAGGGCAGCGGCACCAAGACCATCAACGGTGTCACGTACAACTCGCCCACCTCGGACGGCCTCCCGGTCACCGGCATCGGCCGCGCCAAGGCGGAGAAGATCTGGTTCCGCGCGCTGACCACCAAGTTCACCTCGACCACCAACTACGCGGGCGCCCGCACCGGCACCCTCGCCGCGACCGGTGAGCTGTACGGCACCGACAGCGCCGAGTACAAGGCGGTGCAGGACGCGTGGGCGGGCATCAACGTCGGTTCGCGCTCCGGCGGCGGTGGCGGCGGCGGCACGACCGTCGAGAACACCGCCAACGTGAACATCCCCGACTACGGGGCCGCGGTGACCTCCTCGATCACGGTCTCCGGCCGCACCGGCAACGCGCCGAGCAACCTCAAGGTGGGCGTGGACATCGTGCACACCTGGCGCGGTGACCTGCAGATCGACCTGGTGGCCCCGGACGGGTCGACGTACCGCCTGAAGAACAGCGGCTACGACCCGGCGGCGGACGTGCACGAGACCTACACGGTCAACGCCTCGTCCGAAACGGCCAACGGCACCTGGAAGCTGCGCGTCCAGGACCAGGGCCAGGCGGACACCGGCTACATCGACGCCTGGCGTCTCACCTTCCCGTAGGCCGGCCGGCCCGTCCGCGGGCCCGCACCGTCCCACCCCAGTCAGGGCGCCGTCCCCGGAGGTTCGATTCCCGGGGGCGGCGCCCTCCCCACGACCACCCTCTTTTTGCCAAGCCCATACGCGGGCGGGGTTGCGGCTTTGCCGAGGTCACACGGGTTCACGTTTCCGCAACATTCACCCGGACGTCGACTTTCGGCCAACATCATTCGACCCCCCTGACATGTACGCGGCACGGGTGCCACGCTTCCCTCACCCATCGCACAACTTCGCAGTCAACGCCGGCCGGCCACCCCAGCCGACCGGACTCCCCACCGAAGGAGCTTGTGTGTCCTCCCTCTTCGCGCGCCACAAGCGCAGCACGCTGGCCGTCGCCACCGCCGTCGCGGCCGGCGCCCTGCTCACCACCGGCCTGACCGCCGGCAGCGCCACCGCCGACACCTCCGCGCCGAAGGCCCTGCCGGGCGCCCCGGTGCTGCTGTCGGACTCCGCGCGCACCGCGCTCATCCAGGAACAGCAGCACTCCGCGGCCGCGACGGCCCAGCGGATAGGCCTCGGCGCCCAGGAGAAGCTGGTCGTCAAGGACGTCGTGCGGGACGTCGACGGCACCGTCCACACCCGCTACGAGCGCACCTACCAGGGGCTGCCGGTCCTCGGCGGCGACCTCGTCGTGCACCAGGCGAAGTCCGGCGCGACCCAGGGCGTCACCAGAGCGACGAACGCCGCCATCAAGGTCGCCACCGTGACGCCGAAGATCGCCGCGGCCAAGGCCGAGCAGCAGGCGCTGGGGGCCGCGAAGGACGCCGGGTCGTCGAAGACCGCGGCCGACTCCGCGCCCCGCAAGGTGATCTGGGCGGCCGACGGCAAGCCGGTCCTCGCCTACGAGACCGTCGTCGGCGGCCTCCAGGACGACGGCACGCCCAACGAGCTGCACGTCATCACCGACGCCGCCACCGGCGCCAAGCTGCACGAGTACCAGGGCATCGAGACGGGCTCCGGCAAGAGCCTGTACTCGGGCACGGTGACGCTCGGCACCTACAAGTCGGGCACGACGTACCAGCTGTACGACACCGGGCGCGGCGGCCACAAGACGTACAACCTGGCCCGCAAGACCTCCGGCACCGGCACCCTGTTCACCGACGCCGACGACGTGTGGGGCACCGGCACCGCCTCCAGCTCCTCCACCGACCAGACGGCCGCCGTGGACGCCGCCTACGGCGCGCAGGTCACCTGGGACTTCTACAAGAACACCTTCGGCCGCAACGGCATCAAGAACGACGGCAAGGCGGCCTACTCCCGGGTCCACTACGGCAACCAGTACGTCAACGCCTTCTGGTCCGACAGCTGCTTCTGCATGACCTACGGCGACGGTTACGGCAACACCAGCCCGCTGACCTCGCTGGACGTGGCCGGGCACGAGATGAGCCACGGCGTCACCTCCAACACCGCGGGCCTCAACTACAGCGGCGAGTCCGGCGGCCTCAACGAGGCGACCAGCGACATCTTCGGCACCGGCGTGGAGTACTACGCGGCCAACTCCGCCGACAAGGGCGACTACCTCATCGGTGAGAAGATCGACATCAACGGCGACGGCACCCCGCTGCGCTACATGGACAAGCCCAGCAAGGACGGCGCGTCCAAGGACTACTGGTCCTCCACCCTCGGCAACGTCGACGTGCACTACTCGTCCGGCCCGGCCAACCACTTCTTCTTCCTGCTCGCCGAGGGCAGCGGGGCGAAGACCGTCGACGGGGTCAGCTACAACTCCCCGACGTACAACGGCTCCACCGTCACCGGCATCGGCCGCGCCAAGGCGCTGCAGATCTGGTACAAGGCGCTGACCACGTACATGACGTCGACGACCAACTACAAGGCCGCCCGCACGGCGACCCTGAACGCGGCGTCGGCCCTGTACGGCTCGACCAGCACCGAGTACAAGACGGTGGCCGCGGCCTGGTCCGCGATCAACGTGAGCTGACCGGCAACGGTCCGCGCGGCGACACCACGGGCGGCACCCGGAACCACCGGTTCCCGGGTGCCGCCCTACGCTTGGTGCCCATGTCCTTCACGTACGACGACGTCGGTGCCACCCGCGAGCAGGGCGCCTGCCCGCCCGGCTTCCGTCCCCTGCACGTACGCACCCGCCTCGGGGAGGGCGAACCGGTGTTCCGGCGGGCGGTCGAGGCCGTCCTCACCTGGGAGATGCACCGGGAGATGGGCGTCGGCATCGAGGCAAGCGCGGAGCGTGCCGCGCCCGGCGTCGACGTCACCGTCACCCTCGCCGGCATGATCAAGGCGCCCTGCCGGGTGGTGTGGACCCTGGAGGAGCCGCGCCGGGCCGGCTGGGCCTACGGCACCCTGCCCGGCCACCCCGAGTCCGGCGAGGAGGCCTTCGTGGTGGACCGCACGGGCGACGGCACCGTGTGGCTGACCGTGTCCGCCTTCAGCCGCCCCGCCAAGTGGTACGCCAAGGCCGGCGGACCAGCCGCCCGCGCCTTCCAGCACGCCTACGCCCGCCGGTGCGGCACCGTCCTGCGGCGGCTGAGCGGCGGCGACGAGGAGGAGGACTGAGCCCGCCCCGCCGGCCACCGCCCGGCCGCCGCGGTGCTCACCGCATCAGCAGGCCCGCCGCCTCCACCAGGTCACCCGAGGGCACCGCGACGAGACCGGTCTCCACACCGGAGGCCAGCAGCCGGTGCGCGGGCAGGACCCGGACCGTGTAGCCGAAGGGGCCGGTGCGGTCCAGGGCGAGCGGCCCCTCGTACACCCAGCGGCCCTCCAGGTCCGGCCCGCCCACCGGCTTCAGCGGCGCCTTCGACGCGTCGGTGATCCGGTCCTCGGAGTCCACCCGGCCCGAGACCGCCTGCACCTCCACGTCCTCCGGCGCGAGGTCGCCGAGTCTCACCCGCACCCGCAGCCCGAGGGTGGCGCCGAGTTCGGCGCTCGCGGTGGCGGCGGACGTCTCCACGTGGTCGACGCTCACCCCCGGCCAGGCCGCCCGCACCCGCGCCTTCCACTCGGCGAGGCCGCGCGCGGAGTCCGGGTCCATGGCGCGGTGCGCCTCGGCGGCCGGGGCGTAGAGCCGCTCGACGTACTCGCGGACCATGCGGCCGGCCAGCACCTTCGGGCCGAGCAGGCTGAGGGTCCTGCGCACCATCTCCAGCCACCGGTCGGGCAGCCCGCTCGCACCCCGCTCGTAGAAGCGCGGGGTGATCCGCTGCTCCAGCAGGTCGTAGAGGGCGTTGGCCTCTATGGCGTCGCGCCGGTCCGGGTCGGTGCCGACGCCGTCGGCGGTGGGAATCGCCCAGCCGAAGTCGGGCCGGTACCACTCGTCCCACCAGCCGTCGAGGACCGACAGGTTGAGGCAGCCGTTGAGCGCCGCCTTCATGCCGGACGTGCCGCAGGCCTCCAGCGGCCGCAGCGGGTTGTTCAGCCAGATGTCGCAGCCGGGGTAGAGCTTCTGCGCCATCGCCATGCCGTAGTCCGGCAGGAACACGATGCGGTGGCGCACCCGCGGGTCGTCCGCGAACCGCACCAGCTCCTGCACCAGGCGCTTGCCGCCCTCGTCGGCCGGGTGCGCCTTGCCCGCGACGACGATCTGGATCGGCCGCTCGGGATGCAGCAGCAGGTCCATCAGCCGGTCCCGGTCGCGCAGCATCAGCGTGAGCCGCTTGTACGACGGGACGCGCCGCGCGAACCCGATGGTGAGCACGTCCGGGTCGAGGACGTCGTCGATCCAGCCCAGCTCGGCCGTCCCGGCGCCCCGCTGCCGCCAGGACGCGCGCAGCCGCTCGCGCACCTCGTCGACGAGCTGGGACCGCAGGGTGCGGCGCAGCTCCCAGATGTCCTGGTCGGGGATGTCGGCGACCGAGTCCCAGCGGTCCGAGCCGCCGACGGTCAGCGCGTCCTCGGCCCGCTGCGCGCCGATCTGCCGGGCGCCGAGCCGGAGCACCTCGGGGGCCACCCAGGTCGGGGCGTGCACGCCGTTGGTGACGGAGGTGATCGGCACCTCGTCGGCGTCGAAGCCGGGCCAAAGGCCGGCGAACATCCCCCGGCTGACCCCGCCGTGCAGCAGGGAGACGCCGTTGGCGCGCTGGGCCAGGCGCAGGCCCATCACGGCCATGTTGAAGAGGTTGGGCTCGCCTCCGGGGTAGGTCTCCATGCCGAGCCTGAGGACGCGGTCGACGTCGAGGCGCGGCAGTTCGGAGTCGGGACCGAAGTGGCGGGCGACCAGCTCGCGGTCGAAGCGGTCGATACCGGCCGGGACCGGGGTGTGGGTGGTGAACACGGTGCCGGCCCGCACCGCCTCCAGCGCGGCACCGAACTCCAGGCCCTGGTCGCACAGTTCGGCGATGCGTTCCAGGCCGAGGAAGCCGGCGTGGCCCTCGTTGGTGTGGAACACCTCCGGGGCGGCGTGGCCGGTGAGCCGGCAGTACGTGCGCACCGCCCGGACACCTCCTATACCGAGCAGCATCTCCTGGAGCAGCCGGTGCTCGCTGCCGCCGCCGTAGAGCCGGTCGGTGACGCCGCGTTCGCCGCCCTCGTTCTCCTCGACGTCCGAGTCGAGGAGCAGCAGCGGCACCCGGCCGACCTGGGCCAGCCAGATGCGGGCCCGCAGCTCCCGGCCGCCGGGCAGCGCCAGGGCGACGTGCGCGGGGGTGCCGTCGCTCTCCTCGAGCGGGGCGAGGGGCAGTTCGTGGGGGTCGAGGACGGGGTAGTGCTCCTGTTGCCAGCCGTCCCGGGACAGGGACTGGCGGAAGTAGCCGTGGCGGTAGAGCAGACCCACGCCGACGAGCGGCACCCCCAGGTCGCTGGCCGCCTTGAGGTGGTCGCCGGCCAGGATGCCGAGGCCGCCGGAGTACTGGGGCAGCGCGGCGGTGATGCCGAACTCGGGCGAGAAGTAGGCCACGGCGGCCGGGAGTCGGCCCGGCTGGGCCTGGTACCACCGGTCGCCGGTCATGTAGTGGTCGAGGTCGTCGGCCACCGCGGTCAGCCGGCGCAGGAAGCGCCGGTCCTCGGCCAGCTCCGCGAGGCGCGCGGGCGGCACGGTGCCGAGCAGCCGTACCGGGTCGCGGCCGGACGCGGTCCAGCACTCGGGGTCGACGGACTGGAAGAGGTCGCGGGTCTCCGGGTGCCAGGACCAGCGCAGATTGCGGGCCAGATCACTGAGCGGCCGGAGGGGGTCGGGGAGAACGGGACGGACGGTCAGTCGACGGATCGCCTTCACCCGGACGACGTTACCGCGCGATGTGTCCCTCGCTGGGGCCTTCGCCCTGTGCGCCGGACAGATCTGACGCGCACGGCGTGTCGATATGGCCGGATCTTTCCCCGTCGGCCTTCTTGTGGCGGTTCGGCCCAGACGGAAAGCTGCACCTGTCGCGACGAACGCTGATTGCGGGAGCTGCATCCGGGAAAACGACCAAGAGGTCGCCGTGTGTGTCGCGTTGTCGACATACGCGGGAGTAGTTAACAAAGCGCCGGATTGCCCACCGGAAGAGTGTGGGAAGGCTCCTGCGGTACACCCCGCACGCCTCTCGCAGGACCCACCTCCCCAGAGTCATCCGCCCACCCAGTTGACGCGGACAGGAGCGGTCATGCCCGCCACGCACCACTCGTCAGCAATCCCCGCGGAGAGCACCACCGTCGTCGGGCGCATCCCCGTCCTGGACGTCCGTCCGGTCGTCCAACGGGGGCGCAGACCGGCCAAGGCCGTCACCGGCGAGACGTTCGAGGTCTCCGCCACCGTGTTCCGCGAGGGGCACGACGCGGTCGCCGCCAATGTCGTCCTGAGAGATCCACGGGGCCGCCCGGGCCCCTGGACGCCGATGCGGGAGCTGGCCCCCGGCACCGACCGCTGGGGCGCCGAGGTGACCGCGGGCGAACCCGGGCTGTGGTCGTACACCGTGGAGGCGTGGGGCGATCCGGTCACCACCTGGCGGCACACCGCGCGGATCAAGATCCCGGCGGGGATGGACACGGACCTGGTCCTGGAGGAGGGCGCCCGGCTGTACGAGCGGGCCGCCGCCGACGTCCCCGGCAGCGAGGACCGGCGCGAGCTGCTGGCCGCCGTCGACGCCCTGCGGGACGAGAGCCGGCCGTCCGCGTCCCGGCTGGCGGCGGCGTTGACGCCCCGGGTGGACGCGGTCCTGGCCCGCCACCCCCTGCGGGACCTGGTCACCTCCTCCGACCCGCTGCCCCTGCTCGTGGAGCGCGAACGCGCCCTGTACGGCGCCTGGTACGAGTTCTTCCCCCGCTCCGAGGGCACCCCCGCCCAGCCCCACGGCACCTTCCGCACCGCCGCCCGCCGCCTGCCCGCCATCGCCGCCATGGGCTTCGACGTCGTCTACCTCCCCCCGATCCACCCCATCGGCACCACCCACCGCAAGGGCCGCAACAACACCCTCACCGCCACCCCCGACGACGTCGGCGTCCCCTGGGCCATCGGCTCCCCCGAAGGCGGCCACGACACCGTCCACCCCGCCCTGGGCACCCTCGACGACTTCGACCACTTCGTCACCGAAGCAGACAGGCTCGGCCTGGAGATCGCCCTCGACTTCGCCCTCCAGTGCTCCCCCGACCACCCCTGGGTCCACAAACACCCCGACTGGTTCCACCACCGCCCCGACGGCTCCATCGCCCACGCCGAGAACCCGCCCAAGAAGTACCAGGACATCTACCCCATCGCCTTCGACGCCGACCCCGAAGGACTCGTCGCCGAAACCGTGCGCGTCCTGCGCTTCTGGATGGACCACGGCGTGCGGATCTTCCGCGTCGACAACCCCCACACCAAACCCGTCGCCTTCTGGGAACGCGTCATCGCCACCGTCAACCACGCCGACCCCGACGTCATCTTCCTCGCCGAGGCCTTCACCCGCCCCGCGATGATGCACACCCTCGCCCAGATCGGCTTCCAGCAGTCCTACACCTACTTCACCTGGCGCAACACCAAGCAGGAACTGACCGACTACCTCACCGAACTGTCGGGGGAGGCCGCCGCCTACATGCGGCCCAACCTCTTCACCAACACCCCCGACATCCTGCACGCCTACCTCCAGCACGGCGGCCGTCCCGCCTTCGAGGTCCGCGCCGTCCTCGCCGCCACCCTCTCCCCCACCTGGGGCATCTACAGCGGCTACGAACTCTGCGAGAACACCCCCCTGCGCGACGGCAGCGAGGAATACCTCGACAGCGAGAAGTACCAGCTCAAACCCCGCGACTGGGACACCGCCGCCCGCGAGGGCACCACCATCGCCCCCCTCATCACCCGCCTCAACACCATCCGGCGCGAGAACCCGGCTCTGCGCCAACTGCGCGATCTGCACTTCCACCCGACGGACAAGGAGGAGGTGATCGCCTACTCGAAGCGGCAAGGGTCGAACACGGTTCTGGTGGTCGTGAACCTCGACCCCCGCCACACCCAGGAGGCCACGGTCTCGTTGGACATGCCGCACCTCGGCCTGGACTGGCACGAGTCGGTGCCGGTGCGCGACGAGCTGACCGACGAGACCTACCACTGGGGCAGGGCCAACTATGTGCGCCTGGAGCCGGGTCGTACGCCCGCGCACGTCTGCACGGTTCTGCGACCGTCCCACCCGCAGATCGGAGGGTCACCCATCACATGATCGTCAACGAGCCCGTGCCGGACACCTTCGAGGACACTCCCGCCAAGGACCGCGACCCGGACTGGTTCAAACGAGCCGTCTTCTACGAGGTCCTCGTCCGTTCCTTCCAGGACAGCAACGGCGACGGCGTCGGCGACCTCAAGGGCCTGACCGCCAAGCTGGACTACCTGCAATGGCTGGGCGTGGACTGCCTCTGGCTCCCGCCCTTCTTCAAGTCACCGCTGCGCGACGGCGGCTACGACGTCTCCGACTACACCGCCGTCCTGCCCGAGTTCGGCGACCTCGCCGACTTCGTGGAGTTCGTGGACGCGGCCCACCAGCGCGGTATGCGCGTGATCATCGACTTCGTCATGAACCACACCAGCGACCAGCACCCGTGGTTCCAGGAGTCCCGCACCAACCCGGACGGCCCCTACGGCGACTACTACGTCTGGGCCGACGACGACAAGCAGTTCCAGGACGCGCGGATCATCTTCGTCGACACCGAGGCGTCCAACTGGACCTACGACCCGGTGCGCAAGCAGTACTACTGGCACCGCTTCTTCTCCCACCAGCCGGACCTCAACTACGAGAACCCGGCCGTGCAGGAGGAGATGATCTCCGCGCTGAAGTTCTGGCTGGACCTGGGCATCGACGGGTTCCGGCTGGACGCGGTGCCCTACCTCTACCAGGAGGAGGGCACCAACTGCGAGAACCTCCCGGCCACGCACGCCTTCCTGAAGCGGGTGCGCAAGGAGATCGACGCGCAGTATCCGGACACGGTGGTACTGGCGGAGGCCAACCAGTGGCCGGAGGACGTCGTCGACTACTTCGGCGACTTCGCGGCCGGCGGCGACGAGTGCCACATGGCCTTCCACTTCCCGGTGATGCCGCGCATCTTCATGGCGGTCAGAAGGGAGTCGCGCTACCCGGTCTCCGAGATCCTCGCCAAGACCCCGGCGATCCCGTCGGGCTGCCAGTGGGGCATCTTCCTGCGCAACCACGACGAGCTGACCCTGGAAATGGTCACCGACGA